>CACXOM010000011.1 GCA_902769255.1 Oscillospiraceae bacterium
GCAAAGCCCCCGCCCTACAAAGTATTTATATATTTTTATCAAATTTACACCCCTGAGGCGACACAAAACGTTTATAAAAACCAGACTTTAATGCCGAAGACGAGGGTGTCGAGCCTCTCGACCGGCGGGAGCAAAGCCCCCGCCCTACAAAGTATTTATGTATTTTCAGCAAGCAAAAACCACCGCTGAAAATTTCAGCGGTGGTTAAAAATGCAAATAATATTAAAATTATTCGTTTACTGCAGTAACAACGCCTGAACCTACTGTTCTACCACCTTCACGGATAGCAAAACGAAGTCCTTCTTCGATAGCGATAGGAGTGATGAGTTCAACGTCCATCTCTACATTATCGCCAGGCATGCACATTTCTGTACCTGCAGGAAGAGAAATAACGCCTGTAACGTCAGTAGTTCTGAAATAGAACTGTGGACGATAGTTGTTGAAGAACGGAGTATGACGGCCGCCTTCATCTTTGCTCAATACATAAACTTGACCATGGAATTTTGTATGAGGATTGATTGTACCTGGTTTAGCAAGTACTTGACCACGTTGTACTTCTTCACGAGCAACACCACGGAGAAGTGCACCAACGTTGTCACCAGCCTCACAGTAGTCAAGAGTTTTACGGAACATTTCCATAGAAGTTACAACAACTTTTCTTCTCTCTTCTGTAAGACCGAGAATTTCAACTTCGTCACCAGCGTTAAGAACACCACGTTCAACTCTACCTGTAACAACAGTACCACGACCAGAAATAGTCATAGTATCTTCGATAGGCATAAGGAACGGTTGATCTGATTTACGGTCAGGTGTAGGAATATAAGTGTCAACAGCTTCCATGAGTTCGTTAATGCAAGCGTACTCAGGAGCGTTAGGGTCTGTTGATGAGCTTTCGAGAGCAACTAAAGCAGAACCTTTGATGATAGGTGTGCCGTCGCCGTCGAATTCGTAACCGTCGAGAGTTTCTCTAACTTCCATTTCAACGAGGTCGAGAAGTTCTTCGTCGTCAACTTGGTCACATTTGTTCAAGAATACAACAATCTTTGGCACGCCAACCTGACGAGCAAGAAGAAGGTGTTCTTTTGTTTGAGCCATAGGACCGTCAGAAGCAGCGATAACGAGGATAGCGCCGTCCATCTGAGCAGCACCTGTAATCATGTTTTTAACATAGTCAGCGTGGCCCGGGCAGTCAACGTGAGCATAGTGACGGTTAGCTGTCTCATACTCTACGTGAGCTGTGTTGATTGTGATACCACGTTCTCTCTCTTCAGGAGCTTTATCGATATCAGCATAGTCTTCAAACTGTGCGCCGCCTTGCATAGCAAGAACTTTTGTAATAGCAGCAGTAAGAGTTGTTTTACCATGGTCAACGTGACCGATTGTACCGATGTTAACATGCGGTTTATTTCTTTCAAATTTTTCTTTAGCCATTTTTAATGACCTCCCTCAATTAAATTTTTAAGTTTTTACTTGTTGCTTTATTTATTCTAACAAAAGACTGAGAAAATATCAAGTCTTTTTTTGTAAAAAATTAGTCCTGCTTATTTCTTGCAGTCATAATTTTTTCTGCAATTGATTTTGGAACCTCTTTATATCCGTCAGGCTCCATTACATATTGACCACGACCTTGTGTTTTTGAACGCAAGTCGGTAGCGTAACCGAACATATCACCGAGAGGTACTCTCGCATTGATTTGTTTAGCACCGCTTCTGTCTTCAAAGCCTTGAATTTCACCACGACGGCTGTTCAAGTCGCCGATAACATCGCCCATGTATTCTTCAGGAACGATAACGGTTACTTTCATAATAGGCTCTAAGAGTACAGGGTCACCCTTCTTACAAGCAGTTTTGAAAGCCATTGAACCGGCAATCTTAAATGCCATTTCAGAAGAGTCAACTTCATGATAAGAACCGTCATAAAGAGTAACTTTTACATCGACAACATTGTAGCCCGCTAAAACGCCTGCTTGCATTGCGCCTTGAATACCTGCGTCAACAGCAGGAATGTACTCTTTCGGAATTGCACCGCCGACAATTTTATTGATAAATTCGTAGCCTTTGCCTGTTTCGTTAGGCTCAACTGTCATCTTAACATGACCGTATTGACCTTTACCACCTGACTGACGAGCATATTTCTCATCAACATCAGCTGCTTTACGGATTGTTTCTTTATAAGCAACCTGAGGTTTACCTACATTTGCTTCAACTTTGAATTCTCTAAGCAATCTGTCAACGATAATTTCAAGGTGAAGTTCACCCATACCAGCAATAATTGTTTGACCTGTTTCTTCATCGGTGTAGCAACGGAAAGTCGGGTCTTCTTCTGCAAGTTTTGCAAGAGCGATACCCATTTTTTCCTGACCGGCCTTTGTTTTAGGCTCGATAGCAACACGGATAACAGGTTCTGGGAAGTTCATAGATTCGAGAATTACAGGGTTTTTCTCATCACAGAGTGTATCACCGGTTGTGGTGTTTTTAAGACCAACTGCTGCGGCGATGTCGCCTGCGTAGCAAGTTTCAAGGTCTTCTCTGTGGTTAGCGTGCATCTGTAAGATACGACCTATTCTTTCCTTTTTGTCTTTAACTGAATTGTAAACGCTTGAACCTGCGTCAACAGTACCCGAATATACACGGAAGTAGCAGATTTTACCTACGAACGGGTCGGTAGCAATCTTAAATGCGAGTGCTGAGAACGGCTCTTCGTCAGATGAGTGTCTGTCTTCCTCTTCTTCTGTATCAGGGTTTACACCTTTAATAGCTTCAATATCAGTTGGAGCCGGCATAAAGTCAACAATTGCATCGAGCAAAGGTTGAACGCCCATATTACGATAAGCAGTACCGCAAGTTACAGGAACCATAGTATTTGCGATTGTTGAAGAACGAATAACTTTCTTAATTTCTTCAACGCTGATAGCTTCTTCGCCACCTTCGAAGTATTTTTCCATCAATTCTTCGTCTTGCTCAACAACATGCTCGATAAGAGCAGTTCTGTATTCAGCAGCTTTATCTTTCAAATCGTCAGGAATTTCAACTACTTCGTATTTCATACCCTTTTCTTTGTCAGGGTTGATATATTTAATTGCGTTGTTATTAATTAAATCAACAATTCCTTCAAATGTATCTTCAAAACCGATAGGTAATTGAATCGGAACTGCGTTGCAATTAAATCTTTCTTTAATCATATCAAGAACATGGTAGAAATCTGCACCCATAATATCCATTTTGTTAACGAATATCATTCTCGGTACATTATATTCATCAGCCTGACGCCAAACGGTTTCAGACTGTGGCTCAACGCCGCCTTTTGCACAAAGAACGGTAACAGAACCGTCAAGGACACGAAGTGAACGTTGAACTTCAACTGTAAAGTCAACGTGGCCCGGAGTGTCGATGATGTTAATTCTGTGTTCTTTCCAGAAACAAGTAGTAGCAGCAGAAGTAATTGTAATACCTCTTTCCTGCTCCTGCTCCATCCAGTCCATTGTTGCAGCACCGTCGTGTGTTTCACCGATTTTGTGGTTTATACCGGTGTAAAACAAAATACGCTCGGTTGTGGTAGTTTTACCTGCATCAATGTGAGCCATAATACCAATATTTCTTGTTTTTTCAAGAGATACTTTTCTCGGCATACTTTTCTCCTTTTACTTAATTCTGATATTTTAAATATCTTTCGATTATTTAACAAATTACCATCTGTAATGTGCAAACGCTTTGTTAGCCTCTGCCATTCTGTGTGTATCTTCACGTTTCTTAGCAGCGCCGCCGTTGCCGTTAAGCGCATCTAAGATTTCGTTTGCTAAACGCTCTTTCATTGTTCTTTCGTTTCTTTGACGGCTGTACAATGTAATCCAACGAAGACCTAAAGTTTGTCTTCTTTCAGGTCTAACCTCCATAGGAACCTGATAAGTTGAACCACCAACACGACGAGCCTTAACCTCTAACTGCGGCATAACATTTTCCATTGCTTCTTCAAAAACTTCCAAAGCTTCACGGCCTGTTTTTTCGTTTACAATGTCAAAAGCGCCGTAAACAATTTTTTGAGCAACGCCTTTTTTACCATCAAGCATAATGTTGTTGATAAGGCGAGTTACCAATTTTGAATTATAAAGCGGATCAGGTAATACATCACGCTTTGCGATCTGGCCTCTTCTTGGCATTTCGCTTCCCTCCTTCATAATAATGATATCTTAGGTACTCGAGTAAATTCCCGTATAACACCGAGGCAGATTACATTATATATAAACTGCCTTTGCAAATTAATGCAATGCATATAGAATTTCATCAAGTTAAATTTTTGCGTTACCTAATTATTTTTTAGGACGCTTTGCACCGTATTTAGAACGGGCTTGCTTTCTGTCAGCAACACCTTGTGTATCAAGTGTACCACGGATAATGTGATAACGAACACCAGGTAAGTCTTTTACTCTACCGCCACGGATAAGTACAACCGAGTGTTCCTGCAAGTTATGGCCGATACCCGGAATATAAGCAGAAACTTCGATACCGTTTGAAAGACGAACACGGGCAACTTTACGAAGAGCCGAGTTAGGTTTCTTAGGTGTCATTGTTTTAACAGTTGTGCAAACGCCGCGTTTTTGCGGAGATGACTGGTCAGTAGCAATGCTTTTCTTTGAGTTAAATCCTTTGTTCAAAGCAGGAGCGGTTGATTTCTTTACAGAAACCTGTCTTCCTGTGCGGACTAACTGGTTAAAAGTAGGCATAAATTCTCTCCTTTCAAAAAGTCTTAACGATTTTCGGGCACAAAAACCGAAAATACATTAGCCTTATAATTTTATATCATAAAGTTTAATTTGTCAAGCGTTTTTTTGATTTTTTTGCTTATTTTAGGGCGTTTTCGGCTGTTTTTTAAGCAAAATGAGAAAATTTTTTATCTTAAACCCACTTTTCACTAATAATCTGCGCATAAAAAAACTCTCAAAGCCATTTGGCTTTGAGAGTAAAATAATTATTTTTTTAAGGGAGTTAATTAGTCCATTGATACATAAGCGCCGTCTTTAATTTCAACAGCTTTAGGGTCTTTATTAACTTCGCCTGAAGCTTTCCAAGTCATACCTGCACCTGTTAAGCCGTCATAAGAAATTGAAGTAATTTGTTTTTTAAGAACTTCGCAAATTGCAGAAGTGTCCATATCAGCAGTAACTTGACCTGATTTAATGCATTGAGCGATTACGTTGATACCGTCATACATATCAGCAGCGAACTGGTTAGGAACTTCTTTGTAAGCAGCTTTGAAATCTTTAACAAATTTCTGTGTTGCTTCGTCGTTAGCGTCAGCAGCGAAAGGTGTTAAGAGCATAACGCCTTCAGCGAGTTTTTTATCAAAGTTGTCAATACCCAAAATACCGTCTAAACCGTCACAACCGAAGAATTTAGGTGTGAAACCAGCGTCTTTAGACTGTTTAAGAATTTGAGCAGCCTCTGAATAGTAAATCGGCAAGAAAACGAGTTCAGCGCCGTTTGCTTTAGCATCGTTAATTTGAGCAGAGAAGTCTGTTTTGTTATCTTTTGTGAAAGATTTTTCAGAAACGAGTTTTAAGCCTTTTGTAGCACATTCAGCTTTAAATGTGTTAAAGATACCTGTTGAATAAGCATCTGAACTATCATAAATTACAGCAACTTTTTCTGCTAATTTTTTAGCTGAAATGTAGTCTGCAGATTTTTTACCTTGGTTAGGGTCGGTAAAGCAAACTTGGAAGCAGTTGTCGTTTTTAATAACGTCAGCGCCCGAAGCCGAAGGAGTAAGTTCAAAAATGTTATCTTGTTTGGTTGTTGCGGTTACTGCAAGGCAAGCGCCTGTTGTAACTGTACCAGCAAAGATTTTCATACCTTCGTCTTTAAGTTTGTTGTAAGCAGCAGGTGCTTTTTCAGGGTCAGCAACATCGTCTTCCATTTTGAATTCGAGTTTAATATCGCCCAAAATACCTGAAGCATTTACGTCTTTTACTGCGAGTTCGGCAGCGTTTTTAACAGCAATACCATAAACGGCAGCGTCACCTGTAAGCGGACCTGTTGAACCGATTACGATTGTTTTGTCGCCATTAGCTTCCTCTTCTTTTTTGTCGCCGCAAGAAACGAGACAAGAAGCTGCCAATGCAACGCAAAGTGCAAGACATAAGAGTTTCATTACTTTTTTCATTGTTATTACCTCTTTTAAAATTTTATTTTCATTGTTTTACACAAACAAATGAATTTCTACATCTAATACTATATGTATTATTACATAAATTATAGCATTATTAGAAAAAGTTGTCAATTATTTTTTTGAAAAAATTCATATAATTTAAGCAAAAATATCAAATATACGGTTGATATTTAATGTTATACAAAGTATAATAAGAAAAGATAAAAAATTTAAGGGGTAAAAATTTTTATGGATTCGAGAGTTGAAAGATTTTTAAACAGTATGCGCGGTAAAAAAATCGCTTTTTGCGGTATCGGCAGGTCAAATTTGCCGTTGGTGACGCTTTTTGCAAAATATGGCGCCAAAATTACCGTTTGCGATAAAAAAGAGGAAAGCGCTTTTTCTAAAGAAACTTTAAATTCTGTAAGAGAAACAGGCGCCGCTTTAAAATTCGGTGAAGATTATCTTGAAAATCTTGATATTGATATACTTTTTAGAACGCCGGGAATGTATTTTAACCAGCCCGTTTTGCAACAATTTATCGAAAAAGGCGTTGTTGTTACTTCGGAAATGGAAGTATTTTTTGACATTTGCCCTTGCAAAATTTACGCAATAACAGGAACAGACGGCAAAACAACAACTACCACAATTATTGCAAAAACGCTTGAAAAAGCGGGCAAAAAAGTATTTTTAGGCGGAAATATCGGCACACCGCTTTTGCCGAGAATTGAGCAAATTTCAAAAAATGATGTTGCGGTTGTTGAACTTTCATCTTTTCAGCTTATTTCTATGCGAAAATCGCCTGATGTTGCGGCGGTTACAAACATTTTTGAAGACCATATGAATGTTCACAAAGATATGGCGGAATATATCGGAGCAAAGGTAAATATTCTCGCTCATCAAAACGCTTTTTCAAAAGCGGTTTTGAATTTTGATAACGAAGAGGCAAAACGCCTTTCAAAATATGTTAGAGGAAAATTAGTTTATTTTTCTCGAAAAGAAAAGTTGAAAAGGGGCGCTTATCTTTCAGCTGACGGCTATTTGTGCTACTGCGAAAACGGCAGAGAAGAAAAAATATTTCATAAAGACGAAATCAAAATCCCCGGACTTCACAATGTTGAAAACTATTTAACCGCAATTGCAGTTTTGCACGGTGATGTTGAAAACTCGGCATTAAAAAGTGTTGCAAACGAGTTTGGCGGAGTGGAGCACAGAATTGAGTTTGTGCGTGAGTTAGAGGGCGTTCGCTATTATAACGACTCAATAGCAACCTCGCCTGCAAGCGTTACCGCAGGGCTTAAAGCCTTTGGCAAAAAGGTTATTATTATCGCCGGCGGTTCAGATAAACAACTTGATTACACCACCCTTTCGGGCGCTATTAATAAATATGTTAAAGTGTTGATTTTGTTGGGCGAAACCGCCGAAAAAATCAAAAAAGCGGTTGTTGAAGACAAAACTTATAACCAAAACGAAATTAAAATTATTGATACCGATACTCTCGAAAACGCAGTTGCGCTCGCTCGTGAAAATGCAGTTTCGGGCGATGTTGTTTCGCTTTCGCCTGCTTCGGCAAGTTTTGATAAATATAAAGATTTTGAAGAGCGAGGCAGACATTTTAAACAGGTAGTAAAGGATTTAAAATAATGAAAGAAAATTTAGTAAAACTTTGCAATTCGCACTTTTTAGGCAGCGAAACTCAAGCGGCAAAATTAGCAGAACAAATGCTTGCCCCTTTTGTTGATGAAATTAAAACCGATATTTCGGGTAGCGTTTTCGGCTATATTTATGGTGAAAACGATGAAAATATTTTACTCGAAGCGCATATTGATGAAATCGGCTTTTGCGTTACAAATGTTTTAGAGGGCGGATTTTTACGCCTTTCGTCAGTCGGCGGAATTGATGTTCGCACCCTGCCTGCTTGCTCGGTTGTAATTCACGGCAAAAAAGATATTAAAGGCGTTTTTACCTCGACACCGCCACATTTAGCAAAAGAAAAGCAAAAAGAATTTTCAAAATTAGATGAAATTGTGGTTGACACAGGGCTTGACAATTTAGAAGAAATTGTACAAGTAGGCGATTTTGCGACTTTTGATGTTGCACCGAAAGACTTGCAAAACGGCTATTTTACCGCAAAGTCGGTTGATGACCGAAGCGGTTGCGTGGCTTTAATTGAAGTTGCAAAAATGATAAAGCAAAACGGCAAGCCGAAAAACAATATTATAATTATGCTTTCATCGGGCGAAGAACTCGGCAACCGTGGCGCAAAAATCGGCGCTTTCGGCAAAAATATTCATAAAGCGATAGCGGTTGATGTTTCTTTCGGCTTTTCGCACGGGTGCAAAAAAGAAGACTGCGGCAAATGTGAAAAGGGCGCAATGATAGGCATTTCGCCGATACTTGATAAGTCTATGCAAAAAGAACTTGTTGACGTAGCGGAGAAAAACGGTATTCTTTATCAGTTTGAAGCAATGAGCGGTCTTACCTCGACCGATGCCGATGTTATAAACACAACCGAAAACGGCGTAAAATGTGCTTTAATTTCAATTCCTATTAAATATATGCACACGCCGATTGAAACGGTTTATTTAGACGATATTAAGGCGGTAGCCGACTTGATTTTTGAATATGTTAAGTAAAAAGGAGAATGAAAATTGTCTGAAACTAAAAAAAGAATTCAAACAATAGGCGAAGAAATCGCAAATGCGGTATCTCACGGCGTAGGCTCGCTTTTGGCAGTTGCAGGAACAGCGGTTTTAATAGTTTTTGCGGCGATTTATTCTGATGCTCTTGCGGTTGTAAGTTCGGCGCTTTACGGTGCAACGCTGATTATTTTATATACCAACTCAACGCTTTACCACTCAATCACCAACAAAACAGCGAAGCGTGTTTTCAGGGTTTTCGACCATTGCTCGATTTTTATGTTGATTTTGGGAACTTATATACCCGTATCGCTGTCGCTTTTGCGAAATTGGATTGGCTGGACTCTTTTCGGCGTAAATGTAACTTGCGCTGTTGTAGGCATTGTTTTAAACTCAATCGACCTTGAAAGGTTTGACAGAGTTTCGCAAGCGCTTTATATTACAATGGGTTGGCTGGTAATTATAACAATTTACCCCGTAATTAAAGCGGTTTATTTGCGTGGCGGAATTGTGGGGCTTGTTTTGTTAATTTTGGGCGGTGTTTTTTACACCGTAGGCGTAATTTTTTACCGCTCAAACAGAAAATATATGCACTTTATTTGGCACTTTTTTGTGCTTTTCGGAAGCATTGCTCACTATTTCTTTGTGCTCTTTTATTGTATTTAAGAAAAAAGAAAAAACCAAAAATTCCCTCGAAAAATCGAGGGAATTTTTTTAATATATATTTTTAGGGGAAATATACTTTTGGAAAAGGTCTTTTGGAATATAAATATATTTATAAAGAGTTTCATTTGAATTAGCAGGGCAATATTTTATAAATGTCGCCATTTCGTCTTTTGAATTTCTTTTTGAAATATCTAAACCGCGTTTTTCAATTTCTTTTAAGAAATCTTTTTGTGACGATTTTTTAATCATATATGCTCTTTCATCGTAAAAGGCTTCAAAAGGAACAAAATAGCACAAAGAATTATTTACGCTGTTTTCAAATTCTTCATCGTCCGAAAAAATAATGCTGTTTGCTTTTAACTCTTTAAAAAAGCGTTTAAAAAGTTGTTTGTCGTTATCATTTCTCCAGAATTTCTCGCTGTAATGAGCGATTGTATCAATTGTGTTTGTCATAAACGGGAAAATGTTATAAGCGTAATATTTTTTATCTTTTGTCATAAAGCCGATACCTGCGTTGACTTCATAGTCTAAATAATCACCGTCGGACCTTGAAGAATAAATATTACTGCTATTCATTATTCTTTCGTAATATATTGTCGAAAGCTCTTGGCTTGTCATATTTTTAAAATCTTTCACACTCGCCTTTAAAATGGCGTTTTTTGCCGAAGAATCAAATCCTGCATTATCTAAATAATTCCAAATGCGAATATTAGAAGCATTTTCAGTCAGTTTTTCAAAAGAGTTTACAAATTCTTTCGCATCAAATTCAATACTTTTTGCAAGTCGCTCTAATTGCTCTTGACTAAAAATAATATCACGATAATAAGTTCTGCTTTTCTCGTTGATTTTGCATTTAAGAATTCTGAATTTTGAGTAATTTTCGTTGTAAGCATTGCAAATAATACTTATTGCTTCTTTATCGGTAACAGGCTTTGTAAAAAGTCTGTTATATAATTCTTCAACATTTTTTGAATCTATGAAAGAAGAATATTCAGATGTGTCTAAATCATCATAATTGTCATCTTCTTCATCATACCACTCTTCGTAGTAATCGCCGTAGTATGTGTTTGTTATAAAATCCATCACTCTGTCAAACGGATTAATACTAAAATCGTCAAAATAATAATTCCCATAATCGTCATATTCGCTTGAAACATCATATTCGGTGCAAGAAAGAATATTAATGCTTTCAATGTTTTCAACTTTTGGCGTGTATGAGGTGAAAACAAAACTTGAACCCATAAGAATTGCGAACATTAAAACATTTGCAATTACAAGAAAAACTAAATCTTTAACCGCTTTTAAAAGTCCTTTTGCGCTGCGGTTTGCAATAATATCGTATATAAAATAAGAAAGCAGAGCGATTAAGAATATTATTATAATGTTTGTATAAGAAAATACTTGGTCGTGATTCAGTTTTGAATAAAAATCGCCGAACATTTTGAAGTAAAAAATTGCAACGCCGACAGCACAAAAAAGAAGTGAAAAACAAATTCTTATAATCGAATGCGCTTTTTTGCTTGAAGTAGGTTTTTCGGCAGTTTGCGATTTTTTTCTTTTAAAAAGAAACATACCGAAAACAAAATAAACGCTTGCCAAAATAAAAGTATAAATAAACGAATAAATACTGCATCTATAATTAAAAGCAGAGTTTAATTTTAACAGCGAATCAGGCAAAAAATGAGTGCCGTCGATAGCGGTAACGCTCGATACCATTACCGAAATATAAATAGAATAGAATATTCTCGGGTAAAACAAAATCATACAAGACACTGTAAGAGCGCTAAAAAATCTGCCCGTTACGCCAATAGCAATTAGAATTGCCGAAGCGATTAAAAGGGAAGAGGCAATAAGATTTGGAACGACTATCAAAATTGCGGCAAAATCAGTAGTTGCATATTTTGCCAAAGCGCAACCGCCTAATCCTATAAGCATACAAATAAAAATTTGAGCAATAATATAAGTTAATGCGCTTAAAGTGAAACTGCAATAAATGCAACTGCGCTTTTGGGGGATTGAGTGGTAAAAGTCGCTTTTGTTCCTTTTAAACATAAACCAGAAAATTTTGAACATCAAAATCGGTGTTGAAACAAAAGGTACTAAATATGCAAAAGGTACTATTTCGTAAAAAGATATTTGAGAACCCGCATAACTAAATAATGAATAACGGTATTGCATCATTCCCGACAGATAGGAATATTGGTCGCCAAACTCGGTTAACGGAACTATTAACGATAAAACCGCAAAAACGCAAGCGGTTACAATGCCGACCGTTTTTAACTGCGAAAGCCCCTCAACATATAAATCTTTGCTGAAAAATCTATTTTTCATTGTCTTCACCCCCGAAACATTCGTCAAAATCATAACCTAAATCTTTCATTTTAACAGTAAAAACTTCTTCAAGCGAAAGAGGTAAAATTTCAAACAAAACAGGATTTTTTTCACTAATAAAATCTTTTATTTTTTGTTTGTCTTCGCAAACAATAAAATTACAAACCGAGCCTTGCTTTTGAAAACCGATTATTTTAAAATCTTTAAACAAAGTTTCATCGAAAGAATAATTAAAAGCGACCTGAATTTTATAATTATCTTGTTTTAGTCCGCCTAAATCGCTTTCAAGCACAACTTTGCCTTTGTGCAAAAGCAAAAGACTGTCGCACAACTCTTCAAGTTCTCGAAGCGAATGCGAGGTTACCACAGTTGTCATATTGCGCTCGGCAACATCGCTGTAAATAAGGCTTTTTATAAATTTTCTCGCAACAGGGTCAAGACCGTCAAAAGTTTCGTCTAAAAACAAATATTTCGGCTTGCAAGAAAGCGCCAAAATCATTGCAACCTGCCTTTTCATACCCTTTGAAAATGTGTTAATTAATTTGTTTTTATCAAGATTAAAATAGTTGAGCAGTTCATTAAATCTTTCAAAATCAAAATTCGGGTAAATTCTTTTATAAAGACTTGCCATTCTTTTTGGAGTTGAAGAATTAAGAAAATATAAATCGTCTGAAACAAAAACTAAATCTTTTTTAACATCGGGGTTTTCAAAAACGCCCTTTTCATCAAACAAAACCTCGCCTTTGTCGGTTTGGTAAACACCGCAAACCGTGCGAAGAACGGTTGATTTGCCTGCGCCGTTTGAGCCGACCATTCCGTAAATGCTACCGTCAGCAATTTCGCAACTGACATTATCAATAGCAACAAAATCTTCAAAAGTTTTTGTAACATTTTTGAGTTTAATCATTTTCCTCACCTCGTAAATAAATCTTTTCAACCTCTTTTAAAATTTCTTCTTTTTTTATGCCCGTTTTCTTCATTTTTTTCACAGTTTGTCTTAAACTGTCGAACAATTCGTAAGAGTTTTTCATAATAATTTCTTTTGCGTTTTCGCTTACAAAAAATCCTTTTCCTGCCATTGACACAATAATTCCCTTTAAACAAAGTTCGTTATAAGCCCTTGCAACAGTATTAGGATTTACCGAAATGCTTATAGAAAGCGAGCGTACCGAGCAAAGTTTTTCGCCTTTATTTAAAACACCGCTTAAAATAAAACTTTCGGTTTGTTCAATTATTTGTGAATAAATAGGTTTGCCTGAAGATAAATCAATTTGATACATAAAAATCAATTCCTTATAAAGCAATCTAACTGTACTAATAAGATTAGTACAGTTAGATTTTATCACATATTTATTTTTTTGTCAATAATTTTTTTATTCTTCTGATTTAAACATCATAAACAGCGGTATTGTAAGCAATGCACATACGAAAAACAGGCTGTAAGTTGAATAAATATTAGTCAGCAATGTGCCGAAAAGTGCGCCGAAAATAAAGAATAAAATTATTCCGTAATTGTTAAGACATTTCAAAATTCGCGACTTATCTTTATTAATTATTCCAAGATACAAAGCCTCTGTTCCGCTGCGAAGATTTCCTGTGCACATTGTAGTTGCAACGGCGTGGCCGTTGACTTTTCTGAAAGATTCAACCTGCAACGAGCAAACCAGCGAAATTACCGTGTTTACAATGGTATCATTTTGTCCTTTTGGCACAAA
Organism: Oscillospiraceae bacterium; assembly: GCA_902769255.1. GTDB lineage: Bacteria > Bacillota > Clostridia > Oscillospirales > Acutalibacteraceae > RUG11462. Next base: position 13,493 of record CACXOM010000011.1, read on the forward strand.
AGTTACGCAAAACAGCATTATAATTTCAAAAAGCACAATAAGTTGTCGCCAATGAATTTTGGTGCTTTGTTTCAGTTTTGATTTTACAATTTCCGAAATAAAAATTCCGAAAGTAAACGCCAAAATAGGCAATAAGTAAAGCAAAACTTTTGAAAAATTGCCTTTTGCAAAGTTAATGCCGAGCAACACAATGTTGCCTGTTTGGGCGTTGGCAAAAACACCGCCCCTGATAATGTAGGTGTAAGCGTCTAAAAATCCGCCTGCGAGCGCAAGCATTATGCCAACGGCAAAATTTTCAGACATTTGACCGCTTTTTTTCATATAAAAACCTCTTTTTCCAAAAAAGGACGGCACAAAACCGTCCCTTAAAAATTACCGTTCTTCTCTAAAATATGAAAGACCGAGCGAAGCCGGCGGTTGATGTTCACGCTTTTTACGCATACTTGTAAATACAAGAACAACAATCGTTACAACATAAGGAAGCATTTTTGCAAAAAAAGTATCAATTTTTACATTGAAAATGCTTGGAATAAAGTTGTATGCCCAATAAAAGAAACCAAAGAGATAAGAACCCCAAATAAGATTGATAGGTTTCCAAGTTGCAAATATTACAAGCGCTACAGACAACCAAGCAAGTGCTTCAATTGCATCGCCGGCGGCAGTTGCCCAAGTTCCGTAGTTATAATCAAGAACATAATATAATCCGCCAAGTCCGGTTATGCCCGAGCCTATGCAAGTAGCGAGATATTTATATTTTGTTACATTAATGCCCGCTGCATCTGCGGTTGCGGGACTTTCGCCTACTGCTCGAAGATTAAGCCCTGCTCTTGTTTTTTTCAAGAAAAATGAGCAAACAATTGCAATAATAACTGCAAGGTACATCATAAAACCGTAAGAGAAAAAGATTTTGCCGACACCATGGCTTAAAAAGCCAAATATTTTATGAGAAAATACCGCTTTTGAAAATTCAACAGAAGTTGTTGTTGAGCCTGCCGGTACAACAAATTTACCAAAAAATTTAGCAAGACCCACTCCAAAAATTGTAAGAGTAAGACCGGTTATGTTTTGGTTTGCTCTTAAAGAAGTGGTTAAAAAGCTGTAAAGAAGTCCTGCTAAAAATGAAGAAACAAAAGCACATAACAAGGCAATTATTATTACTAAAACAGCGCTCGGTGCCGAAACGCTTGTTTCATATATATAAGCGCTTGCAAATCCAAAAGCTGAACCGATACACATTATACCGGGTGTGCCAAGGTTAAGATTGCCTGCTTTTTCAGTTAGAGTTTCGCCCATGGCTCCATACATAATTACCGAACCGAAAACAACGGCTCGCATAATCCAATCTAAAAATATATTCATATGTCTAACCCCCTAACTTTTATGCTTCGTGTTTCTTGCGAAAATGAACTTTATAGTTGATAAAGAATTCAGCACTTATTATGAAGAATAAAACTATACCTATAACTATTTTTGAAGCCGAAGCATCAAATGCATCGTTTGTATTTGAAATTAATTCGGTTCCTTTTTCTAAAAACACAATAAACAACGAAATGAAAATCATTTGAATTGTATTAAATTTTGCAAGCCACGCTACTATAATTGCGGTAAAGCCGTAGCCACCGCCGGTGGTTAAAGAAGATATAGAGTGGTCTTGTCCCGAAACGGTAATAAAACCACAAATTCCGCAAATAGCACCTGAAATAATCATTGTTCTAATAATAACTTTTTTAACATTTATACCTGCATATTTAGCGGTGTTTACCGATTCGCCGACAACAGCAACCTCATAGCCGTGTTTAGTCTTTTTAAGGTATAAAAACATTAAAATTGTAAGAATCAAAACTATTATCAAATTCAAAGCCCACTCGCTGTCAAAAATATTTGGTAAATAGCCGGCTCTTGTAGCCATATTAAGTTCGCCGAGCGAAGAGGCTTTTCCTCTCCATTTGTTGCAATAAAAATCAACTAAATTTATAACAATATAGTTCATCATAAGAGTGAAAAGTGTTTCGTTTGTGTTAAATTTTGCTTTGAAAAATGCAGGAATAACACCGACAATGGCGCCTGCCAAAATAGAACAAACAAACATTACTGTAATAAGAAGCCAGTTAGGCAATGATGAACCGAGATAAATCATTACAATTGCGGTTGCAAGACCGCCTGCAAGAAGTTGTCCCTCTGCGCCGATGTTCCAAAACTTCATTTTAAAAGCAGGTGCAAGAGCGACCGATATGCAAAGAAGTTTAGTGGCGTAAACTATTGTTGAGGAAAGATAAATTGAGTTTCCGAAAGCGCCCTCAAACATAGTTTCAAAAAGTGTAACGGGTTCCATTCCTATTACAATATACATAAAAAGAGTTACGAATAAAAATCCAAAAATGACAGCAACCCCTCTGTAAGCCCAAGCTTTAACTTCTGAAACGCCATCTTTTTTTGAAAGTCGAATTAAAGGTTCTTTTGCAGTTTTTGCCATTATTCTTCGCCCCCTTGCGTATCGAGTGAATCGGTTTTGGTCATAAGCAAACCAATTTCCTCTTTTGTTGTATTTCTTGCGTCAACAATTCCGGTAATTTTACCCGAATTTATAACCATAATTCTGTCGCAAAGTTCAACCAAAACATCTAAATCTTCGCCGACAAAAATTACGGCAACGCCTCTTTCTTTTTGCTTGTTTAAAAGGTTGTAAATCATATAAGAAGAGTTAATGTCAAGTCCTCTTACAGGGTAAGCCGCCATAAGCACCGAAGGAGCGGAGGCGATTTCTCTGCCGACTAAAACTTTTTGAACATTACCGCCCGAAAGTCTGCGAACGGGAGTTTTAGCGTTAGGGGTTACAACCTCTAAATCTTCAATAATTTTTTCAGCAAGACCTTTCGGCTTTTTGCGGTTTACAAAAACCGATTTGCCTTTGCGATAAGAACGAAGCATCATATTATCAATAATGTCCATATTGCCGACCAAGCCCATACCGAGTCTGTCTTCCGGAACAAACGATAACCTTACACCAAGCTCTCTTATTTGAATAGGGGTTTTATCACGAAGGTTATCAACTTCGCCTGTTTTCGGGTTGTTATATAAAATTTCGCCTTCATTGAGTTTTTGAAGTCCTGCAATTGATTCGAGCAGTTCACGCTGACCCGAACCTGCAATGCCTGCAATACCCAAAATCTCGCCAGATTTTGCAGTAAACGAAATATTATCAAGCAGTTTTACGCCCTCATAATTGATACAGTTAATATTTTTAACTACCAGCCTGTCAGTCGTGTTTTTCGGCTCGGCTCTTTCAATATCAAGGCTTATTTTTTTACCTACCATCATTTCGGTAAGTTCTTTTTCATTAGTATTTTTGGTTTCAACCGTTCCGACATATTCGCCTTTGCGAAGTACCGCAACTTTATCGGAAAGTGCCAAAACCTCGTGAAGTTTATGAGTAATAATTATAATAGATTTGCCGTGTTCACGCATTTTTCGCAAAACTTTAAAAAGTTTTTTGGTTTCCTGCGGTGTTAATACGGCGGTCGGCTCGTCAAGAATTAAAATATCAGCGCCTCTGTATAAAACTTTAACAATTTCAACAGTCTGCTTTTCCGAAACCGACATATCGTAAATTTTCTTGTCAGGGTCAATTTCAAACCCGTATTTATCACATATTTCAATAATCTTATTCTTAATTGAGTTTTTATTGAATTTTTCGCTTTTACTAAGTCCAAGTGCAACATTTTCAGTTGCCGAAAATACATCAACAAGTTTAAAATGCTGATGAATCATACCTATGCCAAGTTCAAATGCGGTTTTCGGTGAATTGATTGATACTAAATTACCATTAACATATATTTCGCCGCTGTCTTGACAATAAATTCCCGAAAGCATATTCATTAAAGTGGTTTTTCCGCTTCCGTTTTCACCTAAAATCGATAAGATTTCACCTTTATTAATATCCAAATTTACATTTTTATTAGCAATTACATTTTTACCGAAACTTTTGGTAATGTTTTTCATTTGAACAGCCAATTCTGCCAAGTTTTTCACCCCTTAAACCGATAAAGGGAAGCAAAAACGCTTGCTTCCCTTTAAACTTCAAGTTAAATTAGTTTGCGTTAAGTTCTGTAATTCCGTCAATTCTAAGTGCAAAATAAGGTGCAGAACGGAATTTTGATTCATCAAAGTAAGTAGTATCGCCGTCTTTTACAATAGCGTCTTTTTTCTCGCCTTTGTAAATAAGCTCTGGAGGATTTTTTGAATAGTTGTAATATGATAAGTCAACTTCTGCAGTTTTAACTTCTTTGCCACCTACAGTAAAGTTAGCGGTGTCAAATACTTTGAGAGAACCGTCTTTAATTGCAGCAATTGCTTTATCAACAGCCTCTTGTGTACCTTTAGCGCATGATTTTCCGAGTTTGGTGATTGTAACACCGTCTTTTTCATAACCATAAGCTAAATCTTGAGGGATTTTTTTACCACTTTTAGCAGCTTCTAAAATTTCTTTGTAGCAAACAGACCAAGTGTTTGTAGGAGAAGTCAAAGCAGCTGTAGGAGCGTCTTTTGTCATATCCATATTGTAACCTACAGAATATACTTCTTTTCCGCTCTTGTTTGCTTTTTCAACTGCTTTAGGAGCACCTGTTGAGTCAGCGTGTTGACCAATAATTACGCAACCACGACCCATAAGAGCTTCAGCAGCTGCTGCTTCAGCTTCAATGCTGAACCATGAAGATGTATATTGAACGTCCATTACAACGTTTTCAACAACTGATTTAATACCAAGATAAAAAGCGGTATAACCTGATACAACTTCAGCGTAAGGATAAGCACCTACATAACCGATTTTTACATTGCCTTTTTTGTCGAAGTTTTCATCTTTAAGCTTTTTAGCATCAACAAGTTCTTTAACTTTTAAACCTGCAACGATACCAGAAACATATCTTGCTTCATAAACGCCTGTAAAAGCGTTGAACATATTATCAAGTCCGGAAATTGCTGCGAAGTCACCGGTCATTGAAACAAAGTTTACATCTTTAAACTCTTTAGCTGCACGAGCCATAGGGTCTTGATGTCCGTAACTGTTTGAAATAACTAATTTACAACCAGAAGCAACAAGTTGTTTTGCTGCATTATAGCAATCATCAGGGGTTTCGTCAGCAACTTTTGTTTTCCACTCAATGTCGCTTTCAGAAATGCCTAACTCTTTTGCGGCTTCTTTAATGCCGTCTGAATGAGCTTTTGTGTAAGTTTCAGAATCGTCACCAACTAAAATAACGCCGATTTTAAATTTGCTTGTCGAATCTTTTTTGTCGCCACAAGAAGCGAGGCAAAATGTTGCCATAACTACTGCGAGTACAAGTGCAAGAATCTTTTTCATTTGAATTTTCCTCCTGTAAATAAATAAAAATAATTTTTTAGGTGAAAAAAGCACCTAACTAATATAATTATAAGAAATAACTCGAAATAAGTCAATTATTAATTTCAAAAATGTTGTATAAATTTTAAAAAATATTTTGTTTATAATTAACAATTACTTGTTTTAGATTAAAAAATTCCTTTTTGTCAATAATATTTTTAAGAAACGGAGGAATTTTTTTGGGTTACAACAGCAAAGTGGAAATTTGCGGGGTAAACACCGCAAATTTGCCGGTTTTGAAAGAGGAAAAAAAGAAAGAACTTTTAAAAGCGACTCGAAACGGCGACAAAGCCGCTCGAGAACAGTTAATTAACGGGAATTTAAAGTTGATTTTATCGGTGATAAGGCGTTTTTCGGGGCGAAGCGAAAATCCCGACGACCTTTTTCAAGTCGGGTGCATAGGGCTAATAAAAGCGATTGATAATTTTGATATTTCGCTTGATGTAAGGTTTTCAACCTATGCCGTGCCGATGATAATAGGCGAAATTCGCCGATTTTTGCGTGATAACAATGCCGTTCGGGTAAGCCGTTCGCTTAAAGATATTGCCTATAAAGCAATGCAGGTTAAAGAGGAGCTTACAAACAAATACAACAAAGAACCGAAAATTGAAGAAATTGCTAAAAGTTTGGGGCTGAAAAAAGAAGAAGTGGTTGTGGCACTTGAAGCGATTGTCGAGCCGGTAAGCCTTTATGAGCCGGTTTATTCTGACGGGGGCGACACGCTTTATGTGCTTGACCAAGTCGGCGATAAAAATGACGATAAAAACTGGATTGATGAAATTTTGTTTAAGCAAGCGTTAAAAACTTTGCCCAAAAGGGAGCAAAAAATTGTTGATTTGCGTTTTTTTAAAGGTATGACGCAAATGGAAGTTGCCGAAGAAATAGGCATTTCGCAAGCGCAGGTGTCCCGCCTTGAAAAAGGCGCCCTCGACAGAATAAAATCCCACTCGTTTTAGCACTTTTTATCTCTCGCTTAAAAAAACCGACTGTTTTAACAGTCGGTTTTAAATGTTTAAAGATTATTTTTCGGCGGCGACCCATTTGTCAACCTGTTCTTTATAAGCGTTATAAAGCGGAATTTGGTCTTCATCAATTTGCAACGCTTGCGAAACGGTTTTTAAAGAACGTGAACATTCAAACATACTTTCGTTTGGATAATCGGCTAAAAATACGTGTTTTTCATCGCCTTTTTCGGCTATTGCATAACCTCTGCCGATAAAGTTTCTTGTAATGTTGCCGGTTGATGCGCTGTAGGCGGTGTTTTTTTCTTTAATTTTTGCAATTGAGCCCGCAATGCAATCGCTATCGTTATAAAATCCGTGAGTGACAACATCAACCGCTCTGCCGTTTTCAACGTCTTCAAAATCGAGCGTGTCGCCGACTAAATCTTCAGGACCTATTAGCGTACCCATTGTAACTGTGTAGCCGTAAGACTCAACATAGCTTACTTTTTCAGGGCTGATATATGTAACAAACCTGATACCGTTTGCTCCGCCGAGCCTTATAGAAGCACCCTCTGCCATATAGGTGTTAATATATAACGAATCTAAATATTCGCTACTTACACGTGCACCGCAATAAGTGCAATATTTTTCTCTGTAACCGCTTTGCGTGAAGTCAGGCTCTTCAACTGTAACCCAATCGCCTGCGGTGTGGCTTTTAGCGGCGTTCCACGTTGTATAACCCGAGTTTTTGGTTAAATAAGCGGAAACGTGCGCTTTTACCTGATATTTGTAAGACACACAACTTATAGCAGAATTATCAACATAATAATCGTCAGTAACACCCGAAGCGATAAGGCTGAAACTTGAGTTTGTTCCGCCTGCGTTTCTGTAAATTGAATAAGATGTAGCGTTTGTGCCTGAGTTCCAAGTAAGTCTTGGTTTATAATTTTCGGTACCTACCAGCAAATAAGGCGAAACTGTTACCGAAACCGATTTTGAATAAGTATACTTATCGCCCATAATCGCTTTAATCATATAGTTATAAGTATTATATTCGGGAACATCGTTATCATAATAAACTAATGTTGAACTGTTTAAAGTTGCAATTTTTTCATAAGATGAATAATTGCTTTTAACTTTGTAAACTTCATAAGAAAGAGCGTTTTCGGCAGCTGTTATAGCAAGTTTTACGCTACCTTGACCTGCAATGGTTGCCTTTACTGAAGGCGTGCCTAAAACAGCCTCTTCTTGCGCATCTTCGCTTACCGTAATAGTTGTGCCGTAATAATCAAATCCATCTTCAAGTACCGTTGCATTATTACCGCTTGCCAAACTGCCTACAACATTACATTTTTTAAAATCTATCGAATACTCGCCTTCGGTAGCGTCATCATCAACTTTAAAATAAATTGAAACAATAGTTCCGTTATAATAGTTTTTGTAATTGATATTGGAGTTTGAATAAACAAAAGTAACGGTATTAGTATCATTAACAGGACTCACACAAATACGATTTGAGAAAGATTTACCGGTATCATATTTTGTAATATTTTCTCCTGTTGAAGAATCTGTTTTTCCGCTTGCAACCAACGAAAGGCCTTCGTCAAATTTATAAGAAAGCATTGCACCCCAAAATCCTGAATTGTTGTCAACGCAAAAATTCACCTTAACTGTATCGCCGGGTTTAACAGTCGATTGCTCGGGAATAGGTGCAATATGAGGTTTATCAGTGTCGATTTCGGTGCTTTCTGCACTTACGGAATTATTTACAACAGGAATAGTTGTAAGTAATGCAAGAGCGGTTAATAAACAAAATAATTTCTTAATAGTTTTCATCATTATATACTCCTTTTGTTTAATTATTTAAGCTTCTTGATAAACTTATGCTTTTGTAGAATAGTTAGGAGATTCTTTTGTTATTGTAATATCGTGTGGGTGCGATTCTTTAAGACCTGCACCTGTGATTTTTACAAATTTTGCATTAGCCTGCAAATCCGGGATGGTTTGACAACCGCAGTATCCCATACCTGATCGAATACCGCCGATAAGTTGGAAGACTGCGTCAGACAAAGTTCCTTTATAAGGCACTCTGCCCTCAACCCCTTCGGGAACTAATTTTTTAGCGCCTGCTTGGAAATAACGGTCGGCAGATCCGTCGTTCATAGCGGCGATTGAGCCCATACCTCTGTAAACTTTGAAACTTCTGCCTTGGTAAATTTCAATTTCACCCGGTGATTCGGCACAACCTGCAAACAGCGAGCCGAGCATTACGCAATTAGCGCCTGCTGCAAGAGCTTTTACAATGTCGCCCGAATATTTAATACCGCCGTCAGCGATAACCGGAATGTCATATTTAGCGGCAACCGAGGCTACCTCGTAAACTGCCGATACCTGCGGAACGCCGATACCTGCAATAATTCTTGTTGTACAAATAGAGCCCGGTCCGATACCGACTTTAAGGCAGTCGGCGCCGGCTTTAATTAAATCTTCAGCCGCTTCGGCAGTTGCAATGTTGCCGGCAATTAAAGCAACATCAGGATAAGCCGCTTTAATTTTTTTAACGGCATCAATAATATTTTTAGAATGGCCGTGAGCCGAGTCGAGCGAAAGCACGTCAACCTGTGCATCAACGCAAGCGGCAACACGCTCCATCATATTTGCGGTAACGCCAATTGCAGCACCGCAAAGAAGTCTGCCCTTTTTATCTCTTGCCGAATTTGGATACATAACCGCTTTTTCAATATCTTTTATTGTAATAAGACCTTTTAAGCAATAGTTTTCATCAACAAGCGGTAATTTTTCGATTTTATATTTTCTTAAAATTTCCTGCGCCTCGTCGAGCGTTGTGCCGACAGGTGCGGTAATAAGATTTTCTTTTGTCATAACCTCGCTGATTTTAACATTAAAATCAGTCATAAATCTCAAATCACGGTTGGTAATAATACCTACTAATTTGCCGTTTTCGCAAATCGGCACACCTGAGATTTTATATTTTGCCATAAGTTCGTTTGCATCATAAACAAAATGGTCGGGAGATAAATAGAAAGGATTTACAATAACGCCGTTTTCACTTCGTTTTACCTTATCAATTTCATCAAACTGTCTTTCAATCGACATATTTTTATGAATTATGCCGATACCGCCCTCTCTCGCCATAGCGATTGCCATTCTCGATTCGGTTACAGTATCCATAGCCGCCGACATAATAGGGGTGTTAAGAGAAATATCTTTTGTGATTTTTGTTTTTAAAACAATATCTCTCGGAATAACCTCCGAATATCTCGGAACAAGAAGAACATCGTCAAAAGTTAGTCCTTCTTCTTTGAATTTTTCGTTTTTGTTTACATTAAGCATTTGTATTCTACCTCCCTGAATTGAACAAATTGCCGCCGTTGCAGTCAATTGCAACAATAAGCGGAAAATCTTTAAACATTAATTCTTTTACCGACTCGCAACCCAAGTCGTCATAAGCGATAACTTTGCAACTTGTAATGCACTTTGAAGCGAGTGCGCCTGCACCGCCGACTGCGCAAAAATAAACTGCGCCGTTTCTAATTATCGCATCAACCACTTCTTGCGAGCGAGGACCTTTACCAATCATAGAATAAAGCCCTAAATCAAGCATTTTCGGAGCATAAGGGTCCATTCTGCTTGAAGTGGTAGGTCCGCAAGAGCCGATTGCAAGCCCTTTTGGAGTCGGTGTAGGGCCTGCGTAATAAACGCTTGCCCCTTCTATATTATAAGGTGTTTTTTCACCTTTTTCAAGCGATTCAAAAATTCTTTTGTGCGCCGCATCACGAGAGGTGTAAACCTTGCCCGAAAGCAAAACCCTGTCGCCTGCTTTAAGGCGTGCGGCATAATCCTTTATTTCATTTGTTGAAAAACTGTATTCCATTTAATCTTCATTAATTTCCTTTTTTAATTCTGTTACTGAATCAGCTAAAACATTAGCTCCGCTAAAAATTTGCGCAAGTGAGGTTAACGCTTCTTTAGCGTTTTGAGCAATGTTTTCATCAAGTTCGGGTAATTCTTTAATTTTTGCAACTAAATTTTGATAATCGCTTTGCATTTTTTTAATTTTAGAATCTTTAACAAGCATTTCAGATTCAATTTTAATAATTTTTCGTGATAATTCGTTGCAATGCGATTTATATTTATTTTCCTCAACCAATTGAGAATTTACTTTAGAAAGTTCGGCGTTAAGCGAGGAATTTTCGCTTTCTAATTCAGCGATTTTAAGATTATCACGCTTAATTTGCTCAAAATTTTCAATTAAACTTTTATTTTCTTTTTCTAAATCTTTTGAACTGTTTTGAAGTTTTTCAATTTGTTCTTCAAGATTTTTAATTTTTTCTTTATATTGTTCAATTTCTTCGGTTTGTTGACTGCTTTTTTCAATTAAATCAGAATTTTCATCTTGAATTTGAGATTTAAGCGAATCAAAATATTCAAAAACATCTTTTTTATTAAAACCGCCGAAAAGTTTTGTGCGAAACATTCCGCTTTCTTTCATTTTACCGCCCCTTTTCTTTATTTGCCGACACAGAATTTTGAAAAAACTTCTGCTACTACCGCTTCGCTTGCGTTCTCACCCGTAAGGGTAAGCAAATTATCAATCGCCTCTTCAATTAAAACGCCTACCGCATCGAGCGTTTGGTTTTCTTTAATATCTTTAAGCGCCTGATTTACGGCGTTGTAAGCGTTTTTCACGCAAGAAAGTTGTCTTTCGTTGGCAATAAAAGAATTGTTTTCATCTAAATTGTTAAGACCGATTTTGTTAAGAATTTCTTTTCGCAAAATTTCAACGCCCTCGCCTTGTTTTGCGCTACAAAAAATCGGTTCGCCAAATTTTTTAAGTTTTTCTATATCAGGATTTTCGTTTAAATCGGTTTTGTTTACAATAATTATAACAGGAATATCTTTTGCTCGGTTGAGCAGTTTAATATCTTCATTATCAATCTCATTTTCGGCAGAAACAACCGCCAAAATTAAATCAGCCGTGTCAATTCGCTGTTTGGCTTTTTCAATGCCGATTTTTTCAACCTCGTCAACGCCCTCGTGAATACCTGCGGTATCGCAAAGTCGCAAAACGCAACCGCCGATGTCGACCGTTTCTTCGACCAAATCTCTTGTGGTGCCTGCAACGGCGGTAACAATTGAGCGGTCAAAACGAGAAAGCAAATTCATTATTGTGGATTTACCGACATTCGGCTTTCCTATAATGACGCATTCAATGCCGTTTTTAATAATTCTACCTTTATCGTAATCGGTAATAAGTTTTTCAAGTAAATCTTTCGCATTTTGCAATTTTTCAAAAAACTTATCGCTTTCCATTTCCTCTTCGCCCTCATCTGGAAAATCGCAAAAAGCAGAAAGCATAGCTTCGGCATAAATTAAAATTTCTTTAATTTTTGTAATTGTTTTACCGCTTTCGCCTTTTAGCGCCGCCGCAGAAGAACGAGCCTGCGCAGAGCCTTCGGCGCTTACAATGTCCATAACCGCCTCAGCCTGATTGAGCGATAACTTGCCGTTTAAAAAAGCTCTTTTGGTAAATTCGCCGGCAACCGCTTGCCTTGCGCCTGCAGAAAAAACTGCACGAAGCACCTGTTTTAAAACCGCCGAGCCGCCGTGAACCGAGAGTTCAACGGTGTTTTCGCCTGTGTAGGAAAAAGGTGCGCAAAATTTCAGCGCAATACATTCGTCAATAACGCCTTTTTCATCTTCAACAAAGCCGAAAGCCGCCTGATAACCTTTTAAATTTTCAATTTTGTTCTTCTCATTTTTAGGGCGAAAAACTTTGCTTGCGACAGCCGCCGCATTATCACCGGAAATTCTTACAATTCCAATTCCGCCAACGCCGTTTGCCGTGCAAATCGCCGCTATTGTATCAGACAAACCGAAAAACCCTTTCTATATATGTGTATAGTTATAATTATTATACTATATTTTTTTAAAAAACTCAACCGATAATTTTGGTTTTTTTAAATATTTAGTTGTAAAACCGACAAAAAAGTGCTATTATTTATAATATGAACAATAAACTAAAGGGAATTTTACTGATTTTAGGCGCTGCGGCAGGCTTCGCTTTTATGAATTTGTTTGTAAAACTTTCGGGCGATTTGCCGACTTTTCAAAAAGCGTTTTTCAGAAATTCGGTCGCTTGCCTAATTGCAAGTTTTGCAATAATTAAAAATCCACAGATTTTAAAAACCGCCAAAGGTAATTTCGGCGGTATTTTAGCGCGTTCAATTTTCGGGCTGGCGGGCGTAATTTTAAACTTTTACGCAATCGGCAGGCTTTATATTGGGGACGCAAGTTTGCTTAACAAGTTATCGCCCTTTTTTGCTATGATTTTTTCAATATTTTTGTTAAAAGAAAAGGCAAAAAGCGCTGAATGGGCGATTGTAGCATTAGCATTTTTTGGCGCGATTTTCGTTATCAAACCTTCGTTTTCTTACGAGGTGTTGCCGGCTTTGGCAGGCTTTTTCAGCGGAATGTTCGCAGGACTCGCCTACACATTTGTAAGAAAAGTTACTACAAACGGCGTTGCCGGCTCGGTTGTAGTTTTCGCTTTTTCGGCAATTTCAACGGTAATTTTGTTGCCTATAATGATTGTTCAATATAAATCTATGAGCGCCTTGCAGTTGTTTTATCTTATAATGGCGGGCGTTTCGGCGGCGGTAGGGCAATATTTTATAACATTCGCCTACAAATTTGCCCCTGCGAAAGAAATTTCGGTGTTCGACTATTCCCAAGTTGTTTTTGCAACACTTTTAGGCTTTGCTTTTTTGGGCGAGGCGGTAGATTATTTAAGCGTTATCGGTTATGTTATTATTTTTGGCGCGGCATTTCTTCGCTGGCGTTATAATCTTAAAAAAGTTTAAGTTGTTTTTGAAATTTGTTTATGATATAATTTTTAATATATTTTGTGAAAGGAAAACATTATGGATATAAAGGAAAAAGCGCTTGAAAAACATTACGAATGGAAAGGAAAAATTGAGGTAAACTCACGAGTAAAAGTTGAAAATTCCGAAGATTTATCTTTGGCTTATACTCCGGGCGTTGCCGAGCCTTGCCTTGTTATTAACAAAGATAAAACTAAATCTTACGAGCTTACAAGACGCAGTAATTTGGTTGCGGTTGTTACCGACGGAACGGCGGTTTTAGGTCTTGGCGATATAGGTCCGGAAGCCGGTATGCCCGTTATGGAGGGCAAATGCGTTTTGTTTAAAGAATTTGCCGATGTTGACGCATTTCCGCTTTGTGTAAAATCAAAAGATGTTGATGAAATTGTAAATACAGTTTACAACATTTCAGGCTCGTTCGGCGGAATAAATCTTGAAGATATTTCAGCGCCGAGATGTTTTGAAATTGAGAAAAAATTAAAAGAAAAATGCGATATTCCTGTTTTTCACGACGACCAGCACGGCACGGCGATTGTTGTTGCCGCCGCTTTAATTAACGCTTTAAAAGTTGTTAACAAGCAAATTGATAAAATCAAAGTTGTTATCAACGGCGCAGGTTCGGCAGGTACTGCAATAGGTTTGCACCTTATGAAAATGGGCGTTAAAAATCTTTTAATGGTTGATAAATTCGGCATTATTTGCGAGGGTGACGAAAGTTTGTCGCCCGCTCACAAAGAGCTTGCTAAAATCACCAACCCCGAAAAGCAAAAAGGCGTTTTAAAAGACGCTTTGTGCGGTGCAGATGTGTTTATCGGCGTTTCGGCACCTAACATTGTTACCCCCGAAATGATAAAATCAATGGCTAACGGTGCTATAACATTTCCTATGGCAAACCCCATTCCCGAAATTATGCCCGACCTTGCTGAAAAAGCAGGTGCTACGGTTGTTGGCACAGGCAGAAGCGATTTTAAAAATCAAATTAACAATGTGCTTGCATTCCCCGGCATTTTCAGGGGTGCGCTTGATGTAAGAGCGAGCGACATTAACGAGGAAATGAAAGTTGCCGCGTCAAAAGCAATTGCTTCGTTGATTAGTGATGACGAGTTATCGGCGGATTATATTATTCCGAAAGCGTTTGACAAGCGAGTAGGCAAAGCGGTTGCAAAAGCAGTTGCGCAAGCCGCCAAAGACACCGGCGTAGCAAGAATATAACCCAAATAAAGTTTGATAAGACTAAAAATAACGGTGTAGGGGTCGGCTTCCCAGACGACCCGCCGAAATTTGCTGAAAACATATAAATATCTTGTAGGGTAGGGGCTTGCTCCTGCCGTTTTTATTTGCACAAACTTTACACCTCATCCGAGTTGCTACGCAACCCACCTTCTCCTCAAAGAGAAGGCTTTTGAAGATTGTACTTAAGATTAAAATTTTGATAAAACTTTTCGCTTTTTGCAACGGGATGTCAAGGATGCCATCCCCTACATTGTAACTTAAATTTTCATCAAACTATGTAGGGGTCGGGTTCTTGACTCGCCCGAATGGCCGTCACTGTTAAGGGAAGGGGGACCGCTTGCGGTGGAAGGGTTGAAAGTTTGATACGGTTATTTTTTACACATAAAAAACCACGGCTTTTGTGCCGTGGTTTTTCGTATTTTTAAAAATTTGGTTTGAATGAGGGGATTAATTGAAGTTTAAAAAGGTTGATTTTATGGAGGTAATCAATTCGTTTTTTGGTTTCTTCATCATCAATTTTGCCCTCTCTTATGTACCTGTCTAAAACAGCATAAGTAAAGCCCAAATTATCTTCATCGGTTTTACCGCTGAGCCCGTCAATAGGCGGTTTTTCAACCAATTCTTCGGGAATTCCCAAGTATCTGCCGATTTGTTTTACCTCTGCCACAGTAAGATTTGCAAGCGGACTAAAATCGCCTGCGCCGTCACCGTAACGGGTTGCATAACCGACATAATCTTCCGACAAATTGCAGGTGTTTGCCACTCTGCCGTTGTTGCTTTGCGCAACCGCATAAAGCGTTGCCATTCTTATTCTTGCAGGAAGATTTGTTAAAGTTTGTGCGGTAAGTTCAAAGTCTTTCGGCATAGAATTTTTAACGCCCTCAACCGCCTCTTTAATGTTGATTGTGTAATTTTTAATGCCCAAATGTTTTACAAGCAGTTGCGAGCAAGAAATGTCAGCCTGTTCGCCGCAAGGCATTAAAACGCCGATAACTCTTTCTTTTCCGAGTGCTTTTGCGCAAAGTGCCGCTGTTACCGAACTGTCTTTACCGCCCGAAATTCCGACAATTGCGTTGCAACCTTTGCCGTTTTCTTCGAAAAATTCTTTTATCCAATCAACACATTCATTTGTTACTTTTTCAACATTAAACATTTTATTTTTCCACCTTTTTAAAAATTAATCACCGAATGAAAACGGGTTTTGATTTTCGTCATCATCGCCACCGAAATAGTAATAATTGTTCGGTGCGGTTGTTGAGCGAGGAATTTCGTTTGAATAGCTTGTGTTTGAAGTATCTTCAAGCAATTTTATTTTGTAAACGCTTGATTTTTTAGTGCTTACAGAATAAATTTTAAGCGCAACTTCATCGCCCGCTGTGCTGTCATCGATTATATCGAGAGCAACCGCAGATGTGGTGATTTTTTTGCCGTTGATTTCGGTAATAATATCGCCGTTTTCGCCGACTGTTATGTTTTTGCCTGCAAGTTCGCTTGAACTGCTTATTTCCTGAATACGAAGTCCTGTAGGCAAGTCGTTTACAAGTGAGGCGGCAGAAGAAATTTCTTTATAGGTTATTCCGAGTTTTGCTCTGCCTGTGACTTTGCCGTTTTTAACAAGACTTTTTGCATATTTAACAGCATCGTTTGAGGGAATTGCAAAACAAAGGCCCTCGTAACCGGTTGCGGAAATTTTTGAAGAAGAAATGCCTACAACCTGACCATACATATTAACGAGCGCACCGCCCGAATTGCCTGGATTTAAAGCAACATCGGTTTGAATTACTCTCATTGAAAAAGCCGAAGTTGTGCCGTTTGAGTCAGAAGATGAAGAGGTAATTCTTCTTGAGGGGTAAGAAACAATACCTTTTGTAACTGTTCCCGAAAGTCCGCCCGGACTGCCGATTGCGATTACATCTTCACCGACATTAAGTTTAGAAGAATCTTTAATAAAGGTTGCGGGTTTTAAATTGTTCGGAGCTTTATCAAGCTTAATAACCGCAATATCGCTACGTTTGTCGCCTGCTACATAAGAGGCTTTGTAGCTTTTTCCGTTTGTGAAATTAACAATAAATTTTGCGTTTTTAACTTCAGAATAAATGTGGTCGTTGGTAATAATATAACCTTTTTTATTCAAAATTACACCCGAAGCGGTTGCGCCTGCGTTTTTATCGGTGTTTGAATAAACTTGAATATTTACCACCGATTCGCCTACTAATTTTGCAACCTGTTCAGCGGTGTATTTGCCGTTTTCATCTGGTTTAATATCGTTTGAGGCTTTTGTGTCGCCTTCGTTTACCTCAATATCTTCACCGTTATATTTCATTGAGCCTTCAGACTCGTCGCTTACGGTTAATTTTGAATCGGTGTTGTCGCCGAAAATTTTTCCGACTACCGTTCCTGCCGAAAAAACAATCGCTACCGCAAGAATTATAGCAAAAATTTTCAACCCCGGTTTGCTGCCGTTTTGCGTTTTTCGCATAGAATTGGGGTAAAAACCGTTTGGCATGTAGTGTTTTTGCTCTTGCGGATACTGATTATAACCGTTGAATTGTTCTTGTGGTTCACTCTCTTGAGTGTCTTGCGTTTCTTGCTCTGTTTCGACTTCTTGAGTGTCTTCAAGTTTTTGCGAAAGCTCAATTGGTTCTTGAGCATCTTGCGTTTCGTTTTCAACAGGTTCTTGAGTGTCTTCGACAGGCTCTTTTACCTCATCTTCATTTTGATTATTGTTAAATTCTTCGTTCATAAAAAAATTCTCCTTAAAACTGATTTTAACGGCGGTTTGCAATTTCCGCCACTATTTCTTTATCGGGCAAAATTACCTCAAATTGAGTGTATTCGTTCAAAACGCTGCCAACGCTGATTTTTCCGCCGTGAAGCGAAACAATTGTTTTGACAATGTAAAGACCGAATCCCATACCCGTTTTATCTTTACTTCTTGAGCGGTCGGTTTTATAAAACCGCTCGAAGATTTTAGACATTTCGTTTTGGGTAAGACCCTCGCCCGAATTTTTAATGGTGAATTTCACAGTTTGCTTTTCACATTCGCATTTTACCGAAATTTCACCGTTTTCAGGCGTAAATTTTATTGCATTTTCGGTTAGGTTATAAATTACCTGATAAATTAAATCACGGTCGGCGGTAATGCTTATCGGTTTTAACATATCAAGCCCTAAAATGCTGATTTTTTTATCTTCAACCTGTTTTTCAAAAGAGAGAAAAACGCTAATAACCATATCGGAAAAATTAAAGGTTGTTTTATTTAGTTTCATTTTATCGCTTTGCAAGCGTGAAAGTTGTAACATTGAATTTACAAGCCTTGCAAGGCGTTTTGTTTCTTCTGAAACAATTCTTAAATATTTTTCGGTATTTTCTTTTTCAATTGTGCCGTCTAAAATGCCGTCAACAAAGCCCGAAATGGTTTGCATTGGCGTTTTAAGTTCGTGCGAAACGCTTGAAATAAAACTGCTTCGCATTTCTTCAAGTGCGCCTACCGAAACAGTCATTTTGTTAATTGCTTCCGCTAAAAGCCCTATTTCATCACGAGTTTTTACCGGTACTTTTGCCGAAAAATCACCGCTTTCAATTTTTTTAACAACCTGCGCCATATTTCTAAGCGGTTTTGTCATTTGAGCCGAAGCAAAATATGTTGCAATAAACGCTATTATCATTACGACAACGGCGCAAAGAAGCACCGTTTTTAGCGTTGAAAGCGTATATAAATTCGCCTCTTTCATAGGAACAGTTGCAAAAACTGCGCCTTGCACCACGCCCGACTGCACAATCGGCACGCTGACAATAAAACATTTTCTTTTTAGCGAGGAGGCAAGCATTCCGGTTTCGGTATATTTGCCGTTTAACGCTTTTTTCAAAACTGCAACATCAATAGTGCTGTCGTAATCGGGCGCATCTTCACCGCAAGAAAAATTGCAACGCCCGTTTTCATCAACAGTAAAAATAGTCGCATCGACAATTTGGCTTATTGCCTCCATAGAGCTTATGCTTTGAACTGTTGTGCTTTTTGAGATTAATTCGGCGGCAATTTCGACATTTTTCGACAAAAGTTTATTTTTATCGTTTACCCATTGCCTTTGCGAATTTATTATAAGTATTCCCGAAAAAAAGGCAAAACTCAAAAAAACTATTATCGCAACAGTTGTAAAATATCTTATAAATATGCTTTTTCGCATTTTCTTTTCCCTTTATTTTGTTTCAAATTTATAGCCTACGCCCCAAACGGTTTTTAACGCCCATTTTTCAGAAATGCCTTCTAACTTTTCTCTTAACCTTTTAACGTGAACGTCAACCGTTCTTGAGTCGCCGTAATAATCAAAACCCCAAACCTCGTCAAGCAGTTGGTCACGGGTATAAACTTTGTTAGGATTTGACGCTAAATGATAAATAAGCTCTAACTCTTTCGGCGGTGTGTCAACCGCTTTGCCGTCAACAATCATTTCATAGTTAGTAAGGTTAATAACCAACTTTTCAAACTCAACTTTTTTAACCGATTCGCTGTCAGAATAACCGCTGCGTCGAAGAATTGCTTTAATTCTCGCAATAACCTCTTTCGCTTCAAAAGGTTTTACAACATAATCGTCTGCGCCAAGTTCAAGCCCCAAAACCTTATCAAAAGTTTCGCCTTTTGCGGTCAGCATAATAATAGGCACTTGGCTTTGCTTTCTTATTTCACGGCAAACCTGCCAGCCGTCCATATTCGGCATCATAACATCAAGCAAAATTATAGCCGGGTCATATTTTGAAAAAGCATCAACAGCGCTTTTTCCGTCATGAAAAATCTCGACCGAGTAGCCCTCTTTTTCAAGATAAAGTCTTAAATATTCACAAATGTTATTGTCGTCGTCGACAACCATTACTCTCATGCTTGCCATTTTTTTGTTCCTCCGTTATTTGATGTTTTTATTATAATTCGCCAAAAGAAATATTTGGTGAACATTTTTTAAACAACTATCCAATTCTTTGTTAAAATGTTTACACTTTTTTGTAAACAACTGTTTTAACGCTGACTGTTATTTCAAGTTTTTCGATTTTTTCTAACTTTTGCTGGTCGGTTTTACTCGTTTTATAATAATAAGGCGTCATTAAAAACAGTTTTTTAATATCATCACCTAAAACAGTTGTTTTGTAATCGGTTATTATTTCATCTAACTTTTCAAAACCTTCAATTTCGTCAGGCTCTTCATCGTTGTAATAAGGGTTGTCGTAAACCGCTTGTTTAAGTTCAATTAGGTGATTTTTCAACACCTTTGTTTTAATAAAATAACCGTCTTTTTTAATTACTCTTAAAAACTCATTATAAGCATCAGGTACAAACATACTTAAAACAAAATCGGCGCCACTCTCTTCAAAAGGCATTTTAAAAATGCTTGAAACAATCGGCAAAGCGTTTTTAATTCGTTTTTTAAAATATCTTAACGCCTCTTTTGACAAGTCAACCCCGAAAACTTCCTCTAAAACAAGCGTTTTTACAACTTCGGCGGTATAATAACCCTCACCGCAACCCGCATCAATTAAATTTTTTGCCCCTTTGCAATATTTTTCACAAAGAGTTATTACTGCATCTTTTATAGGCCGATAGTAACCTTTGTCTAAAAACTCTGTTCTTGCAACGACCATTGCCTTGTCGTCGCCGTGTCGTTTTTTTGAAGATTTATTGTTAAGTGATAAGTTTAAAACACCGAATTTTGATAAATCGAAACAATGATTATTTTTGCATTTGTAAGATTTTTCGTGTAACCCCAACTTTTCAGAGCAAACAGGGCAGATTAAAATGCTCATTACACCACTTCTTTTGCGCTTATTTTATGTATATTTACTAAATATTATATATTATTTTTTAAGTATTTACAAGTATTATATCAAAATTAAAAATTTGAGTTGTAAACGATTGACTTTTTTGCGATTTGTGATAAAATAATAGAGTAAAATATTTTTCTTATAACTGACGGATAAATGCGGAGTTCACCGCAAAGGAGTAAGAAAAATCATATTAGAAATTTTAAGCCGACCGTCTGGGCACACTCAACTTTTAAAGATGACAGGTTGAGTGCGCCTTTTTCGGTTTTTAAGGAGGTTACAAAACTATGAAAAAAGTCGGAATTATTATGGGCAGCGACAGCGATTTGCCTATTATTAAAAAAGCGACTGATACACTAAAAAGTTTAGGAATACTGTTTGAGGTGCATATTTATTCGGCTCACAGAACGCCCGTTCAAGCAGCAGAATTTTCTAAAAATGCAAGAGAAAACGGTTTTGGCGTTATTATTGCAGCCGCAGGAATGGCGGCTCATTTAGCAGGCGCTGTTGCGGCTAATACCACTCTGCCTGTTATAGGTATACCCTGCAAATCTTCAAATTTAGACGGCATTGACGCATTACTTTCAACAGTTCAAATGCCTTCCGGAATACCGGTTGCAACTGTTGCGATTAATGGGGGAGTCAATGCCGCTTTATTATCTGCTCAAATTTTGGCGGTTGAAGATAAAGAAATTGCCGAAAAACTTAAAGCAAAAAGACAGGCAGACGCAGCAAAAGTTTTAGAGAAAGATAAAAATGTTTTGCAACAACTTTAAAATAAAAAACTAAAAACGAAAGGACTAATTTAACAATGGAAAAAAGAGAACAACTTTACGAAGGCAAAGCAAAAAAAGTTTTTGCCACAGACGAGGAAAACGCAGTTATAGTTTCTTACAAAGACGACGCTACCGCATTTGACGGCGCAAAAAAAGGCACAATCGTAGGCAAAGGCGTTGTAAACAACAAAATGTCTAACTTTCTTATGCAAATTCTTGAAAAACAAGGCGTTAAAACTCACTATGTTCAAGAGTTAAACGACAGAGAAACAGTTGTTAAAAAAGTGGAAATTGTTCCGCTTGAAGTAATTATTAGAAATATTTCGGCAGGCTCTTTCGCAAGAAATTACGGCGTTGAAGAAGGTATTGTTTTTGACGAGCCCACTATTGAATTTTCTTATAAAAACGATGATTTGCACGACCCGCTTATAAATGCTTACCACGCTGTTGCTTTAAAACTTGCAACTAAAGATGAGATTAACAAAATCAAAGAAATGGCGTTTAAAGTAAACGATGTTTTAAAAGAATATTTCTTGGGTCTTGGCGTAAAATTAGTTGACTTTAAATTGGAATTCGGCAAAACCGCTGACGGCGAAATTGTTTTGGCTGATGAAATTTCACCTGACACTTGTCGTTTTTGGGACAAAGATACAAACGAAAAATTAGATAAAGACCGTTTCCGCAGAGATATGGGCGGTGTTGAAGACGCTTACAAAGAAATGATGAAAAGAGTTTTCGGCGAATAATTTTTAGTGAGGTTTTATTTTGAGTAATTTAAGAGAAGAATGTGGTGTTTTCGGCATTTTCGCAACACAAAAATGCGATGTTGCATTAAGCACCTATTACGGATTATATGCTTTACAACACAGAGGACAGGAAAGTTGCGGTATTGTTGTAAACGATGACGGACTTTTCAACTACTACAAAGAAGTAGGTCTTGTAAATGATGTTTTCACACACGACAAATTAGAGGGCTTGGGACTCGGTAATATGGCGGTAGGCCATGTTAGATACGGCACAACCGGCACAAACGGCAGACTTAACGCACAGCCGATAGTTGTAAATCACAGCAAAGGCAGAATGGCACTTGCTCACAACGGAAATTTGATAAACTCTTTTGAACTTAGAGAACAACTTGAAAACGAGGGCTCAATTTTCTATTCAACAAGCGATACCGAAGTTATTTCTTACATAGTTACCAAAGAAAGAATCGGCGTACCCTCTATAGAAGAGGCGGTAAACAGAGCAATGAACAAAATCAAAGGCGCTTATTCTTTGGTTGTTATGTCGCCGTCAAAATTAATCGCCGTTCGTGATGAAAACGGTTTTAGACCGCTTATGTACGGTCAAACCGAAGAAGGCTCTTATGTTGTCGCTTCGGAAACCTGCGCACTTGATGCAGTAGGCGCAAAATACATTCGTGATGTTGAGCCGGGCGAAATTGTTATTTTTGAAAAAAACGGCGTTCGCTCAATTACCGACCATTGCAACAAAGTTGACCCGACAATTTGTATTTTTGAATATCTTTATTTTGCACGCCCCGACTCAAAAATTCAAGGCGTTTCAATTCACGAAGCTCGAATTAAAGCAGGTAGTTGTTTGGCACTCGAACACCCTGTTCAAGCTGATGTTGTTGTCGGTGTTCCCGATTCGGGTATTGATGCTGCAATAGGCTATTCAAGACAGTCGGGTATTCCTTACGGAATAGGTTTTATTAAAAATAAATATATAGGCAGAACCTTTATCTCTCCCGGACAGAAATCAAGAGAAGATAAAGTAAGAATCAAACTCAACACCGTTGAAGAAACGGTAAAGGGCAAACGAGTTGTTTTGATTGACGATTCAATTGTAAGAGGTACGACCTCGGCAAGAATTGTAAAACTGCTTCGTGATGCAGGCGCAAAAGAGGTTCATATGAGAGTTTCGGCTCCGCCGTTTACTAACCCTTGCTATTACGGAACTGATATTGATTCGAGAAAGAATTTAATTGCCTGCAACCACACAATTGAAGAAATCGAAAAAATAATCGGCGTTGACAGCCTCGGTTATTTAGATATCGACCATTTATCATTACTTATCGGAACAAAGAAAAAATGCGGTTATTGCGATGCTTGTTTTAGCAACTGCTACCCGACCCCTGTTCCGACTCAAACCAAAAAAAGCAGATTTGAAAGAAAAATTTCGGAGGAAAAATAATGCAAAGTTTCAGCGATAGTTACAAAAAAGCAGGCGTTGACATTACCGCAGGTTACAAAGCGGTTGAACTTATGAAAAAACATATTGCTTCTACTATGACTTCGGGCGTATGTTCCGATGTTGGCGGTTTCGGCGGACTTTTTGAACTTGATTTAACAGGCATTTCAAAACCTGTTTTAGTCAGCGGAACTGACGGTGTAGGCACAAAACTTAAAATGGCGTTTTTGATGGACAAGCACGACACAGTCGGAATTGACTGCGTTGCAATGTGCGTAAACGATATTATTTGTTGCGGCGCAAAACCTTTGTTTTTCCTTGACTATATTGCTTGTGGCAGAAACATTCCCGAAAGAATTGCTGACATTGTTAAAGGCGTTGCCGAAGGTTGCGTTCAGTCGGGCGCTGCCCTAATCGGCGGTGAAACCGCTGAAATGCCGGGATTTTACCCTGTTGATGAATATGATTTGGCAGGTTATTCAACCGGCGTTGTCGATAAAGAAAAAATTGTTGACAACAGCACAATGCAAGAGGGCGATGTTATTATCGGTTTGCCGTCAAGCGGTGTTCACTCAAACGGTTTTTCACTTGTTAGAAAAGTTTTTGACGTTGAAAATAAAGATATTAAAGCACCTGTTGAAGAATTAGGCGGAAAATCTGTCGGCGAAACACTTTTAACCCCGACAAGAATTTATGTTAAACCTGTTTTGGCACTTTTAGATGAAGTTAAAGTAAAAGGTATTTCGCACATAACAGGCGGCGGATTTTATGAGAATATTCCAAGAAGTATTCCAAGCGGTCTTTGCGCTAAAATTGAGAAGAAAAATATTAAAGTTTTACCTATTTTCGATTTAATTGCAAAGACAGGCTCAATTCCTGAAAGAGATATGTTCAACACCTTTAACATGGGCGTTGGTATGAGCATTACCGTTGCAAAAGAAGATGCCGAAAAATCGCTCGAAATTCTTAAAGCAAACGGCGAAGACGCTTACATTATCGGCGAAATCGTAAAAGATGAAGAAAACAAAATTGTACTTTTATAAATTTAGAGGTAAACATTATTATGCTTAATAAAAAAGCGAATATTGCGGTGTTGGTTTCGGGTGGCGGAACTAACTTGCAAGCGTTGATTGATGCACAAAATGACGGCACACTTAAAAACGGCGAAATAAAACTTGTTATTTCAAACAAGGCTGACGCTTATGCTCTAACTCGTGCAAAAAATGCTGACATCACAGCAAAATCACTTGTTAAAAAAGATTTTGAAACCGCTGAAAAGTGGGAAGAAGAATTAATTAAAACTTTAAAAGAAAACGATATTGATTTGATTGTTTTAGCCGGATTTTTGGCGATTTTAAGCGAAAAATTCACCAAAACTTTTGAAAAAAGAATAATTAATGTTCACCCCTCGCTTATTCCCTCGTTTTGCGGGCAGGGCTTTTACGGGCTTAAAGTTCACGAAGAGGCTTTGAAAAAAGGCGTTAAAGTTACCGGCGCTACGGTTCATTTTGTAAACGAAATTCCGGACGGCGGCGAAATAATTATGCAAAAAGCGGTTGAGGTTGAAGAAAACGATACGCCCGAAATTTTGCAAAAAAGGGTAATGCAACAGGCTGAATGGATTATTTTACCGCAATCGGTTGAAAAGATAAGCGAAATTATTGTTAAGGAGAAAAATAATGATTAATATTTATGATGAATTGAAAAACAACGCATACCCCGGCAGAGGTATTGTAATAGGTAAATCGGCTGATGGTAAATTCGGCGTTACCGCTTATTTTATTATGGGCAGAAGCGTAAATTCAAGAAACAGAATTTTTGCGCCTACCGCTGACGGTATTGAAACAAAAGCGTTTGACGAGTCAAAACTCACCGACCCGCATTTGATTATTTACAACCCTGTTAGAGTGCTTGGCAACAAAACTATTGTTACAAACGGCGACCAAACCGATACAATTTATGAACTTATGGACAAACAGCAAACTTTCGAGCAGGCGCTTCGCACTCGTGAGTTTGAAGATGATGCACCAAACTATACCCCTCGAATTTCGGGTATTATGCATATTGACAACGGCACTTACAACTATGCTATGTCAATTTTAAAATCAAACGAGGGCGACCCTGATTCTTGCCAGCGTTTTACATTTTCTTATAACAACCCAAAATCAGGCGAGGGTCATTTTATTCACACTTATCAGGGTGACGGCAACCCGTTGCCATCGTTCTGCGGTGAGCCTAAAAAAGTAGCAATTCCAAACGATATTGACACTTTTGCAAACGACCTTTGGAACGCTTTAAACGAAGATAACAAAGTTTCGCTTTTTGTTAGATTTATTGACCTTGAAAACGGCAAGGCAGAAGACAGAATTATTAACAAAAACAAATAAGGAGAATTTTCTTTATGAAAGAATTTGAATTAAAATACGGTTGCAACCCCAACCAAAAACCTGCAAAAATTTTTATGGAAAACGGCGAAGATTTGCCGATTGAAATTTTAAACGGCAAACCCGGCTTTATTAATTTTCTTGACGCTTTTAACTCTTGGCAGTTGGTAAAAGAGTTAAAAGAGGCTTTATCGCTCCCTGCCGTAACTTCTTTTAAACATGTAAGCCCAACTTCTGCGGCAGTTGGTATTCCGCTTTCCGATAAACTTAAAAAAGCCTGCTTTGTTGACGATATTGAGGGGCTTGACGAGTCACCGCTCGCTTGCGCTTATGCGAGAGCAAGAGGTACTGACAGAATGTGCTCGTTTGGCGATTGGGTGGCTTTGTCTGATGTTTGCGATGCTACCACCGCTAAAATGATTAAGCGTGAAGTTTCTGACGGAATTATTGCACCGGGTTACACCGACGAGGCGCTCGAAATTTTAAAACAAAAAAGAAAAGGCGGTTACAATATAGTTAAAATTGATGAAAACTATGTTCCGCAAGTAAGAGAAAGAAAACAAGTTTTCGGCATTACTTTTGAGCAAGGCAGAAACAATTTTGAAATTAACAAAGAATTGCTTTCTAACATTGTTACCAAAAACAAAAATTACCCCGAAAGCGCAGTAAGAGATTTAATTATTTCGCTTATTACTTTGAAATATACTCAGTCAAACTCGGTTTGCTATGCGGTTGACGGTCAGGCTATCGGCGTTGGCGCAGGTCAACAATCGAGAATTCATTGCACCCGTCTTGCAGGCACAAAGGCTGACACTTGGTTTTTACGCCAATATGACAAAGTTTTAAATTTACCGTTTAAACAAGATTTACCTCGTGCAGTAAGAGATAATGTTATTGACGGTTACATTAACAAAAATGAAGAAGATGTTTGTGCTGACGGCGTTTGGCAAAAATATTTTACTTCTCGCCCAGAACCGCTTTCCGATGAAGAAGCAAAAGCTTATCTTGCAACAATTGACGGCGTTGCACTCGGTTCAGACGCATTTTTCCCGTTTGACGACAACATTGAAAGAGCAAAAAGAAGCGGTGTAAAATATATTGCAGAACCGGGCGGTTCAATTCGTGACGATGCGGTAATTGATTGTTGCGATAAATATGATATGGTAATGTCGTTTACCAAAATGAGATTGTTCCATCATTAATTTTTAGGAGAAAATAAAAATGAAAGTAATGGTAGTAGGCGGCGGCGGAAGAGAGCACGCTATTATTAAAAAATTAAAAGAAAGCGATAAAATTACCGAAATTTACGCTTTGCCCGGCAACGGTGGTATTGCGAAAGATGCGACTTGCGTTGATATTAAAGCGACAGATTTAGAAAATCAGGTAAAATTCGCAGTTGAAAACGATATTGATTTTGCGGTTGTTGCTCCTGATGACCCTTTGGTTTTGGGACTTGTTGACTTATTAGAAGAAAAGGGCATTAAATGTTTCGGACCGAACAAAAAAGCCGCAATAATTGAGGGAAGCAAAGTTTTTTCAAAAAATTTAATGAAAAAATATAACATTCCTACAGCGCAATTTGAAGTTTTTGAATCGGCCGAAGATGCGCTCGAATATATCAAAAGTGCGCCTATTCCCACAGTAATTAAAGCCGACGGGCTTGCGCTCGGCAAAGGCGTTATTATTGCCGACACCCGTGAAAAAGCGGTTGAGGGCATTAAATCAATTATGCAAGATAAAGTTTTCGGCGAAAGCGGAAACAAAATTGTAATTGAAGAATTTTTAGAGGGTCCCGAAGTTTCGGTGCTTTCGTTTACAGACGGCACAACGCTTGTTCCTATGATTTCATCAATGGACCACAAGCGTGCGCTCGATAACGACAAAGGTCTTAACACAGGCGGAATGGGCACAGTAGCTCCTAACCCTTATTACACAAAAGATGTTGCAAAAGAGTGTATGGAAAAAATCTTTTTGCCGACTGTTAAGGCTATGAACGCTGAAGGCAGAAGTTTTTCGGGTTGTCTTTATTTCGGGCTTATGATTACCAAAAACGGCGTTAAAGTTATTGAATATAATTGTCGTTTCGGCGACCCTGAAACACAGGTTGTTTTACCACTTCTTGAAAGCGATTTGTTTGAAATTATGCTCAAAATCGCCGATAAAAAGTTAGATGAAGCCGATGTTCGTTTTAGCGACAAAAACGCTTGTTGCGTTGTTATGGCGTCAGACGGCTACCCTAAAAAATATGAAACCGGCAAGGAACTTACCATTCCCGAAAGCAAAAATATTTTTGTTGCCGGCGCAAAATTACAAGGCGACAAATTGCTTACCGCAGGCGGTAGAGTTTTAGGCGTTACCGAAATTGCAAACAGCCTTGAAGATGCAATTAAAAAGTCGTATGAAACAGTAAACAAGGTGCATTTTGACAATGCTTTTTACAGAAAAGACATTGGAAAAAGAGCGCTCGAATGCAAAGGAGAATAAAAATTGGTATCAAGAGTTTTTGTTGAAAAAAAGGAAAATCTTGCTCACGAAGCGAAAGCGTTGCTTTCTCAGTTGCAGGAATTGCTCGGAATTAAAAACCTTAAAAATATACGAATTTTAAACCGATATGACGCTGAAAATATTGATAAAGATTTGTTTGAATATGCAAAAACCACCGTATTTTCAGAGCCTCAACTCGATAATATAAGCGAAACTTTAAACACCGATGGTTACACCGTTTTTGCGGTAGAATTTTTACCGGGTCAGTTCGACCAAAGGGCTGATTCTGCTTCGCAATGTATTCAAATTATCTCGCAGGGCGAGCGACCGGAAATAAAAACCGCCAAAGTTTATTTATTAGAGGGCGACTTAACAAGCGATGAAATCCAAGCGGTTAAAAATTATGTTATTAACCCTGTTGAAGCGAGAGAGGCTTCGCTTGAATTGCCAAAAACTTTAAAGGCAAATTACGAAATTCCGACAACAGTTAAAACTTTAACGGGATTTTGCGAGCTTGATAAAGCACAACTTGAACAGTTTATTAAAGATAATTCGCTTGCAATGGATTTAGACGATATTGAATTTTGCCAAAAATATTTTGTAAGCGAAAAGCGTGACCCGACTATTACCGAAATCAAAATGATTGACACTTATTGGTCGGACCATTGCCGTCATACCACATTTTTAACGGTTATTGACGATGTTAAATTTGAAGATGAGTTGTTGCAAAGCGCTTATGATGAATATATTGCAACTCGTAAAGATTTAGGCAGAACAAAGCCTATTTGCCTTATGGACCTTGCTACAATTGCGGTAAGAAGTCTTAAAAAACAAGGTAAACTTGAAAAACTTGACGAGTCGGAAGAGATTAACGCTTGCACAGTTAAAATTCAAATTGATGTTGACGGCAAAGCGGAAGACTGGTTGTTGTTGTTTAAAAACGAAACTCACAACCACCCGACTGAAATTGAGCCTTTCGGTGGTGCGGCTACTTGTATCGGCGGTGCAATTCGTGACCCGCTTTCAGGCCGTTCTTATGTTTACGGCGCAATGCGTGTTACCGGTGCGGCTGACCCGACTGTTCCTGTTAGCGAAACAATTAAAGGCAAATTGCCACAAAGAAAAATTGTTACAACAGCGGCGCAAGGCTATTCTTCTTACGGTAACCAAATCGGTCTTGCAACCGGCATT
Organism: Oscillospiraceae bacterium; assembly: GCA_902769255.1. Taxonomy (GTDB): domain Bacteria; phylum Bacillota; class Clostridia; order Oscillospirales; family Acutalibacteraceae; genus RUG11462. The sequence continues at coordinate 42,812 of CACXOM010000011.1, forward strand.
GTTGATGAAATTTATCATAAAGGTTACGCTGCAAAGCGTATGGAAATCGGTGCGGTTATAGCAGCTGCTCCCGCTGAAAATGTAAGGCGTGAAAGACCTGCTGACGGCGATATTGTAATACTTCTCGGTGGAGCTACCGGTCGTGACGGTATCGGCGGTGCTACCGGCTCTTCTATGGCGCACGACTCAAAATCGGTTGAAACTTGCGGTGCGCAGGTGCAAAAAGGTAATGCGCCCGAAGAAAGAAAGTTGCAAAGACTTTTTAGAAATAAAACAGTTTGCCGAATGATAAAACGCTGTAACGACTTTGGCGCAGGCGGTGTTTCGGTTGCTATTGGTGAATTGGCAGACGGACTCGAAATTAACCTTAACGCTGTTCCTAAAAAATATGAAGGTCTTGACGGAACTGAACTCGCTATTTCTGAATCGCAAGAGAGAATGGCGGTTGTTGTTGAAAAAGAAAATGTCGACAAATTCTTGGAATATGCCGACAAAGAGAATTTAAACGCAGTTGCGGTTGCCGAAGTTAAAGAAAACCCACGACTTGTTATGAATTGGAACGGCCAAAAAATTGTTGATATCAGCCGTGAATTTTTAAATTCAAACGGTGCGGCTAAACATATTACAATTGCCCCCGAAAGCCCGAAATCTTTTGAAAAAGAAATAGGCGAAGACTTTATTGAAAACTATAAAGAACTTGCAAAAGATTTGAATGTTTGCTCAAAACGCGGTCTTTCGGAAAGATTTGACTCAACTATCGGCGCAGGCACAGTTTTAATGCCTTTCGGCGGTAAAAAACAACTTACTCCTATTCAAGCGATGGTTCAAAAAATCTCGGTTGAGAAAAAGCATACTGATGACTGCTCGTTTATGGCTTGGGGTTACAACCCGTTTATCACCGAAAAAAGCCCTTATCACGGTGCTTACCTTGCGGTAGTTGAATCGGTTTGTAAACTTATCGCTTCGGGCGCAAAATTTGAAGATGTTTATCTCACATTCCAAGAATATTTTGAATCGCCTCGAAAAGATGAAAAACGCTGGGGCAAACCGCTTGCAGCGTTGCTCGGCGCTTTTAAAGCACAAATGAATCTTGGTATAGGCTCAATCGGCGGTAAAGACTCAATGAGCGGTAGTTTTGAAGATTTAGATGTTCCGCCGACACTTGTTTCTTTTGCAGTTACAACCGGCAAAACAAGCGATGTTGTTTCGCCTGAATTTAAAAAGGCAGGCAACAAAGTTATTCTTATTAAACCGCAAAATGATAAAAACGGCTTGCCTGAAACAGAATCTTTGTTAAAAGTTTTTGAAAAGGTAAATTCGCTTATAAAATCAGGCAAATGCGTTTCTTGCTACACTCCAACTTTAGGCGGTATTGCCGAAGCGGTTATGAAAATGGCTTTGGGTAACGGATTTGGTTTTGAATATAGCGAAAATCTTACAATTTCCGACATTTTCGGCTACAATTACGGCGCATTTCTTTTAGAAGTTTCGCCTGATGTAAACGAGGGTGTAACAGTCGGAAAAATTGTTGAAAACACAAAAGTTTCTTATAAAAATAACAGCGTTTGTCTTAAATGCTTAGAGCAATATTATGAAGACAAATTAGAGAGCGTTTACGAATGTAATATCGATAAAGATATTAAGAAAATCGAAAATCTTTCTTATGTTGTAAACCGCAGTATCGCCCCTGCAATTAAAGTTGCAAAACCGAAAATTTTAATTCCGGCGTTCCCCGGCACTAACTGCGAATACGACAGCGCAAAAGCGGTTGAAGACGCAGGCGCAAACGCTGAAATTGTTGTTATTAACAATTTAAGTTCAGACGGAATTAAAAGAAGTATTAACGAATTTAGCAAAAAATTAAAACAATCGCAAATGATATTTATTCCGGGCGGTTTTTCGGGCGGTGACGAGCCTGACGGAAGCGGTAAATTTATAACCGCATTTTTCAGAAACGCCGCAATTAAAGAGGGCGTTAGCGACTTGCTTGATAACCGTGACGGACTTATGTGCGGTATTTGCAACGGTTTCCAAGCGCTTATAAAACTCGGTCTTGTGCCTTTTGGCAAAATTATTGATACCGATGAAAACAGCCCGACTTTGACATTTAACACAATCGGCAGACACCAGTCGAAAATTGTTCGAACCCGCATTGCTTCAAACAAATCGCCTTGGCTTAAAAACACAAACGTAGGCGACATTTACAATGTGCCGATTTCGCACGGTGAAGGCAGATTTTTGGCAAGCGATGAACTTATTAAAAAGTTGGCTGACAACGGTCAAATCGCAACGCAATATGTTGACCTTGAGGGCAACGCTACAAATGCGGTTGCTTTCAACCCGAACGATTCTGTTATGGCGATTGAGGGCATTACCTCGCCGGACGGCAGAGTGTTCGGTAAAATGGGACATTCCGAGCGTATCGGAAGTGGTCTTTACAAAAATGTTCCCGGTGAATATGACATTAAAATGTTTAAATCCGCCGTTGAATATTTTAAATAATGTAAAGCAAAAAAGCACCCTTTCGGGTGCTTTTTTAATATGTGTTTTTGTTATTTTGTTAAGCTTTCGCCTAAGGCTTTACACTTTTCAATCGCCTCGTCATCAGGAAATTCGTTGCAAATAACAAAATCGCTTGTAAAGCAAACGCCACATTCTTTACAACGCTCTTCCCAATTGCGCATCCATTCGCCGTCACCCCAGCCGTAAGAGCCGAAAAGCGCAATTTTTTTGCCTTTCAAATTCGGCTCGCACTCTTGGAACATAGGCTCAAACTCGGTCTCTTCCAAAACCTCTGCGCCCATTGCCGAGCAACCGAAAGCGATAGCGTCATAATTTTCGATTTTTAAAGCGTCAAACTCTGCCGAAGTAAGCAAATCTACATTTGCGCCTGCGCTTGTTACGCCGTCTGCTACTGCTTCCGCCATAGCCTTTGTGTTGCCTGTCGAACTGTAATAAACTACTGCTATTTTACTCATAAAAAATCACCTTTCTTGATTTCAAACGGCTACTGTAAGCCGTTCAATTGTTTTGCCTTTTGAATAAAGTTCTTTATAAATTTTTGTGCATTTTTTGTAATTTTCAAAACACTTTTTCGCCCTATTCTCATCGCCGTAAACTTTCCAACAGCCTACGCATTTGGCGCACCGAGCGTTGTTTTCAATAAAGCCTTTAACATCTTCGGGCGGATAGCCCAAAAACAGCCCGACCTCGTGCGGAAACTGCTCGTAATCCTTAAAACGATTGATAAGTCGGCAAATGCATTTGTTTGGGTTGCCATCAAAGTAGCCGTGCTCTTTTAACAAATTTAATGCGCATTTATCGGTCAAATCCTCTTTAAGTTTTTCGGGGCGATACAAATAAATTAACGCTTTGTCTTTGTAAAATTTTATCGGCAACATTAACAACCCTTTTTGCAAAAATCTTTTGTTAAACGCCCTTATTTCATCAAGCGTTTGGCTTTTGTTTTCGCAGTTGCAGGAAAACAAACTCGCCGTTTTTATTCCTGCTAATGTGGGCGAACATTGCTCAATAATTATTTGCTCGCACATAATTTTCCTCCGATATGTTCATCTAAAACCCCTTTAAGAGCGGTCGCCGAACTCGAATGACATCTCGCAATTACAGCGTTTGTTCCGTTAGTTTCGTTTAAAACGCCTCTAAGCATTTTGTGCGAAACTGTGTTTGTAAAAAGCACCAACAAATCAGGACTGCCGATTTTGTTTTTTAAACTGCCGTTCTTTTTTGTAAAAACTTTCGCCCTGCAAGAATATTCTGAACAAATGTCTTTATATTTTCGCTCCATACGCTCGTTTCCGCCTACTATTACTACGCTCATCTTTTTCACTCCTTTTTAGTTAGCGAAGGCTAACTTGTTTGTTAAATTAATGCGCCCAAACTGGCGCAAAAAGTTTAAAACCGCTTTAAAATGCTGTTTTTAAGAGTTAAAAATCTGGTTTTTAGAAAGGAAATTTACTTTCTTTCTAAACATATGTTAGCATATGCTAACTGAAAAATCAAGCAAAAAATTGCCGATTTGAAAATTTTTGTAGATTTCGTCAATATAGTTAGCCTATGCTAACCGCATTGTGTGAAAAATAGATAAACGAAACCGCCTTGTAGGGCGGTGGCATAGCTTTCGCCGGTCGAGTGCCTCGACACGCAAGACTTCGGCATAAAAGTTTGATAAAACTAAAAATAACGTTGTAGGGGTCGGATTCCTATACGACCC
>CACXOM010000012.1 GCA_902769255.1 Oscillospiraceae bacterium
TTTTGGTCTTCCCATGTTTTTCAACTCCTTTTTCTTTATTTTATCACATAAAAATGATGGTAGACACTTTTTTGTGTCTACCATCATTATATCACTTCAAAACCGCTCCCTTTTTATTATTTATTTTACTTTAATTTTAATTGTTTGGCCAATTTTTCTTGATTTATAGTTTTTGTTACCTTTTATATTAACGGTGATTTTAACTTTAATTGTTTTGCCTTTTTTCAAGCCTTTTGAAACAATTAATTTGCCTTTTGATACTTTAACTTTTTTGTTGTTTGTTTTATAAGTTACCTTGCCTTGCGCCTTTTTAACAACAACCGCTTTTTTAATTGTTGTCTTTTTATTTGCTTTTGCACTAACTTTCTTTTTAAAGGTAACTTTAGCAGGATTTTGCGCTTTGTTGATTTTAAATGTTTTAACAATTTTGCCTTTGTAAATGCCTTTACCTGTTAAAATAACCGTTGCGGTGCCTGCGTTTACATTGTTTTTATATTTTGCGGTAAACTCGGCACATTCGCCTGAAGGCGAAGTTATTATAATGTTAACATGTTTTAAAGCCTTGCCTTTGTAAGTAAAATCATCAACGCCGGTAACATTCCAATCGCTAATATCTTTTTGAACTTTGAAACGTATTTTTGCGCAAAGTCCGTCATCAGGTCGCCAAGTTGAACCGCCTGTAACCTCATCTACTTGTTTTCCGTTAAATGCAACGTAAACATTCGGCAAACCGTCTAAAACATCAAATTTATAGCCGTCACGAGCTTGAATAAACGCTAAGGCAGAATACTCTTTGCCGTATTCAAAAACGTCTTCATTTTCCATCCAGCGTGAATCAGTTTCAATAAACCAATCAAGTTCATCAAGAATAACATCATCAGGAACGGTTAATGTGTCAGAATAATGCTCGCCTGCAACAGGCTCAACAAAATCCGCTGCCTCGATTGACGGAATTAATCTATAAGAGTCCCAAGGATTAGTAACTAACAATTTAACATTAACCTTATCTTTAGCGCTGTAGCCATCACATGCTATAACTTTTGTGTCACAGCCGTTAATATAAACATTTACTGCGGTTTGCTCTTTTTCATCAACCGCAAATTCTGTCCACGCACTTGCAATGAGGTCAAATTCGAGTATATATTTTTTACCCTCTTCAAATTTGTCATTGCTTGTTAAACTAATCATATATTCTTTATCGGTAACATCTATCCATCTTTTAAAATCAATAAAGTACTGCGTGCCTGTCTGACATTGAAAAGTCGCATTTTGCCCTATAATCGGGTAATTAGAATAAACATAAACATTGTCAAGTACAACATTTTTAGCAAGTGCTGTAACCGGTGCTATAACCGCAACGCCAATTATCATAACCAATGCTAAAACAATGCTCAATAGTTTTTTTGAGTTTTTCATAAAACACACTCCTTAATAGTTATTTCGTTTTGTTCAACAGTAAAAAAAGTAACTGTTTATTTAATTTTAATATATATTAGTGCAAAAAGTCAATATTTTTTGTGAAATTCGTGTAAATGCATAAAATCAACGTTGCTTTATTGTAACATATTACAAAAAACGGCTTATTTTAAAGCCGTGTTTTTCTTTACATATAATTTAATCTAAATTGTTTTGGGGAAACTTCTTTTTTTAATTTAAACTGCTGAATAAAATAACTCGGCGTTGAAAAGCCGACACGAGAAGATATTTCGCTTATCGAATAATCGGTAGAAATTAACATTTGCTCGGCTTTGGTAATTCTGTAATCGTTTACATATTCCGAAAAACTTTTTTGCATTACCTTTTTAAAAGTTCGTGAAAAATAACTGTAACTTAAATTGCAATGCTCGGCAACCTCTTTTTCGCTGATATAATCATAATTTTTCTCAACATATTCAAGCGCCGTTTGAATTGCCTTTAAAATATCATCAGGGTAGTCAAATCGGTCAACCGCATCTAAATTATGCTCTTGCCAATAGCGCAAAACCCACAAAAATATTTTTAAAATATCGGCGCGCATTGCAATTTCGTAGCCGTAACCTTTTGTTTCCCACTCTCTAAAAACATTTGTAACAGCAGAGCGAATATAGCCGTCTTGCAATTCATCTTTGGTAAAACATCTTTTATTTTTTGAATTTTGAATAATAAAAGGAATTATATATTTCATTTCAAAAACCGACTGGTCTTTTGAATAAACAATTTCGGGCAAAACTTTTATAACAATATATCTTGAGTCGCTGTCAAACATAAGCCCGTGCGCCTCGCCCGAATTAACAATAACCAAATCGCCCGAGTTAAAATCAACAATTCTGTCGTTAATGAAAACTTGCGCTTTTGAGTCAAGGCTATACAAAATTTCAATATATTCGTGATAATGAAGCGAGTTTGGAACATACTTTTTAGGCTTTTTAATGTCCATTAAAATGCAATGAATAGGCACCTCAATTCCGTCACGCTGGAACTTTTTTTCATAAACCCTTTTTATCTCTTTTTCCATAAAAATACCTCATGACAAAAATTTGATATTTTTTATTAAATTTATTATACAATATTCAAATTCAAAATGCTATACTTTTCTCGAAAAAAATCAGTAATTTTTTACTGAAAGGAGAATTTTATTATGAATAGCAAAAAATTAAAAATAGGCGTTATCGGTTGTGGCGGAATTTTCAACGGCGCTCACATTTATGCTTACTTGGATAACGAAGATGTTGAAGTTGTTGCTTTTTGCGACATTGTTTTGTCAAAAGCAGTTTCAACCGCCAAAAAATTCGGGCTTGACGAATCGGTTTGCTATGAAAATTTTGAAGACCTTTTAAATATTGAGGGGCTTGATGCGGTTGACATTTGCACACCTAACTATTTGCACTCTGTTATCGCAGTTAAGGCGCTTGAAAAAGGTATTAATGTTTTTTGCGAAAAACCTGATGCCGTTTCGGTAAAGGAAGCGCAAAAAATGCAAGACGCTGCACAAAAAAGCGGTAAAGTTTTAATGGTAATGCGCAACAACCGTTATAACAACTATTCAAAATTTTTAAAACAATATATTGCTGACGGCAAAATGGGCGAAATTTACACCGCACGTTGCGCTTGGCGCAGAAGAAGAGGTATTCCCGGCAAAGGCGGTTGGTTTACTACCAAAGAGCAGTCGGGCGGCGGTCCTTTAATTGACCTTGGCGTTCATATGATTGACCTTTGCATTTGGCTTATGGGCAACCCGAAACCTGTTGCAGTTTCTGCCGCAACTTATTCAAAATTTGCAAATTCTGATACACAAGCGGATTCTGAACACGCAAAATTCGGCGAAGCAAAAGCTGACGGCACATTTGATGTTGAGGATCTTGCAATGGGCTTTATTCGTTTTGATAACGGTTGCACAATGCAAATTGAGTTTTCTTGGGCTTCTAACGTTGAGAGAGAAATTCATTTTATTGAACTTCGTGGCACAAAAGCAGGCGCTTCAACCGACACCGTTGACAAACAATTTAAAATTTTCACCGAAGAAAACGGCGTTACTGTTGATGTTATTCCGAATTTGCCGAAATTAGAGGGCGGTCATAAGTTAAACCTTTTACATTTCTTTGATGTTATTAAAAACGGCAAGAAACCTGATTTTGAGCCAATTCAAGGCGTTAATATGGTAAAAATTCTTGAAGCAGCTTATAAATCGGCTGAACTTGGCGAAGAAGTTAAAATTTAATTTAGGAGGGTGAAAAATTATGAAACTTGGCGTAATGAACCCTGTTTTCGGCGGTTACACATTTGAAGAGGCGTTAAAGTTTTTAAAAGAGCACGATGTTCACGAAATGGAAATCGGCGCAGGCGGATACCCCGGCGATAACCATTTAAAACCTGCCGAACTTTTAAATAACCCCGAAAAAATTAAAGAGTTTAAAGATTTAATGGCAAAATATGACGTTAGCATTTCCGCAATTGCCTGCCACGGCAACGCTTTGCACCCGAACAAAGAAATTGCTAAAAAATTTGATGAAGATTTTAAAAATGCAATTTTGGTTTGCGAAGCGCTCGGCGTTAAAACTATAATCGGTTTTTCTGGTTGCCCGGGAGACAGCGAAAACTCTGTTCGACCTAACTGGGTAACTTGCGCTTGGCCGGAGGATTATCTTGAAACGCTTGAATGGCAATGGAACGAAAAAATTATTCCTTATTGGAAAGAAACCGCAAAATTTGCAAAAGCGCACGGCATTGAAAAAATCGCATTTGAAATGCACCCCGGCTTTGCGGTTTACAACCCCGAAACATTGCTTAAACTTCGCAATGCGGTTGGCGATATTATCGGTGCTAACTTCGACCCTTCGCACCTTTTCTGGCAAGGAATAAATCCTGTTGAAGCTATTAAATATTTAAGCGGTGCAATTTATCATTTCCACGCAAAAGATACAAGAATTGATAAGCACAACACCGAAGTAAACGGCGTTTTAGACACCAAAAATTACGGCGATGTTTTAAATCGTTCTTGGGTATTTAGAACAGTAGGCTACGGTCACGACAAAGCGGTTTGGAACGATATTATTTCAACACTTAAAGCGACAGGCTATGACGGCTCAATAAGCATTGAGCACGAAGACTCTTTAATGTCTGCCGAAGAGGGACTTGAAAAAGCGATTTCATTCTTAAAAGAAGTGTTAATTGTTCATACCGCAGGCGATATGTGGTGGGCATAGTTTTAAGGTAAAAGTAATAAGTAGAGGCGAAATAAATTGGAAAAAAGGTACAAATTAGGAATTATCGGATACGGAAGTATGGCTCACGGCCATTACCATTGTCTTTTAGACCACAAGGCTGAAAGAGTTGATATAAAGGGTGTTTTCGACCTTGACAAAAAACGAATGGACCTTGCTTTAAGCGAGGGGCTTGTAGCATATGAGTCGAGAGAAGCTTTGCTTTGCGACCCCGAAATTGATATTGTTTTGGTTGCGACAACAAACGAAGTTCACAAAGAAATTTGTATTGATGCGCTAAATCACGGCAAAAATGTCATTTGCGAAAAACCCGTTACGCTTTCATCTGATGAGTTGCTTGAAGTTATGGCGGTTGCGAAAAAGACAGGCAAGGTTTTCACAATTGACCAAAACCGCCGAACAAATCTTGATTTTCAACTTATGAAAAGAAATGTTGAAAAAGGCGAAATAGGCGAGGTTTACCATATCGAAAGCAGAGTTGAAGGCTCACGCGGTATGCCGAAAGGCTGGAGAACGCTTAAAAGGCTCGGTGGCGGAATGATGCTCGACTGGGGCGTGCATCTTATCGACCAATTAATGTATTTCAACCGCTCGGCTGTTACCAATGTTTTTTGCAAAATGTATAACATTGACTATGACGAAGTTGAAGACAACTTTCAACTTTTCCTTGAATTTGCTGACGGAATGAGCGCATTAGTCGAAGTTGCAACCAACAATTACATAACAAAACCACGCTGGTACGCACTCGGAAAAAAAGGTACTTTGCAGGTTGACAATTGGGATTGCAACGGCGAAATTGTAAGGGTAATTGATAAAGACAACACTTGGGAAGAGGAAATTTTTTATACAAAAGCGGGGCCTACCAAAACAATGGCGCCTCGCCGACCTGATTCGGTTGAACACATTAAACTTTCAGAGCCTGTCGATGTTGAAGACGGTATGCAGGTAGTTTACCGCCAATTAGTCGGCGCAATCGAGGGCAAAGAACTTACAATAAAGCCCGAAGAGGCGCTTAGGGTAATGAAAGTTATGGAAGCGGCGTTTGAATCGGCAAAAAAACACATTGCAATTCAAACAAATATTTAAAAAGGAGTAATAAAAATGATTAAAGTTACTATTTGGCACGAATTTTTTCAAGACGGGGTTTGCAGACAGGAAAATGTTTTAGAGCATTACCCACAAGGTATTCACAAATATCTTGAAAGCGTTTTAAAAGATGAATTTGAGGTTACAACCGTTACGCAATTTGACGTCGAGGGCAACCCTTATGACAATGCAGGCATTACAAAAGAGTTGCTTGAAAACACCGATGTTATGATTTGGTGGGGTCATTGCAAACATGGCGAAGTGCCTGACGAAGCGGTTAAAATGGTAACAGATGAAGTTAGAAAAGGCATGGGAATTATTTTCTTACATTCCGCTCATCACTCAAAAACATTTAAGGCGCTTATGGGCACCTCCTGTAATCTTCATTGGCGTGAAGATAACGACTATGAGCGCCTTTGGGTGATTGACCACTCGCACCCTATTGCACAAGGATTAGATGAATATATTTATCTTCCTGCCGAAGAAACATACGGCGAGCCTTTTGGCATACCCGAACCCGATAAATTGGTATTTATCGGCGGTTACGAGGGTGGCGAAGTATTCCGTGCAGGTTGTTGCTACAGACGAGAAAACGGCAAAGTCTTTTATTTTCAACCGGGTCACGAATCAATCCCGACTTACCACAACAAAGAAATTCAGTTAGTTATTAAAAACGCAATTAACTGGTGCTACAACGAATACAGGGTAAAAGAGCTTTCATGCCCTCATGTTCAAAAACCAAAAGATTAAATTAAAGCAAAAAATTATGACGAGGACTTTTGCCCTCGTCATTTTTATTCTTTATTATCTTCGTTGTAATCCTGCCACAAAATTTCACGGTCCTCTTGTTCGTAATTTTCAAAAGGATTCTCTTTTGAATTTTTAACAGGGTTTATTGAGTTGTCAGGCTCGCCTGCCGAACCGAGCGGAAATTCCGATAAAACTTCAACCATACCGCTTCGCATCCAAACGCTTGGCGTTACACGAATGGTAAAACCTCTGCCGTTGTTTGCCATATAGTCGGTCATTTTTCTTTGCGGTAAACCAAACACCGCAAGCGCTGTCATAATAACACCGCCGTGGGCGCAAATTACCGCTTCGGTTTCGCCTGTTTTCAAAATCTCCCTTATTGTATCAACAAAAGCCGAGCAAACTCTTTTTGCAAAATCTTTGTTGCTTTCGCCGCCGCTTGGTGCAGCACCGTGACTTACCCAGTCAGTATAGCGAGGGTCATCAATAAGCTCTTCGGCAGTCTTACCCTCAAAATCGCCTAAATTGCATTCGCGCAACCCGTCAACCGTCAAAATATCAATAGTTTTGTCGCCATATATAATATCAAGCGTTTCAATGCACCTTTTCATAGGTGATGAGTAAAACAATTTCGGCTTTTTGTAGTTATATTTTTCTTTTAAATTTTTAATTTCCTTAATACCCTCTTCGCAAAGCGAAACATCGGTACTGCCGACATATTTGCCTAATTTGTTGCCCTCGGTCATACCGTGGCGAATAAGGTGAATTGTGTAAGTTTTCATAAAAATTTCCTTTCTTTTTCTTTACAAAACCTCTTCTTTATGTTATACTTTCAGTATAATAAAACAAAAAGGATTATACAAAATGAAAAATGAATTTCCGAAAAAATTAACTGAACTAAGAATGCAAAAGGGCTGGTCGCAAAAAGATGCTGCGGCAAAACTCGGCATAAGCCAAGCACTTTTATCGCATTATGAAAAAGGTATTCGTGAGTGCGGACTCGATTTTTTAATAAGAGCCGCCGAATTATATTCTTGTACAACCGATTACCTTTTGGGTGTCAGCTCAACGCCACGTGCATCATCAGAGCCGGACGCCGATAATATTACCGCCGACTTGCGAGAATACCCTTCACTTTCAAAAAGTCGCCAAGAGGTTTGCGACACGCTTAATATATTATACAGCATAACCGCCCGAATTGGCAACCCCGAAATTAATAAAAGTTTTAATAAACTGGTTGGTAGCTCAGTTTTTTCATTTGCTCGCAGACTTGAAAAACTTTATTTTCACAAAGAGCTTTTTGAGTTTGATAAGGATTTGACTTTGGCAAATTCAAGCAGAAAAATCAATACCGCATTTTATACTATTATGCGTGAAATGCAAGTAGAAAACATCAATGTAAACTTGAAAAAGGTTAGAATAAAAGAGGATTACCCGACCCGTTCAAAGTCGTTTTTCAATCTAATTTCGCATTTTGACGGCTAATCCTTGAAAAAAACTGAAAAATGTGTTATAATAATTTGGTTAATAAAATAATAAGGAGTCTTAAATTATGTCAGGACATTCCAAGTGGAATAATATTAAAAGAAAAAAAGGCGCAAATGACGCCGCAAGAGCAAAAATTTTTACAAAAATCGGCAGAGAAATGTCGGTTATCGTTAAAGCAGGCGGTCCCGACCCGAATGTAAACTCGAAACTTCGTGATTGCATTGCAAAAGCAAAATCTTTAAATGTACCTAACGATAATATCGAAAGAATTATTAAAAAAGCGTCAGGCGAGGGTGATACTTCGACTTATGAAAACTGCGTTTATGAGGGCTATGGTCCATCAGGAATTGCGGTAATTGTTGAGTGTTTAACTGATAACCGCAACAGAACAGCCGGTGAAATGCGTCACTATTTTGATAAATGCGGCGGCAACCTTGGCGCACAAGGTTCGGTTATGTTTATGTTTACTCGCAGAGGTCTTGTAGTTGTTGAGGCAGAGGGTAAAGATGAAGACGAGGCTATGGAAGTTGCACTTGAAGCAGGTGCAGAAGATTTCAACGCCGAAGAAGAGGTATTTGAAATTATTACCGACCCGAATTCAGTCGGCGAAATCAGCGAGGCAATGAGCGCAAAAGGATATAATGTTGTTTCAGCCGAGGCAGAATACTATCCATCAACTTTTTCAAGCATTGATGATGAAGCAGTTGCAAAAATGCAAAAATTGCTTGAAATGCTTGAAGATAATGACGATGTGCAAAATGTTTGGCACAACTGTGATAACTTACCGGAAGAATAAGATTAAAAGGAGTGCAAAGCACTCCTTTCTTTGATTATTCTTTATTTATTATTCGCTATTCATTTTTCACTTCTTGTTTTAGCGTTTGTTTCTTTCTTCTGTTGGGGTTATGCCGAATTGTTTTATATAATTCCTAAAGAATGTTGCGTAAGATTTAAAACCGCAAGCCTTTGCAATTTGCTGTAAAGAGTGAGTTGAATATAAAATAAATCGCTTTGCTTTTTCAAGTCGTAATGTTGTGATATATTCACGGCAGGTTTGCCCTGTAACTTCTTTTATTGATGAACAAATACTACCGCGAGAGAGAAAAACATTTTGCGAAATAATATCAATACTCAATTCTTCAAAAAGATGATTTTCTATAAAATAAGCGATTTTCGCAAAATTGCTATCGGTTTCGAGTACTTCAAACGAAAGACTTTTGTTATATGTATTGTTAATACTGCAAATAAGCTGTAAAACCGCACTGTAAACAAAAAATCTACTTTTCTTGTTTTCTAATGAAGTATAAATATTTTTAATAGCCGAATCTATTTCACTGTTTATATAGTACCTTTTGCTTTTGCTTAAAAATGGTGATAAAAAATCATAGTTGCTATCAATATTTGAAAAAATATTTGAATTAAAGTATATTCTTAAAACGGTGCCGTTAGCTTCAAACCAAAACTCATCATTTCGGTTTGCAATTCCTAATTCGCCTTTTTTATAAACCGCTATATTGCTCTGGCTTTTAACAGTCGCTGTTCCGTCAAGAACAGCGAAAATAAAGTAGTCGCTGCCATTTTTGTGGTAATAAGAAAAATTCTTCGCCGTTTTTAGTATTAAAATCAAGTCGATTTGCGAGAATAAACAATTAATATTCATAAAAAACCTCCAATTCTTATTAATAATAACATATAATTATACAATTTGCAATGCTTATTTATACGAAATGATACTGTTTTTTGAATTTTTTTCATTTATAATAAGATTACTATAATGGAAACGGAGGGATTCCTTTTATGAAAAAAATTTTATCAATCTTGTTATCAATCGCTATGTTGGTAACAATGGTATCAATGGTGGCAATATCTGCTAACGCAGAAGTACAAAGCGAAGTTATTTACGACATGTCCGAGGGCTCAAGACCGTCAGACTATACTGTAACTGCAAAAGGCGCAGAGTACATTTCTTTTGTTGATTCGGAAGAAGAAGGTTACGGCGATGTTCTTAAAGCATTAAGAACAGGTAATAAAGGTAACACTCAAGACCAGGCTTTTTGTATTAAACTTCCAACCAACATTTGGACTTCACATGATATTCCTGAAACATTATCGTTTGAAGCTAAAACAAATACAGGTAAAATCAACTTTGGTAACTTTGTTTACTTAAGCTCAAGCACTACTTCTGCAACAACTAATGGTTATGCATCCATTAGTAATTTTGATTCTACTTGGAAAACTTACACAATTGATTTAACTACTCAAAAAGCAACTGCAGCTATTGAGAACGGTTATTTATATTTGTGTTTAAGAAATGCTTGGTCAAGTTCAGACAATACTTGTGATTATTTCTATATTGATAACATCAAACTTAATTATGAACAATATCCTGAACAAAGATTTGAGCAAGCCGCTCCTGCAGCTCCTACAGTTGCAAGTGCAACAGGAAATAGTGTAACTCTTACACCAAATTCAAACTGTCAGTTCAGTATGAACGGTACAAATTGGCAGTCAAGCAATGTGTTCACAGGACTTACAGAAAACACACAATATACTTTCTATGCAAGATATAAAGAAACAATGGAATACTATGCTTCACCGGCATCAGAAGCTACTGTTTTTACAACACCTGTTGTTTATAAGTGGAATTTATATTCAAGCGATTTCACATTAAGCAATACTTCTTGCGGTAATTTCGATAGTCAATACCAGAATGATGGTACTTATTTTATAGGTACAAGCATACCGGCAGATTCTACAACAACATTTACATCAAAAGTTACTGTTCCTGCAGGCGTTTATTCAGCTACTCTTTATGCAAGAAAAGCAGGTTCAAGAGCAAGTATTAATGTTGATGTTAACGGTACAAGGGTTGCTTCTGCACTTAACACAGGTTTAAACGGTGGTACTCAAAACCTTAATCAGTCTTTCCCAATGACTGAAGATACAATAACAATTACTGAAGAGACAACTATAGCTATGACTATTACAACAACCACATCCGGCAGTTTGTATTTGAATGCTCTTCAATTAGAAAAAATCGGCGATTATGTTGCACCTGTAGTTGACTCATATGAAAATATCGCAGGTACAACAAGTGTAACGGCACAGCTTCGTATTGGTAATGTAAACGGTATCAGATTTATCACAAATGTTGATGCTGATTTAGTAGCACAAGCAGAGGCTGAAGGTTACACAGTAACAATGGGTACATTAATCGCTCCGCTTGCAAGTGGCGAATTAACACTCGATACTAATCCTGTACTTGATATTCCTACAACAGGTTGGTTTGCTAACAATGTAGGCGAAATCGCAGGTTCAATCGTTAGTATCAAATCTGCTAACATTACAAAAGATTTCATTGCTCGCGGTTATGTTAAATTAACAAAAGATGAAACAACAACTGTTTATTATGCAACACAACCAAACGAAGGTCGTTCATTAAAAACAGTTGCAGCAGCATGCGTTGCTGATAGTTCATTCTTTAATATGTTGAATGATGCTCAAAAAGAACAAGTTACTGCTTGGGCTACTTGGGCAAATGCATAAAAATTGAGAGGAGAAATTTTAAAATGAAATTTGAAGAGATTAAAGTAGAATTTGAAGAATATGCTACTCTCGATATTATCGCAGAGAGCCAGGAACCAGAAGTTCCTACTCAAACAACATATTCAAACGAGGGCGATCACGACCCTTATGAAAATGATAAATTCTAAGTAGAACTTATAAAAAACAGGAACGCAAAATGCGTTCCTGTTTTTAATTATTTACACTTCTTACCTATTTTCCGTCTATTGCTATGTTTGTGTAGTTTTTTGGGGGTTCGCCGACTATTACAGTTTCATCAAGCAAAATTTCGGTTTTAAATTTAGTTGAATAATTAAAAAGTTTTGTTACCAAAAAAACATCGGTTGTAAAATATAACGACAATTTATGTTTGGTTTGGTTAATTCCTGCGCTTTCAAATTTCGAGCGAAAATCGCAATCAACAGTATTGCTCATTTCATAATTAAACTTTATTTTTGCACCACGCCCGTAAAAAAATTCGCTGTTTAAAAACGAGCCGAGCCTAATATAAAAACTGCCGACTTCTATTTTTTTAAAAGAATTTACGATTCTTTTTAGAATTTTCAGTTTAATTTTATTCAAGCAAACGGTGTTAGTCGCAACCGATTTTACCGAATTATCTTTGTTATATGTAATTTTTATTAAACTTTCAAAATCAATGTTTTCTTGCTCGAGTGTGTTTAAACAAGCCTTGTTAATAGCGTTTTCACATTCGGTTTGCGCATTGCTTAAAGCAACATTTAAAACAACAGGTTTAATGTTTAAATTAACAAAAGAAAAAGCACAAAAAATAATAAGCGAAAATACCAAACACCAAAGTGTTTTTAAGTATTTTCGCTTTTTTCTTTTAATCAATTTTACCACCCCGCTTATAAACTATTTTATGTTTATAAGCGGTTTTCGGTTAAAATCCAAGTTTTTACATAAGTGTAAATTGGCGAGAACGGCGAAATTTCAACATTTTCAAACTGCGAAAAATCAACCTCGCTTTTGTAGTTTTTATCAGCCAAAACGCCTGTTAAAACTACTTTTACGCCTTTTTGTTTAGCTACCGCCAAAAAGTCTTTTAACTTGCCGTCATCGCTTTTTAGCGTTCCCGAATGATAGGTTTGCAAAACAACCGCCTTTACACTATCAAGACAAGGATATGTCATTCCGACATAAGTTTTTAAAAACAAAACCGGCGAATTATTAGACAATTTTTCGCATTTTAAAACATCAAAATCTTGTTTTTTTACGGGAATTTCTCGCAATTTATCATCAAAAGCGTCAAAGTCGCTTACACTTTCGGGGCGATAAAAATTCACGCTCTCACCCTCGTTTTTATAAGTGATAAAAACACCTTTTTGCTGTTGGTTTTCAATAAAATCAACGGCGGCGCAGAAATTTGAAAAACCGTTGCTTTTAGCGTTTTCAAGCGGTAAATTGCTCGAAACAAACACAATCGGAACACTTTGTTTTTCTACAACAAGCGAAATAAACGAAGCGCTGTAATGCAAAGTGTCGGTGCCGTGAGTAATTATAATTCCGTCATAATTTTCAAGGTTTTTTAAAACAGTTTGCTTTAAACTCATAAGATTTTTAGCGCTTAAATTTTCGCTTAGAATAGTATAAGGCGAAACACATTCAAAATTCACCTTATCGCCGAATAAAGCGACATAGTCTTTTAAAACTTTGAATTTTTGAGTTTCATCAGTATCAAGCGTACCGCCTTTTTCGACACAGGCGATTGTTCCGCCCGTAAAAATAACAAGAATTTTTTTCATTTTCTTACCTTAAAATGTAACATCGTTTGAAATTAAATGGCTGTAAGTTTGGTCACCCTCTTTATAGGTTTCAAACCTGCCTATTACGGTGATATCGTTGCCGACTTTTGGAAAATCATCGGGATATTTATGGTCGCCTTGCCAAACAAATTCAAGCCCTTGCGAGCAACAAGCGGTTGCATCTTTAATTATTACCGCATAATAATTTTTAGTTTTTTCTTTGTTTTCATAAAGCGCAAAAGCACCGCTCATTTTAACGGTTTTACCGACATATTTTTCGGGAGTCGAGAGCATATTATAAACTTCCGAATAAACCATTGTGCTGTTCATTTGGGTTAAATCAACATCGATTTTTTTATCGTTTTTTTGCGTTGTTTCTGGCGATTTTTCAGTTTTTTGAACAGCCTCCTTTTTCGATTTTGCTATTTCCTCAACTCTCTCAACACTACCGCAACTTGCCGAAAATATAATTAAATTTAAACAAATAAATAATGCTAATATCTTTTTCATTTTGCTTTACCTCCTGCAAAAATGCCGATTAACCAGAATAAGAAGAACGCAACAATATCAACCGCAACAATTGTTGAGCCGACCGGTGTTCCGAAAAGTACCGAAATAATAATTCCAAGAAGTGCGCAAACGACCGAAAAACAAGCGGAACAAATTGTAACCGATTTAAAACTTTTGAAAACACGCATAGCCGAAAGCGCAGGGAAAATTACCAATGCGGAAATAAGAAGCGAGCCTACCAAATTCATTGCAAGCACAATTATAACCGCTATTACAACCGCAATTAATAAATTGTAAAATTCTGAATGAACGCCGGTTGCTTTTGCGAAATTTTCGTCAAAAGTTACCGCAAAAATTTTGTTGTAAAACAAAATAAATAAAACTACAACTACAATAGAAAGCGCAACGCAAAGCCAAACTTCAAACACAGATAATGTTAAAATTGAGGTTGAGCCGAAAAGCGTGCTACAAACATCGCCCGAAAGGTTAGATGAAGTTGAAAAAATATTCATCAACAAATAACCAAGCGCCAGCGAGCCTACCGAAATCATAGCAACGGCGGCATCGCCTTTGATTTTGGTGTTTTGCCCTGTTCTAAGAAGCAAAACAGCGCAGATTATTGTAACAGGCATTGTAAAAAGCATATTGTCGGCAATGCCGATAACGGTTGCCACCGCCATTGCGCCGAATGCGACATGCGAAAGCCCGTCACCGATAAATGAAAAGCGTTTTAAAACAAGCGTTACGCCTAAAAGCGATGAGCAAAGCGCAATTAAAACGCCTACAATTAAAGCGTATCTTACAAAAGAATAGGTTGTTAAAGTATAAATTAACTCGTTCATTGTGCGCCTCCTTTGCTGTTTGAAAGGAAACCATCAACAATGTTGCTGTTAAGATATTCTTGCTTTGTGCCAAAAAATATTTCTTTGCCTATGTGCAAAATGTGAGTTGAATATTTTAGAGCCGACTCAATGTCGTGTGAAATCATAATAATTGTGATTTTTTCTTTTTTATTAAGATTATAAATCAACTCATACATTTGATTAGTAAGCATCGGGTCAAGCCCCGAAACAGGTTCATCAAGCAAAAGCGCTTTTGAAGTTGCGCAAAGTGCGCGGGCTAACAGCACTCTTTGTTGCTGACCGCCCGAAAGTTCACGGTAGCACCTGTTTTTTAAATTTTCAATCTCCATTTTTTTCATGTTTTTAAGCGCGAGCGCCTTATCTTCTTTTGAATAAAATGGTTTGAATCCTTTTTTTGAGCAAAGGCCCGAAAGCACAATTTCAAAAACCGATGCCGGAAAATCTCTTTGCACAAAAGTTTGTTGTGGCAAATAGCCGATTTCATTCGGCTTTAAACCGTCAGAGAATTCAAGTTCGCCGAAAAGAGATTTTTGAAGCGAAAGCAAAGTTCTCATAAGCGTTGATTTGCCCGAACCGTTTTCGCCTACAATACACAAATAATCGCCCGAATTTACAGTAAAATTCAAGTTTTTAACTATTACATTTGAATCATAACCGAGCGATAAATTTTTACAAATAATCTGCGCCAAAATTTTCGCCCCCTAATTCAAAATCTTTTTAAGCGAGTTAAGATTTTTTTGCATTATTGCAATGTAACTGTCGCTTTTTTCAACTGTTGATTGCATTGAATTTAAGGTAACAATTTGTTGCGATTTTTCTTTTGTGTTTTCAATAATCGTTTTTGCGATTTTTTTATCGCTGCCGTCAAGCGCAACAACATAGGGGAGTTTTAACTCATCAACTTTTTTCGCCAAAAATGATATTGTTTCAAAACTTGCCTCGCTTTCAGCAGAACAGCCGATAAAAGCAGCATAATATTTAAGCGAATAGTCTTCGGTTAAATATCTAAAAGGAAATCTGTCGCCGAAAAGCAAAGTTTTTCTTTTTGAATTTTCAACCGCTTTTGCAAATTCATTGTCAAGATTTTTAAGTTCTTTGCTGTAGTTTTCAAAATTAGTTTGGTAAGTTTCTTTGTTTTTGTTATCAAGTTTGCAAAGTGAGTTTTTAATTGCCTCGCAGCATTTTTCAGCGTTTTTTACAGAAAGCCAAACATGCTCGTCATATTCGACTTCTTCTTCATCTTCACCCTGCATACCTTCGACTGTTTCTTCTTCCTTTTTCTCGTTCTTTAAAACATTCATAAGGTTTACAACCTGCATATTTTTGTTAGCCGATTGCTTTATGGCGTCTTTCGCCCAATCATCAGACTCACCGCCGACATAAATAAACAAGTCGCATTTTGATATTTTAATAATATCGTTCGCAGTCGGTTGAAAACTGTGCAAATCTACACCGCTGTCGAGCAACAAAGTTAAATCAATATCTTTTTCCTTTTCGCCGACAATGTTTTTTACCCAATCATATTCGGGAAAAATTGTGGCAATAACGCTTAATTTTTTTTCGGTTTTTTCGCCGGTGCCACAACCGCAGAATAAACCTAAAAACACAATGGCGCACACCATTATGCATAATATTTTTTTCATTCTAAATTTTACCTCCGAAAAATTATTAATAATAATGATTTTTCGGAAATTTTAATTAGAAAGTTTTACATTAAGTGAAACGAGCGTTTTATTTTGATTACAATTTTTAAAATTACAAATAGTTTTAACAATAAAATAGCGTAAAGAAAGCGCAAAACAAACAGTAACTGCCGAAAAAGCGAGTTTTCTTATTAATTCTTTACAAATGTTAATTTGTGCGCAAACAGGGCAGTTTTCGCCCGAGCATATATGATTTGCCTCTTCGGCAATAAACAAAACAGAGCAAAAAAAGACAAAGCAAAAAGCAATTGCCAAAACAAAACTTAAAATTCTTTTAAACATTGTCATATTTTTCACTCCTTATTATTCTACTAATAAATTATTATATCACACAAAAAGGTTAAAATCAACCGTGACAAAAGCAAAAAAATAAAAGAGCATTTTTAAAAATGCTCTTTTAAATTAGTCGATTTCAACCATAATTTTCTGGTCGTTACGGTTAGCAACGGCACGCATTACAACACGAATTGCTTTAGCAATTCTGCCTTGTTTGCCGATAACTCTGCCCATATCGTCAGGCGCAACGTTTAAATGATAAACGATTACTCCTTCTTCGTTAGGCTCGTCAACTGTAACATTAACTGCGTCAGGGTCGTTTACTAAACCCTTTGCAAGTGTAATAAGAAGTTCTTGCATGTTAGTTTTACCTTTCAATATTATTAAAGAACATTGTTCTTTTTAAGCAACGCTTTTACTGTGTCAGTAGGTTGAGCGCCGTTTGCAATCCATTTTTTAGCTGCTTCTGCGTCAATTTTAACTTCAGCAGGGTCAACATTAGGATTGTAAGTACCGATTTCTTCGATAAATCTACCATCTCTTGGGAATCTTGAATCAGCAACAACTACTCTGTAAAAAGGTGCTCTTTTAGCGCCCATACGACGAAGTCTGATTTTTACTGCCATTGTAATTTCACCTCACAAATTATTTTTAATATTAAAACGGTTTAACCGTTAAAACACATTGTTTACATACCGCCGAACTGCGAAGGGTCAAAAGTATTCGGGTCAATACCAAGATTGTTACCGCCCAGCCCTTTAAGCAGTCTGCGATTTTTGCCTTTACCGCCGTTCATTTGCTTGAACATTTTTTTCATTTGCTCATATTGCTTTAAAAGTCGGTTTACATCTTCAACTTTCATTCCGCAACCTGCCGCAATACGCTTTTTGCGAGAAGCGTTTATAATGTCGGGTTTTTCACGCTCACGCTTGGTCATTGAATAAATTATTGACTCAACCCTAACCAACTGTTTATCGTCAACATCGGCATCTTTAAGTTGTTTTCCGAGTCCTGGAATCATACCAAGCACCTGTTTGAGCGGGCCCATTTTTTTAATTTGCTGGAACTGGTCGAGCAAATCGTTTAAATCAAATTTATTTTTCTTTAATTTTCGCTCTAATTCTTCGGCTTTTTTGTCGTCAAGCGCAGTTTCGGCTCTTTCAATAAGCGAAAGCACATCGCCCATACCTAAAATTCTTGATGCCATTCTGTCGGGGTGAAACTCTTCAAGGTCGCCCAATTTTTCGCCTGTACCGACAAATTTAATAGGTTTGCCTGTAACTTCACGAACAGAAAGTGCTGCACCGCCACGAGTGTCGCCGTCTAATTTTGTTAAAATAACACCCGAAATTTCAAGCGTTTCATTAAAACTTTTCGCAACATTAACCGCATCTTGACCTGTCATCGAGTCGATAACAAGCAAAATTTCATTCGGCTCGGCAACTGCTACAACCCGTTTCAACTCGTTCATAAGTTCCTCATCAATATGAAGACGGCCTGCGGTATCGAGAATTAAGTAGTCGTGGCCGTAATCACGG
This sequence comes from Oscillospiraceae bacterium, assembly GCA_902769255.1. Lineage (GTDB taxonomy): Bacteria > Bacillota > Clostridia > Oscillospirales > Acutalibacteraceae > RUG11462. The sequence goes on from CACXOM010000012.1 coordinate 18,245, forward strand.
GCGTGTTTTATAGCCTCTTTAGCGATTTTTTCAGGTTTTTCGGTGCCCATTTCAAAAACAGGAACGCCAACCTGTTCGCCGACAATTTTCAACTGCGAAATAGCGGCAGGACGGTAAATATCACAAGCAACGAGCATAGGTCTGTGCCCTTTTTCTTTCAAATATTTACCCAATTTTGCCGAATGAGTAGTTTTACCGGAACCTTGCAAACCGCACATCATAATAACAGTCGGAATTTTCGGTGCAGTTTCAAGACGGCTGTTTTCGCCGCCCATAAGTTCGGTAAGTTCCTCTTTAACTATTTTAATAACCATTTGAGCAGGTGTAAGGCTTTCCATAACCTTCTCGCCAATACAACGCTCGGTAACTTTATTGGTAAAATCTTTTGCAACTTTATAGTTAACATCAGCCTCTAAAAGTGCGAGCCTGACTTCACGCATTGCTTGTTTAACATCAGATTCGGACAATTTGCCTTTTGATTTGATTTTTTTAAACGCTGCGCCTAATTTTTCAGATAAGCCCTCAAAAGCCATTTTCAGTCCTCCTCATAATTTATAATTTTCTTAATTTTTTCAGCACAATCAAGCGGATTTTCGCCGTTTTGCAATCTATTAGCCTGTTTGCTTATTCGCTGAAAACGCTCGTTTAATTTCAACTTTTTTTCGTAGTTTTGCAACTGGTCGCTCGCTCGTTTTATAACATCGAAAACGCCCTGACGGGTGATGCCCTCGTTTTGAGCAATTTCCGAAAGCGACAAATCTTCGTTGTAATAATAATCTAAAAAGTTTTGCTGTTTTTCGGTCAGCATACCGCCATATAAATCAAGAAGCGAAGAAATATTAAGATTTTTTGAAGCCATTTTTATCACTCCCGATTTGTCTGCAAAGTATTTTTACTTTGCACCTATAAAATTATATACTATTTAACCCCTCTTGTCAAGCATTTTTTGCATAATAATGCAGATTTTAAATACACCGCACCTATCACCTAAAAAAACACGGCTTAAAAAGCCGTGTTTTTCGTGTTTTTTAAATTAAAAATATCTTTTTAAAAGACCTTCAAAGCCCTTGCCGTGTCTTGCTTCGTCTTTCGCCATTTCGTGAACTGTGTCGTGAATAGCATCATAGCCAAGCTCTTTTGCGCGTTTTGCAAGTTCAAGCTTTCCTGCGGTTGCGCCACATTCAGCCTCAGCACGCATTTGAAGATTTTTCTTTGTCGAATCAGTAACAACTTCGCCCAAAAGTTCGGCAAATTTAGCAGCGTGTTCCGCCTCTTCCAAAGCGGCTTGCAAATAAAATGCGCCGACTTCGGGGTAACCCTCACGAATTGCCTGACGGCTCATCGCAATATACATTCCGACTTCTGAACATTCGCCGTTGAAATTATCTTTAAGTCCTTGATAAACTTCATCGTCAATTTTACCTTTTGCGCCAACGCCGATAACATGTTCGCAAACAAAGTTTAACTCGCCCTCTTGCGCAACGGTGAATTTTTCACCCGGCACACCGCATTGCGGACATTTTTCTGGCGGATTATCACCCTCGTGAACATATCCGCAAACGGGACATACATATTTCTTCATCTAATTTTTACCTCCGTAATTTTAAGCTTTTGGTTATTCGTCAACTTCTTCAAATTCTTCGGGACCTACACCGCAAAGAGGACATGCCTCAGGCGCAGTTTCGCCCTCATATTCATAACCGCAAACTTTGCATACAAATTTTTTCATTTTAGTCTACCTCCATTTAAAATTTAGCATATCTAATGCAACTTTATTATAACAATTATCTATAAAAAAGTCAATTTATTTTTTTGCGGATTTTAAATCATTCGGCACCTGCTCGCCTTGAAAGTTGATTGTGTAGTTGTTTTTGTAAATCAGTTTTGAAATCGGCAAAATTTCGTAGCCGTCTGCAAGCAGTTTTTCAATTATTTTCGGCAAAGCCTCAGGTGTGTGTTTTGCGGCATTGTGAAAAAGGCAAATACTGCCCGGCTTAACACGTGATACCACCTTTTTGTAAATTCTGTTCGCATCATACCCACGCCAGTCAAGACTGTCAATATCCCATTGCACGCAGTACATATTAAGCGAGGAAAGCGTGTTTAAAAGGTTGTTGGTATACTCGCCGTAAGGCGCGCGGTGCAAAATCGGCCTGCGCCCCGTAATCGCCTCAATTTTGTCGTTGCACGAGTTAATTTCATCGCTTATTTCTTCAACTGAAAGTTCGCTCATATGCGGGTGCGTGTTCGAGTGGTTCATAATTTCGTGCCCCGCCTTTGCGAGCTGTTTTACGGAGTCAGGGTATTTGTCAACCCAACCGCCGACCACAAAAAAAGTCGTTTTTATGTTGTATTTTCCCAAAATCTCAATCAATTTTGCCGTGTCCTCATTCCCCCACGGTGACATTAGGTGGGTACAAAATCTTTATAAAAGCACGAAACCAACCATAACAAAAGGCTTTTCGCCTTGCTATGATTGGTAACTTGATTATACAATATCCAACATTTTTTGTCAAGAAAAAAGATAAAAAATTATTGAATAATTTAGGGATTGATGTTATTATATAAATAAGAATTCCTATAATTAAATGAAATGGTGAAATATAATAAGTACAAATCTTTTAGGAGGAAAATATGGCTAAAGATATTAGTGGGAAATATGAATCTTGGAAAAACAAGCTGCTTGATTTAGGAAAGAGAAACAGACTATTAAATTATAGAGAAACTAAAGCATCAACTTTACAAATAGTTGCCCCAGATTGTTATTCACTATGGGACATGTTAGTTATGTCTGAAAAGCCTATTGTCTTTCCTTATGTTAATGAATTTTCTGAAGATGAGGAAACTGATATTATTTCTGATGTAGAAACAAATAAAAGTTTGCAAGATACTCAAAAAACATTGCGTAATTTGAGAAACAGAGCACGCACAACTATTGAAGAACAGGGTGTTAATGTGCTCTATTTGTCATTTGGTTTTTTAAATTGGACTGAATCGGATAATTCAAATTACACTTTTAAATCACCACTTGTTTTGGTGCCTGTAACTATTGCAATCGATTCAATTACATCTCCTTATGTTTTAAGTTTGCATGAGGATGAGATTGTAGTGAACCCTACACTTGCTTATAAACTATCAAATGATTTTGGAATTACCCTGCCTGAACTGAATGATGACCTTTCGATAAAAGAATATTTTAAAGAAGTAAAAAAATTACTTACTTTAGATGGTTGGTCGTTGGAAGAAAGCGTTAGCCTTAGTTTGTTATCGTTTCTAAAAATCAATATGTATAATGACCTTGATAAACACAAGGAAACAATTTTATCAAATCGAATCATAAGAAATATTGCTGGTGATTCATCGGCTGTTGAAAACGTTCCAGAAAATATACTTGATTATGATTTTGATAAAAACGAAAAACCGATCGATGTATTTCAAGTTGTTGATGCCGATGCCAGTCAGCAAGATGCGATTTTAATGGCAAAGAATGGAGTAAGTTTTGTTTTACAAGGACCTCCAGGTACTGGTAAGAGTCAAACAATTACCAATATTATTGCTGAAAGTCTTGCAGCGGGCAAAAAAGTGCTTTTTGTGTCAGAAAAAATGGCGGCGCTTGATGTTGTTCACAGAAGACTACAATCTGTTGAACTTGATGATTTTTGTCTTGTTTTACATAGTTACAAAGCGAACAAAAGAAATGTCCTTGACCAACTTGATAGGGTTTTGAATCTTGCCGAAGAAAAGCACTCTTTATCTGATTTAGCTTATCAAAAACTTATAAGATTACAAACTGATAAAGAAAATCTTAATGAATACTGTAAAGAAATATTTGAACCTGTTTTGCCTTTAAATAAAACAATTTATGAAGTTAACGGAATTATTGCAAACTTATCAGGTGTTGAAGATGTTTTATTTGCAATTGATGAAATTGAAAAAGTGTCATTTGAAGATTATAATAGAATAATTAATTGCATTACTGGACTTGTTTCAACTTTAGAAAGCTCTACAAAATCATATCTTTCAAATCCTTGGAAAAATTCAAATAAAGATAGTGTTACTAATGAATTTAGACAAGATGTTAACAACAAATTTAGTTTATTAAATAATCAATTAAAGATTTTTGATGAAGATTTAAATAATAGGCTTAATAAGTTAAAAATATACAACATTCATAATTATAATGATACCCTAAATATAATTAATGTTTTGGGTGTTGTTTCACATGCAAAGAGAATACCTGTAAAATGGGTTACTGAATTAAATAATGAAAGTATTAGAGAAAAAATAGATGAATTTAAAAAACTTCAATCTGATTATAATGAAGTTTATAATAGTTTAAAACAAGTTGCTGAACAAATAGATTCTTTAAATTCAGATATCTCGCTTGGGAAACAGAATATTAACGATGTTAAAATCGCAAATGAAGAAGAAAGCATTGTTTTATCGTTATTAAATCAGAAGCCTTTTGCTGATTGGAAAAATATCGATTTAGAAACTTTAAATAAGGTGTTTAACAGTGTAAAAGAAAAAGTTGAATTAATTAATTCAACTAAGAATGATTTAATTAATACATATGAACCCTCTGTTTTTGAAATTGATTATAAAACAATTCTAAACAGATTTAAAACAGAATATACATCTTTTACAAAAGCATTTAAATCGCAGTATAGGGCAGATAAAAAAGAGTTTATTGCCAGCAAAAAAGAGTTTGTTAAAAAGATTTCGGATGAAGAAATTTTAACTGCGATAGACTCACTTAAACTAATTGATGAATCAAGAAAATGGATTGCTGATAATCAGCAGTATATAAATCAAATGTTTGTAAATGGTGTTGATGAAAATATTGATATTAACTATTATGATAATCAATTGGCCGTTTTCAAAGAACTTTTAGAATACAAAAATATTTTATTTGAATTAATTAAAATACTTGATTGTGTTAAAAAACAAGAGAATGATTTTAAATCTGTTTTTGACATTTTTTTATTCTGGAATTCACACAAATAGTTCTATGATTAGTGACTCTTTTGAGTGGGCAATTGAGTTTAAAGATGCCATTAATAATACGCCTATTGGTATTGAATTTATTGAGACGGTGTGCAATAGTGATACTGTTTCAGAAAAATATCAAGAAACAAAGTTGTATATTGAAAATGAGATAAATAAATTCACCCATAATTATGAGTGGTTTAAATCATTGTTCGATGGTTCTGAAGAATATGATAATTTAGATTATTCTGAAATTTGTAGGCAGTTGAAGGATTGCAAAAACAATTTATCGGCTTTAGAATCTTGGATAGACCTTAAAAATGCACGAAATAAATGCTTAGAATTAGGTTTAGATGACTTTATTGATAAAGTTTTTGAGAACAACGTAAAGTCTGAAAATGTAATACCTATTTTTAAAAAACGATTCTTTAGCTTGTGGCTTGATAAAACTATTGTTAATTATCCGAGTGTTAGTAATTTTAGAAGAACTAATCAAGATAAATTAGTGTTAGATTTTGACAAATTAGATAAAGAACAATTTGATATTGCTAAAGCAAGAATTAGAAGTCAGTTAATTAATTCTTTACCTTCTATCGACAGATTGTCAAACGGTGTAGATGAGTTAAGCATATTAAGAAAAGAATTAAAGAAGAAGAAAAGGATTATGCCGATAAGAAAACTATTTGCATCAATTCCTAATCTACTTTTAACTCTCAAACCTTGTTTGATGATGTCTCCTTTATCGGTAAGTCTGTTTCTAGAAGCAGAAACATACCAATTTGATATTGTTATATTTGATGAGGCCTCACAAGTGTGTACTGAAAATGCAATTGGTGCAATATCAAGAGGAAAACAGGTTGTTATTGCTGGTGATAGTAAACAACTCCCTCCGACAAGTTTCTTTCAAACCGCACTTTCAGATGGTGATTTTGACGTTGATGTTGATGATAGTGATGAATATGAAGACAGTAATGCATATGAATCCATTCTTGAGGAGGCTCATACTTTACCAGAAAGAACATTGAGATGGCATTATCGAAGCCGTCACGAGAGTTTGATTGCTTTTTCAAACGCAAAAATATATAGAAACAATTTAGTAACTTTTCCATCAAAATATAGCAACAAATCTGGTTATGGAGTTGAATATAAATATGTTCCTGATGCTTGTTACGATAGAGGCGGGAAAAAAGGCAATATAAAAGAGGCAGAACAGGTTGCAGAGATGGTATTTAATCATATTAAAGACTACCCTAAAAGGTCTCTTGGCGTAATTGCCTTTGGCGAAGTTCAACAGCAAATAATAGATTCTGTAATTATGCGTAAAAGAATAGAAAATCCTCAATATGAGTATTTCTTTAATGAAGAAAATGAAGAACCGTTCTTTGTTAAAAACTTAGAAAATGTTCAAGGCGATGAGAGAGATACTATTATTTTTAGTATTGGATATGCAAAAGACTCAAATGGCAAGTTTCATATGAATTTTGGACCTTTGAGTAGAGATGGTGGAGAAAGACGACTTAATGTTGCTATTACAAGAGCAAAGTATAATGTTAAACTTGTTGGTTCAATTCATGCGCAAGAAATTGAAATTGAAAAAATTAAAGCAGAAGGTCCAAAATTATTAAGGTCATATATTGAATATGCTGAAAACGGTCCAGAAGTTTTGAAACGAGAAATTACTGAAAATAATACAATAGAACATGATTCTCCTTTCGAAGAAGCGGTGTTTAATTATCTCGATAGAAAAGGGTATAAATTAGCAACACAAGTAGGATGTTCTGGTTACAGAATTGATATGGCAGTAAAACATCCAATTATTAGCGGAGTATATGTTTTAGGCATTGAATGTGACGGTGCATCGTATCATTCTGCTCGAACAGCGCGTGAAAGAGATCGTCTTCGTCAAGATGTGCTTGAAAATATGGGTTGGAAGATATATAGAATTTGGTCAACAGATTGGATAAAAGACCCTATTACCGAAGGTAAAAGATTAATAAATGCTGTTGATGAAGCAATAGCAGCTTTTGATTCTAATGATTCTTTTTCTAAAATTCATAAAAGTGAAAAACATACATCAGATGAATATCTAAAAACAAAAAAGGTTATTCATACTTCAGAAAACGAAACAAACCCCTATGGCTTTGATGGGGAGATAGAATACTATAATTTTTTAGATTTAAAAAGAAATAGTAATGGTTTTTTGGAGATTGAAGATTGTATTAAACTTATTGTAGAGAAAGAATATCCTGTTCATTACGATATAATCTGTCAGAAACTTGCACCTTTGTTTGGAAACAACAAGGTTACATCAAAAATTCGTAGTGAGGTTGATTATGGACTTGAATTGGTCTCTAAATCCATAATAAGAAAAGATGATTTCTTTTATCCAAGAGACTATGTTAAAATTCCTGTACATATTCCTAATGAAAGAAAAATTAATTATATTTCAACTGATGAAATAGCAACGGCTATGGAAACTATTTTAAAAACATGTGTTGGCGCAACTCCTGAAATGTTGTGTACAGAAACAACAAGGGCATTCGGTTTTACTCGAAACGGTCAAAATATAACCATAGCAATGAAAAAAGCAGTTGACCAATTAATTGATTCTGGAAAAGCCAAAATAATTGAAGGAAAAATAAAATTAAATCAATAACAACTCAAAAAAATCCTGCCGAGATGGCAGGATTTTTGCTTGAAAACTTCTTAAATTTTAAATGTCGGGATAATTTCGAGGGAGATTTCGCCTTTTTCGTCTTCGTGAACGACGATTTTATTGATAAAAGTATCGACAAGTTCTTTGTTAATTTTTTTGAATTTTTTGTTTTTCAAAAGGGTAGCAATAATCGGATTTTCAAGGAAAATTTCCGATTCCGATTTGCCAATATGCGAGTTCAATTTTACGATTTCGGCTTCGTCTTTTGCAATTTCATCTTTGCAAATTTGTTTTTTCTTTAAAAAGTTTTCTTTGCTCATTTCGCCGTCAGCGTAAAGGTCCTCATAGCCCGAAATTCTCTTGTTTTGTTTGGCAATTTGGGCTTTTAAAGAGTTGATTCTTTCATCAATAACTCTTTTGGTTTTGTCTTTATCTTTAGCCGCTTTGTTAATAACATCTTGCATATTTTTAACGGTTTTTAAAAGTGAGTTTAAAAAGTCCAAAACTGCCTCTTCCAAATCATTTTCATGAACGGAGTGAGCGGTGCAGGTGTGCGCACCGTTTTTGTAACTGCGACATACATAGCGGTTGTTTGAAACGCCTTTGTATTTGTTGGTAATTTTGCTCATTGCTTGACCGCATTCGCAAACAATATGTCCAGCAAAAGGCGAAACATTTTGTTTTAATGTCGATGAAATATCACGGTTGTTTTTGAGTTTGTTTTGCACCAACTCAAAATCATCACGGTTTACAATAGCCTCGTGAGTATCTCTAACGATAATATGCTCATCTTCGGGTCTTACTCTTTTTCCGTGGTTTAATTTGCTGTTTTGATTTCGATTTTGCCACATATCGCCAGCATACATTTTATTTTTCAAAATGTTATGTATGGTCGAATATGTCCAAAACGAAGTCGACTCTTTTTTGTTAGAGTTTGAATATTTAAGCCCGTTTTGTTTTTTATATTCGCTCGGGCAGGGAATGTTTTGCATATTAAGGTCTTGTGCGATTGCAATTTGACCTTTGCCGTGTAAAAAGTCATCAAAAATTTGTTTAACAACTTTTGCTGCTGGCTCGTCAATTACAAGGTGATTTTTGTCTTTCTCGTCTTTTTTATAGCCGTAACTTGCAAATGCACCGATAAATTGACCTTGCTCTTTTTTAATTTTAAAAGTTTTTAACACATTGTTAGAGAGAGTTATTGAATAATTGGCATTCATTGCGGCTCTGATAATTGTTTCAAGCGTTCCTCTGCCTTCATCGCTGTCGTAGTTGTCTAACACAGAGATAACTCGAGTATTGTTTCTTACAAAACAAGCCTCTAAAGTATAATAATCTCTCATATTACGGGTGAGACGGTCGCCTTTTTTTAAAATAACACAATCTATTTTATTGGCGCCTATATCAGCCATAAGTTTAACCATTCCTTGACGACTTTTAATATCTGTTCCTGAATAGCCGTCATCAACATACTCTCCTACAATTTTAAAATTCTCTTTGGAATTTTGAACGAATTGCTCACAAATATATCTTTGATTTTTAATGCTGTCGGAATCTTCTGATATATCTGCTTTGTTTTGGTCCTCTTTCGAAAGTCTTAAATATAATGCTGTTCTGTAAATTTTGTTTGCCATAAATTCTTTAACCTTCCTTTCTTAATTCTTAACTTCTCCTGTTGGGGTATAATATTTTAAAAATTCTTCAAAAACTTCGTTAAATGTTTTGTTTGTGTTTGCTTTTTCATAATTGATTGTTACTTTCATCAAAGTAATACCTCCTTCTAATAAAACTTATTGTTCTTGAGCCTCAAAAATAATAAGTTTTAAATTTATTTGTAGTAAGTATGTGAAAAAACTTAAAAGTGTCAAGTAAAAAACGGGGGGTAATATTCAACAAACTTTTGCATTTGTTTTTGTGCAAGATATACAATATATTGTATGAAAATACGAATTTCACAAAAAAATACCCCTTTATACGCTTTTTTCGCATATAAAGGGGTGTGTTTTACAAACCTAATTGTACAAGCAGTCGTTTTTTAATTTCTTCCAAGGTTGTATCAGGGACGCTCGTAACATAATTGCCGATTTGCGACTTGCAGATTGTTTGAATTTGCTCAATTAATAATGTGCTGGTATCACGAATCTTAATTTGCATATGTACTGGCAACTGCGCCTTTTGCGCCGTTGTTAGTGGTATTACCTGACAAATTTGCGAGGTATTAAGCCCTTTTTTGTTGCCAAGAATAATACAAGGGCGCTTTCCGCCTTGAATGTTTGGTTTGTAATTGCCGAGATTTACATAGTAAATGTCGCCGCATTTGATTGTATGTTTGGTATTCATAATTTGACTCCTTTTTTAAGTAAAACAAAACCGCTTGAACGCAGTCCAAGCAGTTTAAAAAGTAACAGTTATTTTATTTTTTTAATTCTAATCAAATTATGAAAATATTTTATTTTTTGTCAAGTTTTTTGCAATAAAAAGTGCGCAAGCTTTTGCTTACGCACTTTTTCATTAACACATTATCTTACTTAAATTTTTTATGGCATTTTGTTTTCAAAAACTCTTTAATCTCGCCGTTATCTTTGTCTTCATAATATCTAACAAGCAGTTTTTTAAACTCCGACACATTATTCTCTGGAATAACAAGCAAACCGCCAGCATTTGCAATTAAATAGTGATTTGCAAAGATAACAGAAGCTCTTTTGTTTCCGTCATTAAAAATTTGTGTTTTCATACAGTAAAGGCAAAGTTCAATCGCCTTATCAAGCACTGGTGCATCAAGTTCAATAATTGATTGAATATTCTCAATTACTACCGTTTCAATCGGAAGCGGCGGTTTATATGTTGTACCGCCAATTGTTACAGGCACGCCTCTGATTCTACCGCCGTTTGAGAAAAAGCCTTCGTTTACAAGTTTTGCAATATGGCACAAAACAGAATAATCGCTTTTTACCTGAAGCACATCTTTATCGAGAATAAACTCCCAAGCGTGTTTCAGATTGAGAATCTTTTGAACATCTGACGCAGTTATGCCGTTAACCGTTCCGTTTTCGATAATATCTTCGGTTTGAGGAAATGAGGTCGCCACACCCTCCAAAACCGCTTGCTCATATATCGAAAGTTTCATATTTGCTCGTGCAAAATCGAGGTTTAAAATAACAAAACTGTCAAGCTCGTTCTCAGTAAAACCTAATTCCGCAAGTTGCTTTTCAACTTTTCTAATTTGTTTTTTTAATTCTTTTGCATCACGGTTGTTTCGCAACAAAAGTTGATATAACTCATCAGAATAAGCATCAACATAAGTTGATGTTAACCTGCTGCCGACTCTTTTGCGAACATATAAATACTTACCGCTGTCGTTTTCTTTTATTTCAGGCGTTCCGTCATAAGGCAACAAATTTAATCTCGCAGAAAAATCTGCTCGTTGTTGCAACAATTCTTGAATTTTATCTAAATTATTCACATTATCACTCCTTTTAGGGAACTTTTACAGGTATATTATATGCGTTTGTTCCCTAAAAGTCAAGTATTTTAGGGAATTTTTATATAATTCTATAATATAATTGTTCCCTAAAACTGTTTTTATATTCACAGCACCCCACCGCAGTAGCATTTTAGTAGGTCGGTGCGTTGTTTGCCGTGCCCGAGTTCCTCGATTACTTTCTGGCGTGCAAGTTTTTCAGGCAGGTGCTTGCGATATTTTACTAACTGGTTGCTCGCAAAACTTCGTCGCAATGTGTGCGAGGAAATGTTCTCGTATTCGTTTGGATTTAAAGTGTAAGGCAATGCGTTTTTGTACTGGTAGAAAAAGTTTTGGTAAGATTTTAGCATTGACGAAACATTCTTCGGCACAGACTTGTCAACAAATAAATAATCATCGATATATTTACCTTTGCAGGCGGTGTCAAGCAAATATTTGACTACCGTCATCTGTGTACTGTCGAGTTGCAAAACTCGCTTTTTACCGCCTTTGCACCCCTCTTTAAGCGTAAGAGTTTTGGTTTTGTAAGCGTTAAGCAAAGTCCGCTTGTTCATAAGCACCGCCTCCCTCGAGCGAAGCCCAAAATAGTATTGCAAAATTGCCATGCTTTTAAAATCGTTTGCTTTTGATGAACGCTCCATAATTAAAAGTACCTGCTTAAAAGCGTTGCCGTCTATTCCGTAGCGTTGCTTAAATTCTTTGTTGCCAAGCCCCAATTCTTTGTTGCTTAGTGTAAACCTGCAACGCTTTTTAGTACCCTTTGTGTTAAGCCAAGCGTTTTGAAAATTAAGCGCCCACCGTAAAGCAGACAACCGCTTTTTAACCTCTGCAGTAGATATGCCGTTGTCTATGTATTCTTCAACTAAATTTTTAACCTGTATGTTTTTAATGTTCTCCAACTTCTTAACCTGACAGCGATTAAAAAGGTCCCTGCAAATTTTGTTCAGTTCAGCCATATAGGTGCGCTTTGTTGACCAACTTTTTTGGTTGTTGGATTTTGCAATTCGCTTTAATTGGTTGCACATCACCGTGTTTAAAAATTTATCTTGTTCAGCCATAAAATAAAACCTCCGTTACTTTTAGATTTCGTAACGCTTTAATAACCTATAACGCATCATCAAAGCATTTTAAATGACTTTTTACGCCCGTTTCTTTCTAATTACAAAAGAAACGGGCTTTGGTCTGTCAAGGTAAAGTTTATGAACACAAAACATTTTGTCAAATTATCGCTACTTTGTAAGACTTAATATAGCAAAAAAAGAAAAAGCGCTTTATAACGGTACAAAACGCTTTTTTTATTTAAACTAAATCATAATCAAAGTTAAAATATTTTAGAAAAACTACACTTTTTCGCTTGACAAATAATAGTGTTTTTCACATATCTTTATAAAACTAAAAGAAAGGGTGATTTTATTGAAAAACACTATGATTAACAGGCAAGTCTACACACAAAAAGAGGTGCAAATAATAGACGAAAACGGAGAAATAAGGGTAAGTAAACTAAAACTGCCAAAATGCACCGAAACGGTAGATTACAACTGGGAAAAAGTTTTTATGGACAACTTTTTAGGGGTTGTTTTAGCCCTTTGCGGTAAAAAGCAAACGCAAATAACATTTTACCTAATAAAGCAAAAAAACAACGACAACAAGGTAAATACAACACAAAACGAGATAGCGAGGGCGTGCAACGCTTCAATTCAAACGGTGAGCAAGACGATAACAATTTTAAAAAGACAAAACTTTTTAAAATATCGCAACGGAATATATTTTATCAACCCGAATATGCTTTTCTACGGCAATCACAGCAAGCGAAAAGACTTGCTTGAAAAGTATTCAAATTTTTAGTTTACTGAATAAAGCAAATGCCCTTGTGAAATAAAATTCGAGCATTTGCACTGACCTAAACTGCATTATAGCAGGCGTGAAAAATCACAAGGTCTTTAAAAAAGAACAAGCCCGAAACAGTTTCGTTTCAGGCTCGTTCAAGAAGGCAAACAAATTTGTTTTTCAGAACAGTTTAAGTATATAAACTAACAAAAATTTGTCAAGCCTAAAAATGCCGTTTATTCGGTTTGTGCTCACCGAAATCCGTATTAACCCAGCCATCAGCCGAATTTTGAAAAATTTCGTAACTAACAATATCATTGCCGCACTCGCAGGGGTAGTGGTGAACAATCATGTTCGGCAAATCCATTCTGTACTCATTTTTCTTAGCGATTGAACTTTGCAGCCTCCCGCACCTTGAACAAAATACCATATCTCACAGTCCTTTCTTGTAATTTTTGCGAAATTCGCAATAAAATGCACAACAAAAAAGACACCTGCAGTCAAAAATAACAACTCCAAATGTCTTTTTACAGTTTAATTATGAGATTTTTTATATTTTTGTCAAGTTTTTTGGGAAATCTTAGATAGAATCAAATTATGCAATGGCATTAGAATTGATTTTGTCAATTATTTTTTTAATACCTTGCCAGATTCTGAAATCGGAGAATACTTCAACAATACTGCCTCTGTCGGTAAAAGGCGCTTCTTGCAATACTGACAAATCTTGAAGAATTCCGTTATGAACTATATACTCTATAATTTGATTAACAAAGTATATCTGTCTGCTATCAAGAGAATTATCGTTTAAAAATTCAGAGAAAGCATTTTTAGCTGCATTCATATCTAAACCAACAATTTCTCGAACGAATATTCCTAATGGTTTATCATTGTATTCAGATTCATAGTCTTCTTTAGTTCCAAGTTCTTTCCAAAGAATCTTTTCCAATTCATATAAATCACTTTGTGTTAAAGGCTGATTACTTTTTAATTTAGATATAACTAAATTATCTTGATGTTGTTTAATATAATACTCTACTTTTTCTCTGTAGTTCTTTAAACTATCATCACTTTTTAAATCCGATTCATTCCACTCTTGCGACAATATTTCATCACTAAAGTTTGTAGCATAAGTTACTGTTTCAACAGGAATGTACTTAATTAAATTACGAATATTCTCTCTAATTTGCTCAAATTCATTTATACCTGCTGTTTCAACATAATCTGTATTTAACAATTTAGTTATAAATGTTGACTGTGCCATGATTTCAGGAATATTTGCTACTCGTGATACAGCTAAAACTTTTTTGTATAAATCCTTTTTGTGCCTATTAAATGTTTTTCCTGCCAAATAAGCTAATTCAATGCCATATATTAATGCATCAAATCGAATAGCTTTTGGGTCATCTTTATCAGGAATAATCAAAGGAACAAGTTCTTCAGCAATACTTAATGTATCTTCATATGTAAGTGCTTGAAATGCTTCTTTAGTTGAATATGTATCAACATATTTAAGATGTTGACGAACATAAAAACTATCTCTGTTTAATTCGTTAACTTTAGTTACTAAATCTTCAACTAAACTATCTCTAAATTCAACTAATTGCGGGGTTTGATACACTATATCTTGAAGTTTATAAACTATTTCAGTTTTTAGTTTGAAAATTCCGCCTTGTAAAGCAATCATATTTGCAGTAGGTTTGCTGTCAGACAAACGGAAAAATTCAAAGTTACCGCAAAAATCAAAAATATAAAACTTGTCCTTATCTTTGCCGTCTACTAATCCATCGCATTTTCTTGTGCCACGGCCTATCATTTGCCAGAATTTTGCTTTACTTCTGACTTTTTTAAAGAATACAAGATTTAGTATTTCAGGAACATCAATACCTGTATCTAACATATCAACAGAAATTGCGATTTGAGGTAGTTTTTTAATATCAGAAAACGCATCAATTGCGGCTTGAGAGAATTTTAAAGCATTATCAATTACCATAGCGTAATCCTTTAGATAAGGGTACTCCTTATTAAATACTTCAAATATTTTCTCTGCATGCTTATGGTTTTTTGCGAATATTATTGTTTTTCCGATTTTTTCACCATAATCAACTTTCAATCCGTTCTGCATTAATGTATGAAGAACTTCTCTTATTGTATCCTCATTGAAAACCCATTCATTTAATGCTGAAGAGTCAATCATATCAGGAATATTAGAATCTTTACTAAATGTTTTTTCATATTCTTCTTTGTCTTCATCTGATAATTCATCATAAACAATTCCTTGTTCAATGAACTTCAATTTAGTTTCAACAGACATATAATCAACTAAATATCCATCTGTTACAGCCTGTGATAATTCGTATCCATAAGTTGGTACGCCACTTTCAAGTTCGAATACTTCATATGTATTCTTATCAATTTCGTCTTTTGGTGTTGCTGTTAAACCAACCAAGTGTGAATCAAAGTAATTAAAAATATCTCTATATTTGTTATAAATAGAACGATGCGCTTCATCACAAATAACTAAATCAAAATGACCGCTGGTAAATATTTTTCCTTGTTCATCTTCGACTTTATCAATACAATGCATCATAGTTTGATAAGTTGAAAGAACGCAGCGAGCATTATAATTTGGTTTAGGTTCACAAAGGTTTGTAACTGTTAATGTTGGCAAAAGATTTACAAAACTTCTTTTTGCCTGTGTAACGAGCGAAGTTCTATCTGCTAAAAATAGTATATTTTTAACCCATCCATGATTTTGCAAAATATCACATAAAGCAATAATAGTTCTTGTTTTACCTGAACCAGTTGCCATTACTAATAATGCTTTTCTACGATTCTTTTTATCAAAACTATCACAAACCGATTTGATTGCTGCTTCCTGATAATATCTACCCGCAATATCTTGATTAACTGATACATCAGAAAGAGAAGTTCGCATTTTTAGCAAATTCATAGTTTTTTCTAAATCTCGTTTAGAATAAACCGTTGCCACTTTTCTTTCAGGGTAAACATTATCAATTATTCTTGTATCAAAGCCGTTTGAAAGGAAAATAACAGGCCTTTGACCGTATTTTTTCTCTAACGAGTCAGCGTATAGTTTAGCCTGCATTCTTCCTTCTGCAACATCTTTGCAAGTTCTTTTTGCTTCTAATATAGCCAAAGGCTTTCCGTTATCGCCCATCATAACATAATCGACATAGCCTTTTCCTGAATCATTTGGCATACCGTCAACTTCAAATTCATTTATCCAGTTTATTCCTTCAGACCAGCCTGCATTTTCAAGCATGTAATCTATATAGACTTTTCTGGTCTTGTATTCTGTTAAATCTAAAGGTTTTGGAGAATAAGTTTTTTGCTGTTCTTTGCGTTGTTGTGTTAATTGTTCTTTTAATGCTTTGTTTTCTTCAATTAACTTTTGCAAATCAACATTTTTGTCAATATCTGGTTTAGTTTCTGGTTCGTTATGAGTATATAAAAGAGATTTATCAAATTCTCTTTCCGAATAATTTTCTGCATAGAAATATGCGACTAAATCCAAGAAAATAAATAAATTTTCAAGACATAGTTCTGCTTGTTCTATTGAGAATTTTTTGTTGGTATGGGCAGAGGTATTTCCGATTTTTCTAATAAAGTCCATTCGTTTCCAAACATCGTTACCAACAATATCTTTAAAATCTTCATCGCTCATAAGACTGACTAATTTGTCGTTATACGGCATAACAAGAGCAGCATCTACCGAGTACATAAATTTGACAGCAAATTCCATAGCCCTGCGACAATTTATTATGCAAGACCGAGCATCAATATGTAAGACTTTTTCTGCAACAATTGCAGTTTCGGCAAAATCTTCAAACTTTTTATCATTCTTTAAATAATCAAAATTTGTCATCATACTACTCCTTAATATTTAGTTATCAAAATATTTTCTTAATGAAGAATACTCAGTGTTTTCAAATAAATCTAAACGATTATTGGTTCCAAGTTTGATTAAATCTCTGCATATTCTTAATCTATTTAGCATAGGCATAATTATCGTAGTTCCATGATTTATAAAATCAAATAATTCTGATTCTTTTGCAGGTATTTTATAGCCCTTTTTCGCACCTGAACCTGATATTATTACTCCATTATCCCTTAGTTTGCCAATAATCTTTGTTCTAAAAGACTGAGTGGAAATGCCTGCGATTTCTGTATTTGATAATTGATTTAATAATTCTTTTGTGGGAATATAATTTCTTATACCACTATTCATAAATCTAAAAAGTAAATACTTCAAAACTATTATTTGTGCTTGTGCTTCGCTATCTTCATCGTTTTCATGCAAATTAATATAATTGACTGCTTGTTTGAAACAAATATTTGCAATATCTTCATCGTAATCACCAGCTAAAGCAGAGTCTTTTATTATATAAGTTTCATATGTTTTAGGATATAATTCAATTCTAATAATTTTCTTTCTAAGTATTTTTAAAAAATTTGGTACATCATTACCTTTCTTTTGTACATCAAAGTTTCGTGCAATGGTACCACTTATCATATCTGCCAATTGAATCAAAACATCGCTTTTGCTGTTTTGAAACATGAATTCTGATTCGCCAAATAGGTTTGGTACTTCTTGGTTATTCTCAACATATTTTGAAAAGCTTTTCATATAATCGCTTCCGCCTATTTCATCCGCAACTACAGTTAGTTTCGTAAAAGCATGTCTTAACTCTTTATGAACAATATTATTCATAAATTTATAAAAAGATGGTTTAAATTTCAATCCTCTTGAATCGGTTAATTGTTGTTTATCAATTACAACGCTAAAAATATTAAAAGGAAGTTTTAATAAATCTAAAATGATTCTTTTTCTGCGGTCATGTGTTTTAACTTTTATTGATTTCATTTCGCCAGTTTGAAAATGCTTTTTACGGACTTTTTCAACTTCTAATCTTAGAAAGTCTAAATCGCTTTCTTTAACAATTATTGCAGTGATAATAAAATGAGTTGATACCCCTTCTTTAGAAAAATCCCAACCAGGATTACCATATTCATCTGTAAAAGCATAGACTCTTTCCATATATACTCACCTCAATCTTCAATTTAATTATTCTGTCATTCTTGCAAGACTCCTCAGAAAGCAATTTGTATTTGCGAATCTAAGTTTTCAAACCATTCGAACATAATTATTATTCCTAATATAAATATTAATCGTCATTTTCTACTGCTTGTTTTTGAAGAAACTCAGCTTGTTTTCTTCTTTTTTCAAGGGGATTTTCTTCTAACTTACCAAGGTCTTCGTCAACGATTCTCAACCAATTGCTAATAGGGTTTTCATCATCGGTGATATAATCATCAGTAAAAAACTCTAATTGTGTTGTTTTTGCATAACTATTTCCTAAAATATCTTTATAATAAATAATTAAATCAAATTTATACTCGCTCGCCGTTTTTTTATCAGGTACAAAATTAAGCAGAGGATAATAGAAAGAAAAACAGTGTGTGGTTTCTTCATTTGATTTTAGAGTTTTAATTGAATTGTTCCAACATATTCCATTTCCTTTAAAATTCTCGCTTTCACAGGTGTATTTCAAATCTATTGCTGGTCCAATTCCAATGTTAGAAATAGAAATTTTTGCAGTTAAACTTTTTTCAACTATGTTTTTGCGTTGAAAAGATTCATATTCTACTAAACTAAAACCAAAACTATTATCTTCTGGTTCTTTAAGAACTTCTACTATTTTGACATCAAGAATAGGAAGATTGTTAAGTCGATGCTGTTCATTTTTACTACGTTTTTGTTCTTCAATTTCTTCTTTTTGCAGTGTTATTTGTTCATTTGTTTTTTCAAGTTGTTCATTTATCTTTTTATTAGAAAAATAAACAGTAATTAAAACACCAAGTATTGAAATAATCGAACCTATGTACTCGCCCAAAAAATTTGAAAACTCGCCACTAATAGTATTACTTTTACTAAATACAAAATATTCAAACAAAAAAGGTATCAAAATAATTATTGCTATCGAAAAAAATAGTATAGATATTCTTCTAATAATTTTCATTTTGTTTCTCCTAAATGATATTCAAAACTCCATTATAATGATTTAATTAATTAAATTCATTTATATTTCTGATTCGAAATAATCAATCAGTTTATCTTTTTGTAAAGCTAAATCCTTCATATGATTTCTCACTACCGTCTCTTTAGACATAACCCTATATAAATTTGATTGTAATCTTTTTAGGTCAATTAAAAGATTATTTTTTTCTTCAGCGTTACAATCGTGTTTTTGGTTAATAATTAATTCTCGCTTGATAATATCAATCTTGTTCTCCAATTCTTCTTGCTCATCAACTAAATCTATGAATATCTGTTTTAATCTGCGAATCTCATTCTCTTGTTTTTGTTTTTCAAGTATACGATATCTTTTATGTGAAATAGGGTTAATTCTTTCTTTCAAGATATTTTCATAGTTCTTAACCTCATTAATTGCTTTTTCCTCTATTTTATAACTTGGTTTATTATCGTTATATTGAGTGAGAAAACCATTCATACTATACATAAAAAATTTTTGATTTGTTTCTTTGAAAAACTCCTTTTTCAACTCAATTCTTGGCCCTAAGGTTTTTCCACAAACTTTATGCCACCAATCTTCTTTTTGGTCACCAGTTACAAAAATAATATCCTTTTTATTTGATTTTGAATATGATAATATTTCTTTCCAAACTATTAAATCACCGTACTCATTATTCTCTTCGCCTTTTTTCTCATCTTTATATCCAGGCGGGGCTTTTTTGGTATATCTTTCCTCTCCTTCTTTTTTTATTTTTTCCAGTTCAGCCTCCAAAAAGCCATCGCCTACTCTGTGTTCAAACAACTTCAACAGCTTATTTAATACCTCATCGCAATCAACTGTTTCAATATAGTTGCTTGTTTTTTTAAGCTGTTCTAACGATTCATCAATATTATTAGACATTGTTGTTATAATTTCATCCTTTTTTTCTCTGCGCAAAACTTCAAAACACTTATCAATAAAGACGTCTTTCGCTTTTTTTAGTTCATCGAAATTTTTTAAAGTGTCAAGTATTACTTTCGGTCTATTTTTCATTAATTCTTGGGCTACTTGTTTTGGCATCCATATTCTTTCTGAAAAATGTTGCATAGCCTCTAACAGAGAATTCCTTGTTTTTGCAGTGTATCTATATAAATTTAATAAAACACTTGTATCAAATACAAATACTGCGTTATTCCATAATATTTCTTTCTCTTTTTTAGTTAAATTTAAGTATTCTTTTATTGCTTCTTTCATTTTGTTTATTCCTTTATCCAAATTTTTTGTATTAAACTTTAAATAGTATTTGAGCATCATCAAATCTATTTTGCACCACAACTTTTGATTTGTCGACTTCTTTAGTAAATTGTTCAAACATAATTTGCTGTTCTAACGGTGGTAATGAAACGATGTAATTAAAAACATCCGAATCCTTTATAGCGGGGTAATTAGCACCTGTAACTACCTTTGACATTTCGTCTGTAAATTCATTAGAAGTTACGACTGCCATTAAAAATGATGGCAAACAGTTTTTTGCTCTAAGCACACAAAATCCGCTTGAAGCAACTAAATTGTCATATTCATATGTTGTGATTGCAACATTTCTTAGATTAGGTCGAACAGTTGATACCAGTATATCATCTTTGACTATATGCTGTTGTGCTCGTGATGGTGCTTCTAAGAATATATATTCTGTATAGCCTGTCATAGAGTTCTTCTTGTTGTCGATAGAAGAGATGTCAATATACTTTATTGTATCATTCTTATTAAACACTTTTTTAGCCGAAGCTACTTTACCAACGACCAAATCAAGAATCTTTACTTGCGGATAATCGCCTTGGCAAAACATTTCGACAAATCGGGATTTGATTAGGTTGTCCTGAAATCTTGTCAAACAAAGATGAAATCTTTTTTTGCTTTTCAATAGAAACTAACGGTATTTCGTATTCTTTAAGCCATTCTGTGCTCATATTCTTTTGAGCAACACCTTTTGAAGACTGTATACACTGAACTTCGAAAGAATTACTATTTAGTAAATGAAATAAATAACTTTTTAAAACTTTGTCTGTTTTTAATCTCAAACAAGCTACACGTTGATTTAGTGCTGCTGGTAAATATTGCTTCTCCAGAATGGCAACTCTTCCAACATTTCCTGTTAAGGACATTAACAAGTCGCCTTCTTCAAGAACATATTTGTTGAGACCAGTTGAACCCACTGGATAGAAAGCGGGTGTAGTATCCTCTATATACCCTTTTTGTACATTTGCTATTCTTATAATACGGATGCCTGATTCGACATAGTTTTCGCTTTTAAAAGCAAATCCATTAAGAATATCACAGATATCTCCTATTTTGATTTTTTCCATCTTTTCATCCCCACAAATCTAAATTTGCGGGGTTAGGCGATGTATTTTTTATGAGAGTTTTTAACATTGTTTTGGTTAACCATTGCATAGTGCATTGTGGTATCAATTTGTTGATGACCTAAAAGTTTTTGCACTTGTTCAATCGGCATACCCTTATCAATCGCTTTTGTTGCCATTGAACGCCTAAACTTGTGAGGGTGAACCCTGTCTATGTTAAGTCTTCTGCCTAAAAACCTCAGCCGTGTTTCAACACCGCTTATTTGCAGGCGGTTAAAAGGGAAGTCTAACGAAACAAAAAGCGCTTTGTTATCGTCTTTTCTGGAGTTCAAATATTTTTGCAAATGCAATTTTGCCTTTGCATCAAAATAAACTCGCCGTTCTTTAT
Organism: Oscillospiraceae bacterium; assembly: GCA_902769255.1. GTDB lineage: Bacteria > Bacillota > Clostridia > Oscillospirales > Acutalibacteraceae > RUG11462. Next base: position 39,981 of record CACXOM010000012.1, read on the forward strand.
TTCCTTTGCCGTAAACAATACACTCTCTATCTTCAAAGTTAATGTCATTGCGATTCAAATGTATGAGTTCGCCGACTCTCATACCAGTAGAATAAAGCAAATCAATAATTGCAAGGTCCCTAATACAAGAACAATTATCTCTCATAATTTCAATGTGCTCATCTGAAAATGTTTCTTTAACTTTTGTAGCAGTTCTTATTTTATGTATTCGGCGAATAGGATTTTTTAAAATGTAATCTTCATCTTCGAGCCAAGAGAAAAAAGAAGATAAGTTTCTTCGAATATTGTCAATTGTTACGCGAGAACAATTGTTGACTTTTTGGTAATCAGAAAGATATTTTCTTAAATTATCGGTTGTAATTTTTCTTACAGGAATAGTAACGGTGTTTAAAAAGTTTTCTATTGTAACCTTGTAATATTGAATTGTTCTTTTTGAGCAACCCTCAATGCTTTTAGCTTCAATAAATAATTCAAGATATTGACTGTTTTCAATATCATCTTGTGGAGTTTTCTCGTTTAAATTTTTAATTAAACACTGTTGTAATTGCTTCATTTGAGCAATGCTCAAATAATCCTGCATTTCGTTTAAAATAGTTTCAATTGCTGTTTTCATAATAATATTACCTCAACTTTCTATGATGTAATATTATAATCAGTTTAAAAGACTATTTCAAATCATCAATAATTAACCAAAATATTTTTGCATTAAGCTGTCAAACAAAGTTTGTGCTTCATCAAGAGCTTTTTGCACTACAACTTTTGATTTGTCGACTTGTTTTACAAAAGCTTCAAACTGGCTTTGGGTCTTAGAATCTGGAAGCATAATATCCAATTTCTTAAGCATCGCAATAGATAAATATGCAACCGTGGATCCCGCCTGCATTCCATCAATCTGTCTTATGAGTCCCGATGTCATAAACAGATGCTTGATATATAGTGGCGTTATTCCATTTTTATACTTACTCAGCCAACTAATCATGCCGTCTTGAAAATAGAATTTATCTGTATCCGTAATAATGTAGCATCTACCCAGCGTTCCGCGTGATGTTACTAATATGTCACCTTCTATTGGTACCTGTTTTCTTTCAGTTAGTTCATCATATTTCTCTTGAGATATATACAATCCACTAACTGCTTGGCCTGTATCCATCATATTTACAAGGTCTGAAATTCTCCAGAACGGAACACCTTCTGCAGTCTGTTCTTCTTGATAAATCCTTTTACTTGAACCTATATCGCAGAGTTCGCTTAATTTGTAAACAGGCCATTTTTTACTATTATTCTCAGAATCTCCAAACATCTCGACAAATCGGGATTTGATTAGGTTGTCAAGCAATTCTAATTCTCGTTTGCGTTGTTCAATAATTGATGTGATTTTATCAAACAAAGATATAATTTCTCTAATTGGATTGATGTTGATGGAATCTCACCAACATCAATGTTACCAATATAGTTTTTATTTGTATGTTTTAAACCTGCACCTTTAAAACCAGCTTCCAAAACATTCATATTTGCGAAAAAGAAATAGTACAAATATTTACATTTAACTATCTCATTGGGTACTAGTACTATACAATCAGTCGATACTGCATATTTGCCATTATAGTAATGTAAAGTAGCATTACCGCCAGTCCCCATAATTATTCCTTCATTCTCAAAAAGATAATCATTATATCTTTTACTCTCATCAACACTTGATGTGAAAAACATATAATCTCCATTATCTATTGATTCTCCAGCTTTTATTTTGGATTTTGGAGCAAATTTACATATTTCTTTGACCTTCATCTTTTCATCCCTACAAATCTAAATTTGATTATTTATCCTTTATTTTTTTTAATTCTGAAAGTCTATTATAAAACATATTTTTGGTTTTTTCATTATCAAACCATTTTTCATTAATATCTTTTATCTGATTTAAGCCGATTTTTTTAACTGCCTCTATTGCTGCTTCTTTTTGAGTTATTCTTTTTTCAGTTGTTTGACATACATCACCATCAATAGTTTCATATGCTGTAAATGCTTTATTAAAATCCATAAGGGGATACAAGCCTAATAATCTGTTATTAGAATTATTGACATAGAATCCCCAATTTCCCCAATGTCTATCTGTATTTCCTATTAAATAGTCAATGATATTCATCATATAGTATGAATAACTATCTTTTTTGAGCACAAAATGTATTTTGTTCATTTCTCTGTTTGAACAGTATACATCAATGAATTCAAATGAAACAATACTTTTTTCTTCAGATGTAATTATCTTGCATTTTGATACCCTTGTTCCATCAAAAATATCTTCTTTATACGAAACATGATTAATATCAAAACAGTCTACAATTTTTGATGCAAGAAGTTCAGCACTAACTTCATTCTCATCACCATCTTTCATTAAATAAATATTCTCATTTTCTCTAATCCATGCTTTTGGTGCTACTCCTTGAACGGCAACATCTCCAGTAGCATCTCTTGATATGAATAGTTCGGCATTTTGTAGTGTGATAGACTTACCCTTTAAACTTACATCTGTAAAAGCGTTTGACAAAGAATGTGAAAATAAATTTATATCAGAAAAGTTTATTTTTTCGTTAGCAGATTTTATCCAATAGACATCAGTTAAACATAACCCATGATATGACACAGCAATCATTGCTCTATCTTTGTCAGTAACTGCCTGATTTGCCCCGATAGAAGCCATTATTTCTTTGGCATATTTTCTATCTAATGTCAAAACTCTTGAAGAACACCAGTAATAGAAGTTGTTGAGATTATTAACTCTGTCATCCAATTCTTCTGACTTTATCAAATAAAGATTATATGGCATAAAAGATGGATAGTTAATTGTACATTTACCATTTTCGTAAATGCGTGCAACTCGTCGATTTTTGTGCATAATATCAAAATGTTTCCATCCTTTTTGCATCTTTTCACGTTTTACTAAAATGCTCATAATACTTTCTCCAATCGTTCGTTATTAATTAACAATATCATTTCAACATCTCTTCCAATTCATTCATTGATGTGCTAATTTCTTTTTCGAGTTCGCGTAGATTTGCCATAATTTCACTTGTTGGCGGATATTCTACAGGAACATACTCAATTTCTTTATACTTGTTTATTGATAAATCATAAGCATTTTCTACAATTTCTGATTTATCAACGAAGAAAGACTGCTCTGTGCGTTTTATTTCGATTTCTTTATCTCTGTTTTTAAATCTTTCAATAATATCAGGTATATCGTTTTCTTCAACAGGTGAACGCTTATCATCAAGGCTGAATCCGTCTGCTTTCATATCATAAAACCAAACTTTATCTGTTCCGCCGTGTCCTGTTTTAGTGAATATTAATATAGCAGTTGAAACACCTGCGTAAGGTTTAAAAACACCTGAAGGCATTGATATTACTGCTTCAAGACGGTTTTCTTCAATGATTGCTTTTCTAATTGATTTATGTGCATTTGATGAGCCAAATAAAACACCGTCTGGAACAATACAAGCACATCTTCCGCCGACTTTGAGCATGCGTAAAAACAAAGCAAGGAATAATAATTCTGTTTTCTTTGTTTTGCAAACTTTGAGCAAATCAGCAGAAACAGTATCGGCATCAAGACTTCCTTTGAACGGAGGATTTGCGAGGATTAAAGAATATTTTTCTTTATCGGGGTTTTGGTCAGATAAACTGTCACGATATTCAATAAACGGATTCTCAACGCCGTGAGTCATCATATTCATAGCACCAATACGCAACATAGTTCTGTCCATGTCATAACCGAAGAACATATGATTCATATAGTGGTCTCTATTGTTTTTGTCAAAAAAGATTTCTTCTTTTCGTTTTTCTTTTAAATATTCACCTGCCATTACAAGGAATCCGCTTGTACCACATGCTGGGTCACAAATAACATCTTCTGCTTTTGGGTTCATTAATTCAACCATCATTCGAATGATGTGCCTTGGTGTTCTAAACTGTCCGTTTCTGCCAGATTGAGCGATTTTAGAAAGCAAATATTCATATACATCGCCACGAATATCTACACTTTGAATAGAATTCATCATTTCATATACAGAATCGAGCCCTGTAACAACTTTATCTAAAAGCAGTGGTGTCGGAAGTTTGAAAATAGCATCGTCCATATATTTAGAATAAGCGCTGTTTTTATCACTATGCAATGATTTAATGAAAGGAAATACTGATTCCTGTACAACAGAATACATTTTATCAGCTGGAAAGTCGTGGAACACAGACCATTTAAGTTGATTTCCATCAACTATTCTATCGCCAATTTCCAATTCGCCGTTGAAAATGCTTTCATATTGCAATCCAAGCATAGCACTTTCTTTATTTCGCATATTATCATAATCGTCTAAGTCTCTTATGAACATTAAATATGTGATTTGTTCTACAACATCAAGCGGGTTTACTAATCCACCTGCTGCAAAGTCATTCCAAATCTCATCAATTCTGTTTTTTAATTCGCCTGTAATCATTTTTCTACCTCCTCGTTCCATACATAAGATGTATAGCGACCTTTATTAAGTTTAATTAATTCATTATCTTTTACCATTTGTGCAAGAACTCTCTCGACTGTAATTTTGCTTATATCAGGTACTTTTTCAATTATATCTGATTTTGTAAATTTTCCGATAAAGCTTTTTGCTATTGCTTTGACTTGTCCTGATTTTGAACCAGAAACAGATTCAATGGTTTCTACACGCGAACCAAATTCTCTGTAAGCTGAAACAATTACGCCAAGCATATACTTTGTAAATGGCAAATAATTATTTTTATTCTCATGCCAATCTGTTGAACTTGCTTGAAGAGCATCATAGTATGTTTCTTTCGATGCTTCAATTAATTTTTCTATACTAATATATCGTCCAACAACACAATCATTGTGATATAAAATCAAAAGTGTTAGTAATCTACTAAGTCTACCATTACCATCGTTAAAAGGGTGGATACATAAGAAATCTAATATAAACATTGGTAACAAAAGTAATTTATTAATATTAGGTTCGTTCATTGCTCTGTTATAAGCATTACAAAGATTACTCATTGCCTCAGATGTTTCCCATGCTGGCACTGGTTTAAAACGAACAAATCTATTACCTTGTTCATCCTGTTCTTCAATATAGTTGTCAGCATTTTTATATTGACCTCCTATGCTGGAGCCACTAAATTTGTATAATAACTGATGCAATTGCAAAATATATGATGGATTAATAGGAATATACTCATAGTTTTCATGTATTGTTGATAATACATCTCTATAACCAGCTATTTCTTGCTCATTTCTGTTTTGAGGAGTTGTTTTATTCTTTAAAAGTTTGCTTAATCTTGCGTTGGAAGTAAAAATTCCCTCAATTTTGTTTGAAGATTCTGTACTTTGAATTTTTGCAACTTCAAGCAAACTTTCTAATGAGTCTTTTTTTGCTTGCATATAAAGTTCTTGTTTTCCTTTATATTCAGCTATCTTAGTTAATAATAGCACTACATCAGGAGTTAATAATTCATTAATTCTTGATTGAAAATCAAAATCTCTCATAAAAATCTCTCCTTTCTGATAATTTCACAACTAAAGAATACCATATAATTATACATTTGTCAACCCTTAATTACATCAAATTCGCAAAAATGATGTAATTAAATTAATTTTGATGTAATTAAAAAACTCTCGCAAGGCTCAACCTCCGAGAGTTTTATTATTCAAGACTAAATAAACACTTGACATACAAGAAACCCATTGATACAATCTAATTAGTATAAAATCATAGTCTAAGAATTAAGGTGAAACACGATGTATGAACAACATAAAATTCAAATTTCAAGTCCTGGTAGTATAACGAAAGAAGATTGGGAGTATTATTGTTCATTTGAAGTAAATGATTATATAAATGATATTTTGGATTCATTAAAGAATAAAAATAGATTTTTTGTTGATGAGAGGTTTTTAAAACTGATTTATCATTTTTTGTTTGATAATAATTCTATTTATCAATCACAAAAATATTTAGAGTCGGGCATGATTCTTTATCGGGCAAGGATATATGAAAAAGAAGATAAATCAGAACGATATTTTGCCCAAAAAAAGTACGGACGTTTTAAAGGATATAACAAAAAGGATAGCGGTATGCCACCAGTAGGAATGAATGTTGGAGCGGGGCGAATTAATCCAAGTAACATCAGATATTTTTATTTGGCTTCAGATGAAGAAACAGCCGTTTTAGAAGTATCGCCGCATTCAAAAGAATTCATTAGCATTGCTAAGATTAAAACCAATGAACATTTATTTCTTGCTGATTTTTCAAAAAATTGGTCGGTCATATCCGCTGAAAACAAAGATTGGGAAAAATGGATAAATGAATTTATATTGGGAATAAACGTTCTTTTTTCAAAACCATGTAGCAATTCAAGTGAATATTATTTATGTCAATACATTAGTGAATACATAAAATGTTGGGGATTTGATGGAATAATATTCAATTCAGCAAAAAACCCACAACCAGTTGGTAGTCCAAAAGGTAAAAATATAACCTTGTTTAATGATAAAAAATGCGAAGTAATATCTTCAAAGTTGCGATATGTTATTAAGGTTAGTGTAGATATGAATTGATTAATCATTTAACAAATTATATATCCCCCTCTCGTTCTCAAATGAGAGGGGATTCTTGCTTTTTTGAGCGAATTTTTCATTTTTCACCTTAACCCAATTTGCAAAAACGCCATTATCGTTCGTTATATCTCAAAAATAGGAATAATGCAATAATTATTTTAGGAATTTTTAAGTATATTATTCCTATTTTTATAGATTTTAGGAATAATATAGCGGTTATCGGCAAAAAACGCACCATTTTATGACACAAAATATTGATTTTTTGCCGATAATGTGGTATAATACTTGTGGTGATTAGTTTTATGAAATATTTATCGGTTTTAGAAACGGCGAAAAAATGGAATATCTCGGAGCGTTCTGTTCGCAATTATTGCGCAAACGGGCGTGTTTCGGGCGCTTATCTTGTCGGCAAAACCTGGCATATTCCCGAAGACGCCGTTCGCCCTGAACGAAAAAACAAACACGCTAATAAGCCTAAAAATTTAATCGAATTTTTAAAAGCGGAAAAGCAAAGCCAAATCAGCGGCGGCATTTATCACAAAATTCAAATTGAATTGACTTACAATTCAAATCATATTGAGGGTAGCAAACTCACTCACGACCAGACCCGCTACATTTTTGAAACTAACACCGTAGGCACTGAAAACGGCGCTGTAAATGTTGACGATATTGTTGAAACGGCGAACCATTTTAAGTGCATTGATATGATAATCGACCAAGTCGCTTATCCGCCGAGTGAGTCTTTTATCAAGCAACTTCACCACACGCTTAAAAGCGGAACAAGTGATTCGCGGAAAGATTGGTTTGCGGTCGGCGAATACAAAAAACTTCCTAACGAAGTCGGGGGAAGAGAAACCGCACCGCCTGAAAAAGTCGCTGGCGAAATTAAGAAATTGCTTGAAAAATACAACGCAAAAGCAGAAAAAACTTTTGAAGATTTAGTTGAATTTCATTATAATTTTGAGTTAATTCACCCGTTTCAAGACGGCAACGGCCGTGTCGGCAGGCTTATTCTTTTCAAAGAATGTTTGAGGAATAATTTTGTTCCGTTTATCATAGATGATGACTTAAAAATGTTCTATTACAGAGGTTTAAGCGAGTTTAAAAACGAAAAAGGTTATTTAATTGACACTTGCCTTACCGCACAAGATAAGTTCAAAAAATACCTCGATTATTTCAAAATACCGTATCAAGAAAACACCCCTCTCGGAAAATAACCGAGAGGGATTTTTTCAATCAAATTCAAGCCAAATTTGTTTTTTAAAACTGATACTAATTGATATCATTTGATATCAATTGATATCAGTTAGTATCAGTATGCTTAAAATTGGTAAAAAGGGGGTGAAATTTCCCAATTTTCCCTTGAAATTTCATTTTTTGAAATGCAAAAAGTGCCTATTTATGCGGGTTTTGGGGATTTTGTACCTTACATATGTCACCCCACGCCGCATCGAATGACAGGGCGACTTTTTTCTCTGTTTGATAAGTGCGGTAAATCGGCAGTTTTTTGCCTTGTGTGGTTGCAGTCAGCGTTTTGTCCCAGCCGGTTGCCGTGAAAACGGCTGCCGCCAGCACAACAACCGCCAAAAGCGTAGCGATTACGGTTTTTTTACTGAGCGTTATGTAACAAAATTTGCGCATAAAATCACCTTTTTAAAAATATTTTGCTAAATTATATTCGCAAAAACAAGTCCAAAATTCGCAAAAATTGCAAAATTTTGCTTATCAATTCACTATTAAACTTATTTACAAACGACAACGCTTTGATAAATATGATTTTTGGCAAATAAAATTAGCAAAACAGCCTGCTTTTTAGCAGGCTGTTTTTTAGAAAGGTTATGAAAAAACACAATAGTATTAAAATATCATTATTTGTAGAGCGGTTATTTTAATCCCACAAATCATCACCCGAAGGGTCTAATGCCTCTTCATAAAAGGACGCCCATTTGTCAACTTTTTCAGCGTTAGCGAGATACAATTCGCTGTTTTATTGTCGTTTTTAAACATATAAGCGACAAAACCTAATGAGCGAGCAGAATCTTTATTATAATCAGCATAAACAATTGTTGTGTTGTTTTTGCTGTCGGTTATTTTAGCGTAGCCACGGGCAACAAAATATCTTAAAATATTACCGCTTTTTTGGTTTTGCGTGGTACTTTCTCTAATATTAACAATTGAGCCTACAATTCCGCTAAACGTACCCTCTTCATAATATTCATTCGAAGTATATTTTACATCGGCATATCGATCGGCAGCTAAATCAAAACTTAACTCATTTTCACCAAGATAATCGTAAGGAGCAATAAGCGTTCCGAGTTCTACTGTGTAGCCTGCGTTTTTAAGTTGCAAGATTTTATCTTTATCAACCCCAGTATAAAAACGAAGACCCGAACGACTATTCAATCTTATTGAAGCACCGACTTGAGTTGACATTTCGATATTTGTATCAATCGGCTGTGTGGTCGGCTCGGTCGGTTCTGTCGGCTCGGTTGAAGAAGGTTCAGTCGGCTCGGTAGTTTGAGTCGGGTTAGTCGGGTCAGGATTAGTTTCAAAAGAAACATAATGATACATTGTAGGAATAATTGTTCCGTCATTAACTAAATCATAAAGTTGGTCATAAGTCTTTGATTGCTGGTTATCATAAATTGTTACACTGATTTTGTAAACATTGCTCGGCATTTTAACCGCGCCATTTTTTGATACAGTAGCAACGTTGCAAACTCTGTTGCCATTTTCGTCGTAACCTCTAAGTAACAAATCATATCTTGTACCGGTTGACGAAGTGAAATAATAATATTCGTTCGGTGTAACATCAATTTTATTTGTGTAACAAATTCTTGTGGTTGCGGTGCTTACATAATTACCGTTATTATAATCATAACCGCCGTTTCTTAATGCTCCGCCGTATGTTGAAAGCAATTCATCGCCTGTTGCAACATATTTTTGCAAGCCGTCGCCGATTTTATCTAACCAATAGTTACCGTCAACCTGCTCTGCATAATATGTTGTGCCGAGTGCTTTAAACTGCGACCAAGCAGTAGAAGTCCAAGCAGTTGGAACAACGGTGTTAAGAATTTTATAGTTTACGCCGTCATCACTTACAAATTGAGTAAGCAAGCCGTCATCTGCACCATTGATTAAATAATAACCTTGGTTTGAACTTGATTTAGTTAACGAAGTAATTTGCTTTTCTGATGTGATAATCAAATATTTTCCGCCAAATGCGCTTGTTGAATCAGCGCTGTAAAGTTTCATCCAATTAGGTTGCGCACTTGATGTTAACGAAAGAATTTCGCTTTGTGTAAGTGTAGGATAAGTTTCGCTCGAACCTACAAATTTTGCAAATGCAGATGATGCTGCTCTTAAATAATATCTGTTTGTAATACCATAATCAGCTGCACCGTTATCCCAGAAGAAGCAAGAAGTGTTGTATTGATGTGAATAGTTGTAAAGGTCTTGCATTGCTGTATCTTCTTCAGCGCTGTATGCTGCTTTGCCTGACAAACCGATTTCATCAAGAGTTGCACCCATGCCGTAAGTATTTTTAATATTTTTAATGCTGTTTACTGCACCGCTCATTGAATTAGAGTAGTCGTGAGACGATAAAATAATTTTATCATTGTAAACATCGTTTACTGTATCTGCCGCTTTAACTGTGTTGACAGCGTCTTCATTAGTCATAAAACTTACGCCGCCGTAGTTAGGAATAACCAAAAATCTCTTATCGTTATTTCCGCCCTGCGAGCGAATTTGCTGAATAAATGCAGCAGCAACTTCAGCGGCATAACCCATTCTTGTGGCAGAAGTTGTCATTGAACCTGTTTCATCGGCAACTTCGTTGTAAGGCTCAAACATAAGCCTTGAGCCGTAATTTTTAAATTTTTCGCCAACCTGTCCCCAAATATTATCTAAATATCTTATTGTTTGTTGTAAATATGTTTCGCCAGAAGTGCCTGCGGTTGTTCGGCTGAATCTTTCAGGGTTTACAGAGTTATTTGAGCAAGCGCCGTCGTGGTGAGTGTTGATTATACAATACATACCGTATTTAATAATCCAGTCAACAACCTGTTGAACTCTGTTAATAAACTCTTCGTTGATAACGCCGTTGTACCAAAGCTTTCTGCGTTCATCAATATTTGCATAATAAACTGATTTATCTACTATTTCCCCATTGTAAGTTTTGCCGTTTAATTCGCCGGTGTATTCAAGCATATTAAACCAAGTTACAGGAACTCGAACAGCCTGAACACCGCTTTCGGCTAAATATTTAATGTAATCTTCGGTAACTTCAACATTACCTGCCAAAGTTTCTTTATATTTAATATGGTCTTGAATATTCGCTATCGCAGGACGTGTATAATTGTTTCGAAGTTCAGTTGTTTCAAAAACATTACCAAGATTATAACCCGTTTCATTTTTTCTGAAAAAGCGATTGAAGAAAGCCCCTCATCAAAATCGCTTGTGTCAGTAAGCAAACTGCTGTCGGGTGAAATGGTAGTTGCGCTTGTTGTTACAGCGCTAACACCTACAACCGACAACAAAACTGCAATTGACAAAATAAAAGATAAAAGTTTTTTCATAAAATCACCTCACGTTGTTATATAAAAATCATATAATATTTTTTAATATTTTTCAATTGCATATTTTGTCAAAATATATTGCGTTTTTCGTCAAAATGTGTATAATAGAAATTAGAAAGGCGGTATAGTTATGAGAGCAAGAGGTTTTTATCAACCTGATTTGGAAATTGAATATCAAAAATATGACCGTCCCCGTTCAAAAAGTTTAAAAAACTGTTATACCGAAACTAAAAAAGGTTTTTATCAAATTGTTTTTGCTTTATCGGGCAAATTTCGAGCAAGTTTTAGCGGAAAAAGCGTTGAATTAAATCAAGGCGAATTTGTAATAGCAGGTAAAAATGATTATTTAAAATATCACCGTTTAACTTCAACCGCCGAAAGTCTGGTAATTCATATTCATCCCTCTGTTTTTTCTAAAGATGAAACAAGCGAATTTTCAGAAGCTTTTGACGAACTGCCAGCAAACACCTTTTTAAATTCAAACAGTTTTGACAATAATATTTGCATTGAAACGCTTTTTCTTTTTAAAGAGGCGCTTTTTAACAGATATTCAAGAGCTTATATGCTAACACGGTTAAAATCAATTTTTTGCGAAATTGATATTTTTTACCGAAAAACCAACAAAATTCATATTTATGATAAAGAGAACATTGCCGTTGACTTGATTGAATATGTAAATCAAAATTTTACAGAGCATTTGACTTTAAAAACTTTGAGAGAAAGGTTTTTTATAAGCGACAGTTCAATAAACCGAATTTTTAAAAATATGAGCGGAATGACCTTTGTAACATATTTAAATAATGTTAGAATTCAAAATATTAAAAGCATTGTTTCACAAAACAACATAACAATTTCAAAAGCGGCAGAAATGAGCGGTTTTTCAAATTATTCAACCTTTTACCGAGCTTATAAAAAGCTTTATAATAGGCCGCCAAATTTTACATCGCCATCTGCCGAAAAAATTTAAAAGTTAAAATAAAAAACTGCTTCGTTTTGCGAAGCAGTTAATTTTTTTATTAAAACACCAAACAACTTATCATTACCAGCAAAAAGCCTGCCACACCGCCGATAATTGACGGCAAAATCGGTTTTGTTCTTACAATATGCGGTATCAGTTCCGCAAAAACAATGTAAATAATCATACCAAGCGCAATTAAAACAAGCGAGTTTTGCACATTCTGCGTCATCGCCTCGCCAATAAAAGCCATAAGCAAACCGCCTATAAAAGTAGAAATTGTTACAAGTGCTAAAACAAGCAAGGTTTTTTTGGTTTTAGAATTCTTTTGCAAAGTCGAGCAAATCAACATTCCCATAGGAATATTGTGAAGCGAAATACCGACAGCGAAAACAATTCCTTGCGAAATATCGCTCGATAAAGTGTAAACACTCATACCCTCAACAATATTGTGCAAAATAACCGCAAGCGCCGAAATTAAGCCAATATGAGCGGCGTTTTCTTTATCGTGATTTGAATGTGTATCGTGGTGGTCGGGAATAAATAAATCAAGCACTTTTAAAATTAAAACACCGACTAAAACGAAAACTACTGTAAAATACCAGTTTTTCTTTGTTGTAAACTCGTAAATGTCGGGCAAAAAATCAAAAATCATTAACGACAACAGCGAGCCCGCCGCAATTGCAATTGAAAGTTGCTCGATTATATGCGGATTTTTAGAAACTTTTATTACCGCTGCGCCTAAAAAACACGAAAAACCGGCGAGAAATGTTATAAGTAATGGCATTGAAACTCCTTTATAATTTGTAAATTCCGCTTTTGGTAAGCACTATTTCGTTTGAATCAACTTTAATATATTTTTCAACCGGCTCGTTAAATTCAAACATTTTTTGAATTGTATATGTATCTAAATCCATTGTTTGCACAACACCGCTGTTTTGCGAGGTTATTACAATTGAATTGTCGATTGCAAAAAGCCCGTAAGGCTCTTTAATATCGCCGCCGACACCCGAACTTATTTTAAATTCCTGACGCATTGAGTTTGCGTTATAGCGAATAAGCGTGTTTGAATCAGGATAAGAACACCAAATTTTATCGCCTGCAACTACCGCATCGGCAGGTGAATAGCCTTTATATTTCAAACTGCCTTTCCATTTAAAACGGCAGTTGTAATCATAAACTTTCGCAATTCCGTTTTTGCCTATAATAACCATTCCAAGATTAGGCGGAAAAACGGTTATAATGTTGATATAATCTTCAATTTCCGCTTTTAAAAAGTCGGTATGATTGGTAAAAACATTGTTAAGGTAAGCACCTTTTGTAATCATATCGGTAATGCCTGTGTCAAAACTGTGTTTGTGAAAGGCAATAATTCTTTTGTCAACGCCCTCAATTTCTTCTTTGTGAATTTCTGCAAAAACAAACCCTCTGTTACAAGGGAAAATTGAAACCGCTTCATTTTCAAAAATTTTTTTCATTTTCCGACTCCTTATCAGTCTATTAATTTAGCAACATCTTTCGGCGTTTTGGCTATTGCCGAAACACCAAAACGCAACAACTCTTCTTTGCTGCCGAAACCATATAAAACGCCGATACATTCAATACCTGTTTGATTTGCGCCCAAAGCATCGTTTTCAGTATCGCCGACTAAAACACATTCTTCTAAATTTTTAACATTTAACTTTTCTATTGCCCTTGTTAAAACCTCTTTTTTCGAGTTGTCGCCACCGTTTTGATTTGAGCCCGAAATAACCGAAAAATAATCGCTCAATCCGTAATTTTCAATAATAAGTTTTGCAAAAACTTCGGGTTTTGAGGTAGCAACCGCAAGCGTTTTTCCTCTTTGTTTTAAACTTTCAAGCATTTCTTCAACGCCGTTGTAAAGTTTGTGTAAATATGTACCTTTTTCACGGTAATATTTTCTAAAAATCTTTGTCGCAAAAAGCGCTTGCTCTTCACTTAAATTAAGATATTTTTCAAACGATTTTTCAAGTGGCGGACCAATAAATTTTCGTTTTTGTAAAACACTAAGCGGTGGAATATTCAACTCTTTTAAAGCGTTGTCAATCGAATAAAAAATTCCCTCGCTCGAGTCGACCAAAGTTCCGTCAAAATCAAAGAAAATATACTGTTTTTGCATTTTGACCCCCGAAAAAAGAAATACAAAGGTATTTTACCACAATTTTGCGCGCAATTCAACAAGTTTTAAGCAAAATTAAATACTATTCCGACTACCGCCGAAAAGATAATGTAAACAATAGGGTGAATTTTTTTGAATATTTTTTGCAAAACAAAAATTAAAACCGCTAAAATTATTGTTTTAAAAACAAATAAATCAAAAATATTGCCCGACTTTGAAAAAGCGTCTAAATTTATTAAAGTAATTTTCATAACACCGAGTCCGGCATAAGAAATCAGCGCCATTGAAACTGCCCGAAGCCCGTACATTGCGCCTTTTACATATTTGTTGTCGCTAAATTTTTGAAGCGCTTTTGAAACCAGCATAATCACAATTATAGCAGGGGCGATAAGTCCAACAGTCGCCACAAGTCCGCCTAAAACGCCGGCAAATTGGTTATTAAAAATGCCAAAAGCGGTTTTATAACCTGCAAAAGTCGCCATATTAACGCCAATAGGTCCGGGCGTTGACTCTGAAACTGCAATCATATCAGAAAGTTCGCTTGTCGTAAACCAGCCGAGCCTAAGCGAAATATCTTGCAAAAACGGAATAGTAGCCATTCCACCGCCAACCGAAAAAAGCCCAACTTTAAAAAATTCATAAAAAAGTCGAAGGTAAATCATTTTTTCTTATCTCCCGACTTTGCTTTTTTAATAATAATTCCGGCAATTGCACCGCCGAGTACTAAAATAACGGGGGACAGCGAAAACGGCAAAAACCAAGTTGCTAAACACAAACCAAGCGACACTAAAAACAAGCAAAATGTCGCAAAATCAACAACCGAATTTTTCCACATTTTAATAACTGCGTTCACAATCAAAACGCAAACGCAAGCGCTAATACCGCTAAGTGCATCTTTTACATAAGGGTTATCAGCAAAACGGGTTAAAAAAATCGCAATTACAAGCAATAAAACAGTCGGTATAAAAACCATACCGAGCGTTGCAATTATTCCGCCGAAAAAACCGCGCAACTTGTTGCCTATAAAGGTAGAAACATTAACCGCAATAACGCCGGGCGTACATTGCCCGATTGCGTAATAGTCGGTCAGTTCTTTGTCGTCAGTCCAGCCCTTTTTTTCAACCAATTCTTTTGATAAAATCGGCAACATAGCGTAACCGCCGCCAAATGAAAATGCGCCGATTTTCATAAAAGTTAAAAATAAATCAAGAATTGAAACTTTTTTCATAGTTTTATTTTAATCCTTTTAAGAATTTAATGTTTTCTTTTGCGTCTTCAAGCTCACCATCTACGGTGCTGTCATATTCAACAATAAAATGCTCGCAACCCATAAGTTTGCCGACCCTTACGCATTTTTCAATATCAACAATACCGTTGTTTAAAAGTGAGGTTTTAAACTCTTCGCCCGACTTTTCATATTGTTTTAGGTGAAGAAAAGTTACTCTGCCGGCATATTTTCTAATATATTCTTCGGGGTCTTTACCGCTCGCCGCAATGTGAGCAAGGTCTAACTCTGTTAATAATAACATTCCCGAATTTTCTATTAAATAGTCAAAAGCGGTTTGATTGTCAACTTCAGTTTTAAACTCATCTCTGTGATTGTGATAGCCGAAAGAAATCCCGTTCATAATCAGTTTTTCGCTAATTTTTTCTAAATTTTTAGCATAAACATCAAGATTTTCTTTGGTAAAATCATTTAACCAAGGGCAAATAATCGTGTTGCACTCAATTTCTTTTAAATAATCAATATAAAAGTCAATATTGTTAAGCAGTTTTTCGTAGCCAACATGCGTTGAAACAGGTGTAAGCCCGTAAAAGTTTAAAAGTTTTTTAAGCTTGTTTGCATCAATCAACTCAAAATGCCTATCGCAAAACTCAACGCCGTCATAGCCCATTTCGGCTAACGCTTTTAAGGTTTCTTTAATATTTTTTTCAAAAGAATTTTTTACAGAATAAATTTGAATATTGTATTTTGTCATAGTGTGAAAATCGCCTTTCGTTTTTCTCAAAAACTATTTACAAAAATCTTTAAATAGTGTATAATCAATATACAATAAATTCCGTTTAAAGTAAAGAGGTTTTTTAATGAAAATTTATCAAAATTCAAATAATGAGGCGTATATAACGCCTTATTTGCTCGAGGGTGAAAATAATCCGTGCATAATCGTCTGCCCAGGTGGCGCATATGAAGGGTTGGCGGAACACGAATATTATAACGAACTTTTTAATAAAATGGGACTTTCTGTTTTTGTTTTGCATTACAGCGTAAAACCACATTCTTATCCAAGCCAGTTTAATGATGTAAAAAGAGCGGTAAGATTTGTAAGGTATAATGCTAAGGAATTTAGAATTAATCCTAATAAAATTCTAATCGCAGGCTCTTCGGCAGGCGGTCATTTGGCGTCTTGCGCTTGGTGCTTTTGCGATGAGGGCAAAAGTGACGGCGATGAGGTTGATAAAACTTCGTCAAAAGTTGCAGGCGCAATTCTTTGCTACCCTGTAATCTCGCTTTTAGAGCATACTCACCAAGGCACAAGTGATAATTTTTCGGGCGGAAATGATGAAATAAGAGAAAAATTTTCTATTCAAAAACACATTAAAAAAGGGCTTTCGCCCGTTTTTGTCTGGCATACGCTTACTGACCAAGCGGTCGATGTTGAAAACGTGCTTATGTTAGCCGAAAGTTGCCATAAAAACGGCGTTTCGGCTGAACTTCACATTTTCCCGTTCGGCCATCACGGCTTGGGCGAGGCAAAGGATTTTCCCCTTGTTAGCCAATGGACAACCCTTTGCAAAAATTGGCTTAAAGAGAATAAATTTATATAAACTAAGGAAGCAAAATGGATTTAAACAAGTTAAAAAATGATTTAATTAAAAAAGAATTTTCGAGAATGAACGAAAGTCAGTTTGAGGCGGTTACAACCGTTTTAGGACCTGTTTTGGTGTTAGCCGGCGCAGGTAGCGGAAAAACCACAGTTTTGGTAAACCGACTCGCTTATTTAATAAAATACGGCAACGCTTATAAAACTGATTTTGAGCCGGATTTAACCGAAAGCGAAATAGCGCAAATTAATGATTATTTAAACGGCAAAACTGAAACAGCACCTGAAATTTTTGCACTTAAAAGAAATGCGCCGAACGCTTGGAACATTCTTGCAATTACATTTACCAACAAGGCGGCAAACGAGCTTAAAGAACGCCTTGAATCGAGAATTGAAAACGGCGGAAACGAAATTAACGCAGGCACTTTTCACTCAATTTGCGGTAAAATTTTACGAAGATATGCTACTCGCCTCGGTTACACCTCAAACTACACAATTTACGATACAAACGACCAAAACAAAGTTATAAAAGATTGTCAGAAAAAGTTAAATATTTCCGATAAAATTTTATCTTATAAAATTATTCGAAACGAAATAAGTCACGCTAAAGACTCGCTTATAACCCCCGAAGAATACAACGCCGAAACAGGCTCTGATTTTAGAAAAAAACAAATAGGCGAGGTTTATTCGCTTTATCAAAAAACGCTAAAATCAAGCGATGCTATGGACTTTGACGATATGATTGCCAATTGCGTTTATCTTTTTGAGCAAAATGAAGATGCGCTCGAATATTACCGTGAGCGTTTTCGTTATATCGTTGTCGATGAGTATCAAGATACTAACTATGCGCAATATAAATTTGTAAGGCTGTTAAGCGAAAAGCACAAAAACATTTGCGTTGTAGGCGATGACGACCAGTCGATTTATAAATTTAGAGGGGCTACAATCGAAAACATTTTGAATTTTGAAGAGCAATATTCCAACGCTCTTACAATTCGTCTTGAACAAAACTACCGTTCTACCGAAAATATTTTGAACGCCGCAAACTCGGTTATCAAAAACAACAAAGGCAGAAAAGGCAAAAATCTTTGGTCAAAAAACGGCGAGGGCGACAAAATTATCGCTCATACTTCGCTTAATGAAAACGATGAAGCAAAATACATTGCCGACAGAATTTTAGAAAATGTTGCAGGCGGAATGAAATTTTCCGACCACGCAATTTTATATCGAATGAACGCTCAGTCAAGCACGCTTGAAAGCGTTTTGGCTCGTTCGGGTATCGCTTATGCGGTTTACGGCGGACTGAAATTCTATGACAGAAAAGAAGTTAAAGATGTTTTGGCTTATTTGCAGTTTGTGGCAAATCCTAATGACGATTTAAGATTGCAACGCATTATCAACGAGCCAAAACGAGGCATTGGCGACACCACAGTAAACAACGCTTTGCAAATTGCGCAAACGCTCGGCGTTTCGCTTTACGAGGTGTTTAAAGAGGCGGAAAATTATCAAAAATTATCTCGTGCCGCTGCAAAAATCAAACAGTTTTGCGAGTTAATGGACCCAATAATCGAATCGGTTGAAGAAAAAACTCCTTCGCAAATTTTTGAAGAAATTGTCGAAAAAACAGGCTATGTTCAAGCGTTAAAAGCCGAGGGCGAGGCCGAAGCAGACAGGGTTGAAAATGTAAACGAATTGCTTAGCGCAATTAACCATTATGAAGAAGATTCCACCGACCCGAATTTAAATGAATATTTGCAAGAAGTCGCTTTAATAACCGACCTTGACTCAATGGACTCTTCGGCTGACAGAGTAATATTAATGACGCTCCACTCTGCAAAAGGTCTTGAATTTCCTGTTGTGTTTTTAGCGGGAATGGAAGAGGGAATTTTCCCTGGCGCAAGGCTTATGTTCGCCTCTGATGATGAGTTGGAAGAGGAGCGACGCCTTTGCTATGTCGGCATTACAAGGGCAAAGAAAAAGCTGTTTATAACCAACGCAAAACGCCGAATGTTGTTCGGCAACACCACCGCAAACAAGCCTTCACGCTTTGTTGGCGAAATCGATTTAAACTGCGTTGAATTTGAAAAAGAGAAAGATAAGTTTTTGCAAAACGATTATTCTTTCGGCGCATCTTCAGGCGTTTCTTATTATAAAAAACCGCAACAAAAAGCAAACTCAAACCTTTTTGGCAGACAGCCTGTCAAAAAAACGCCGTCGGTTAATTATTCGGTCGGCGAGAGGGTGAAGCACAAAGTTTTTGGCGAGGGAATGATTATTAAAAGCACCAAAATGGGTAACGACACAATGCTTGAAATTGCGTTTGAAAATGTCGGCACCAAAAAAGTTATGGCAAACTTCGCCAAAATCGAAAAGATATAGTTTTTTGCAAAAAAACGCTTGACAAATTAGATTTATTCGTTATAATATAGTTAGCCAAAACTAACTATATTTTTTACTTGTTAGTTAGCATATGCTAACTAACTTGAGGTTTAATCTGCAAAACGATTTTTCGTATTGCTTTTAATTTTGATTTATTTTTGTTTTATGAGGTGAAAAAAATGAAAGAAAAAAAGTCTTCGCCGATTATTCGGCTTATGGCTTATGCACAAGGGTATAAGAAATTAACGATAATAGGGCTAATTTTATCGGCAATTTCAATGATACTCGGAATGTTGCCCTACATTTGCATTTGGCTGGTAATTCGTGACTTGGTAAATGTTGCGCCCGACTGGACCAAAGCGAGTGATATTGTAAGTTACGGCTGGTGGGCATTTTTGTTTGCGGTTGTCGGAATTTTAGTTTATTTTGCCGCATTAATGTGCACTCACCTTGTGGCATTTCGCACAGCATCAAACATTCGCAAACAAGGTATGGCTCATTTAATGAAAACACCGCTCGGCTTTTTTGATAACAACGCTTCGGGCTTTTTGCGAAACAGGCTTGACGGTGCCGCTTCAGAAACCGAAACTCTGCTCGCTCACAATCTCGCCGATATAACGGGAACTGTTGCAATGTTTATTGTTATGATTGTTTTAATGTTCGTTTTTGATTGGCGAATGGGTTGCGCCTGCTTGCTTGCAGCGGTTATTTCCGTAGTTGCTATGTTTGCTATGATGGGCGGTAAAAACGCCAAAATGATGATGGAATATCAGTCGGCTCAAGACAACATAAGCAAAGCGGGAACTGAATATGTCAGAGGCATTCCTGTTGTTAAAGTTTTTCAGCAAACTGTAAATTCCTTTAAAACATTCAAACACGCTGTTGATAAATACAGCGACAAGGCAGAAGAATACACCAACGGTGTTTGTAGCGTTCCGCAGTCTGTCAATCTAACATTCACCGAAGGCGCTTTTGTGTTTTTAATTCCACTTATTTTGTTTATAGCGCCGAGCGCAATAAAATCGCAAAATTTAGCCGAATTAATAACAAATTTCGCTTTTTATGCCGTATTTTCTGCAATAATTTCTACCGCTCTTGCAAGAATAATGTTTTTAGCAAGCGGTTCAATGATTGCAAATACCGCACTAAAAAGAATTGATGAAGTGATGAATGCACCGACTCTTGAAGAGGCAAAAAAACCAAAACAACCGCTTGATAACAGCGTTGAGTTTGAAAATGTTTCGTTTACTTACGAGGGCGCAGGTTATCCTGCACTTAACAACATTTCATTTAAAATAAAATCAGGGCAAACCGTTGCTTTTGTAGGCCCTTCGGGTGGCGGAAAAACTACCGCCGCAAGCCTTATTCCTCGTTTTTGGGACACAACAAAAGGCAAGGTTAAAGTCGGCGGTGTTGATGTAAAAGAAATCAATTCAAAAGTTTTAATGGATAATATTGCTTTTGTTTTCCAAAACAATCGACTTTTTAAAACATCAATTTTAGAAAATGTTCGTGCCGCAAAACCGAATGCGAGCGAACAAGAAGTTTTAAGTGCTTTAAATGCGGCGCAATGTGATGATATTATCGAAAAACTGCCAAACGGCATTCACACCGAAATCGGAACAAAAGGCACTTACCTTTCAGGCGGTGAACTTCAGCGAATTACGCTTGCAAGAGCAATTTTAAAAGATGCGCCGATTGTTGTTCTTGATGAAGCGACCGCTTTTGCCGACCCCGAAAACGAAGCGTTAATTCAAAAAGCGTTTGCAAAACTTACAAAAGGCAGAACTGTAATTATGATAGCGCACCGTTTATCAACCGTTGTCGGTGCAGATAAAATTATTGTACTTGAAAACGGCGAAATTGCCGAAGAGGGTACTCACGAAACGCTTAAAAATTCAAACGGTCTTTATTCTCGTATGTGGCAAGATTATAATAAGGCAGTTTCGTGGCAAATTAAATCGGAAAGCGAGGCGAAATAAATGTTTGGCGAAAAATTCAAAAGAAAATATGCCCTTTCTGATAAAGGCATATCAAATGTAAAAAAAGGCGCTTTTTGGACTGTTATAGTTAATTTAGTCGTTATGAGCGGAATGGGAATTCTATATTATCTTATGCTTAATCTTATGGACTCTTTAACCAAAGGAACCGCTCTTAACTTCGCTTTGCTTTTCATAATTTCAACTTTGGTGTTTATCGCCCTTTCGTTTATAACTCACTTGCAACAATATCGTGCAACTTACGGGCTTGTTTACAGAGAGGTTTCGGCAAATCGCCTAATGGAAATTTACGACACGCCTTTAGCAAAAGGCGAAAGCAAATTTACTCCAAACGGACACAATGTTGTGTTTGAAAATGTAAGTTTTGCTTATGATAACGAACAGGTTTTAAAAGATGTTAGTTTTACCGCAAAAGAGGGCGAGGTTACAGCGTTAGTAGGACCTTCGGGTTCGGGCAAAAGCACCTGCGCACGCCTTGCGGCAAGACTTTGGGATAACGACTTTGGAAAAATCAGCGTAGGCGGTGTTGATATTTCGACAGTCGAGCCTGAAACGCTTTTAAGAGATTATTCAATGGTTTTTCAAGATGTTACTCTTTTTGACGACACCGTTTTAGAGAATATTAGGATAGGCAAAAAAACCGCTTCCGATGAAGAGGTTAAAGAGGCGGCAAAAGCAGCAAACTGCGATGAATTTATCGAAAAATTGCCAAAAGGCTACAACACGCCTATTGGCGAAAACGGCGCAAAACTTTCAGGTGGCGAGCGACAAAGAATTTCAATCGCAAGAGCGCTTTTAAAAAATGCGCCTATTGTTTTGCTCGATGAAGCGACCGCCTCACTCGACGTTGAAAACGAAACCAAAGTTCAAGGCGCGCTTTCAAAACTGCTTAAAAATAAAACCGTGCTTGTAATTGCTCACCGAATGAGAACAGTACAAGCGGCAGATAAAATCGTTGTGCTTGAAAACGGCATGGTTGCAGAAGAGGGTAGCCCAAAAGAACTAATGCAAAAAGAAAACGGAATTTTCAAAAAAATGACAAAACTCCAAACGCAGTCGCAATCGTGGAGCGTATAAAACAAAAAGCAGTCGTTTTAAGCGACTGCTTTTTTCTATAAAGGATTTTTTGAATGGTCGTTTATAATTATATCGGCAGGTGTCAAATCCTGTTCGCCCGAATTTTTGTTTTCAAAGCCAATGCAATACATTCCTGCGCTTTTCGCCGCCAAAACGCCGTTGTGCGAGTCTTCAATAACAGCGCAATTTTCAGGCTTTATTCCTAAATTTTTGGCGGTAATCAAAAAAATATCAGGAGCCGGCTTGCACCTTTTTATGTTTTCACCCGAAATAATAAATTTGAAATATTTTTCAATATCAAAAAATTTCACCGTGTCAAAAATAATTTTTTCAGGCGAGCCCGAGGCGAGCGCAAGCGTATATTTTTTTGAAAGCCTTTTTACAAGGTCTACTGCACCACTCACTTGCCTATGCCCCTCTTTTAAAATTAATTGCTCACGCTTTTCAAGGTCAATTTTGTTCAAAAACTCGGCAGTTTCGGGTATTTTAAAATCTTTAATAATTTGCTCCCAAACCACTAAATTTGAATTGCCGGGAAATTTTGAATAATAATCATAATCAAAACTAATATTATAAGGTTTTAGCACCTCTAATTTTGCCAAAAAATTGCGGTATTCGCTTTCAATAATAACGCCGTCCATATCAAAAATAACCGCTTTAATTTCTTTCATAAAGTCTTCTCCGCTAAAAAAATGTTTTTTACATTATATAATAACGATTTTAAAAAATCAATAATTTTAACTTTTTATTCATAATATTTGAAAACTTTTGCAATAAAATTAGTGTATAGTAATAAGCAAATGAAGGAGATGATTTTCTTGTTTGACGAAAATAATTTTGAAAATAATAACGAAATAAATATTGAAACACAACAAAATAATGAAAATGAATTTGAAAGCGAATATCAGTCTTATTCGCCATACAGCGGTTATTATACTCCGCCGACACCGCCGAAAAAACCAAAAAAAGAAAAATCTAAATTTTCTTTTAAAACGATTATTTGCTCTTGTCTTATTTGCGCAATTATCTCGGGCGGTGTAAGTTTTGCAACCGTTAAATATTTAG
Source organism: Oscillospiraceae bacterium (assembly GCA_902769255.1). Taxonomy (GTDB): domain Bacteria; phylum Bacillota; class Clostridia; order Oscillospirales; family Acutalibacteraceae; genus RUG11462. Next base: position 63,612 of record CACXOM010000012.1, read on the forward strand.
CCGACCAAACCGCTTTTGGCGGCACTTCAACCACAACAATAAATGTTGACAAAACTTCAACCAATGCAGTTAGCGCAGTCGCTCAAAAAGCGGTGCCGTCTGTTGTCGGCATAAAGTCAACCTCACCGTCAACCTCATATTCGTGGTTCGGTCAAAGTGCCAATTCTTCAAGCGAGGGCTCGGGCGTAATTTATTCTTCCGACGGCTATATTGTAACCAATTACCATGTAATAAGCAATGCGGTAAAAAACACCTCGCAGGGCAAAATTTCGGTTTACTTATCAGGCGACCCCGACAACGCAATCGACGCCAAAATTATCGGTTATGATGAGGACTATGATTTAGCGGTTATAAAAATCAACAAAACAGGACTTCAAGCAATAACCTTTGCCGACTCAAACGATGTTGCAGTAGGCGATATGGCGGTTGCAATCGGCAACCCCGCAGGTCTTGAGTTTATGAGTTCGGTATCTTCGGGCATAATAAGCGGTCTTAACCGCACAATCCAACTCGAAGGCACCGCACAAATGAAACTTTTGCAAACCGATGCGGCAATCAACCCGGGCAATTCGGGCGGTGCGCTTGTAAATCAAAACGGCGAGTTAATCGGCATTAACTCTTCAAAAATCAGTAGCGAGGAATACGAGGGAATGGGCTTTGCAATCCCCTCAAACACCGTTAAAAAACAAGTTAGCAACATTATTAATAATAAAGATAAAAAATATGCTTATCTCGGTGTAAAAATCAGCACCGACTACACAGCAGAGTCGTTGACATCAATGGGCTACCCTGCAGGTGCAGTAGTTGAAAGCGTTGATGATAATTCGCCTGCAAGCGAGGCCGGAATTCAGCAATATGATATTATAACAAGTTTTGACGGCGTAACTATTACCGACTACGCCTCATACAACGCCGAAAGACTAAAACACAAAGCAGGCGATAAAGTGGTAATAAAAGTTTATCGCAACGGCTCAACCCTCTCCGGCACAGTAAAATTAGGCGAATCAAATAATTAAAAAAATATTTAAGGCGGGGGCTTTGCTCCCGCCGTTTTAATTTTGCACAAACTTTACACCTCATCCGAGTTGCTACGCAACCCACCTTCTCCTCAAGGAGAAGGCTTTTTTAAATTTGTACCATTAATTAAATTTTAACAAAACTTTTAGTTTTCCACATCGGGATGCACCGCACGCCATCCCCTACACCGACCCCAAAATTTTATCAAACTATGTAGGGGTCGGATTCCTATACGACCCGCGGCACCGCCCTACAAGGTGTTTTTAATTTTGCTGAAAACAAAAAAGCCTTCCCCTCGAGGGGAAGGTGTCACACGAAGTGTGACGGATGAGGTGTAAAGTTTGTACAAAAAAACGGAGCGTTTTTGCTCCGTTTTTTAAATTTGTATTTTTATTTATTAAACGCCATAAACGCTTTATAAGCCATAAACAAATCGAGTTTTGAAATTACCTCAAAAGGCGAATGCATCGACAAAACAGGCACGCCAAGGTCCACCGTTTCAACGTCCATATTTGCAATAAACATAGCGACAGTTCCGCCGCCGCCTGCGTCAACCTTGCCAAGCTCGCCCGTCTGCCAAACAACATTTTCTTTGTTAAGCATTTGCGAAATAAAGCTCATATATTCAGCCGAAGCGTCCGAAGTACCGCCTTTACCGCGCGCACCGGTATATTTTGTAATAACAACGCCTTTGTTAATAAGCGAAGCGTTGCGTTTTTCAAAAACATCTGCAAAAGTCGGGTCGAAAGCAGCGTTTACATCAGCCGAAAGGCATTTTGAATTGCGAAGCGCCCTGTAACCGTCAGCGCCTTGCATTTTAGCCAAATCCCAAACAAAATTGCGAAGATAATTACTGCGAAGTCCCGTGTTGCCGTCAGAGCCGGTTTCTTCTTTGTCGGTCAAAACCGTAACAACGGTATATTCTGGGTTTTCAGTATCGAGCGCCGCCATTAAAGCAGGGTAAGCGCACACTCTGTCGTCGTGGCCGTAACCGCCGATAAGCGAACGGTCAAAACCGATATCGCAAGCATCAAAAGCAGGCACAAATTCAAGCTCTGCCGTTCTAAAATCAGCCTCTTTAAAGCCGTATTTTTCGTTTATAATTTTCATTAAATTAAGTTTTACCGCCTGCGACTCTTCATCGTTATTAAACGGGCGTGAACCGATTAAAATGTTAAGTTCTTCGCCTTTAATTCCGTCATTAAGCGGTCTTTTGCCTTGCTCTGCGCCAAGGTGTGGCAACAAATCGGTTATAACAAATTTAGGCTCGCCCTCTTTGTCGCCGAGCGAAATTTCCTTTTTTTCGCCGTTTTCGTTGTAAACCACGCCATAAAGACAAAGCGGAATTGCCACCCATTGATATTTTCTAATACCGCCGTAATAGTGCGTTTTGAAATAGCCGAGTTCTTCAGCCTCATATAAAGGGTTGGCTTTTAAATCAATTCGAGGCGAGTCAATATGAGCCGCAACAATTCTAACGCCTTTTTCAACAGGCTGTTTGCCGATAATCGAGAGAATTACCGACTTGTCACGCTGGTTATAAAAAACTTTATCGCCGGCTTTATATTGCTTATCGGGAACAAACTCGCAAAATCCTTTTTCCTTTGCAAGCATAATTGCGTTTTTGTTGCAAAGACGCTCGGTTTTCGAAGCGGTTAAAAAGGTTTTGTAACCGTTTGCAAAAACTTCAATTTCTTTTTCGGCTTTTTCGTCAATTTTAAAATAACCGTTTCGCTCGTCTAAAAATAACTTATTTTTAAGTTCTTTTGAGTCCATAAAAAATACCTCTCTTTATTTCATATTGTAAATTTCTTTATACTTTTCAACTGTGTTGCAAACTTTTTTAACATAGTTTGAAGTTTCAGTATAAGGAATTTTTTTAAGCGTTTTTTGGTCGTCGGAATATTTAGAATTTCTAAGCCAACTGTTTACAACGCCCCTGCCTGCGTGGTAAGCGGCAAGCGCTGTTTCAACATTTTGAAATTCTTTAATATGCAGTCTTAGCAGTCTGCACCCTGCTTTTACATTAATTTCGGGGGTAAAAAGGTCGTCAGAATTGTTATAAGTATCGCCGTATTTTTTGCAAACCCACTCGTAAGTGTCGGGGGTCAGTTGCATAAGCCCCTTTGCACCGATTTTTGAAACAGCATTTTTGTTAAACTTGCTTTCGCATTTTACCACCGCAAAAACAAGCGAATAATCAAGCGAATATTCATCGGCTTCTTTTTTAATAATATCGCTGTAATCGGTTGGGTAAACCTCTTTTTGAATTTTATCGTAAACAAAGCGGCCGCCGTAAAAAAGCAACGCTATAACAACAATCCAAATTATCGCTTTAAATAAATGTTTCAAGTTATTCTCCGTTTTCCAGCCCTAATTTTTTAATTAAATTCAAGGCTTCTTTTTGTAGTTTGTCTGTGTTTTCGTTATTTATAATTACCATATCGCATTTTTCTTTAAAAAAGCTGTCAGGCAAAGAAGAGTTAATGCGTTTTAATGCGTCCGCTTCGCTGATTTTATCACGAGCGGTTATTCTTTTTAACCGAATTTTTTTATCAGCTATAACCGCAACAGTTAAATCGCAAAATTTTTCACAACCTGCTTCAAAAAGTTGCGGTGCATCTAAAATTATCGCTTTTTCGCCGCCTTTTCGGTAATTTTCGATTTTCTCATTTATTATTTTTACAATATAAGGGTGAGTAATTTCATTTAATTTTAAAGTGTTTTCTTTGCTCGAAAAAGCAATTTCAGCTAATTTTCTTCGGTTTAATTCGCCGTCTTTTTCTAAAATTTCTTTTCCAAAAAAATCAACTAAATCATCTAAACATTGCTCGCCTTTTTCAACAACTTTTCTTGCAATTTTATCAGCGTCAATGATTGGTTTCGCAAGCATTTTAACAAAGGTAGACTTACCCGAACCGCTCGCACCCGTAACACCTATTACTTTCATAGTTTAATCACCTCAAACCCTGCCGAGCGAAGTAAGCGGTTTACCACCGCAAGCCCTACTCCGTCAGTTTTCGGCAAACGGGCGAAAACCGTTTTTGCGCCTAATAAATCAAACTGATGAAGATTGTAAAAAAGCCTGTTCGCAGCCGACTTGTTGTCGTTGTGCCTGCCGAGTGTCAAACACTTTTTATTTATATGCGCAACATCTTCATCATAGCATAAAGCAAAAATATTTTCGCCTTCGGCTTGGTTTACATAACTGTAATATTTTTCATCATCAGCATCAATAATAATCACCTTTGCACTCGGTGAATAGTGCTTATATTTCATACCGGGCGACAAAACTTTTTGCCCTTTTCCAATCGGGTTTAAAATAGCATCGTCAATAATAATTTCGCCGATTTTCTCGCAAATTTGCTCGGCGGTAACAAAGCCGGGGCGAAGCAATCTCGGCTTGTCGCCTACCATTAAAATAACGGTAGATTCAAGCCCGACTTCGCACTCACCGCCGTCAACAACTCCGTCAACTCTGCCTTTTAAATCAGCAAAGCAATGCTCGGCGGTAACAGGGCTTACCCCGCCCGAAATATTTGCGCTCGGCGCTGCAATCGGCAACCCCGACTTTTCGATAATTTTCCTTGCAACTGGGTGCGAGGGCATACGAATTGCCACCGTATCCATACCGCAAGTTACGGCATCGGGAATTATATTCGACTTTTCAAAAATCATTGTCAGCGGACCGGGCCAAAAACTTTGCGCTAAAATTTCAGCCTTTTTGCTAATGTTTTTAACCAGCGGTTTAATATCATCAAATTTTGAAATATGAACTATCAGCGGATTATCGCCTGCACGCCCTTTTGCTTTAAAAATATTTTTAACCGCCTCTTCGTTCAAAGCGTTTGCGCCAAGCCCGTAAACCGTTTCAGTGGGAATACAAACCAAACCGCCGTTTTTAAAAATTTTTGCGGCAGTTTGCAAGTCGTTTTCACTTGTCGAAAGTAGTTTTGTTTGTTTATTAAATTCGCTCATATTTTGTCTAAAAAGTCTTCGTCAATATATTCAAAATCATCGTCATCGTCATCATCGTCTAAATGAACCGACTCGTCAAAGTCGTCTTGCGTTTCTTCTTCAATCGGCTCTTTCGTGTCCTGTGACTCTAAAACTTCGTCTTCTTCCTCAAAATCAATTGCCTGTACTGACTCTTCCTCGTCATATTCTTCAATTTCATCGTCAAAAGAAAGTTGTTGAGCCTGCGGTGGCGTTACCGCATTATTAACAGGAATACCCTGTTGCATTTGCATTTGTTGCCAATCTTGTTTAGAAATCAAAACCTCTCTCGGTTTCGAGCCTCTGTGCGGACCTACAATGCCTTTTTCTTCCATTTGGTCAACAATTCGAGCAGCTCTTGCATAACCAAGACTTAACTTTCTTTGCAACAGCGAGGTAGAGGCCATTCCAGCATCAATAACAATTTCAATAGCCTCGTTGATTTTAGCGTCATAACTGCCAAAATCGTCATCGCTCGCATTGCTTTTCGGGCTGTCGTCTTCCGCTGCCTGACGGTCAATTTCGCAAATAACCGACTGGTCATATTCGTTTTCTTCGCTGTGCTCTTTAATAAAATCAGTAACAATTCTAACTTCATCATCAGAAATAAAACTGCCTTGAATACGGTGCGGTTTGCTTGCGCCAATCGGCAAATAAAGCATATCGCCCTTGCCAAGCAATTTTTCTGCACCCTGCATATCAATAATAATTCTCGAGTCGGTGCTTGAAGCAACCGAAAGCGAAATTCGTGATGGAATGTTAGATTTAATAAGACCGGTAAAAATATCTGCCGAAGGTCTTTGCGTTGCAATAACCAAGTGAATACCTGCGGCTCTTGCCTTTTGCGCAATTCGGCAAACCGAACTTTCAACCTCGTTGCCTGCAACCATCATCAAATCGGCAAACTCGTCAATAAAAATAACAATTTGAGGCATAGGCTCAAGTTCAGGCGTTTTTTTGCAAAGCTCGTTGTAACCGGTAATATTTCTAACGCCGTTTTCGGCTAATAATTTATAACGTTTTTCCATTTCAACAACCGCCCAACCGAGTGCGCCTGCGGCTTTTCTCGGGTCGGTTACAACAGGTACTAACAAGTGCGGAATACCGTTGTAAACAGGAAATTCAACTGCTTTCGGGTCAATCATAACAAACTTAACTTCATCAGGATTTGCACGATATAAAATAGACATAATCATTGCGTTTAAGCAAACAGATTTACCCGAACCGGTAGTACCTGCAACCAAAAGGTGAGGCATTTTTGCAAGGTCGCAATAAGCGGTTGAACCGGTAACATCTTTACCGAGCGAAACCAAAAGTTTTGCTTTCGCTTTTTTAAATTCAGCCGTATCAATCAAATCTCTCATACCTACTACCGAAGAGTTGGTGTTAGGCACTTCAATACCAATCGAAGCCTTGTTAGGTATCGGCGAAATTCTAACATTTGCGGCACGAAGTTGCAAAGCAATATCGTCAGCAAGACCTGTAATTTTGCTTATTTTTACGCCAACCGCAGGTTGAATTTCATATCTCGTTACCGAAGGTCCCCTTGAAAATCCCGTAACCCTAACTTCAACGCCGAAACTTTGCAAAACATTAACAAGCAACTCGCTGTTCGACTTTAATTCAGCGTCAACTAACGAACTGTTTGCGTTTTGCGTTTGCGACAAAAGTTCAAGCGGCGGGAAAACATAATCGCTTGATTTGTTTTCGCTTGTAACTCGCTTAACCGCTTTTGGTGTTTTAGGTGCTTTTGGCGTTTTTGTTGTAGGCGTTTCAGGCTGGGAATTTTCAATAAATTTAGCCTGTTTCTCTTCTTTTGCTTTTGGTTGTGGCTCGTCTTCGGCAAAAGGATTATCGTCAATTTTTGAGTCGTCTTTTGAAGGTTTAAAAGTCGGCTCATCATCAATCGGTACATCAATATTAAACTTCGCCGCCTGTTTTTTACGTTTTAATTCCTCACGCTCGTCAGCTCGTTTTTCAATCCATTCTTTTGTGCCGTTATGTATTTGTTGCGCTTTTTCGCCCGTTTTCTTTGCAAAAACGCCAATACTTCTAAGCGTAGTGCCAGTAACAATCATAAGCGAAACCGCAATCAAAATTATTATTGTAATATTGCAAAGCGGTGAACCTAAAAAGTAAATTAGAGGATACCCTAAAATTCCGCCTAAAATTCCACCGCCGAAATTTGCGTTTTGCGCCGAAAAACACTCAACCAAATATTTAAAAAATCCCGAATTTATATCGTGAGAAAAAGTTTCAAAAGCGGTATTAATAAACAAAAACAACAGCAAAGCAAAAATTAGGGTTGGTTTGCCGAGTTTGTTTTTATCAGTCGCTTTAACTACCGCCAAATAACCCAAAACAAGCGGTAAAACATAAGAGGAAAATCCGAAAATTCCGAAAATGGTTTTTTTAATAAAAAGTCCTACCGAACCCAAACTGCTCATTGGTATAAAAACAATCGCCAAAACAAATATCGCAACCGCCATTAAAATAATAGCCTTAATTTGTTTTGAATGACCTTGGTTTGATTTAGTTTTGCTCGGTGTTTTTCTTGTCGTTTTCTTCTTTGCCAAAATCTTTCTCCTTCTTTTCTATTAAATAATATAAATATTTTAAAGCGTCGCTTAAACTTCCAATTTGGTCAATCAATCCGCATTTAACCGCTTCGTCACCGTTTAAAACCGTGCCAATATCAGTAGCAAGTTCGGCGGTGTTATGAAGCATTTTGCGAAAAGAATTTTCGCTAACGCCCGAATTATTCGTAACAAATTTTACAATTCTGTCTTGCATTCGCTCAAAATAAGAATAAGTTTGCACAGCGCCCACAACAAGCCCGCTCATTCTAACAGGGTGAACTGTCATAGTCGCACTTTTTACAATAAACGAGCGGTCAGCGCAAACCGCCAAAGGCACGCCAATTGAATGACCACCGCCCAAAACCAGCGAAACAACGGGTTTTTCAATTCCTGCAATTAGTTCCGCAATCGCAAGCCCCGCCTCAACATCACCGCCGACTGTGTTTAAAATAACCAACAGCCCTTTAATGTTTTTGCTCTCTTGTGCTGCAACCAACAGCGGAATAATATGCTCATATTTTGTGGTTTTGTTGTCAGGTGGCAAAACATAATGCCCCTCAATCTGCCCAATAATGCTTAAACAGCAAATCGGCGAAGAAGAGTTAGTCGTAATAAAGCCGAAATTGTAAATATCATCTTTTTTCTGCTCGATAGTGTCATTCTCATTTTGCGAATAGCCAGAGCTTTGTAAATTAGAGTTATTCATATTCAATCTCCTTGATTTTTAGTTATTTTTTCAAAAAATCAAAGAGATATACCATATCACAATAAATTATACCACAAACAATTAAAAATTTCCATAGAAAAAAGCATTTTTTTGTTGTAAAATATAATTAGTTTTGTTATAATCATAATATAAAATAAAAATGGGGTAAGAAATATGAGTAAAATAATTATTTCATCAGATTCAACCTGCGATTTATCGCCCGAACTTATTGAAAAGTACGATATTAAAATTTTACCGCTTAACATTGTTTCGGAAACCGAATCAAAAAAAGACGGTATTGAAATAAACGCTTTTGAGGTTTTTGACTACCAGCGCAAAACAGGCAAACTGCTTAAAACCGCCGCTGCAAATGTTGCCGAATGGGAAGACTTTTTTGCTTCTTTTGGAAATGATTGCGAAATTATTAATTTCACAATCAGTAGCGATATGAGTTCAACTTTTACCAACTCAAAATTAGCCGGTGAGGAACTCGGCAATGTTTATTGTATTGACTCAAAAAACCTTTCAACAGGTATAGGACTTTTGGTTTTAACCGCTTGCGAGTTAAGAGAGCAAGGCCTTTCGGCAAAAGAAATTTATCAAAAAATCGAAGAGTTAAAGCCTTATGTTCGCTCTTCTTTTGTAATTGACACTTTAGAGTTTTTATATAAAGGCGGTCGTTGCTCGGCATTAGCAGCGCTCGGCGCAAACCTTTTAAAATTAAAACCTTGCATTGAGGTTGCAAACGGTACAATGGGCGTTGCAAAAAAATATCGTGGTCCTATTACCGAAGTTATTAAAAAATATATTCAAGACAAGTTAGAAAATATTGATAAAATCAAACTCGACAAGGTGTTTATAACCCATACGGTTGAAGAAAAAAACCGTTTTGTTGTTGATGAAGTGGTTGATTTTGTTAAACAAAACTACAACTTTGAAAATGTTTATGAAACTGTTGCAGGTTGCACCGTTTCGGTTCATTGCGGACCGAATACATTAGGTATTTTGTTTATTGAAAAACCCGAATAACAGTAAAATTTTAAGCCGCAGGTTTTTACCTACGGCTTTTTTAGTTTGTGCGAATTTAAAGTTTGTTGTAGGGGACGGCATCCCTGACGTCCCGATAATTTATGCACAAACATATAAAACATTTGTAGGGCGGGGGTTTACTCCCGCCGATTTTTAGCCTCCCCTGTCAAGGGGAGGGGAACGCTTTAGCGGTGGAAGGGTTGTTATTTTGATTTATCTTTCCTTTTTCTTTTTTGTGGATTTCCTTGTGCAATACAAGGGAATAAGTTTTCGGTATCAGCAGTTGGCTGAATTTCATAAGTGCCATATTTATTAATCATTTCAAATGCAGTTTCATCATTTTTGTTTTTATTCATAATGCTACTCCTCTAACTCGTTTTCAATAGTTTTTGCATTTGTTTTTGAAATATTCTTATTTTCGAAAAAACACCCTACAAGGTGAAAGTGAAGAATCTTATTGATGAGATTCCGAGCAACTCTCAGAATGACTTTTTTAGATGTTTAAACCTACTTTGACGGGTCTTGACCCGTACCCGTCCCGTTAAATTTAAAAAACCGTTCATAAGAACAGCTTTTTGTTCAAACTATACAAAAATCATGTCCTTGAATGTCCGGTTGAAAAGGTGGTAAATTATAGTTGCAAAGCAAAGAGGTTTTTAATTCCGCGGGTAAAAACTTAATTTGTTTTTTGCAAAATGACGGCAAAGTAGTATTAACGCTGTCGAGGTGGAGCGGAGGGGTAAAAAATCTTTTTTAAAAGGGGAGATAACTTTGGCGAAAAGTATAAAATCGCTGTTTTCTTCCGTTAAAACCATTCTTTCCTTGAAACCCGACTTGCAAACACAGCAAATGCTTTTGAAAAAAGGCATACCGAAAAGGCAAATAAACAACGGCACAGCAATTATTGATTCGCTTGTAAAAAAAGCGACAAACGGCGAAATTTCGGCAATTAAAGAAGTTATTTCGCTGGCAAAAGAAGACCAAAGCGATAATAAAGAAAGCTTATCAATTCTTTACAAGGTTTTAGATAAAGATGAGGATTGAAAAATTATCAAAAAAGCAAAGAAAAGTTTTAAAATTCGGTCATTCAAAAGAATTTGAAAACTACAATTCAATTATTTGTGACGGCGCTGTGCGTTCAGGCAAAACCGTTGTAATGACAATCGCTTTTATTCATTGGGCTATGCGACATTTTCAAAACGCCTCGTTTGCAATTTGTGGCAAAACAATCAATTCCGCCGAGCGAAATGTTATTGAAAAAATATTTTCGCTTGAAGATATTACAAGTTATTTTGATGTTGAATATATCGCTTCAAAACACAAACTTGTTGTAAAAAACGGCGAAAAGCAAAACTCGTTTTATGTATTCGGCGGAAAAGATAAAAGCTCTTATTCTCTTATTCAGGGAATAACGCTTTCGGGAGTGTTTTTTGACGAAGTAGCATTGCAAAACGAAAATTTTGTTTATCAGGCTATTGCGAGAACGCTTTCTCAAAAAAACTCGAAACTTTGGTTTAACTGCAATCCCGAACATCCGGAGCATTGGTTTTATAAAGACTTTATTCAAGACGCTAAAAGCGAAAACAGAAGAAGGTCATTTCACCTGCATTTTTTAATGAGCGACAACCCGATTTTAAGTAAAGAGGAAATTGAAAAAGCAAACTCGCTTTACAGCGGAGTTTTCAAACAAAGGTACATTTTAGGAAAATGGGTTGCGGCGCAAGGCTTAGTTTATCCTATGTTTTCAAAAGATTTGATAACAAATAAAACAAACTATTTCGGCGAATATTACATCAGCGTTGACTATGGAACAATAAACCCTTTTTCAGCGGGGCTTTGGGTGGTTTGTTCTGACAAAGCAATAAGACTAAAAGAGTTTTATTTTGACTCAAAAAAGCAAAACCGTCAACTTACTGATGAGGAATACTATAATGAACTTCTACGATTTTCGGAAGGGTATTCTATTAAAAGTGTAATCGTCGACCCGAGCGCCGCTTCGTTCATTCAAACAATAAGGCGACACAAATTTTTTAATGTTCGCAAAGCGAATAACGATGTAATCAACGGAATAAGACTCACAGGAAATTTATTAAAATCAGGCAAAATTTTAATTAATGAAAATTGCAAAGATATTATTCGTGAATTTTCGCTTTATTGCTGGGACGATGAAAGCAAAAATGATACGGTGAAAAAAGAATATGATCATGCTATGGACGATTTAAGATATTTTTGCACTACCATTTTGCAGTTTAAACCGCTGTTTTCAGAAAAAAAGATAAGCAAAAAGTCAAATTATTTCTTAAATGAAAAGGAGTTGAACGACTATTATTGATTTTATAATTATTTTAATTTCACTAATAAATCTTATATTGCTTTTGTCGTTAAAATTAAGCGATGATGGGGTAAAAAAGGAAAAAGTTTTCACCGAAAGAAAAGTAAATCAAAAAGAGAAAAAAATTCAGCAAAGAGTTATAAGGGAAATCAGCAATTTTTTGAATTATAACGGTGAAGAGCAAGAGGAAACAGATTAAAAGAAAGGATTTAATGAAAGAAATGAACTCACAAAAAGAAAACTTAATTTTAAAAATTGAGGTTGGCGGCAAGAAAATTTCATTAAAAGAAAATCAGTTAAAGCATTTTGCAAAGCTTGGAATTGAAGCCGAAAAAAACAAAAACGCTTATAAAATTTTTGAATTTCTTGCCAAAAGAGACGGAAAAACTCTTGAAAATTTTGCAAAAGATTTGAAAGAAAATTCCGATAAATCTCTTAAAACTGAATTTTTAGAAAAGGTTGGCGAAGATGAAGAATTAGCGAATTTACTTTTTGAAAGCAAAAATCAAAAAGCGAATTTTGAAATTAAAATCGAAAACGATTTTGAAAAGGTAAAAGAGAATTTTCCGCAGTTTAAAAGCGAAGAAGATTTACCGAGCGAGGTTTTAATTTTATCTCAAACCGCTAATATTTCGCTTTTTGACGCTTATCTTCGCTATAACTTTTTACAACAGCAAAAAATTAAAAAACAAAAGCTTGCCGAAAATCAAAACAAACAAAATTCGACAGGCTCACTAAAAGACAATCAAACCGATTACGGTTTTGCAATTTTTAATGCAATGATTAAAGGAATTAATAAATAGAAAAGGAGAATAAAAAATTATGGCATTAAACAGCTTAGAATTTGCAACTAATTTCACAGGAGAACTTGACAAAATTATTACCGATAAGTCAGCGGTAGGCATTTTGGCTGACAACGCTTTAAAAGCAAAATTTGTCGGCGCAAAAACAGTTAAAATTCCGAATATTTCGTTACAGGGGCTTGGCTCTTATGACAGAGATAACGGTTTTACAAAAGGTACGGTTAATATTACAAACACCGCTTACACAATGACTCAAGACCGTTCACGCAGTTTTAACATTGACCGTGAAGACCTTGATGAAACAGGCATTGCTTCGCTTGCAGGCGAAGTTTTAGGCGAATTTGTAAGAACAAAAGTTGTTCCCGAAATTGACGCTTACACACTTTCAAAATTGTGTCAACTTGCGGTGCAATATGAAAATAATTTTACTGATTTCGACATTGAAAAACCTTATGAAGCTTTTATTGACCTTGCAGATAAAGTTCAGGCAAAAGTCGGAATGGACGAAGAAATTGTTTGCTTTATGAACAGATATTTCTGGAACAAACTTCGCAAAAGCGATGAGTTTTCAAAAGTTTTAGACATTACTCATATGAAAAAAGGCGAAGTTTCTTTTGAAATTAACAAAATCGACAACATAAGAATTATTCCGGTTTCGGAAACTCGCATGCGTGATGCTTTTGACTTTGAAACCGGTAGCAACAACACCGCCGGCGGTTTTACACCGGTTGAGGGTTCATCTCCGGCTTATATGATTATGTTCCCGAAAAAAGCCGTTTCGCTTGTTAAAAAAAGCGAGAAAATCAGAATTTTCACACCCGACCAAAACATTGATTGCGATGCTTATAAATTTGATTACAGAATTTATTATGACGCCTTTGTTAAAGAAAACTATGCTGACAGCGTTTATGTAATTTTAGAACCTGTTATGTATTTTACAAAAAACCTTTCTGCAACTGTGGCGGTTCAACACGGCAATTCGGCAACTCTTACGGCTAAGGCTTTTTCTGAATCAAACTGTGTTCCGAAATATCAATGGTACACCTGCTCTAATTCGAGCGGAGATAACGCCGATAAAATCGCAGGCGAAACCTCAAACAGTTATGAGCTTCCTGACAATCTTACAAACGGAAATCATTACTATTTTGTAAAGGCTACCTGCGCTACAAAAACTATAACTTCAAACGTATCAAAAGTTGTTGTTTCGTAACATTTAGGCTTTTTAAGCGGCAAGGGAAACTTTGCCGCTTAAAATTACAAAAGGAGTGAGAAAATGAAATATTATAAAGATATTTGTGCAGAAGTTTTTTCGCAACACGAAAAGTCGGTTGATTATAAAAACACTTACGGCAACAAAGGGCTTTATGAACAAATAAAACAAAACAAATATTTTTATTCGGGCGACCAATGGAAAGGCGCAAAAGTCGGCAAACAAAAACCGCTTGTAACGCACAACATTATTAAAAGAATAGGCGAATACAAAACGGCGGTAATAGGTGGCGATGAAGTTGAAATTTCATTTTTGCCTGTCGGCGTTAATTCGCAATTAGAAAGCGAAAAACCGATTGATTTTAGTAATAAAAAAGTCAGCGGTGCAGAAGTTGCTTTGGCAGCAAATGCGGTTTCAAAATATTTGAACACTTATTTTAAAAAAATTCATTTTAACGACACCGTTTGCAAAGCGTTAAAAAACGCTTATATTTCAGGTTGCTCGGTTGTTTACACCTATTGGGACTCGAGCGAAAAAACCGGTCTTTATGTTGATGATGAAAGAACGGTTGAAATTTGCGGTGATATAAAGTCGGAAGTAATTGATATTGAAAATGTCGATTTTTATGACCCAAATAACACCGAAATAAACGAGCAGGAATATATTATTATTTCTTCGAGAAGAACTGTCGCTTCACTTATTCGAGAGGCAAAACAAAATAAAATGCCAAAAGAAATGATTGATAAAATCAAGCCAGATTTTTCAAATGAAAACGAGGCGTTTTATTCGCAAAAAGCGACTGTGCTGACAAAGTTTTTTAAAGTTTATGACAAAGACGGCAATTACACAATTAAAGCGATTAGAGTTTGCAAAGACGCTATTATTAAACCCGAATGGGATTTAAAATTAAAACATTATCCTTTGGCGGTATTTTGCTGGGAAGAAAACGGAAACATTTTCAGCGAATCGGAAATTACCAACCTTATTCCAAACCAAATTGCTATTAACAGAATGATGACTGCAAACACTTGGGCAGTTATGATGAACGGTATGCCTTTAATGCTTGTTAATGCTGATTTGGTAGATGAAGCGATTACCAACGAACCTGGGCAGATTATAAGATTTTACGGTTCGGGCGAAGATTTTGAGCGCTCGGTAAAATATATTACACCGCCACAATTTGTAGAGAATTTTGATTCGCCTATTGCAAATTTAATTCAAAACACATTAAATGCAACAGGCGCAACAGATGCGGCACTCGGCACAATTAAAGCCGAAAACACTTCGGCGATTGAGTCGGTAAAACAGTCGGCAAGGCTGCCACTTACAATAATTAAAAAGCGGTATTTGAGTTTTATTGAAAGCATTGCCGAAATTTATCTTGAATTTATTTTGAATATGTATTTTACCCGCCCGCTTATTCAAAAAGAAAACAACAAAACTCATTATTTTAACTTTGTAGCCGAAAGGTATAAAAATTATGCTTTTTATTGCGAAGCAAATATTGTTTCAAAAAGAGAAGAAGATTTTAATTCGCTTTTAAAAGAAATTGAAAATCTTGACAAACACGATAAAGCTGAAATAAAAGAATTTTTAGGGGGCGATAAAAAATGACAGCAGGAAAAATTTATCAAAACGCTTTGGCAATAGCAGGCTACAGCTATTCTGAATTGACTGATTTAAGTCAGGCAAATTCGCTGGCATTAAATTTTGTAAACATAGCTTATGCGGATTTGTTTTTTAACTTAAACGGCGAGGGTTTCACCCCTGTAACATCAATTACAGATGAAGTTGATTTGCCTGAAAAATTTTTAAACGACTGCATTTCTTATTATGTCGCTTCGTTAGTTGCAAACCTGCTTGGTTGTGAAAAAGACTTTTTTGTTTTTGAAGAAATTTATTTGAAGAAAAAGAAAACATTTTTAAAACACTCTAAAAAAGACAGCGTTATCGACTGCTTTTCAAAGGGGTGCTCTTAATGATTTGTAAAAACAATAAGCAGTTTTGTTTTTCCTCTTTTGACGGCGGAATAAACAAAAATCTTTTGAAAACCGAAATAAAAACAAACGAGCTTTGCGACAGTTTAAATATGTGGTACAAAAATGGCAAAATTGTTACAAGAGACGGGTTAAATTTAATCGGTTCGGCTAATATTCCCAACATTTTAAGCGGTTGCAGTATAAAATTTTTAGGAAATTCTACTTTTTCAAACGAGGGTCTTACAAAATTTTATCAGTTGACCAAAGAGGACAACGAAAAAGTTCAAACAGGCGTTTATGTTTCAAATTCAGACGGTACAAATATTATTCTTATGCAAGAAGCTGCTTTAAAATCGGCGTTTCAAAACGAAATTTCAGATGTTGTTTGCTCTATTATAAAAGGTAAAGCAATAAAAGGAAGCGGAATTTTTATTATTCAGGCTGTTATTGACTCGCAAAACAATGTGGTAAGAAAGCTTTATTATGAGCTTTATAAAGACAGAACAAACACTTATGTTATTAATCCTTCAGAAATTTATGCGCCGATTGTAACAATAAACGGAAGAGGTAATAAATTTTCTACATTAAGCGCAACCGAAAAAACGAATTTTCCGAAACCCTCTTTGTTAGAAGATTTTAATTTGATTTCAAACGGGTTTAGGTCTTGCTTTAAAACAGACGGCGTTTCTACAAAATTTTATTTGCCTGTAAAAGAGCTTTCTAATTTTGAAAATGAAAATATTGTAATAAAATATACTGCGCTTGACGGCAGCGTTTATAGGTGGCAAATTTCTTACGGAGCGGTTGATTCAAACTTTGTTACAATAGGCGGAACGGCGGTTAGAGCGACTGTAAACAGGGGCGCCGGTTGTATCGGTTTTGAAAACAGTTCTTCGCAAAATTATGTTTTGGCAAATGTTGAAGGGCTTAATAACAACCTTGAAATCACCGCTTACAAACCTTATGGCGATGACGATATTTTTACAGGAAAAGTTTTTGAAAGTTTTAATTCAAGAGCGTTTATTTCAGGGTGCCGTTTTGGCGTGAACACCGTTTACTATTCAAAAAGCAACAACCCTTTATATTTTCCGTCTTCAAATGTCGCTTATTTCGGCGATAAGTCGTCTGTCGTTACGGCGCTTGTTGCGCAAAACGACCGCCTTATTGCTTTTAAAGCTCATATAATAGGCATTTGCTCTACAATAAATAATTCTGAAATTAATACTGAAATGGTTGTTTTGGGCAAGTCGAACAAAAGGGGAACTGCCGAGCGAATGGACATTAAAACTGTAAACACGGGCATAGGCTGTGTTTACCCTGAAACGCTTGTAAACTGTGCTAACAGACTTGTTTTTTTAGGGTCTGATATGAAAGTTTACACAATAACTTCTTCGGCAAATTATTTGCAAAGGCTTTATAAAATTTCGGAAAATGTTGATTATTATCTTTATGATATACCGTTTGACAACAAGGCTTTTGCGGCAAATTACCAAGGGCATTATATGCTTTTTTTAAACAACAAATGCTTTTTGTTTAATTATAATACTGACGCTTTTTTATCTGCCTCTTCGCCAAACGGCAACGCAAAAAGCAGAAATAGTATAGGCTGGTATTTTTTTGAATTTAACATAGGCAACGCTTATCTTTTTTCATCAATTGCATTAGCAGACAGCATTATTGTTTTGGGAAGAAGTACGGCTGATAACTCAAACGGCAATATTTTAAAATTTTCTTTTGGCTCGGGTGTTGATACCGGCATTATAAGTGAGCAACAAACCACGCCTGTAAATATTTTAAGCAGATTTTCGACAAAAGCGCACGATATGGATACTTATAAATATAAAAAAATAACGGGGCTGAAAATAGTTTTTGGCAAAGAAGCGTTTTCAACTGTTAAAAATATTACGTTAAGATATTGCGGTCCGAACTGCTACTCCAACGCAAAAACTATTACTACTCAAATTAAAGAAGGCGAGGAGTTTGTTATTAAGAGAATTCCGCTTATATTTGTGTCGGATTATTTTGGTTTTAAGTTAGAGTGTGAGGGTAAAATGTCGGTTAAAGAAGCGTTTGTGGAATATCAAGTGCAATAAAAGAAAAAGGAGAAGAAATATGAAAAAAACAAATTTAGGTTTAGTTGAATATGCGAAAAAACAATTAGGCAAGCCTTATTGGTACGGCACATTCGGTCAAAAGGCGACAAAAAGTTTATATTTGCAAAAGAAAAAACAATATCCTTCGCATTATCTTGCGAGCGATTTTAAAAAACAATACGGCAAAAAAGTTCACGACTGCATAGGGCTGATTAAGGGGTATATTTGGTGTGAAAATGCAGATGACTCAAGTCCAAAATATGCAACAGGTTGTCCTGATATTAACGAAGAAATGATGTTTTCTTTGGCGAAAGTTAAAGGTGCTATTTCTTCGCTTCCGGAAATGCCCGGCGCTTTGGTTTTAAAACAAGGGCATATCGGTGTTTATATCGGCAACGGCGAAGTTATTGAGGCAAGGGGTCACGCTTTCGGCGTTGTTAAAACTTGCCTTGCAAACAGAGGCTGGACAAAGTGGTGCTTATGCCCTTATATTGAATATGAAAGTGGGCCGAAAACAAATAAAAAAACCGTTAGGGTAAAAACCAACGGTTCAAATCTTAATTGCAGAAAAAAGGCTACTGTTTTAAGCGGAATTATTTGCAGTTTTAAAAACGGGCAACAATTAGATTTAATTGAAAAAACAAATAAAAATTGGTGGAAAGTAAAGGCAAACGGCGCTGTGGGGTATTGCGCAAGCAGGTGGCTAAAAGAAATTTTATGAACGAGATTATTATAGCGGCGTTGTCTTTTTCGGGTAGTTTGCTCGGCACATTCGGCGGAATTTTGACTTCGGCGAAACTTACTAATTATAGAATTGAGCAACTTGAGAAAAAGGTCGAAAAACATAATAATTTTGCGGTTAGAATTCCTGTGATTGAGGAGCAAATTAAAGTTTCTAATCACAGAATTTCTGACCTTGAAGAAAAGACGCAAAAATGCAAAACAGACTAAAATCACCTGCGCTTTGGAGTGCTGTTGCGGCGCTTATTGCCTTTTGCTTTAAAGAGTTTTTAGGCGTTGAAATTGAAAATACCCTAAACGCATTTTTAAATGTTTTATTGCCTGTTCTTATAGGGTTTGGAATACTTAACAACCCTACAAACAAGAATAATTTTTAAATAAAAAAGGACACGACTAAACGGCCGTGTCCTTAAATTTTGTTTTTAATAAAGATGAATAGCGTCATTATATAAAGCGATATATTTATCAGCCGAATTTGACCAAGAATTATCAACTTTAATTCCGCGCATAACAAGTTTACGCCATTCTTTTTTGTTTTCATAAAGTCCTAATGCTCTGTCGATTGCGCCACGCATATCGTGAGCGTTATAGCTTTTGAAAGTATAGCCTACGCCTTCGTCGCCTGCATCGGAAATTGTATCAGCCAAACCGCCTGTTTGACGAACGATAGGCACGGTGCCGTAACGAAGCGATACCATTTGTGCAAGACCGCAAGGCTCTTGTTTTGAAGGCATTAAGAACATATCAGCGCCTGCGTAAATTTTGTGAGCAAGTTCAGGAATAAAACCGCATCTAAAAGCAAATTTATCTTTATATTGTTCGGATTTTTCGTGGAAGAATAACTCGTATTCCTCTTCGCCTGAGCCGAGCAAAATAAACTGAATTTTGCATTTCATTAAATCATCAAAAATATAACGAACCAAATCAAGTCCTTTATGACCTGCAAGGCGAGTTACCATTGCGATTACAGGAACATCAGGAAGTTCGAGCAAGCCTAATTCTTTTTGCAAAGAGGCTTTGCACTTTTTCTTGCCGGCAAGACTTCTTGTGGTGAAGTGGAAAGGCAAGAATTTATCAGTTTCGGGGTTGTAAACATCGGTATCAATACCGTTTACAATGCCTGAAAGTTTATAAGCCTTGTTTCTTAAAATGCCGTCAAGGTTGTAAGAATACCAAGGGTCTAAAATTTCTTTTGCGTAAGTCGGGCTTACGGTTGAAACTTTGTCAGCGCACTCGATACCGGCTTTGAGCATATTAGAGTCGCCACCGTTGTCAATAATAGGAGCTGCCCATTCGGGAATTCCCAAAACATCTTCCAAAATGTCCATACCATATCTGCCTTGATATTGAATGTTATGAATTGTGAGAAGAGTTTTTATGTTGTTAAAGCCCATTTTGTTATAATACATAAGTTTATAAAAAACAGGGGTGAGCGCAGTTTGCCAGTCGTTACAATGAATAACATCAGGCTTGAAATCGATATAAGGAATACATTCAAGTACCGCTCTTGCGAAGAAAGAGAATCTTTCGGCATCGTCATAATAGCCGTACATTCCGTCACGCTTGAAATAGTATTCATTATCGAGGAAAACATAAGTTACGCCCTCATAATCAAGTTCAAAAATACCACAATATTGACTGCGCCAAGCAACCGGCACAAAAATTGAGGTAATAAAACGCATATTTTTTCTGTGTTCTTCCGGAATTTTAGCGTAAAGTGGCATAACAACTTTTACGCTTATTCTTTTTTTAGTCAACGCTTTTGGAAGAGCGTAGGCAACATCGCCAAGTCCGCCCGAAACCGCAAACGGAAAAGCCTCAGAACTTGCAAAAAGTATTTTCATAATTTTACTCCTAATAAAGCGAAAAATGCTTTAATCCTTTCTTTGAGTTTTTTGCTGATTTTATTATACTACAAATAATACATATTTGCAATTAGAATTTTAATTATTTTATTTCTTTTTATGACAAAAACCGCCGTTTTGTTATTGTATTATTAGTTTAGGGTGAAGAAAATGATTGTTTATGCCGATGTTTTAATTTTTCTTAACACTATTGTTACATATTTTTTGCTGTTGGCGGTGTGCGCAGTTTTTAAAAAACGGGTAAAAAATTTTCGGCTTGTTTTAGGGGCGCTTTTTGGCGGAATTTCATCGCTTGTAATTTTTTTGCCACCTATGAATTCTTTGTTGCAGTTTTTTGTGAAATTTTTTATTTTAACGGTGCTAACGGCAGTAACTTTTTCTTTTAAAAACAGAATTTTCTTTTTAAAGCGTTGCGGTGTTTTTTTGGCTGTAACTTATGTTTTTGGCGGTGTAGTTCTTGCTATAATTAATGTTTTAGATTTAAAAAATTGCGTGGTTTTAAACGGAGTTGTTTATTTTGATATTTCGCCAATGGTTTTAGTTATGTCAACCGCATTTTTTTATTTGCTTGTAAATGTTTTTTATAAATTTAAGTCAAAAACGGTTGAAGAAAAGTTGATTTTTGAATGTGAGATTGTTTATAAAAACATTGCGGTTAAAGTAAATGCAATAAATGATACGGGAAATTCGGCGACCGACCCTTATTTTGACTTGCCTGTTGCGATAGTTGAAAAAGAAAAATTGCAAAAAATACTTTTATGTAAACCTAAAACCTATTTAATTCCTATAAAATCGGTTACAAAAAGTGGCGTGTTAAACGCTTTTCGCCCTGATGGATTTTACATAAATATTGAAAACAAACGAAAGCGTGTTGACGGCATTTGCATAGGCATTTTTGAAAACAAACTCGCAAAGCAATTCGGTGCAATTATTTCACCAAAAATTTTAGAAGAAGCAAAGGAAGATGAGTTATGTTCGCTATTAAAAAAATAAAAAATTTTCTTTTTAAATTAGTGCATTTTTTGTTTGATGTTGAAACGGTTTATTATTTAGGCGGGCCTGCAACCTTGCCACCGCCGCTTGAAGCGCATGAGGAGGCAAAATTTGTTGCGCTTTGTAAAAAAGGTGACGAGAGCGCGAGAGATGCTTTAATTGTGCATAATTTGCGGTTGGTAGTTTATATTGCGAGAAAGTTTGATTCGGGCGGGGCGAATATTGAAGACTTAATTTCAATCGGCACAATAGGGCTTTTGAAAGCGGTAAAAACTTTTAAGGCGGACAAAAATATCAAGCTCGCTACCTATGCTTCGAGGTGCATAGAAAATGAAATTTTAATGCATCTTCGCAAAACAAATTCGCAAAAGGGCGAAATTTCGTTTGATGAGCCTTTAAATGTTGATTGGGACGGCAACGAGTTGTTGCTTTCTGATGTTTTGGGCTCGCAACCCGACGAGGTGAACAATTTTGTTGAGGCGAAAGACGAGCGCAAAATGATAAGCGATTTGGTTGAAAATTTGCCGAAAAGGGAAAAAGAGATAATGCAGTTAAGATTTGGTTTTTCGGGGTATAGCGAGCACACGCAAAAAGAGGTTGCCGACAAATTAGGTATTTCGCAAAGTTATATTTCACGACTTGAAAAAAAGATAATCGCAAAACTAAAAAAAGAAGTCGAGAGAATAGTTTAAGATGAGGGAATAGGTGCGGTGATTGCAAGGATTTGATTGAAAAACACCTCATTCGTCACACTTCGTGTGCCACTTATCGCTGAGGGGAAGGCTTTTTTAGTTTGTACCTTTAATTGAATTTTTGATAAAAAATTTAGTTTCACACAGCGGGATGTCAAGGATGCCATCCCCTACACCGTAACTTAAAATTTTATCTAACTATGTAGGGGTCGGCTTCCCAGACGACCCGAATGGCCGTCCCTGTTAAGTGAAGGGGGACCGCTTGCGGTGGAAGGGTTGCGGTTCGATAAAAATATGTAATTTTTGACGGCGGCAGCAAGCCACCGCCCTACAAGATATTTATATATTTATATCAAACTTTAATGCCGAAGAGGAGGGCGTCGAGGCACTCGACCGGCCGTCATAAAGTAATAGGTAAAAAGTAATAAGTGTTTGAGTTGCGCATATTTAAAAAATTGCTGAAATTGCATAAAAATTGCAATATATATTGACATAATATAATACAATATGCTATAATTTCTATATAATATGTATGGAGGTAAAGTAAAATGAAAAAGATACTTTGTTTAGCGTTGTGCTTAATTATGGCGGTTGGCGTTGTTCCAATGGTCTTTGGCGTAAGCGCTGATGGTTTAACAACAGGCAAATGCGGTAAAAATGTTAAATATTCTTTTGACAGCGCAACAGGAAAGCTTACAATAAGCGGAAAAGGCGCAATGACTGATTACTACATTTATAAAAAAGACGGTACAATGTCTCCGTTTTATGCTAACGGCGTTATTAAAACTGTTGAAATTAAAAAAGGCGTAACAAGCATTGGTAATGAAGTGTTTAGCTTTTGCGGTTTTTTAACAAGCGTAAAAATTCCAAAAACCGTAACAAAAATCGGTAATTTCGCATTTCAATCTTGTGAAAAGCTTACGAGCATTGCAACGGGCAACGGTGTAACAAAAATCGGCGAGAGAGCTTTTAATTTTTGCGAGAATTTGAAAAGCGTTGAAATCGGCAAGGGATTAAAAAGCATTAGTGTAAATGCTTTTGACGGTTGCGATTCGCTTAAAAGCATAAAAGTTGATTCTAAAAATAAGAAATTTTCTTCTAAAAAAGGCGTTTTGTTTAACAAAAAGAAAACAAAACTTGTTTGCTATCCGCCGAAAAAAGCAGGAAAATCTTATACAATTCCAAAAACCGTTACAACAATTGGCGATTTTGCTTTTTATAAAAGCAAAAATTTAACAAGCGTTAAATTTTTGAAAAAAGTTAAAAAAATCGGCAGATATGCATTTTCGAGTTGCGCTTTGCTAAAAAGCATAAAAATACCGAATAGCGTAACCGATATCGGCGATGAGGCTTTTTGGGATTGCGAGGCGCTTAAAAGCATTAAATTAGGTAACTCACTTACAAAAATCGGCGCTAATGTGTTTGATAATTCGGCTTATTTTTACAACAAGTCAAATTGGAAAAATAACGTACTTTATATTAACAATTATTTGATTAGCGCAACTTATCGTGATGACCCTAAAAAATATGTTGACGACTACTACATTGAGTGGGAAAGTGCTAAAGGCGATTATAAGGTAAAGGCGAAAACCAAAGTTATTGCCGATTATGCTTTTAACGATTGTAAAGAGCTGACAAGTGTTACAATTCCAAGTAGCGTTAAAAATATAGGAAGTTGTGTATTCTTCGACTGCGAGGAATTAAAGAGCATAAAAGTTGACTCTAAAAATAAGAAATTTTCATCTAAAAAAGGCGTTTTGTTTAACAAAAAGAAAACAAAAGTTATTTGTTATCCGCCTAAAAAAGCAGGAAAATCTTATACAATTCCAAAAACCGTTACAACGATTGGCGATTTTGCTTTTTACAGATGCAGAAAGTTAAAAACTGTGAAAATTTTGAACAAAGTTAAAAAAATCGGCGAATGTGCATTTGCGATTTGCGATAAATTAAAAACTATCAAAATCGGTAGCGGAGTAACAAAAATCGGTAAAGACGCTTTTAACAACACAGCTTATTTTTTGGACAAGGCAAATTGGAAAAAGAATGTTTTGTATATCGGTAAATATTTAATTACAGGTTCTTATCACGAAAAAGGCAACGGCACTTATTATCATAATTATGAGCGTGTTGCAGGCAATTATTCCGTGAAATCGGGAACAAAAGTTATTGCTGATTATGCTTTTTATGATTGCGCTGATTTGCAAAGTGTGAAAGTTCCGAAAAGCGTTAAAAACATAGGCAAAAAAGCGTTAGGATATTATGCTTTGGACTGGTACGGTATCGATAAAAAAGTGAAGAATTTTACTGTTAAAGGCAAAAAAGGTACCGCCGCACAAAAATATGCAAAGAAAAACGGATTAAAATTTAAGAAAGCATAAGAAAATTTTAAGAATACTTAAAAAAGGAACGCCTTTTTGTGAAGTGATATAATGATGGTAGACACAAAAAAGTGTCTACCATCATTTTTATGTGATAAAATAAAGAAAAAGGAGTTGAAAAACATGGGAAGACCAA
>CACXOM010000013.1 GCA_902769255.1 Oscillospiraceae bacterium
TTTTCGTGGCATAACAAAACCTCCCATGGTAGTTATTTTAATTCTACCATAGGAGGCTGTTTTTTTCTATTGTCCATTTTTTACGGACTTGTTCATTTTTTCAAGGGTGGTTTATTACATATTCCAAATACCATTCTGCTTTTGTTTTTCATAATACTCAGCATAATCTTTAATAAGTCGTTGCTTTATATCTTCGGGAGTATTAGGCTGAAAATATATAATATAATCATCTTCAACCACAATTGAACCTTTTCCCACTTGATTATTTTTCATAGATTTTGGAAATATAGCATAATAGTTTTCCGCATAAGGAAATAGAGGTTTTGTTCTATACATTTATTTCAACCCTTTCTTAAAATAATTAACAACTTCTTTAGCGATTTTTGCTTTTTTATTACCATAATAGTAATTTCCAAACGATTGTGAAATTAACTCATTTCCAAATGTAGCATTTGAACCTAACTCATTTGTTGTTTTTTTGTTATTTCTGCAAATTCAAGGTTTCCAAATACTTTTTTGTAAATATCATTTCTTATATTTAACATATTGTTTTTAAATATATGTATTTGTTCTGTGGTTAATTTCCACCCATAAGGAATACTACTATTTTTCAAAGCAAGTGCAATATGTGCATTATGTCCAAGTTCGTGTGCTACAAGACTTTGAATTGTATCTGTTTCATAGCTTTTACCAGATATAAAATCATTGTGTAATAATTCTAAAAGCTTATCTGGATTTGCAAAGTCATCTTTGCGAAGTGTTATTTTATTTAACCCAGTATTAGGGTCGTAACTATTCTCTGCCAGTCCATCTATTACATCACTAAATACTATAGGTTCAGAATAAGTTTCAAGCACTTTAAAATCACTTGTAACCTTTTTCGTAGCCTTTTCAACTTGTTTAATAGTCTTTGAAGATATTTCCGGACTAGAAACTACTTCAATACCTTTTCTTTTGTATAATTCAATTATACCACTTTTCCCCGATTTTTCAACTGGTATTTTATATTTACCCTTACCAATATTACCTAAACCGTCACCGTAAACTCGTTCACGCTGTTGCGGTAGTCCCATAGCCTTTGAAAAATGAGAATATTCGGCAGAAGTGCCTGTTTGACTGATAGTAAATCTGATTTTTATATTAACAACTTTATTTGAAGTTATCGTAATATTA
The DNA here is from genome assembly GCA_902769255.1 of Oscillospiraceae bacterium. GTDB lineage: Bacteria > Bacillota > Clostridia > Oscillospirales > Acutalibacteraceae > RUG11462. Next base: position 1,174 of record CACXOM010000013.1, read on the forward strand.
CCGCAATCAATCGGCACATAATCCGCAATAAATCCCGAAGAACCGTCTGTATAAGCAAAATTTACATTTGAAGCAGTTTGTGTTCCGTCAACGCTTATGTTAAATTTACTTCTTGTAGGCGTTGCGCGAGTAGGCACTAACAGATTATATGTTCCTGATTGTAACGACGGAACAGTAAACTCAATATAGTTGCCGACTGCCGGATTTGTGTTGCACATTCTTAAAAACTTATTTGTTCCGCAGTTGTAATCATTATTTGCTGTATAAACTTCTACATCTGCATTTGAAGTGCGGTTAAGTATTTCCGCTTCATATAAATAAGTTTGAGCGGTGTTTGACGAATTATTTGGCGCAGGAGTGGAATAAGCGTTATTAACAAGTGCCGAAACAATACCGGGTTTTGCAATTTGATATGTTGTTCTGTCGATTAACGCAAATGAATCGCCACCGTTAGTAGCGGTAACCTTGCCGTTATCCCACCAAATAGCCTTAATTCCGTAAGAATTACAAGTTTGCACAACTTGTTGAGCGTATGCGGCTCTTGCAGAGTCATTGTTTTTATTTACTGCGCCAAATTCGCCCAAAATAACAGGAACTTTTGAAATAATATACTGTTGAAATTTTGAACAGTAATTTGTAATTTCATTATTATCGCTTTGCGAGCCGAAAGAGTCAGTTCCGCCAACAAAACAGAAACCCTGCGGATAATAACTGTGAAATTCCACAGCAAGCCTGTTTTCAATTGTATCGGTAGGAAGGTCAAATCCTACCGTATCAAAATTAGCGGCATAAGTGCTGATAACAAGAGTTCTGCTTGAGTTGTTTGAACCTGTTGCACGAACAGAATTTACAAATACTTGTGAGAGTTCATTTAAGTTTTGATAGTCTGTACCCGATGCGTTCCAAGCGTTTTCGCTTTTTCGCATTTCGTTGTAACCCTCAAATAAAAGATGGTCGCCGTAGTCTTTAAACTGATTTGCAATGGCTGTCCAGAGATTTCCGAATTTTACTTTTCTTAAATCCATACCCGTGTCAGAAGTATTTAACCAACCCATTTCATGATGCGTATTAACTATGCAATACATTTCCTCTTCTAAAATCCAGTCGACTACTTCTTTAACTCTTGCCAACCATTGTGCGTTTGGTTCGCCTGTTGTTGAGTTTATAGAACCGTCCCATGTTACAGGCAAACGAATTGTGTTAAAACCGGCATTTTTATATGCAAGAATTAAATCTTTGGTTATTCTCGGATTGCCCCAATAAGTTTCTCCGTTGCCGAAAGAAGAATCTAATGTGTCTCCGATGTTAATTCCCACATTCATTTCTGCTACAAGGTCATACGCTGTAATATTTCGCATGGTCATGTAGTTTGCACCGTATACCGTTTGCGGCGCAATGAGAATTGCTGCCAGTAATACTACCGACAATAGAACTGATAGAATTTTCTTCATTTATAATTACCTCCAAATTATAAAGTTGTTCCAATTCTATCACCATATTGCCCAAAAAATCAATACCATTTTTGATGATTTATTGTTATTTTGCATATATTTAGTTTATTCGTGCATAAGTTTGAACAAATTTGACTTTTTTACAACAAAAAACTCCCCATCAAACGATGAGGAGATTCTTTTATTTAATTTAAATCAAAACTTTCAAATACTTTAATCGTATTTTATTTTTAAGTCTTTGCGTTACATAAATGCCGTAACCGAAATCATCAAGAAAATCTAAAACTTCATCAGCATCATCTGCATTTATCGGCTGTTTTGAGAACAAAGCTCTTTCGTAAACAGTCAAAACATTATCAAGTCTTTCATCTTCGACTTTTCCTACATAACACTTTTTCAACGCAACTTTGAAATCATCATATTCATAAGCGTCTTCAATCGGCACGCCGATAAATTTCATCATATCAATAATAATTCCAAACGCTGCAATAACCTGCTTTTTATAGTTAGTCGAATTGAAAAGCGCTTTTCGTTTCGCTAATTTCTTTCGCCGCCTAATAAGCATTATAAGCACAAAAATCAAAATAACCGACAATACCGAAATCGGCGCAATCAACCGTTTAAAATAATCAGTTTTAGGCTTTTTAGTTTTAAAAGCTTTTTTCTTTTGTTTAGGCGTTGTATTAATGTCTTTATTCTTAACAGCGCTTTTTTTGATTTGCGAAGATTTTTGTTCGGCTTTTTCCTTATGTTCTACCTTTTTCTTTTTAGGTTTCTTCTTTGGCTTTTTAGCTTCGTTGCGCTCGTTTTCAACAGTTTGAGCAAAAGCTTCTTGATAATAACCCGGTGTTACCTCAACAGGCACCCAGCCGTAGTTTGCATCAAAAATTTCAATCCAAGCATGAGCGTTGCCGTCTATTATTTCAACCTGTTTTTTACCGTTTTTTTCTTTAGTTTCAGAAATCTGACCGCTCGGCACCAAAAATCCCTCGCAATACCTTGTCGGCACGCCGAAAGAGCGTAAAATTACCGCTGCGGCTGTAGCATAATGAGGCGAATAACCTTTGCCGGTTTCATAAATAAAGTAAGATACAAAATCTTTATCTTCAGGCAATTTGTTAACCTTATCGGAATAAGTTGTATTTTTCGCCAAAAAATCTCTAACAACATCTACAAGTTCATAAACATTATTTGCCGAAAGCTCTTTTGAAAGCCTTGCAACATCGTCAATACCCTCAGGCAAAAGCGTGTAGTTTGAATTTACAAACTTGCAATAACTTGTCCACTCCTGCCTGAATTCAGCGTCAGAATAAAGCGAAGTATAAGGAATGCTCGCATACGAAGCAGGATTGTAATAAGCTTTATAAGAATATTCATCTAAACCGTCATTAAAAGCTGTAGCATCGTCATAACTTACAATTTTACCATTAGAAACGCTACCATTTAAAACATACATAAAAGGCTTGTTTCGGCGAAAATCTGAAAGTGTAAATTTAGTTTTTTCTAAATCTTTTGTTTTTTTATCTTTTGCAAGCATATCGCCTGTAAGAGTTGCAAGCGACATTTTTTTACGATATAAATAACCGTTAAACTCATCTACACCGCTGTAATCATCAAATTTTTTCCAAGAAAAACCTGTATAAACGCTACCTGTAAATCCTTTAAAATACAAATTTGTATTAACATCTTTGGTAGTAAGCGTAAAATAGTGACGTTTTTTTACTCGGCGGTCGCCATATTTATAAAGCAAGCCGTCTTTCATTGAGGCGTCATGGTCTTCACCTGTTATAAGGTCATAAGCGTTAAACGTTCCTGCAATTAAATCAATTCTGGTTTTTTTAAGCTTTTCGCTTCTTGTAAAATTTCCGAAAATTCCAAAAGAGATAGCAAAACAAAGCAAAACACAAACAGCCACAGTCAATGCGCTTATACCAAAATGTTTGTTTTTATCTTTATAGGTAAAATCTTTTTCTTTACTCTTTTTAAAATAATCTTTAAGTTTTGAGGTATTTTTTTGTCGGTTTGCAATATGCAAATCAACCGAAGCAAATATTCCGCATAAGAACAAAGCTACGCTTACAACGCTCGAATTACAGCCTAAAAGCATTACAAAAACAAACACCGGCAAAGACAAGGCTATTACCAAAAAGCAGTTTGTTTTACCGCTTATAAAAAGGCTTAAAATCAAAGAAATAATCAAACCGCAAAGCGCAAAAAACGCAGTTACTTGCAAAATATTTCCGCTGTTTTGAGCTACCGCAGTATCTGAAAAACTCATTTGCATAGCAGCATAAATCGATTTTTTGCAAGCATAAGAAATTACTTTTGTAGCGGTAGGAATAATCTTAAAAAAGCAAGCGCAAAGCCCGATTGAAACAAAAAACGCTATCAAAAAAGTAAACATTTTCTTTTTAATCGAGAAAAACAAAATTGAAAAAATCAAAGCCGGAAGCGATATCGCCAAAACAATTATAATCGGCTTTACATTAATACTCATAGCTGTGGTAAACTCAAAAATAATTGCCATGCTAAGCCCTGAAACAATCAAAAATCTTGCAATAATATTTATTATTTTTTTAGAAAAAGAAAGATTATCGCTTTCATTATCGAAGGTAAAATAAATTCCGGAATTTACATATTCTTTATTATAATCCATATTTTTACCTCCTTAAAGCGTAATGTCGCAAAGACACTTATCTTCAAAATCCGGCACTACCGGTATAAACTCAATATCGTCTTCGCTCGGTAACTGACTTTCGGCAGAGTCGGTTACCAAAACTATACTCTTTTTGGAATAATCAATATCAAAAATATTGATTCTATTTTCAGTTTCCTCAACCGAAATAGTTGACATAAAAACAGTATGCGAGTAACTTTTGTTTTCAAAAAACTCACACTTATCAATGTTTTCATTTTCAAAGAAAATACCGCTTAAATACATTTTAGACAAAGCTTCATAAAGTTGCGGAATATTGTCTATTTTAGCTATTTCATAATCATTTTTTTGATGATTATACCAGCCTGTGTAATGCGAAATGTTCTGTTTTGCAAGACTGCTTGAAATAGAAACAAAAGCGCACATAAGTGAGTTTACATAAAAAAAGTCATCAAAAGCATTTTGTTTCAAATCAACAAACAAAAAAACATTATCGCTAAGCGGTAGCGAAAACTCTTTAATCATATATTTATCGGCTTTACTGCTCAATTTCCAATGAACTTTATTAAGTTTGTCGCCTTCTTTATATTCTCTTATATTAAATATTTCCGAAGGGTCATCGCCGGCTTTGCCGTTTGAAAAAATTTGCGATTCACCCGAAAAATAATCGTTTGTTCGCATTTTTACCAGCGAATCAATGCTTTCGGGCATAACAGGAATACTTTTTGAAATTTTGATTTTTTTAGAAAAGCGAAATAATGACAAAAAATCAAAAAAGTAAGCCTTTTTTATCAAAACTTCAATAATTCCGACATATTCAGACGTAATATCGTAAGAATATTCTTTGTCGCAAAATGGCGGAGCGCTAAGCGTAAAAGTGCAGTCGTTTTGCGTGTTTAAAAAATTATTCTTAACATTTGCCGCCATTTTTATATGGGTTATGGCAAAAGGTGAACGATTTTTTATGTGAAGAACAACCTTAATCGGCTTGCCGACAGAAGCTTCGCTGTTTACAATTCTTAATTTAAGACTTGTTGAAAAATAAGCTATTGTATGAACGGCAAAAAGCAAAATCGGTATAAAAACAAGCGTTGCCAAAATAACCAAAGATACCGTGTTATCATACAAAATAAACAGAAGTCCCCCGCAAGCAACTACCACAAGGTAAATTAACCAACTTACTATCATTACAATAACCTTTCTGTTAATTTATTCCGGGACATTTAACATTTTGCAAAATGCTTGTAAGGATTTTTTCATTAGAAGCACCGCTTATTTTTGCTTTCGGGCTTAAAGTTATTCTATGCTCTGCAGCTTGCAAAAATACACTTGTAACATCATCAGGAATAACATAATCTCTGCCCTCATAAAACGCTTTTGCACGAGCGAGCGATGCAATAGCAACAGTACCTCTCGGGCTAATACCGAGTGTCAACAAATCGCTTTTTCGAGTTTCATCTGCCAAAGCAACAATATAGGTAAAGATTTTATCATCGGTATAAACTCTTTGTACCTCTTTTTGCATTTTAATAATATCTTCGGCAGTTGCGACAGGTTTTACCGCCTCGAGCGGATTTTTGCCTTGTTTGCCTTTTAAAATATCAACCTCATCAGCAACATTAGGATAACCCATTGAAAGACGAACGGCAAAACGGTCAAGTTGCGATTCAGGCAACATTTGTGTGCCGATATAGCCAATAGGGTTTTGAGTAGCAATAACAACAAACGGTTTTGGAATTTCATGAGTGACACCGTCAACGGTGATGTTGCCCTCTTCCATTATCTCAAGCAAAGCCGACTGTGTTTTTGAAGATGTTCTGTTAATTTCATCAGCCAAAAACAAATTGCACAAAGCCGAACCTTTTTTGTAAATAAAAGAATCGCTTTTTTTATCATAAACCGAAAAACCGGTAACATCTGTAGGCAAAACATCAGGTGTAAACTGCGTTCTGTTATATTCAAGATTAGTCGCTTTTGAAAGCGCAAGCGCAAGCGTTGTTTTACCAACACCCGGTATATCTTCAAGCAAAATATGACCGCCTGCCAAAATTGCAACTATAACTTTATCAATAATATCATCTTTACCGATAATTACTTTTGAAACCTCGTTTTTAATTTCCTTTAATTTTTCGATATAAAGCTCGTTTTGATTGTTTTCCATTTTAACCTCTCCTTAAGATTTTTTATATTATTATTTATAATACCACAATTAACTCTATAAAGCAATATTTCTTTATTGAATATTTTTAAAAAGTGTGTTACAATAAAGTCAACATATTTGAAAGGTGATTTTTTAAATGTCTGTAAAAAATTTAAAATTATCTTTACTTAACGATTTTAATTGCTTTACTTTAGCTTACGGATATTTTAAAGCAGGGCTTAAAGACAAGCAGGGCTGTTTTGATTTATTCTTCCGCAGAGTGCCTGACAACGGAGGTTCTGCAATATGCGCAGGTCTTAAAACAGCGGTTGATTTTATCAAAAATTTAAGCTTTAGCGATGATGATATCGAGTTTTTAAAGCAAAACGGCAATTTTGATGATGATTTTTTAAATTATCTTAAAAATTTCAAATTTGAGTGTGATGTTTACGCAATTCCCGAAGGCACGCCTGTTTTTGCAAAAGAACCTATTGTAAAAGTTGTAGGTCCTATTATTCAAGCAACTCTTATTGAAACAGCGCTTTTAATTTCAATAAATCATCAAACACTTATTGCAACAAAGGCTAACAGAATTGCCCGTGCTGCGCAAGGGCGTGAGGTGGTAGAACTTGGCGTTCGCCGTGCTCACGGAGCCGATGCCGCATTAAACGGTGCAAGAGCAGCCTTTATAGGCGGTTGTGTTGCAAGCGGTTGCACACTTGTAAAATCAGAATACGATATTCCGATTTTTTATTCTATGACTCACGCTTGGGTTGAAGTTTTCGATTCGGAATATGAAGCATTTTGCGCTTTTGCAAAACAATATCCCGACAACTGCTATTTGCTTGTTGATACTTATAATACTTTAAAATCAGGCGTTAAAAACGCTATTAAGTGTTTTGACGATATTTTAAAACCGCTCGGCAAACGCCCGAAAGGTATTCGCATTGACAGCGGTGATATTACCTATCTTTCCAAAAAAGCGAGAAAAATGCTTGATGAGGCGGGTTATCCTGATTGCAGAATTATGGCTTCAAACTCGCTCGATGAATATATTATAAGAGATTTAATTATTGAGGGCGCTAAAGTTGATGTTTTCGGCGTTGGCGAAAGGTTAATAACCTCTGCTTCCGACCCTGTTTTCGGCGGTGTTTACAAATTAACCGCTTTAAAAGATGAAAACGGCGAATTTGCACCGAGGGTTAATTTTTCCGATAATGTCGGCAAAATTACATTGCCTTGCAACAAAAAAACTTACCGTCTTTTTGATGAGCAAAGCGGTAAAGCGCTTGCCGATGTTATTTCGCTTTTCGATGAAGAAATTGACTCGCAAAAAGAAATTGAACTTTTCGACCCCGACCACACATGGAAAAGAAAAACGGTTGAAAACTTTATTGCAAGGGAACTTTTTGTAAAAGTTTTTGAAAAAGGCGAACTTGTTTACAATCTACCTTCAACCGCTGAAATAAGAGAATATTGCGCAGAGCAGGTTGAAACCATTTGGGACGAAGTTCAGCGTTTTGAAAATCCGCACAGTTATTATGTTGATTTATCTGAAAATCTTTGGAATATAAGAAACAATATGTTTAAAGAATTTACAAACTTAAAACAAATTTGAGGTGACTGAAAATGAAAAAAATATTTGCGATTTTATTGATTTTTGCATTGCTTTTATGTTTAGGCGCTTGCAACAAAAGCGATGATGACGATGATATTAAAATAGAAACAACTTCAAAAAGAAATGTTGTTATTACTAAAGAAGAAGTTGCAAAACTCGCAGAAAAAGGTAAAATTACAGGCGCAAACTTTGCTTTGGGCGCAAAACAAAATGAAGTTAAAGAATACTATATGAACATAATCGGCACCAGCCAAACCGCAAAAGAAGCGGTAAAAACCGACAAAAAAGGCAAACCGAAGAAAACTAAACCTACAACCGAGCCTACAATGGTAACCGCAAACGGTCAAAACGGCGAATACTACCAATATAACAAGGGTGATAATTTTTCAACTGTTTGGTACAACGGCGAAAAATATTACTTTTTAAACAACAATTTAGATGCAGGCGTTGCAATAATCGTTTGCAACGAAAAAGCGTTTGGCTTTAACATAGGCAACTGCCCTTCGATTGATGTTACAACATCTTTGGGCGAACCCGATGTTAAAGACTCACCCGATGCAACTCAACTTTTCTTCTGCTTAGGCTCTGTGCAAAACGCAGTAAGATATACCTATAACTTCGGCTCAAAGCGACTTGATTTTATTTTCAGTAACGACAACCTTTTAGTTGTAACGCTGACTGAAACAAACGTTTACAAAGGCTTTTCAAAAGGTGCTGACGTAACAACAACCGCTTCAACAGAAGAAGAAACAACAATTCCGACCTATACAAAGGTAGAACAATGAAAATAATGTCGATTGATTTGGGGCTTGCGAGAACAGGCTTAGCTATTTGCGACCCGCTTGAAATGCTCGCCTCACCCCACACAGTAATTTTTGAAAAATACGAGCCGAAACTCATAGAAAAAATATTGGCTCAAATAGAACAACTTAACCCCGAGTTAATAGTTGTAGGCTATCCGCTTAATATGGACGGAACTGCCGGCGAGCGAGCGAAAGAGTGCGAGCGAATTTCAAAAATAATTGAAGAAAAAAGCGGTGTAAAAGTAGAACTTTACGATGAAAGATGCACCACAGTTATGTCGCATAATGCGCTTAATGTTACAAATGTGCGAGGCAAAAAACGCAAAGATATTGTCGATGCAGTCGCCGCTGTTATGATACTTGAAAGCTTTTTAGAATTTAGAAAAAACAATAAATAACCCAATACAAAAAAGCGCCCATAAAGGACGCTTTTTTATATTTCGTATTTTTTAATAGGGCTGTACTCGTAATTCATTGCATATTCAGTCATATTAATTGCCCTGCCATTTTCCTTTAAAATAACGCACGGACCGCTGCCGCCTATACTCATTTCATCTGCTTTACTTGTAAAAACGTAAGCGTGCTTTTCCTCACAACAATGGTCTATATCTCTTTTTAATTCTTTTGCTTTTTTTAAAGCTTCTTCATAAGTAATCATTATTTAGCTCCTTTTTTATTTAAATCTTTTTGTTGTTCTTTCCGCATTTATGCACAACATTAAATTTGTATCAGCCAAACAAAAACAACCTATAACAAAACCTTACTTAAAGTTGTTTTAATTGTTTATTACTCTCTGTCTTTTATTATTTTTTCAAGTTCTTCCATAAATGAATTTATGTCTTTAAACTTTCTGTAAACCGAAGCGTAACGAACATAAGCAACATCGTCAATTTCACGAAGTTTTTCCATAACCATTTCGCCGATTTTTTTCGAGGTTACTTCCCTCTCCAAAGTGTTTTGCAATGAAATTTCAATTTCATCAGCCGCTTTTTCAAGTTGCTCAAAAGTAACCTGACAGCCCTCGCTGGCTTTTAACATTCCGTTTAAAAGTTTGTTTTTATCAAAAGCTTGTCTTGTTTTATCTTTTTTAACAACAATAATAGGAAAACTTTCGATTATTTCATAGGTAGTAAACCTTTCGCTACAATTCAAACACTCTCTGCGGCGGCGAATTTTTTCGCCCTCCTCTGTAGGTCTTGAATCAACAACTTTACTTTCGGCAAAACCGCAATATGGACATTTCATTAATTTTTTCCTCCGCTTAATTATTTACTTTTTGGTGGCAAGTCAAGCTTGTAGTAGTAAGCCCTGCAAACTCATAGCCATTTGATTTATAGAATTTACAAATTTTATCAAGAGCTTGAACCGTTGTGCTTTTTGCGAGTGTATCGTGCATTAAAACTACGCAACGGTCAACGCCTTTTGAATTCACTTTAACATTTCTTATAATTCGATTTGGGTCAATGTTATTTCCAGACGCATCACCAGAATCAACATTCCAATCAAAATATTTATAACCCTGATTCTCAACCATTTTGGTGAGCTTGCTCATAATACCCTTTGAATAATTTGCGCTGACAGTATTACTTGCACCACCAGGGAAACGAATTATTCTGGCATCAATACCTGTTTTCTTCAAAACTAAATTATGAATTTTATTAAGGTCATTAAAATAAGCCGAAGTGCTTGAATAAATTTTTTGATAGTTATGAGTATATGTATGAAGTGCTATTGTATGGCCAGCATCGGTAATATCCTTCATATACTCGATTTTATCATTGCCTGTAACAAAGAAAGTCGCTTTTGCGTTATACTTTTTAAGTATCTTTAATATTTTTTTGGTGTTTTTTGAAGGTCCGTCATCAAATGTTAAATATGCGATTTTCGACATTCTGCCGTAAACAAGCGATTTTCCCGTAAATGATTTTGAACTTTCTTTACCTTTTTTGAAAACCGATGTTACTGTGTAAGTATATTCGCTTTGCTTTTGAACAGATGTATCAACAAACGAAAGTTTATCAGTTTCGGTTAATTTTTCAAACTTGCCGTTAGAATCTTTTTTATAAATAATATATTTTAATGCGTTTTTAACCGCATCCCATTTAATCAAAACGCCTTTTGAAACAGAATCAAGCGAAATATCGGGAGATTTTAAATATTTTACCTTAATCGGCGAAACGCCTTTTTCGCCCTCGTTTTCGCCCGCTTTACCCGTAACATAATAAGTGTAATTACCGGAGTCAACTTGGTCGTCTAAATAACTATTTCTGTCAGTAGTATTTACTAAACTGAATTCGCCGCCTTGGCTTCGGTAAACAGAATAATCTTTTATACCGTCAATCTCAATCCAGCTAAGCGCAATACCCTCGCCGTCAGGCTTTGCCGAAATCAGTTTCAGTTTCGGAATTGTTTTATAAGGTACTTCCCTTACCTGCTCATATCCGCAATCGCAAGAATATTTGCTTTTACCTTTTTGTGAATAAGTCGGAGCAATTAAAACAGTTGTTTTAAAATGATGCAGACAACTAAACAAAAAGCCCTCTTGTTTTGCGTATTTATAAGCGACACTGCCATAATAACCTTTTATCAAAAAGTCCTCAATAGCACGCTTTTTACCGTTTTTATCAGTCTTGTATCCGATTGATTTTTCTGTTATACTACTAACTTTTTTGCCTTTAATAGTTTCGGGAATGGTAACTTTGGTATCATTTCCTGAGTAATTGAAAATCTTTACCGTTTCATCAGGCAATTCGTAATATTCAAGATTGTCGCTTTTTGCCGAAGTAATGTAGTTTGGTGAAACAGCAAAAGAGCCTAAAAACAACAATACAGCAACTAATATAATAATTTCCTGTTTCATAACTTTCCTCCATATATTATTAAAGTAATCACATTTTAACACAAAATATTGTAACTTTCAACCCCGAAAGCCCAATTATTTATGATATTTTGTATGGTTAATTATTCCGAACGCCCTATAAATTTGCTCGCATAACATAACCCTCGCCAATTGGTGCGGAAATGTCATTTTTGACATTGATAATTTTAAATCAGACTGCTGTTTTAACTTTTCGCAAAGCCCAAACGAACTGCCTATTAAAAACACGATTTTGCTTTTTCCGTTTACAGCAAAACTTGATATTTTTTCAGCCAATTCTTCGCTTGAAAAATGTTTTCCCTCAATCGCCATCGCAATTACAGCCGAGCCTTTGGGAATTTTTTCAGCAATTTTTTCAGCCTCTTTTTGCAAGGCAATTTCTTTTTGCGATAAAGAGGGGTTTTCAGAAAGTCTTTGCTCCGCAATTTCCACTATTTCAAAATCGCAAAAACTTTTTAACCGCTTTTTATATTCTTCAACCGCCGAAACTAAATATTTTTCTTTTAAATTGCCTACACAAATTATTTTTATAGTTTGCATTTAGTTTGTTCCCCTATAATATAATAATATCGTTATCTTGCGGGGAGGCAACCGAAAGTAAATAGTCCTCGCCACTTATCATTCCACGCATTTTCAGCAAACTTTCAGTAGTTTCTCTTGCGAGAACAGGCAAATTATTCTCTTTGCTTAAATGCGCCAAAATAATGCGTTTTGCACCCGACTCAATAAGTTTTACCGCCTCATCAGCGCAAGAAGTGTTAGATAAATGCCCAATTGAAGATAAAATTCGGCGTTTTAGCGGAAAAGTATATTTTGAATTATTTTGTAACATTTTAATATCGTGATTGCTTTCTAAAACTACCGCCGAAGAGCCTAAAATAGCATTGTCAACCTCTTGCGTTATAATGCCAAGGTCGGTACAAACAGCGATTTTTTGATTGCCCAAATCAAAGGTGTAACCGCAACTTTCATATGTATCGTGAGAAGTCGCAAAATGTTTTACGCCTATATTTTTAAGGTCAATTTCGTCTTCCAAACTTTTGCAATCAACCTTTTCGTTTAAATAGCCTTTTTCTTCCATTCCCTTAAAAGTTCCGGCAGTTGCATAAACAGGGATTTTATGTTTGCAAGAAAACACTCTGACTCCGCTTACATGGTCAATATGCTCGTGAGTTACAAAAATCGCTTTTATTTTTGAATAATCAAGATTTCGCTCCAACAACGCCTGCGAAATTCTTTTTGCGCTGACGCCAGCGTCAACCAACAGCGCAGTATCGCCGTTTTCAATATAAACGCAGTTTCCGCTGCTTCCAGAAAATAAGTTACATATTTTTGGCATAAATATCTCCTAAACGAAATAAAACTGTGTGTCCCAAGCGGGAATATATTTATAATGTCGCATATAAATTTTATAGTCATCACGAATTTCACTAACAAGCAAAGGCAATTTAAAATAATCTTCGGTGCGGTGATATGCCGAAACAAGCATTTTCGGCTTAAAATTTTGAATTGTTTTTTTCGCCCCTAAAATCGCTTGTTCTTCCATTCCCTCAACATCATATTTAATGTAAGTGGCTTTCTCGCCGTTTAAAATATCATCAAGTTTTTTGGCATTTATTCTGTCGCCCTTGTCGCTTGCGACAGAGTGTCTGCCACCGTTGGTATTAAAGCCTATTTCGCCCGAAAAATCGTTTGCGGCACAGTTAAAAAGAAAAACATTCTCTTTTTCGCCGTATTTTTTACTTAATTTTTTAAAATTCTTTTTATCAGGCTCTAAAGCGAAAATCTTTTTAAATCCACCCGAAAACTTTAAAAACTCGTCAATTGTGTCGCCGTTATAAGCGCCAAGGTCGCAATAAATTTCATCTTCTTTTAACTTTAAAATGTTTTTGTTCGCCTCAATTGCATCAGTTTCACAATCAAAAAGATAATCAATTTTTCCGCTTATGCGAAATTTAATACAGTTTTCAAAAACTTTTTTCGACTGCTCGTCAGCAAGCAAATTATAAACTTTTTCCAACTTATATTTATGCTTTTTATAATAATCTTTTGTAAAAAGTCCGCCACCGTAAACCGCTACATCAGGCGCTAAAACCTCGCTTGTTTTCGCAATTTTTTTAATATTTTCAATAACCTCATCACGATAAGTGCCGAAAGCCACAAGCACTTTCATATCAGGATACTCTTGCAACAATTCGCTATATTTTTTTACGGTAAAACCTCTAAAAGTCTGCCCTCTTACAAAATCATCGCTCGCAAAAACACCGACAGGCGAAACACCGTAATCATTTAATGTATCTATTATTTTTTCTGCGCCGTTTCCCATTCCGTAAATTGCAACGGGTTTTTCGGCATTTTTTAAATAATTCCACATATCAAACACCTATCTATATATTATACACCACCTATTCTCTTTTTTCAATATGTTGTGGTAATAAAAATGCGTAAATCGGCTTTTTAAAGCCTTTATTTACTGTTTTTAATATTTTTTCTTGACATTCCGCTTAAAATGTAATATATTTATTATTGTATATATTATTATAATATAAATAAAACAAAATAAGCAAAAGATTTTGCATCTGTGCCAAAAATCGTATTTTGCAGTACGGAACGGTACCAAAAGTTTTAAACTTTGGAGATAAACGACTACGCTTTTTTAAACCTAAAAAGCGTAAAAAACTCTTTGCGGAGGTTGTTTATCAAGCAAATTACGGCCAGCACAGAGCTAATTACAGCTTGTGCGGTTTTACCGCAAAGGGGGATGCAAATTATGTCAAACAAAAAGAATATTTTAGAACTTAAAAACATTACCGTATCTTTTGATGGTGAAAAAATTCTCGATGATATTTCTCTTTCAATATCTGACAAAGAATTTGTTACCTTGCTCGGTCCTTCGGGTTGCGGAAAAACTACAACCCTTCGCATTATTGCAGGATTTTTAGAGCCAGATAGTGGCGATGTTTTTTTTGACGGCGAAATTATTAATTCTTTGCCGGCAAATAAACGAAATGTAAATACAATTTTCCAGCGTTATGCGCTTTTTCCGCACCTTAATGTTTATGAAAACATCGCTTTTGGGCTTAAAGTTAAAAAAGTGCCGAAAGAAGAAATTAAACAGCGTGTTAAAGAAATGCTTAAACTTGTAAACCTTGAAGGTTTTGAAAAACGCAGTATTTCAAAACTTTCGGGCGGTCAGCAACAGCGTGTAGCAATCGCACGTGCGGTTATAAACAAACCGAAAATTTTGCTTTTAGACGAACCTCTTGCAGCGCTTGATTTAAAACTTAGAAAAGATATGCAAACAGAGCTTAAAAACATTCAAAGAACGCTCGGAATTACCTTTATTTTTGTAACTCACGACCAAGAAGAAGCGCTCTCTATGAGCGATAAAGTTGTTGTTATGAACGAGGGCAAAATTCAGCATATCGGCACACCGCAAGATATTTATAACGAACCTGTCAACGCTTTTGTTGCCGACTTTATAGGCGAGTCGAACATTATTGACGGCGTTATGCTTGACGACTTCAAAGTTAAAATTGAGGGCGTAACTTTGCAATGTCTTGATAAAGGGTTTAAACCCAATGAGGCGGTTGATGTTGTTATTCGCCCAGAAGATGTAGACATTGTTCACAGAGAAAAAGGGCTTATTACAGGCGTGGTTACTTCGGTAACATTTTTGGGCGTGCATTATGAAATAATTGTTGATGTAAACGGCTTTAAGTGGATGATTCAAACTACCGATGAATCAAAAGTCGGCGACAAAGTCGGTTTATTAATTGAGCCTGACGCAATTCACATTATGAAAAAATCAAAATATTCGGGGCTTTACGGCGATTACAGTTCATTCAGCGATGAGATAGACGAAATCAGCAACCCCGATTTTGGATTTAAGGAGGATTAATAAAGTGTCCTCTTTTAAACAAAAACTTCTTAATGCGCCTTATGCTTTTTGGTCTTTTGTGTTTGTCGCAATTCCGCTTTTAATGGTAGTTTATTACACATTTACCGACAAAGGTGGCGCTTTTACCTTTGAAAACTTAAAAATCCTTTTAGATAAAAAATATATAAGCGTTTTTGCTTATTCTATTTGGTATGCGTTTTTAGCAACGGTTATTTGCCTTGTTATCGCTTATCCCCTGTCTTATATAATTTCAAAAATGAAATCTGTTTTTCAAGATACACTTATGGTGCTTATAATGCTTCCTATGTGGATTAATTTGCTTATTGTAACTTTTTCTTGGAAAGAAATTTTAAGCAACAACGGCATTATCAACAGTCTTTTTGAAGCAATCGGAATAGGCAAAGTAGAAATGTTAGGCACTTCTTTTGCGGTGGTGCTCGGTATGGTTTACTGCTTTTTGCCTTTTATGATTTTGCCAATTCTTTCGAGCATGCAAAAACTTGATAAAAGTTTAATCGAAGCGAGCGAAGATTTAGGCGCAACAAAAATAAACGTAATAAAACGAGTTATAGTTCCGCTGACTCTTCCGGGTGTAATTTCCGGAATAACTATGGTTTTTGTACCTTCTATTTCAACTTTTTATATCTCGCAAAAACTTGGCAACGGTATGATAATTCTTATAGGTGACTTGATTGAGCGTCAATTCTCGGTTTCCGCAAATTACAATGTCGGTGCGGCAATTTCGCTTGTTATGATGATTCTTATACTCATTTCGGTTGCCGTTATGAACCGTTTTGCAGATGACAACGACAAAGGAGGGGCATAATGAAAATTTTAGGAAAAATTTTTATGGTCTTGTCGTTTATCTTTTTATATGCTCCGCTTATTGTTATGGTTGTTTTTTCGTTTAACTCAACAAGAAGCACCTCTGTTATGAAAGGACTTTCTTTTGAGTGGTATAAAAACCTTTTTGCGAATGAGCAAATTATGAACGCGCTTTCCAACACGCTGACGCTTGCGATTTTATCATCTGTTATTGCGGTTGTTTTGGGAACGGTAGCGACTGTAGGACTTTATTATTTAAAAAACAAGCTTTTAAAGCGCTCACTTAATGCGCTTACTAATATTCCAATGATGAATCCCGATATTGTTACAGGCTTTTCAATGATGCTTTTGTTTACATTTATTGCAGGCATTATCGGCGCAAAAAGCGCGCTCGGCTTTCACACAATGCTAATAGCGCATATAACATTTTCACTTCCTTATGTAATTTTGAACATTAAGCCAAGCCTTGACAGCACCGATATTTTCTTGCAAGATGCGGCAAGAGATTTAGGTTGCAACAGGTTGCAAGCGTTTTTCAAAGTAATATTACCAAGTATTCGTTCGGGCATTATTTCAGGATTTATTATGGCTTTTACATTATCGCTTGATGATTTTGTTATAACCTATTTCACAGCCGGAACTGATTTTCAAACATTACCGCTTTATATTTATTCTATGAAGCGAGGAATAAAACCTAATATTTACGCACTTTACAGTATTATTTTTATAAGCGTTCTTGTGCTGCTGTTTTTATCTAACTATTTTAAATCAAAATCTATAAAGCAAAAGAAAAAGGAGATTTTACTATGAAAAAAATAATAAGCATTATTCTTTCGGCGGTTATTGCGTTTTCTTTAACCGCTTGCGGTTCAACCTCAAACTCAAACAGCGATTATGAAGCAAACTACAAAAACAAACTTAAAAACACCGAACTTAATGTTTTCAACTGGGGCGAATATATTGCCGAAGGCGAAGACGGCGGTATGAATGTTATTAAAGAGTTTGAAAAAGTTACAGGAATTAAAGTAAATTACAATACTTTTGATTCAAATGAGTCAATGTATGCAAAATTAAACTCAGGCACCGCTTATGATATTCTTATTCCTTCGGATTATATGATTGAGCGTCTTATAAACGAGAAAAAACTTCAAAAACTTGACTTCTCAAAACTCACTAATTATAAATATATTTCAGACGATTATAAAAACCTTTATTTTGATAAGAAAAATGAATATTCCGTGCCTTACAATGTTGGTATGGTAGGTCTTATTTACGATAAAACAAAAGTAAACCCCGCTCCTGACAGCTGGTCGGTAATGTGGGATAAAAAATATAAAGGTCAAATTTTAACTTTCAACAACTCTCGTGATGCTTTTGCAATTGCGCAATTCCTTTTGGGAATTGACATTAACTCAACTAACAAAAAAGATTGGGATAAAGCGGCAAAAAAATTAAAAGAGCAAAATCCGCTTTTGCAAGCAAGAGTTATGGACGAAGTTTTCGGTAAAATGGAATCGGGCGAAGCGACTATCGCTCCTTACTATGCAGGCGACTACTACACAATGCTTGATACCAACGAAAACTTAGGCTTTGTTTACCCGAAAGAAGGTACAAACATTTTTGTTGATTCAATTTGTATTCCGAAAAATGCGCAAAATGTTGATGCTGCACATTTGTTTATAAACTTCCTTTTAGAGCCGAAAGTTGCACTTGAAAACGCAGAATATTTGTGCTATGCTTCACCTAACACCGCAGTTGTTTCAAACGATGAATACTCATTTAAAGACGATGAAATTCTCTACCCTTCTAAAGATAAAAAACCGAAAACAGAATACTACCACGATATTGATTCAAAAACAAGAGATTACTTTGAAAAACTTTGGGAAGAGGTTATTTTAAACTGATGACAAAAGCAGTAATTTTCGACCTTGACGGAACACTTTTAAACACTATTGACGACCTTTCAAACAGCGTAAATTATGTTTTAAAAAAGCATAACTACCCGACCTTTTCTGTCGAAGAATATAAATATAAAGTCGGCAACGGTATGAAAAAACTGATTGAAAGGGCTTTACCAAAAAGTGAAAAAAGTGAAGAAAAAGTCGAAGAAATTTTAGCGGAATTTATGGTTTATTATTCAGAACATAAAACCGATAACACCGCACCTTATAAAGATATTGAAACACTTTTAATTACTTTAAAACAAAAAGGCATTAAAACAGCGGTTCTTACCAACAAAGCGCACGAAAGTGCAAAACCGCTTATTAGTAAATATTTTCCTGAGCTTTTTGATGTTGTTTGCGGGCAAAAACAAGGCGTGCCGACAAAGCCCGACCCAACAAGCGTTTTTGAAGTGATGAAAGAGTTAGATGTCAGCGCCGATGAATGTTTATATCTTGGCGATTCGGGCGTTGATATGCAAACCGCCGAAAACGCAAATATTTTTGCAATAGGCGTTTTGTGGGGATTTCGCAAAGCAGACGAATTAGAGCAAAACGGTGCAAAAGCAATAATCAAACAACCGCTTGAATTATTAAGTTTTATAAAGGAATGAGTTAAATGAAAATTACAAAAGATTTAACTGTTGTAGGCGCAGGTTTTGCAGGAATTTGCACCGCAATTGCGGCAGCAAGACAAGGGCTTAAAGTTGCGCTTATTAACGACAGAAATGTTTTAGGCGGAAACGCCAGCAGCGAGCATAGAGTACATGTAAACGGTGCTGCCGAAGGAAATAAAACCTTTTATTCCCGTGAGGCAGGCATTGCCGATGAGCTCAAAATGTTTGTTTTACGCAAAAATCCTAAATACAACATAAAACAAGAATTTCATTTAAACGATATGGCGTTGCTTGAAAAAGTTTTGGCAGAAAAAAACATTGAACTTTTTTTAGGCACTTGTGTTTATGATTGCGAAACCGAAAACGGCAAAATAACCAAAGTCTATGCGGCAAAAAGCAACGAGCAAAAAGATTTTGTTTTTGAAAGTCCTTTGTTTTGCGATGCTTCGGGTGACGGAATTTTAGCCTATAAAGCAGGTTGCGAATACAAAATTGGCAGAGAGTCGAAATATGAGTTTGACGAATCGCTCGCACCCGAAACCGCCGACAACGCCGTTATGGGAAGTTGCATTTTGTTTTCGGCAAAACACACCGGCGAACCCGTTAAATACACAAAACCCTCGTTTGCTTACGACCTTGTTAAAGACGATAAAATTAAATATTTCAACCAACCCGAAACAGGCAGAAATTTGCCGGTTGTAGGCGGAAGATACAACGGTCTTTGGTGGCTTGAATACGGTTATCCGCACGATACTATAAAAGATTCCGATAAAATTGATTTTGAGCTTAAAAAGTTAATTTACGGCTATTGGGATTACATAAAAAATTCAGGCAATTATCCTGATTCTGAAGATATGGCGATTGATTGGATTGCGCCTTACGCTTCAAAGCGTGAATCACGCAGATTTATCGGCGATTACATTTTAAAACAAAGCGACATTCAAAACAGAGTCGATTTTGCCGATGCCGTTGCAACAGGCGGTTGGTCGCTTGACATTCACGATTACAAGGGCATTTACGGCAACGGCCCTACAAGCGCTTTCGGCGAAGTAAATTCTATGTATAACATTCCCCTTTCGATTATGTATTCAAAAGATGCTAAAAACTTGTTTTTTGCCGGAAGAATTGCAAGTTGCACCCATGTTGCAATGGGCTCGGTAAGGGTAATGCAAACTTTGGGCGCAATGGGTCAAGCAGTCGGCACCGCCGCATACCTTTGCAAAAAATACAATTGCGAGCCGAGAGTTATTAAAAACAACCACATTGCCGAATTGCAAAACATTTTGCAAAAAAACGGTCAATATATTTTAGGCAAAAAAGAAGATTGCGGTTATGCAAGTGGCGCAAAAATCACCGCAAGTTCTACTAAAAAGATGCAAAACACTTATTTTGAAAAAGAATTTTGTTTAAATAATAATTTGATTTTCACAATACCAATTTCAAAATCTTTCACAAACAAAATTGAAATAAAAATCAAAAACACTCAATCAGCACAAACTGTTTTAAAATACAATATTTATAACGAGCAGGGCGACACAATAAACGACAAAGGCGAGTTGTTGAAACAATGCGAAATTACCGTTGAAAAAGATTTTGACGGCTATTTACCGCTTTCGCTTGATGTTGATTTGTCATATGAAAGAATTTTTGTTGAACTCGAAAAAAACGAAGATTTATCAGTTTTTGGCACAGAAAACAAAACAACAGCAGCACCTACTTATTTTAACCTTGAACAAGCAAAACAAGAAAACAGTACTTCATTTTGCTTCAAATGTGTTGAAAATGCGCCTGACCTTTACAGCGCCAAAAATGTCGCAAACGGCTACTCAAGACCATATAAAGGCGCTAACTGCTGGGTAAGCGAAAACACCGAAAATCAATGGCTCGAATTAGAATTTGATAAACCGATTGATGTTTCAAACATTCAAATTTACTTTAACCCGCAGTTTGAAACCGACCACTTTAACAACCCAATAAAACAGTTGATAACCGATTATAAAATCAGCGTTTTTGGCAAAGACGGCGTTGATGAGTTAGATGTTAAAGATAATTATAACGGTCAAAATTCATTTTTTGTCGATTATAAAAATGTAACAAAAATTCGTTTTGATTTTATTAAAAACAACGGCGCTAAAGAGTTTGAAGTATTCGCAGTAAAAGTATTTTAAACATTAAAAACCCTTGCCATTTTTGGTAAGGGTTTTTGTTGTAATAAGTTACCCCTGTTATCTTCCCCAACGAGTGAGTATTTACCACCGGTAAAATCGTGCGTGTCATAGTCAATATTATTATCATTAGAAAATTTACCATTGACATTTTCAGAATTATCGTGTATGCTATCTATATAAGACAGTTTATCAAGGGCC
The DNA here is from genome assembly GCA_902769255.1 of Oscillospiraceae bacterium. Lineage (GTDB taxonomy): Bacteria > Bacillota > Clostridia > Oscillospirales > Acutalibacteraceae > RUG11462. Next base: position 22,369 of record CACXOM010000013.1, read on the forward strand.
TTTGAGCCCACAACGGAAACTATTTTTGTTTCTGAATTTGGTAAACTGTCTTTTTTTGTTAAAATTTATCTCCACCGAAATTTTAGTATTGACATTTTCACCTTGTTGTGTTAGACTACTCTTTGCAAGGTTGATAATTGTTTCACGCTCGGCGGGTTGGACGCCTATGCCTGTAAGCATATTGTCAGCCTTGCTTTTATTTGTAATTACAAGTTGACCTTTTTATTTTAAAAATTTTAAAAAACCTTTCCAGTTTTGGAAAGGTTTTTTGTTGTTATTTTGCTTTTTTAACTTTAATGTTCGGGTCGGAAACAATTTTTTCGGGCTTTTGCTCAAGCAATTTCGGGTTTTTGCAATACTTTTCAAATTCTTTAAAAGCAAGTGCAAAATATGCTCCGTTTGCTATTCTTTCGTCCATTGTAAGACCAATAGGAATTGTTTTATAAGTAACTGTTTCGCCCTTTTTAACCTCAGTTCTGTAACGATAAGTGCCTATTGCCATTCCCAAACCGGTAGTGCCAAAATCATAAACATGATGATAAATATGCCTTGTTCTAATAGAAGAAAGGTTTGTTATTAAAACTGTAGCGTGAAACGGCGAAGCGTCAATAATGCTTTTCGGCAAAAAATTGTGCTTGTCAGCCCAGCGGAAAAGCCTTATTCCGTTAGAAAAAAGTCCCGGAATTTTACCTAAAACATTAAGCGCTTTATCTGTTTCATTTTCAGATTCAATTTTTTCGTTTTCTTCTATATATTTGTTAATTTTCGCCGAAACTTCGTCAATAGTATCGTCAGGCTGAAAATACATTTTATTCATCGCTTCGTTCAAACTGCCGTCTTTTTTAAGCACAACCATACTAACGGTAAGCTCGTTTCGCGCATAATATTTGCGGTTTACAACAAAACGGTTAAGTTCAGGATATTGCGAAACTGTTCTAACAATCGCCGCTATAATAACCGCAAGATGAGTTATCGGCTTATCAAATCTGCGCTCGTTGATATACTTTCTGATAGGCTCAAGCGGTATGTCAAGCGTTATCATATTCATAGCGTCATACCTGTGAGGCATAAAATGCGGCATAGCCGTTAAAATTGGGTCCATACCTTTAATTCTAATTCCATCTGCTCTTTTTTTCATTACTTTTTCCCCTTATTTTTCCCCGATTTTTTCACCATAGCGCACTCTTGTTTCAAAATTTTTCTGCGAATTTAAAATGATTTCCTCATCAATTTTCGCATTTTTCAAAACAATCGCAACGGTTGAACCGCCGAATTTAAAATAGCCTTTTTCTTCGCCTTTTTTAAACTCGCCTTGTTTTTTGTGATTAACAATTTTGCCGACCATCATTGCGCCAATTTCAACTATTACCGCTTTGCCGAAATTTTCGGTTTTTACAACAGTTATTTCCCTGCTGTTTTCTTTAAAATAATTGTCTTTTTCAAGCGCAATCGGCTGAACGGTATGAAGTTTTGATTTTATAAATTTATTCTCTAAAATCTCGCCAAAATCAAAATAACAATAGCGATGATAGTCGTCAACACAAAGTCTAAAAACAAGCAAAAAACCGCCCTCAAACTCTTTTGCCAAATTTTTATCATCAAGCAAAGTTTCAAGGCTGAATGTGCCGTTTTTTATATTAAAATTCAAGTTTTTATCAATTTTATAAGCTAAAACTCGTGAGTCGCAAGGCGAAATCAACGCATTTTTATCAAAACAAACAGGGCGTTTTTCTTCCCTGATTTTTCTGATAAAAAAGTCGTTATAGCAAGAAAAATTCTGCTTTTCAAACTGCGACATATCAATATTATTCCTCTTAATAAACCCTTTAATCATAGGTTTTGAAAGCGGTGTTGACAAAAACGCCCCTACAACGCATGATACAGGTTTTGTTATTAAAACTTTAAGCAGTCCCCTGCCTATTTTGTTTCTGTAAAGAAATTTCAGCGAGCGAGATGGCTCTAATTTTGACAAATCGGTAAATTCTCTCATATCAGTTTAAAAAAGTCAAGTAAAATAAATACTATTACCGCTTCCAAAATGCCTGCGCCTATCATACACAAAATTCCCGTAAATCCGGGCTTTTTAATTTTCATAGGCACAACAAACAACATTCCGCAAATTACAAAAACTACCGTATAAACAATATTAAAAACAACATCGTTAAGAGTTTCAATAAAACTTAAAAGGTAAAACAGCGGAAAAATTAAAGTAATTGTGGTAATAGGCATTCCGGTATAAACTTTTTCTTCTGTTTTTTCTACGGCGATTAATTCCTCTTCCTCTTTAACGTTGAAATAGCAAAGACGAATAACACCGCAAATGCAATAAAAGCAGAAAATCATAATGTGATACCAGCGGTCAAGTCCCAACGAATAGCCTATGCAACAAGGCAAAACGCCGAAACAGACAATGTCACACAAAGAATCGAGCTGAATTCCGAAACGAATTTCAGATAAAGTTCTGTCTTTTTTTCTTCTTGCAATTCTTCCGTCAAAAGCATCGCAAAGTCCGCAAATAAGCAGGCAAATTACCGCAAAATAAACAGGTCGCTCACGGTTTACGTTTATAACGTCCATTGAATAGCCGATTCCGACTAAAGCGCTACTTAAAGATACAAAAGTAAGAATTACCGTATAATTCAAATACTTTAACATTTTTTAAACCCCTTTTTTAGATTTCAAAGTCATTATAATATGGCATATAAAGGTGTAGCCGCCTGCGATAATAAAGCAAATATAATAAGCAATTCCTCTTGTTGCCATCATACAGTTCAAAAGCATATGTTTGCTTGCAAAAAACGAGCCGAAAGCGCTTAAATAAAGTCCTTCCGAAACGCCTGCCGCACCGGGTATCGGCACAGCGTTTGCGCCTAAAAGGCAATAAGACTGCAAAACAAATATTTGAAAAACACTAATATCTGTCAGCCCTGCCGCAAGGTAAATAAATACTGCGACTGCCATTTGCGAAATTCTTTGTAAAAGATTTAATAAAAACGATTTTAACGCTAACGAGCGATTTGACAAAATCATATCGATTTTGTTTTTATATTCGTTCATTGTTTTATCAAGCGATTCTAAACGTTTTTCAATATTTTTTACAATTTTGATTTTGTTTAAAAATTTAAAAATCGCCTTTGCCATTGCTTTTAAAATGTTAGGTTTTTTCATAAGCAAAAAGCAGAAAAGCATTATTGAGCCTTGAATTAAAACGCCGGCAACAATTAAAATTTGATAAATCAAATCAAATTGCAAAAAGCTCGCAGGGTTTGCTAAAAAAGCAAATAAAGCAATAACAACAATCGAGGTAATATACATAAAAATATTAAAAGTAACAGCCGCTGTTGCCGCCGAGCCGTAAACGCCGGATTTTCGCATATAATAAACCGAAGCCGGCTGACCGCCTGTTGCCGAAGGTGTTATTGCGGAATAGTAAATATCAGAAGCGGAATAAAGTAACGCATAACGCTTTTTGGTTTTAAAGCCCATATGTTTTAAAATAATTCTAAGGCTAAACCCTTCAAAAACTATAAAAAGCAACATACAGACAAATGCGCATATTAAATAAAAAATATTAAGCTCGCCTACAAATTCAAAAAACGAATTGAAACTGAAATTTTTATTTTTGCCGAAAATAATTGCAAAAATAACAACTGTCAGCAAAACAACAATACCAATATTAATAAGCTGTTTTTTTATGCTTACAGAACTGTTTTCGCTTTTGCTCATACGCTCCTTCTTGCCTTTCTTAATACTTTTTCATATAATTTTAGTCTTACAGAAATAAATATTCCGATTTCGACTACGGCAATTCCGCCGATAATATCTATAAAATAATGTTGTTTTGTAAAAAGTACTGATAAGAATACCAAAATTGCAAAAACAAACGCTAAAATCTGCAATGGTAAATTTTTCTTCTCACACATAAAAGTACCCCTGAAACAAATCCAACTTGCTAAACAATGAATTGAGGGGAAAAGGTTATAAGGCTTGTCGGATTTATTATACAAAAAGTCCATTGCAAATTGAATAAAGCCCGCTTCCATATTGGAAATATTGCCTCTGTCTTCCATTATTGTGGGATAACATACAAATACTACAAAACAAATAAGTTTTGCTATTACCTCAGCGGTAACAAATTTATAACAGGATTCTTCACTGTCACGACAGACATAAATATAATAAAAAATCCAAGTTAAATAACAGCCAAAATAAATTATTACCCAATTGCCGTTAAACGAAAACAAAGAATCAATCGGCAAACTCACACCGTGACGGGTAATGCCTAAAATATAAACAAACAAAGTTGAACCGTAATATGCAAACAAATTAGCAATTAGCGAAACAATTAAAGGCAACACCGCATATTTAGGTATTATATTAAAAATATAGTCTTTTTTAAACATTTTATTCTCCTGTATATTCTACCATAACAAAAATTAAAATAACAGCAACAATTCTGTTACCTATTCGGTAAAATAATCAGATTTAATCTTTTTGCCACACTCTTCAATTGAGCGTTTTGCAAGAATTTCCAAAGAATCAATAATATCATAACGGTTTAAATTTAAATCGGATTTAATTACCGACAATTCGGTACAGCCGAGAATTACCGCATCGCAACCGCAAATTTCACGCATATCATCAATAATTCCCAAAAACTCGCCGACGCTGACTTTTTTTCCTTTTTTAATTTTTTGATAAATAATATTCATCAGCATATCGGAAACAGATTTATCGGGAATTACTGCTTGCAAGCCGTTTTGGTTGCAAAAGTCCTGATAAACGCCTGATTTAAGTGTGCCTTTGGTTGCCAAAATTCCGATTTTTTTGCATTTATTATCTCTTTTTGCTATAAATTCAACCGTTTCTTTAACAATATGAAGTAGCGGTATTTTAACTTTTTCTTGCACCTGCTCATAAAAATTATGAGCGGTGTTACAAGTCATTGCCAAAATATCGGCTCCCGATTTTTCTAAAAAGAGCGCATCTTCGCACAAAGGCGGGACAGGGTTTTCATTACTTTGACCTAAAATAAACGCTGTTCTGTCGGGAATTGTTGTATGGTTGCAAATTAACATAGGAATATGCTGCTGGTCGATTTGGGCTTCGGTCATATCGGTAACAATTTTCAAAAAATAAGCCGTTGCCATAGGACCCATACCGCCGAGTACGCCTAAAACTTTTTCTTTCATAAAAATAATACCTTTATTTTCTGATAATAGAATAACACAAGTTTTAACGGACATTCAAGGACATTATTCTTGTGCATTTTTCACATTTTTATTTATATTTTTTGTATTTACGGAAATAATTAAGCAATTGAGCGTAAACATAAAAAGCACGAGACGGCGACATATCGCCCTTGTAAATTAACGGGTGACAGATTTTGCCGCGTTTTTGCAAATCAATCGCTCTTTTAATCATCTTTTTATCTTTAACATATTTTTTGATTACGCCCATTGGCACAACCGAAAACAGATTTTCATTATCAGCAACCTGATATTCAAGCTCTTTGTTAAACACCAAGTCGTCAACAATGCGTTTTACGGTGTTAAAGCCCGAACCTGTTACATAATAATTACATCTGCCGAGTCTGACATTAATTTCAAAGAATTTGAAAATGCCGTCACGCTCGTCATATTTTATATCAAAATTAGCGTAGCCGGTATAGCCGATTTCCTCTAAAAATTTGGTAGCGGCTTTAACAATTTTGTTGTTGGTTTCGTTTATAACAACAACGGGATTGCCGATTGCCGAAGGTGTATGCTCCTCAAGCAAAACGTGACCGAGCGAAGCGAATTTCACCTTTGCGTTGCGGTCGCAATAGCAGTTAAGCACACGCATTTTATCATCGCCGCCCGGAATACAATCTTGAATTAAAAATTTATAATCATAACTCGAAGTTTCGAGATTTTTAAGCATTTCATCAAGCTCTTCTCTCGATTTTAAGCGAAAAACCTTTTTCTTGCCCTTAAATTTTGCATAATGATAAAGCGCAGAGTTTGCAGGTTTTGCAATAATCGGGTAATCATATTTAAAATCAAGCGTATTTTGCTGTTTACAATTGTAAACAAATGTGTCAGGATAAGGAATTTCAAGTCGTTCGCAAATTTCATAAAACTTATCTTTAAGCACAATTTCGTTTAGCAAATCTTCATTGATATACGGAATAATATAATATTTTTCAAGTTTTGGTTTGTTTTCGATTAAAATTCTTACATACCAGTCGCCACAACCGAGCACAATAAGTTTTTTCTTGTTTTCAAACTCTTTGCCGATTTCAATAAGCGTTTTTACAAGCACTTCTTCATTTTCAAGCCCTTTGTAAATTCGGTTTTCGATTATTTTCGATTTTGAAATAATTTTCGATTCAAGCATTGAAATAACAAGAGATTTGATTTTATATTCTTCGTGAAAACTTCTTGCCAAGCTGTATGCGTTTATATCAGCGCCGATAATTACCGGCAAAAAGCATTCTTCTCTAAATTCCACTTTTAAAACATATCCTTTCTTTTTAACCCCCAATTAATTATATATTATACTATAAAATAATAATAAAGTCAATAATGTTAAAACCGCTTGAACAAAGCGGGGTTTAGTTTTTGAGAATTTTTGGCTTTTGGCACACAAAAAAACACGCCGTTTGGCGTGTTTTTGCTAAATTTTTAAATTTCTTGCATAGTCAAAAAGATATTGCTGGGCTATGCCCTCAACCCCTTTAGCACATTCGGGAAGCCCTTTTGGGTAAAGGTTTGCCATAACTTTTTTAATCCAAACATCAACAGGAAAGCACTCAAATCTTTTGCAGGAAAACAGCAAAATGCACTCGCTGACTTTCGGGCCTATGCCGTTAATTTTCATAAGACTTCGTCTGGCTTTTTCAATGTCGCAAGTTTCTAAAACCTCTAAATCGACCTCGCCGTTTGCGATTTTTCTTGCCGCATCAATTATATATTTTGCTCGAAAACCCGCTCTTATCGGCGCTAAATCGTCAACGCTTAAATTTGCGATTTTTTCTGCTTTTGGAAAAGAATAATAACCTTTTTCTATTTTCTCACCAAAATTTTCACAAAAGCGTGAAATAATGCCTTTAATTCTTGGAATATTATTATTTTGCGAAAAGATAAACGAGCAAACCGTTTCAAATTTTTCTTGTTTTAAAATTCTAATGCCCGGCGACTGCTCTATCGCCTTTTTCAAAGTTTTGTCGGCTGATAATTTTTGCTTTATTTCGCTGTAATTTACATCAAAAGAAAAATATTCATAAAAATAATCGTAAAACTCTTTTTTGTTTACATTTAGAATAATTTTATCATCTTTTTTGTAAATTTCTAAAACTTTTGACTTTACAACACCACGCCAAATGCCGTCATCACAAAGCGAAAAACGAAACGCCTGACCGCAATCGAGCGTTTGACGAAGGTCAAAACTGTTTGATTTTATTATTGTGCTATTTTCTAAAAACTCAAATTCAGCCATTTTTTACTCCGTTTTTTTAAATTTCCTCTTTAAATTATATCATAAAAATGTTATAATGCAAATAATAAATATTGGGGGAAAACAAAAAATGCGTGACGATATTTGCACAATTCCGATAAGCGAAATTTTTGAAAATGATGAAGGCTGTCCTATTTGCAGAATGCGAGAAATGCTTGAAAAGCGTATTGTTGACTACATTTTGGGCGCCGCTATGATGGAGCCTGATGTGAGAATTGAAACAAACAGGCTCGGTTTTTGCTCTAATCATTTGAAAAAAATGATGAAAAGAAACAACCGTTTGCAATTGGGGCTTATTTTGGAAACGCATTTGAAAGAAGTTGAAAACGAGGTGTTTAAAAAAGGCGTTTTCGGACTTAACAACAAAAAAAGCGCTTACACCGCTGCAAGAACGGTTGAAAGTTGCTTTGTTTGCGAAAATGTTGATTCTTCTATGAAATCGCTTATTAAAACGCTTTTTATTACATATAACAACCAACTTGATTTTAGAGAAACATTTAGAAATCAAGAATTTTTATGTTTACCTCACTATAAAATGCTTTGCGAAAATGCAAAAGAAAATTTAAGCAAAAAGCCTTTGGCGGATTTTAATGAAGATATTTTAAAGCTTTCAAAAAGCTATTTGCAGACATTATATAACGATGTTCACGAGTTTACAAAAATGTTTGATTACCGCAATTCGAGCGATGAAAACGCCGATTTTTCAAGTGTTAAAAACTCTATTGAACGCGCCTATGATTACTTATGCGCAAAAGGAGAAGAAACTTTATGAAAAAAATTGAAATTTTTACTGACGGCGCTTGTTCGGGCAATCCCGGTCCGGGCGGTTGGGGCGCAGTTTTAAGATATAACGGCGTTGAAAAGGAGCTTTCCGGGGGGAATGCTCAAACCACCAACAACAAAATGGAGCTTACTGCGGTAATTAAAGCGCTTGACGCTTTAAAAGAACCGTGCGAGGTTAAGCTGACAACCGACAGCAAATATGTTTGCGACTCGATTTTGAAAGGCTGGGTTTACTCTTGGCAGAAAAACAATTGGCGAAAAGCCGATAAAAAGCCGGCGCAAAATGTTGAACTTTGGCAACAGTTGCTTGAACTGCTTGAAAAGCACAAGGTTGAATTTGTTTGGGTTAAAGGCCATGCAGGCCACCCCGAAAACGAGCGTTGCGATAAATTGGCAGTTATGCAAACGCAAAAATATAAATAAAACTTTCGCCCTATGAGAAAAATATCATAGGGTGATTTTTTTGAATTTTTTAAGAAAAAGTTTTGCCGCTTTTCTTTTTATTTTTATGATTTTGGTTTTAATTGTCGGTTTCGGCGCAGTTGACAACGCTGTAAAACTCGCCGATAACAACCATTTTTTAAATATTTTTCGTTTTGACAGCGACAACTATATATTGTGGTTTAGATATTTTGGACTAAATGGGAGAATTAACTTAAATTTCGCCCCTATACTATATAATATACAGAAATGCGCAAAGATTGTTTTTATTGCTTTTTGCGTTTTAACAAATAAGGTTTTAAATTTTGTTATAAATATGTTTTAAACAACTGTAAGCTGTTGAAAATGTTGAAAATCTGTTGCGTTTTTTCACCTTTTAGCAATGTTGCACAAAAAAGTACCTGTATTTTTGGGTACAATATCTTGTGTTTTTCTCTTGCAATTTTATACAACATCTGCTATAATAAATAGGCACAAAGGGAAATTATTACAAAATTGTAACCTTGTTATGTTAAGGAGGAAATTATAAATGAAAGTTGTAAAAAGGGACGGCAGTATAGTTGATTTTGACAGAGCGAAAATCGCTGTCGCTATACAAAAAGCCAATGAAGCAGTAGAGCCTGCCGAAAGAGTAACTCAAGAGCAGATTGATGCAATAATAGAATATATTGAAGGTAAAAAGCGTGCAAGACTGCTTGTTGAAGATATACAAGATATGGTAGAGAAAAAACTTATGTCTTATGACAAGTACATTCTCGCAAAAGCCTACATTATATATCGTTATACAAGAGCGCTTGTTAGAAAAGCTAATACTACCGACGAGTCTATTCTCTCACTTTTGAGAAATGAAAACAAAGAATTGGCAGAAGAAAATTCTAATAAAGACACAATTTTAGCCTCAACCCAAAGAGATTATATTGCAGGTGAGGTTTCTCGTGACTTAACAAGAAGAATTTTACTTCCTGAAGAAATTTCAAAAGCACATGAAGACGGCGTTCTCCATTTCCATGACGCTGACTACTTTATTCAGCCTATTTTCAACTGCTGTCTTGTAAATATCGGCGATATGCTCGATAACGGCACAGTTATGAACGGCAAAATGATTGAGTCGCCAAAATCATTTCAGGTTGCCTGCACCGTTGTAACTCAAATTATTGCGGCGGTTGCTTCTAACCAATACGGCGGTCAATCGGTTGATATTCGTCATCTCGGCAAATATCTTCGCAAATCGAAAGAAAAGTTTAACAAACACATTCGTGCGCAAGTTGGCGATGCACTTGATGAAGAGCATATTCAAAAATTAGTTGCCGACAGATTGCACGATGAATTAAAATCAGGCGTTCAGACTATTCAATATCAAATTAATACATTGATGACTACTAACGGTCAATCACCTTTCGTAACTCTTTTCTTGTATCTTGATAAAGACGATGAATATATTGAAGAAAACGCAATGATTATTGAAGAAATTCTTCGCCAAAGATTAGAGGGTATTAAAAACGAAAAAGGCGTTTACATTACCCCTGCTTTCCCGAAACTTGTTTATGTTCTTGATGAAATTAACAATTTCTCGGGCGGTAAATATGACTATGTAACCGAAATGGCAGTTAAATGTTCTGCTAAAAGAATGTATCCTGATTATATTTCTGCTAAAAAAATGCGTGAAAATTATGAAGGAAATGTTTTCTCTCCTATGGGTTGTCGTTCATTCTTGGCACCTTGGAAAGATAAAGACGGTAACTACAAATTTGAGGGCAGATTTAATCAGGGCGTTGTATCGCTCAATCTTCCGCAAATCGGTATTGTTACAAAAGGTAACGAAGAAGAGTTTTGGAAAGAGCTTGACAAGCGTTTAGACCTTTGCTTTGAAGCGTTGATGTGTCGCCACGAGGCTTGTAAAAAAATCGTTTCTGATGTTTCGCCTGTTCATTGGCAATACGGTGCGCTCGCTCGACTTGAAAAAGGTCAGTCGGTTGAAGAATTGCTTTACGGCGGTTACTCTTCAATTTCGCTCGGCTATATTGGTCTTTATGAGCTTACAAAACTTGTTAAAGGCGTTTCTCATACCACACCTGAGGGTCAAGAGTTCGCTGTAAGAGTTATGAAGAGACTTCGCAAGGCTACTGACGATTGGAAAGCGAAAACAAATATCGGGTTCGCTCTTTACGGCACACCTGCTGAAAGCCTTTGCTACCGTTTCGCTCGTATTGATAAAAAGCGTTTCGGCACAATTAAAGATGTTACCGATAAAGGTTACTACACTAATTCTTATCATGTTGATGTTAGAGAAGAAATTGACGCTTTCAAAAAGTTTGATTTTGAAAGTCAGTTCCAGAAGATTTCGGCAGGCGGTGCAATTTCTTATGTTGAAATTCCAAATATGCGCCACAACTTACCTGCTTTAAAAGAATTGGTAAAATATATTTACGACCACATTCAATATGCGGAGTTTAATACAAAATCCGACTACTGCCATGTTTGCGGTTATGACGGTGAAATTAAAATAAACGAAGATAACGAGTGGGAATGCCCGCAATGCGGAAACAAAGACCACGCTAAAATGAATGTTACAAGAAGAACTTGCGGATATTTAGGCGAGAACTTCTGGAATGTGGGTAAAACAAAAGAAATTAAATCAAGAGTTTTACATATCTAATAGAATTAAGCGGTAGGTAAAACTACCGCTTAATTTTTGCAAGGAGATTGAAAATAATATGAACTATGCAACTATTAAACCAATTGATGTTGCGAACGGCCCCGGAATTCGAGTTTCGCTTTTCGTTAGCGGTTGCACTCACAAGTGCAAAGGGTGCTTTAACGCTGAAGCTTGGGATTTTGACTATGGCAAGCCTTTTGATAAATGTGCTGAAGAAGAAGTTTTTAAAGCGCTTGAGCCTGATTATATAGAGGGCTTTTCCCTACTCGGAGGCGAGCCTTTTGAACCGCAAAATCAAGCAGCGTTGTTGCCTTTTTTAAAAGAATTAAAGCAAAAATTTCCGCAAAAATCAATTTGGTGTTACAGCGGTTACGGTTTTGAAAACGATATTTTGGCAGGAAAAATCGGCGACCCCGAAATTACAAAAGAAATGATTTCGCTTATTGATATTTTGATTGACGGCAAATTTATTGAAGAGCAAAAAGATTTGCATTTGCGTTTTCGTGGCAGCGCAAACCAGCGAATAATTGATGTTCAAAAATCTTTAAAAGAAAACAAAACAATTCTTTGGGACGGCGAACAATACATATAAATTTTTAAGGAGAAAAATAAAAAATGGTTAAAGTAAACATTAAAAAATTAAACGATAAAGCGGTTATGCCGACTTATGGCTCTGATTTTGCGGCAGGCGCTGATTTATATGCTTGCAACGATGAGAAAATCACGATAAATCCGCACGAAACTGTGCTTATTAAAACAGGTATTGCTATGGAAGTGCCAGAAGGTTACGCAGGTCTTATTTACGCAAGGTCGGGTATCGCTTCAAAAAGAGGTTTAGCCCCTGCTAATAAAGTTGGCGTTGTTGATGCAGACTATAGAGGCGAAGTTATGGTAGCTCTTCACAACCACTCTGAAAAGGTAGCTGAAATTGAGCCTTATGAAAGAATAGCGCAACTTGTTATAGCGCCGTTTTTAAAGGTTGATTTTAACTGTGTTGATGAATTATCTGATACTGTGCGAGGTGCAGGCGGTTTCGGCTCAACAGGCAAAAACTAAAACTTTTAAGCGGATTTTAAAATCCGCTTTTTTGTTGCATTATTTTAATATTTGTGATAAAATAAAAAAATAATAAGTAATAAAAAGGGAAAATTTATGTTTTTTAAAAAGAAATTTGCAAACAGCAATATTGATTTTATGATTGTGGGGCTCGGTAATCCGGGAATTGATTATGAAAACACACGTCATAACGCAGGGTTTATTTGCATAGATTATATTGCTGAAAATTTAGGCGTAAAAATTGATAAATTTAAATCAAAAGGCTATTATAACACCGCAAATTTGGGCGATAAAAAAGTTTTGCTTGTAAAACCGCAAACTTATATGAATTTATCAGGTGAAGCGGTTGTTGGAATAGGAAATTTTTTTAAAGTGCCTATTGAAAAAACATTGGTTATAAGCGATGACATTTCGCTTGATGTTGGCAAAATGCGTATTCGCAGAAAAGGCTCCGACGGCGGTCAAAAAGGGCTTCGCAGTATTATTGAACTGACCGGAAATGATAATTTCCCGAGAATAAAAATAGGTATCGGCAAAAAGCCTAACCCGAATTACGACCTTGCAAGTTGGGTACTTTCAAAATTTAAAAGCGAAGAATTAAAAGAACTTGAAACGGTTAAGAAAAGTGTTTTTGATGCAACAAAAATGATTGTGAACAGTCAAATTGATAAAGCAATGAACAAATATAACTAAGGTGAAAAAATGACTTTTTTGCAAAAATCGCTTAAAGCAACAGAGAGTTACGCCTCTTTAGCGGCGGCGATTAAAAGTGGCGACACGCCTGTTTATTTAACGGGGTTGTCGCAAATTCACAAAGCAAATATTATTGATACCCTCCCCGTTGACTTTTGTCAACGGGCTTTAGTCGTTGTAGCAGACGAGGGCGAGGCGCAAAAAGTTTCGGAATATTTAACCGCATTTGGCAGAGAAAATGTAATTTTTCCTGCAAGAGATTTGAATTTTTATAAGATTGACGGAATTTCGCACGAGTTTGAGCGAAAAAGAGTTGGCGTTTTGGCAGGGCTTTTAAAAAGCAATGTTGACACGGTAATTGCCCCCGTTGATGCGCTTTTGAACTACACAATTCCGAAAAAAACGCTTAAAAATCTTTTGCTTAACATAAAATTGGGCGATGAATTTTCAACCGAAGAATTAAATAAAAAACTGATTTTCGGCGGTTACAACAAAACTGAAATGGTTGAGTCGCAAGGGCAATTTGCCACAAGGGGCGGAATTTTTGATATATTTATTCCCGGCGATGAAAACCCTGTTAGAATTGAGTTTTGGGGCGATGAGGTTGACTCAATAAATTATTTTGACATTCACACGCAACGAAGTGTTGAACGCTTAAAAGAAATTTTTATTTGCCCTGCAAGAGAAGTGGTTTATGAAAACACACAAATTTTTGCAGAAAAATTAGGTGAATTTGCAAAAGGTTTGAGCAAAAAGCATTTGGCGGCAAAAGAGAAAATTTTTAGCGATATTGACGCTTTAAATTGCGGTCTGACGCTCGGAAACATTGATAAATATATTGGAATTTGCTATGAACAAGGCGAAACAATTTTTGATTATATTGATAATTCTTTGATTTTTGTTTTTGACGAAGCGAAAATAAACGAACGTGTTCGCTCATATTTTTGGCAACAAACAGAAGATTATAAGAATTATTTTGAAGATGGAACGCTTTGCAAAGGGCTTGATAATTTTTCAATTTCCGCTTCGCATTTTTATTCAATTTTGCAAAACGGCAAAACGGTTTTGCTTGAAACATTTAACGCAAGAAAAACAAAAATAGCTCCTAAAAAAATTATTAATTTTAATTTGCTGTCAATATCGCCTTGGGGCGGTTTGGTTGCCGATTTGTTTGAAGATATTTCTGACAAACTTGCGCTTTGCTACACAGTTGTTGTTATGGCAGGCACCAAAAGAGCGGCAAACGCACTTGCTAATGATTTAAGCGAAAAGGGGCTGCCTTGCGAATTTTCGGAGAATTGCGAAAACATTTTAAACACCAAAAAAGTATATGTTACACTCGGCTCTTTGCCACAGGGAATTGATTTTACAGACGCTAAAATCGCTGTTTTTACCTATGAAAAAACGGTGAATTTGAAAAAGAAAAAGCGTAAAACATATTACAAGCAAGGGCAGTCTTTAGGCTCGCTTGACGAATTAAAAAAAGGTGAACTTGTTGTTCATTCGGTTTACGGTATCGGCATTTTTGAGGGTATTCGCAAAGTCGAAACTGACGGAATTATTAAAGATTACATTACAATTAAATTTCAAAAAGACGATATTTTATATGTTCCTGTTACTCAACTTGATTTGGTTTCACGCTATATCGGCGGGGGCGACAGCAAAACGGTAAAACTCAACAAATTAGGCTCTGACAGTTGGGTTAAAACAAAGCGCAAAGTAAAATCTGCCGTAAAAGATATGGCAAAAGAGTTAATTGCGCTTTATTCTAAACGAATGCAACAAAAAGGGTTTGCTTTTTCTGAAGATTCTGATTTGCAACACGAGTTTGAATATTATTTTCCTTACGATGAAACCGAAGACCAATTAAAATGTTCACAAGAAATTAAGACCGATATGGAGCGTCAATTTCCTATGGAGAGGCTGCTTTGCGGTGATGTTGGATTTGGCAAAACAGAGGTTGCGCTTAGGGCCGCTTTTAAAGCGATTTGCGACGGCAAGCAGGTTGCAATTTTAGTGCCGACTACCATTTTGGCTTACCAGCACTACAATACGATTTTAAAGCGAATGGAGCATTTTGCGGTTAATATTGAAATGCTTTCTCGTTTTCGCACGCAAAAACAGTCAAGCGACATAAAAAAACGCCTAAAACGAGGCGAAATTGACCTTGTTGTAGGCACTCACCGAATAATTTCGGGCGATGTTGCTTTTAAAGATTTGGGGCTTTTAATTATTGACGAGGAGCACCGTTTCGGCGTTGCGCAAAAAGAAAAATTAAAGCAAAAATTCCCTAATGTTGATGTGCTTACGCTTTCGGCAACGCCTATTCCGAGAACGCTTAATATGGCGATGTCGGGAATTCGTGATATGTCGATTATTGAAGAGGCGCCTTCAGACAGGCACCCTGTTCAAACCTATGTTTTGGAATATGACAAAGGTATAATTTTAGATGCAATTCGCAAAGAACTTGCTCGTTCGGGGCAGGTTTACTACCTTTACAACAAAGTTGAAACTATTGATTTGGCGGTGGCAAAATTAAAGGCGAGTTTGCCTGATGCTGTAATTGACATTGCGCACGGGCAGATGAGCGAAGAAGAATTATCGCTCAAATGGCAAGGGCTTTTGGAAGGCAAAATTGACATTTTGGTATGCACAACGATTATTGAAACCGGCGTTGATGTGCCGAATGTAAACACGCTTATAATTGAAAACGCCGACAGGTTCGGGCTTGCACAGTTGCACCAAATAAGAGGCAGAGTCGGCCGTTCATCACGCAGGGCTTATGCTTATTACACCTACCGAAAAGGCAAGGCGCTTTCTGATATTGCAACGCAAAGGTTAGGGGCGATTAGAGAATATACCGAATTTGGTTCGGGCTTTAAAATCGCAATGCGTGACCTTGAAATTAGAGGCGCAGGCGATGTTTTGGGCGCAAAACAACACGGGCATATGGATTCGGTCGGTTATGATATGTATGTTAAACTGCTTTCTTCGGCTATAGCGGAAGAAAAAGGCGAAGTGCTGCCTGAGGAAAAAGGCGAAAACGAATGTTTGATTGATTTGCATATTGTCGCTCATATTCCCGAAAAATATATTGAGTCGCTTTCGGCAAGGTTGCAAATTTACCGCAGAATTGCCGAAATTAAAAACGAGGAAGATAAAGCCGATGTAATCGACGAGTTGATTGACCGTTTTGGCGAACCGCCTAAAGCGGTTATGGGACTTGTCGAAATTGCAATTTTGCGAAACAAGGCCAGCGGTTTGGGTATTACCGAAATTAGCGATAAAAACGGCAATATGATAATATTTTTTAAAGATTTTTCGCTGGAAAAAATTAAACCGCTTATGCAAAAAATGCAAAAGCGAATACTAATTAGCGCAGGCGAAAAGCCTTATGTTACAATTCGACAGGCAGCAAATGAGAATAAATTAGAGCTTTTAAAACAAGCGTTGGAATGTTTTTAAAGTAAAAAAAATCGGTGCTAATAGCACCGATTTTTTATTTTACTTTAACCTTTTTTGTTTTGCTGAATTTACTTTTAACTTTACCGTTAAGCGCTATTACTTTTACTTGATATTTTTTGCCTTTTTTTAGCTTTTTAATAGTTTTTTTAGTGCCTTTTATAGTAACGGTTTTCCACTTTTTCGCGGATTTTAATTTGTAATAAACCTTATATTTCTTGGCGTTTTTAACCTTTGTTATTTTAACGGTTAATTTTTTCTTGCCTGCCGTTACTTTAATTACAGGTTTTGAAAGAGTGAGTTTTTTAACCGCTTTTTTAGTTGTGGTTGTAACAGTAGTTTTTTTGGTTGTTTCTTTAGCTGTAGTCGCAGTTGTGGTGGTTATTTTAGTTGTTTTAGGGTTTAAATATTCTTCTCTTTGATAAACCTTTACATAGTCAACCGAAATGCCGTCAGGCAAATCCTCTTTTGCAGGAGGACCAAAAACCCAATATGTACTTGCAGTTTCGAGTGAAATTTTTAAGTAATTGGCATATTCTGCAATGTCTACAGAAGAAGAATAAATTGTATAAGACTTTTTACCATCAATAAAAAATCTGTAATAATCTTCTGTCCATTCAAGTGCAAATGTATGATACTGACCGTCATAAACATCTTTGGTTTTTGACTCACCAATACTTTTGTGCCTTGAGCCGTAACCGTCCCAATGAATAGCGTGATTAATCTTTTTGTTTGCGGGGTCAAACGCTTCAAAAATATCTATTTCAGTTCCGTCTGCACCGCCGTCAATACCTCTGTCGATTTGGTCGGGCATAAGCCAAAAAGCAGACCAAAACTTTTGTTTGGTTTGCAATTTTGCGCTTATTTCAAAATAGCCATATTTTTGGTTGAAAAGGTCACGGCTGTAATCTTTGGTTCTGGTGCGAACTGCACCACAATGGAATTTACCGTCTTCCTCAACATCGCCTGTGAGAATAAGGTGGCCTTGGCCGTCAAGCGTTGTGTAATCATCGTCCCATTTTGAAGCGCCGTCTTGCCTTTTCTGTTCGGGGCATTTTTCCCATTTTGTCGAATCAAGCTCATTTCCCTCAAACTCATCATAAAAAGTTCTTACATAAGAAATTCCGTCGATTTCGCGTGTAGCATCATCAGTTTGAGTGGTTTGTGTTGAATCATCGTCTAATTCGCCTGCGACAGCGACAAAAACGCCGACAATTGCAACTGATAAAACTAATAAGACAACAAGTAAATATGCAATTAGTTTTCTCATATATAAAATCATCCTTTCTTTTTACCTATCTAAATTCTAATACAAATCATAATACAAATCAATTGCAAAAAAACACCTTATTATTTGCAAAAAAAGAACTGTTTTGTGAACAATTCACAAAGCAGTTCTTTTGAAATTACATATTATTCTCAACGAATTTTTTATGTGCTTCTCTTAATTCTTTTGCTTTTTCTTCGGGAGCGGTCGGGTTGCAATGGGCCCACGCGCCTGTTTCGCTTGAAGCATTGAATTTTTGTTTTTCGGCTGAACGCATAGGCGGGAAAAACTCAACATGGAAATGGAAATATTCCGAAGTGTCCTCGCCGTTTACGGGAGCGTTGTGCATGCACATCATATAAGGGAATTTGTAGTCAAACAAGCTGTCAAGCATACCCGTTGTTTCTTTCATAACCTTTGCAAAATCGGCCTTTTCCTCGGCGGTAAACTCGGCAATGTTTTGCAAATGGCGTTTTGACATAATGTAAACGCCGTAAGGATATTCGCAGAAAAACGGTAAAAATACCGTGAAATGTTCGGTTTCAAAAATAACCCTACTACCTGCTTTTTGCTCTTGCTCAAGCATTTCGCAGAAAATACATTTATCTTTTTCGGCTTTAAATTCTTTTGCGCTTTCAACCTCTAACTGCAACTTTTTCGGAACAAAAGAATAGCCGTAAATTTGACCGTGCGGGTGTGGCATTGTAACGCCTACAACCTCGCCCCTGTTTTCAAAAATGAAAACATATTTAATTTTTTCATCTTTTTTAATTTCAACAAATCGCTCAATCCAAAGGTCGACCAATTTTTCGATATGCTCAACCGAAAGCTCGGGAAGAGTTACGGTGTGTTCGGGCGAATAAAGGATTACTTCGCATTTGCCGTAAGCATCGGCAACTTTGAAAAAGTCGTTTGCTACATCATCAGGCGCAGGCGGAGTTTGCGAAAGTGCAGGAAAATCGTTATCATATTCGTAAACATCAAATTTTTCGGGAACTTTGCCCGAGCCCGGACAAAACGGACACCAATCTTTCGGCATTTGCGGTCTGTTTTGTCTGTGAGAAGCAATCATTACCCAGTCTTTTGTTAAAGGGTGCCATCTTAATTCTGCCATAAAAAATTCTCCAATCTATAAATTAATCAAATAAATTCGGTGTAACTTCAACGCCGCCGACAGGGCGAATTGATAAAACATAACATTTGCCTTTACCGAATACTTTTTCAATTTCTTCTTTATAAGCATATAAAATATCATTTGGAACAAATGCTTGAATTGTGCCTGCAAAACCGCCACCATGAACGCGAAAAGCGCCTTTGCCGTTTAATATTTTTTCGGTCAACGAAAGTGCCAAGGTTAAGCCCTGCTCTTGCGGATTGCTTGGTGCAAAAACATTTTGCAAACATTGCAACGAAGAACGACCAGATTCGATAATTGTATTTTTAAACTGTTCAAAATCGTTATTTTTAAGGGCGTTTTTCAAAGTAACTGCTCTGCGATTGTCGTTAAAGAAATGAATTGCACGAAGAATTGCTCTGTCAGATATTCCCTCTTGTCGCAAAGTCGGGATTTTTTCATAAAACTCGTTTTCATCAACCTCACGCAAAACGTTTTTGCCCAAATGTGAGGCAACCGATTTCATTTCGGCAGGAACAGATGCGTAATCCGAAGTTAAATCAGCGTGGCAACCGCCTGTGTCAACAATGCAAAGCGAGTGGTTGGCTTTTGTAAAATCAAAATCAACTTTTTCAATTACAGGGTTTTGCGGGTCGCAAAAATCAATTCCGACAAAACCGCCGTAAGAACAAGCCATTTGGTCCATAAGACCGCAAGGTTTATTAAAGAAATTGTTTTCGGCATATTGCGAAACAATCGCTTTTTCAACCGAATCCATTTTTTCGTTATTATAAAGCGAGTTTAAAAGTGTGCAAACCAAAATTTCAAAAGCAGCTGAAGAAGAAAGACCCGAACCTTTTAAAACATTTGAAGTTGTGTAAGCGTCAAAACCGCCTATTTCGTAGCCCAAATCTTTAAAACGAGCGGCAATTCCACGAACCAAAGCGGGAGCGTGCTCAATTTCATCGGTTTGTGGAGTTAAAATGCTTAAATCGATAACATCTTCTGCAAAGCCCTCAGACTGAATGCGAATTATGCCTGTATCAGTTTTTCTCGCAACGGCGATAACATCAAGGTCAACGCCTGCCGCCAAAACACAGCCGTGTTGGTGGTCGGTATGATTACCTCCGACTTCTGTTCTGCCCGGAGCGGAGAAAGGGCGCAAATCATCGCTGTCGCCATATTTTTCAACAAATTTATCAATAACAAAACAATACCTTTGCGCCGAATCGGTATTGTTAGGATAAAGTTTTTTGAAAGTTTTTTCAAATTTTCCCGAAAGGAGTTCTTTTTTAAGTCCTTCAGCGTTAAACATAAGCCCATACTTCCTTATTATAATAATCTAATGTAATTGTATCATAAAAGAAAGCCTATTTCAATAATCTTATTGCTAAATTTTAAGTTTTTTTGAAAGAAATGAAAAACGGCGGGAGTAAACCCCCGCCCTACAAAGTTTTTATATGTTTTCAGCAAACTTATTAACAATAAAAATCCACCCGCTTAGCGGGTGGTATTTCTTTTTCGGGCAAAGCCCTAATACTATTGGCGGCGCACAAGTGCGCTTTTTTATTGGCCTGCCAGC
>CACXOM010000014.1 GCA_902769255.1 Oscillospiraceae bacterium
GACTCCGCTTGAAAAACGAAATCAGTTTATTGCTTAAAATTTAATTTTCTACCAATTAGGTTGTTTTTGTACTGTCTGCACAATCTGGGGCAGGTCAAAAACGACTGTTGTTTTTTTATTTTACATTATAATATTCACCGAGTTTAACCGCTGTAATATCTTTATCGCCAAAATCAACATCAGTTACCTTTGCAGGATTTTCTACTTTGCTAAACGCTCTGAATTTCAGCGAAAAATTGTTCATTTCTATAATTGAAATATCGGTATCGAATTTATTTGAAATTTTTTCGTAAATTGCCAAAATATCTTCAGAAGTAATGGTTTTGTTATAACTGTTAATCAAAGCTTTTAAAATTTTTGCTCGCTCTTTTTCAGCGCTCTTTCCGTTTTTCCAACTGTTATAACGCAAAAACTGACAATATTGGTTGCCGTTTAAACTCTGCTTTCCTTTAACCAAATTTGTTATAAGGTTACCGTCAGAATTTTGCTGTTTCATTTTTGATTTTATGTTGTAATCCACACCGCCGAGTTTGTCAACGAAAATTTCAACCTCTGCCATATCACAGCTTAAATATTTATTAATTTTAATGCCGTAGCAGTTTTGCAAAGCTTCCCTTAAATATTTTCCGCCGCCGTATTCAAACATTTTTTGAGCTGTGGCAGTTTTTTCAACGCCTTTAATTTTCGTTTTTGAAGGAATTTCGGTAATGCTTATTCTTTTTTCTTTGCTGTTAAAGCCTACTAAAACAAACTGCTCTTTAACGCTTTTGTTTTCATTATCGCTTATGCAAATTAAAACATTGGCGATTAAGTTTTGCTCTTTAGAAAGTTGCTCTTTTTCATTGCCTTTTTCAAGATTTTTCACAAAAAAGAACGAAAAAACTATTGCAGCGACAATCACCACGCCCAGCAAAATCCACAAAACCGCCATAATGCGACCGCTTTTTATTTTGCTTTCATTGGAACTGTAAATTTTTTTTGCCATTTCAAACCTACTTTATTCTTTTAATTACTGAAGATAAGAACATGCTTAATATACCTACCGCAAACTGAAAAACAACAATTCTAAACGGGGTAATAAAATCAAAACTGTCTTTTAAAACGGCGCACAGCATACAAAAACCGAAACCTAAAACTGTGCAAACAGATTGAACGCCGACTGCCAAAGAAATTTTTGATTTTAACTTTTTACAAGCTGAAATAAGCATTGTAAATACTGAAACCTTATCGGTTGGGTAAGATAATGCGCCGTTGCCGTTTTTTGAAGGTCGGGTTATAGAGTCAAAATATTCAACCGAATGTGAAGGCATTACAGTAACATATTCTTTTGGAATTTCAAAAACTTTTTCAATTAATTCAGGGCTAATATTAGGGTCGTTTGATTTAATTGCGAGTGTTACGCCCGATTTTACAAGTTCAAACAAACCGTCTTCAATGTCAGGGTCTACCGATTTATATTTAACTGCGAACATTCCGCCGACTTCATCGTCAACTACAGTATAAACTACAAAAAATCCTTCTTTTTCTGCTTTTCTTTCAATTAAATCGTCATCTAATCCGTAAACGCCGTAAGAATCAACTAACTTTCTGTTGCCTATTCTAATAGTTCTGCCGTCAATTTTACCGCTAAGTCCTAAACCGTCTTCATAAACAATATCGCAAACTTCAGAAAGCATTTTTCTTCTGCCGTCAATAATTTTATCGAAAACATCAGAAAGCGGACCGCCTGCAGCAATTGTGAGAGAAGCCGATTTTAAAATAATCTCTTCAACCGAATGGTCGCCCATTGCGTGTAAACTCAAAAGCTCTATTGAGCCTGCTGGGAAAAGGTCGGCAGCTTTAACAGTTACACAGTCAGTTTCAGAAAATTCTTCAACCGCATTGTAGCCCGAAAGCATACCGCCGTCTGTTCTAAAACGGTCGCTCGCTTTTTTGATTGCGGAATTTACCGCCCAAATAACCGAAACAGGTGCGCTGACAACCGCTGTTGCAGTTGCAAAAGAAATTGCTTTAACAATATCTTTAGTGGTTAAATAGACCAAAACAAGTGTTACAACTGAAGCGATAAAGCCTATTCTTGAAAATAGTTTTGAGGTACTGTCAGCGGGGTCTTCGCAATAAGAATTTCTTAAATAATTATGTAAATTTACTACGCTTTTTGAGCAAGCAACATAAGGTGTTCCAATAAATTCGTCAGATTCTAACAACTCGCCCATTCGCTCATCAGCAATAAAGCAAGACTCTTTTACATTTTGATTTGCAACCAATCTAAAATTCTCTTTAATTCTCGAAATCATACTCTTCTTGCCGATAAGTGTTAAAACAAATCCGAAAGCGAGCGCCGAAGTATAGAAAGGCAAACCTTTAGCAAAAGACGCTAAATCAGGTGAAAATGCTATTGCGCTTTGAGCTGCAACAAACAGCGTTGCAATTGCAAGTGGCGAGTCAGCATCAGGATTTAAAGTAAAGAAACTGCCTAAACCTCTGAAAATGCTACCAATATTTGCAACAACAATTGCCAAAAGGCAAATTGCGTTTACAATTAAAAATCCGGTAAAGTTTTCGTTTGGCGAAATTGCCGAAATAAGAGAAACGTCCATCGAAGGCAACGCCGTTAACACAAACGAAGCAATAAAGATAATAACACTTGCAAAAAGACGGCGGGAAACTTTTTTCAAACTTAAGTCAAGGTCGAATTTTACAGGTTCTTCATCTTCAATAGTGCAGTAATCATCGATAACATCTTTGTTTGAACTTTCATCTTCAGAATAATCAAAAGTTCTTTCTTCAACTCTTCTTGATTTTTTTACCGCAAACTTTTTCTCGCTTGTTTGTGGTTTTTCTTCATTTTCTTCAGTTTCGTTATATTTAATTTCATCTTCATCAATATATTTTTGATAATCAATATTTGATGAAAGCGGAATGCTTTCGCCTTTTGAAGAAATTTCGTCAGACTCTTGCTGTACCCCATCTGCTTGTTCAGCTTTTTCTTCTTTTTCTTCCGCTTTTGGCTCGGGGCGTTTAAACTGCTCGTTTAACCCGTTTTCATTAATTTTAACCGAGTTAGTAAGTTTGCCTAATTTAAACGAAGTAACCTCGCCGATAGCGTTATTATTAATCTCATCAACGCTTAATAAATGTTCGGGTTTATGCTCAATAAAAGCGGTTGTGCTTTTTTCTTTGTTTTCATCATTTTTTAACTCATCTTTGTTAAAAACAATGGTATCAGAGGTTGCAGGTTGTTCGGGTTGTTCAACTTCTTCAGGCTCTTGCACTTCTACTAATTCTTCGTAAAACTGCTCCTCTTGTTCCTCTTCTTCCGCAATTTTAGCTTTTTTTAGCGCTTTTTCTTCTTTTTTTCTTAATTTTTCGGCCTTTTTTTCGGCTTTTCTTTGCGCTTTTAACGCTTTTTTATCTAAAACCTCTTCTTCGAGATCATATTCTTCAAGCGGTAATTCTTCGGCTGCTTCTTCCTGCAAAGCAGGCTCTTCAACCTCTTCTTTTTCAGGCTCTTTTTTTACCTCTTTCTCTTTTATTTCAGGTTCTTCTACTACCTGCTCAACAGCTTCCTTATTTTCGGCAATGTCGTTATTAATTGTGTTTTTAATAGTAAATCCGCCGATAATTTCTTCGCCGTTGTCGCCAATAATAACTTCTGGTTTTGGCTTTCTTTTAGGCGGAGCGTCTTTTTTAAACTGCTGTTCGAGTCTGTCTAAAAATTCATCTGCCGTTTCTTCTTTTTCTTCAGCTTCTTTTTCAGGCTCGGGCTTTACTTCCTGTTTTGGTTTAAAAGCCTCGTTTTCATCTTTTTGTGGCTCTTTTACTTCTTTTTCCTCTTGTTTTTCTTCAGGTTCTTTTACTTCCTCTTTTACCTCTTGAGAAACCGGCTTTTCTTCCTCTTTATTCTCGACTTCTTTTTCTGCTATCTCTTCTTTTTCAAACTGGTCAAAAAAGTTTAATTGGCTGATTTCGCCGACTTCAGTCTGTTTAGTCTTTTTTGCTTTAGGGGTAGGTTTGGCTTTTTCGGCGTCACTCGAAATATAGTGCGCCTGAGTCATATTTTCCACTTCTTGTAAAATATCTTCAATTGAAAACTTATCGCTCATTATTCCTGCTCCTTTAAGTTTTTAATAATTTTCTCTATTGTTTACTACCGAATACATCGCAATGCCTGCCGCAACCGACGCATTCAGCGAATTAATTTTTCCGAACATTGGAATTTTTACGCAAAAATCGCATTTTTCTTTTACAAGTCTTCCGATACCTTTGCCCTCGTTTCCGATAACCAAAGCGGTATCGCTTTTAAAATCGGTTGAAAAAATATTTTCACCGTTCATATCAGTACCGTAAACCCAAATTCCGTTTTGTTTCAAATAATCAATAGCCGATGCTAAATTTGAAACCCTTGCTACTTTAACATATTCGCAAGCACCGACAGCGGTTTTATAAACCGTGTTGTTAATGCCTACCTGACGGCGTTTCGGTATAATTATTCCGTGAACTCCGCTCGCTTCGGCAGTTCTTATAATTGCGCCGAAATTGTGCGGGTCTTCAATTTCATCTAAAATTAATATAAATGCTGGTTTTTCATCAGCCTTTGCAAACTCAACTATTTCTTCAACTGTAGAATAATCAGCCGCCGAAACGGTGAGCGCCACGCCCTGATGATTAACGCCCGGCAATTTAAAATCTAATTTTTGGCGAGGCATTTCTTTAACCGGAATACCTCTTTTTTTGCACTCTGAAATTATCGGCAAAACGCTGCCACCGACACCTTTTGCGACCATAAGAAAATCAATTTCCCTGCCGGAGCGCAAAGCCTCTAAAACTGCATTTCTTCCTGCGATAATATCGCTGTGAATGTTTTTATCTTCAAAAGGCATAAAACTACCCTTTCTTATTCAAAATAACACTATTTATGTAATTATAATTTATTATAACACAATATATAGAAAATTTAAACCCCTTTTTTAAAATATTTAAACATTATTTTTTGTTTTTTGCAGGTAATTATTGACATCGGTTACTGGTGTGCTATAATAAACAAAAATGATGTTGGGGGACTTTTTATGAAAAAAATCGGCGAACTAAAAACATATGCTTCAAAAGATATTGATAAAAACCCTGTCAGTATCGGTTTTGAATGTATGGACAGAGATGTTATCAACCCAGATAAATGTTACAAATTATTGGGCGAAAGCGGTGTTAAACACGCTCGTTGTCAAACGGGCTGGGTTAAATGTGAAACGCAAAAAGGCGTTTACGATTTTTCGTGGCTTGATAAAATTGTTGACACTTTAATTTCAATGGGTATTAAGCCTTGGTTTAATGTGGGCTTCGGCAACCCTATTTATATGCCTGATGTGCCTAACCCTTCCGCAGTAGGCTGTATGCCGATTTTTTACGGTGATGAAGTTGTCACAGCTTGGAAAAAATATATTCGGGCAATGGCAAAACATTATAAAGGCAGAGTTGAATATTTTGAAATTTGGAATGAAACTGATTTAACTCATTTTTGTTACCCAGGCGAGCCTGACCCGAAAACTTATGCCGAATTTATTGTTTTAACAGGCGATGAAATTAAAAAAGAAATTCCGAATGCTAAAATCGGTGCTTGCACAGCAGGCTCGCAACTGCACTATATGATAGATTTGTTTGCCACAATTCCTGCGGGTAAACTTGATTTTTACGGTTTTCACACTTATAGCCTTATGCCTGAGGATTGCGGAATTATTACAAGGCACAAAATTTTAAGAGAAGTTTTAAACTATTACGGCCATAAAAACACAGAAATTTGGACAGGCGAATGCGGTCACGCCTCTTGGCACCCTGACGGACATTGGATGGTACACGAGGGCGGCGGCAGCGAGCGCAGACAGGCGGTTTGGCAGTTGCGCCGTTACTTTACCGATTTTAACAATCATTTCCCGATTGTTTCATTTTTCCAAATTGCCGATATGATGGAAAAACCTTACGAAAAAGCTAAAGAGGTTTTAAAATTCCCCGCAAGGCAGGGCATTTTGAACGGTAAAGTTTACACCCCTAAACTTTCTTATTACACAATAAGCCGTCTTTCGACAGTTTTTGCAGGCGACTTTGAAATAACCGCCATTCCTTTTGAAATAGATTTTGACACAGAATTTGAAAAGATTAAAATGTCTTATAAAAAAGGCGAAAACGATATTTTGGCTTATTGGTTAAAAATTGAAATTGCAAAAGAAACACCGCTTGAAAGTGGCGCAAAAATTGATATTCGCAACACAAACATTAAAAATCCAATCGCGATTGATATGTTTGACGGAAGTGTTTACAAAGTTGATTTTGATAAAAAAGCCAAAACTGTATTAGACGCACCGATTGGCGATTACCCGATACTTATTTGCGATGAAAGCGCATTTGAATTTTAAAAGAAAAAACAAAAATCCCGAAGTTTTAAAAACTTCGGGATTTAATTTTATTTAGCATAATCGACTGTTCTGCTCTCTCTTATTACATTAACTTTGATTTGACCCGGATAATCGAGTTCTTCCTCAATTTGTTTTGCAACATCACGAGCAACAATAACCATTTTGTCATCGTCGATAATATTAGGTTTAACTACAATTCTGATTTCTCTGCCGGCTTGAATAGCGTAAGAACGCTCAACGCCTTTATAAGAGTTTGCGATTTCTTCTAATCTTTCAAGTCGTTTTATGTAGTTTTCGATATTCTCTCTTCGAGCGCCCGGTCTTGAAGCCGAAATTGCGTCAGCCGCCTGAACAATGCAAGCGATAACTGTTTTTGCTTCAATATCACCGTGGTGAGCGTGAATTGCGTGAACAACCGCTTCGCTCTCTTTATATTTTTTAGCAACATCAACGCCAAGTTGAATATGCGAACCTTCCATTTCGTGGTCAAGCGCCTTGCCTATATCGTGCAAAAGACCTGCCCTTTTAGCAAGGGTAACATCTTCGCCGAGTTCTGCGGCAATAAGCCCTGAAATGTAAGCAACTTCCAAAGAATGTTTTAAAACATTTTGACCGAAACTTGTTCTGTAATGCAACTTACCGAGCAATTTAACAAGTTCTGGGTGAATTCCACGAACGCCTGTATCAAGAATAGCACGCTCGCCTTCGGATTTAATAATGTTTTCAACTTCCCTTTTGGCTTTTTCATACATCTCTTCAATACGGGTTGGGTGTATTCTGCCGTCGGCAATAAGTTTTTCAAGAGCGGTTCGAGCAATTTCCCTTCTAATCGGGTCGAAACACGAAACCGTAATTGCCTCAGGGGTATCGTCAATAATAAGGTCAACGCCTGTGAGCGTTTCAAGAGCGGTAATATTTCTACCCTCTCTACCGATAATTCTTCCTTTCATTTCATCGTTAGGAAGATTTACAACCGAAACGGTAGTTTCGCTTGTGTGGTCGGCGGCGCAACGCTGAATGCTAAGAGCAATAATTTCTCGAGCCTGTTTTTCAGCCTCTTCTTTAGCTCTTTGCTCGTAATCTTTAATAAGCACCGCTTTGTCGTGAATTAATTCTTCTTCAACGCTTTTCAAAAGTTCTTCTTTTGCTTTTTCAACCGAATAGCCCGAAATCTTTTTAAGCATATCTCTTTGAGCGGCTTTCAATTCGTCTAATTCTTCGGTTTTTTCGTCAACAACTTTTAATTTTTGTTGAAGTTTTTCTTCTTTTTTCTCGTAATTTTCTAATTTTTTGTCTAATGACTCTTCTTTTTGTTGAAGTCTTCTTTCTTGACGCTGAACATCGCTTCTGCGTTCTTTGATTTCCTTTTCGGCATCATTACGCATTTGATAAATCTCGTCTTTCGCTTCAAGAACAGACTCTTTTTTCTTAGCCTCCGCATTTTTCATTGCGTCAGACAATATTCTTTTTGCTTCTGCTTCGGCAGAACCTATTTCATTCTCAGCGATTTTTTTACGGTGAGAAGAACCTAAAATAAAACAAATAATTCCAACTACAATGATGACGGCGGCGACTGCAATTAGGTAAAATAACCAGTTCATTTGCAGAACCTCCTGATATATTAACCGCTGTTATTAAATTTTTGCAACGCAAAAAAAGCGTTGTTTAATATATTTAAACAGGCCGCGTGTTCGCCCGAATGTAAGAAATTGATATATATAAAACTATAAAGCATACATATCTCCACATTACTCTAATAATACCACTATACTAATAATATGTCAATATTTTTTTGTGTATTATATCTACAAAATTAAAAGTAACGCATAACGCGTTCCTTTTTAAATTATTTCACGGTAACTTTTTTCGCCTTTGTCCATTTGGAATAGATTTTTTGGTTAAATTCTTTTTTGTATGAGCGGATTTTTAGTTTGCATGTGCCTTTTTTGGCTTTTATCTTTTTGGTAACTGTTTTTTTGGTTTTATATAATTTTGTTTTCCAGGTTTTACCTTGCTTGTATTTAACCTGAAAACCAACAGCACCTTTAACTTTTTTATAAGTTACTTTAAAAGATTTTTTGCCCGATTTTACTTTAAACTTAGGTGTTTTTGGGTTTAATGCTACAAATTTTACACCGTTTTTCTTCGCATATTTTTCAGCAACAGTATTGTAATAACCTTTGATTTTTTTCAGTTTTTTAGTAGAATTAAAACCTGTGTTAATATATTTCACGCTTAAAGGAAACTTTATTGATTCAACATCGTAGCAATAATCAAATACACCATCTGCTATTAAAACAGTTCCTGTCTTCACATTGTAATCTCCTGAAATGTGTTGCCCGTAAATCATATATTTTCCTATATACAAACCACCGCCAAAAACTTTTTTACCGTCCCAGTTATCAGCATTATAAAAATAACCTGTTCCTAAAAAAGCACCATTACCAATATACTTGATTTTGTTTCCTAATTCAATGCTTTTCAACAGTTTACAACCTTCAAATGCACCTTCTCCTATTTGTGTTAAACTCTTAGGAAAGTTTACTGTTTTCAATTCTTTTCTATCTTTAAATACTTCTGTTTCTATTTGCGTAATCCCTTCAGGAATCTTAACACTTATTATTCTATGCGTACTTCTAAAAAGATTTTTTCCTAAAACAGTAACTTTTTTACCTTTTATTTTAGAAGGAATATTTATTCTTTCATCATTGCCATCATAACTAACCAGTTTTATTGTTTTATTCTTGAGTAATGTATAGGTATAATTACCATAATATCGCTCTTCTGCATTTACTGTTAAGGCAGATGAAAAAAATATTAGTAATGAAATAATCATAGTAATACATTTTTTAACATTCATACTATCATCTCCTATATTTATTTAGTGTAATACTTTTCATTAAAAGTTTCAAGGAATTATTTTAAAAATTTACTAGCATTTTTTATTTCATCTATGCCATCAAATTCTTCAAAATCTGTTCCTATTGTTTTATTACAAGATATTAAAAATCTTGTTTTGTTATTATTTTTCACAATTGATAGTGATTCAAGTTCATATGTAGTGTAATTATTCATTTCAACATTATCTTTTCCTTCGGCTGTTTCAAAAGCACCTGTGCCTATCTCAGTTACTTTTTTACCGCCTAATTCTTTAGGTATTGTTAATTTTTCTTTTTCACCATAATACATTACTATTCTTAATGTTCCGTCTTTTAATGTTTCACAATTATAGTCGCCATAATACTTTGCTTGAACATTAAAAGAAAAAGTTAATGATGAAACTATTATAATCAACATTATTGCTAAACTAACTATTTTTTTCATGTTTTTCATCTCCTATATTTATTTAGTGTAACATTAGTTTGCAAAAGTTTCAAGGTAAAAGTTTCACAACCCTTCCACCGCAAGCGGTCCCCCTTCCCTTAACAGGGACGGCCGTTCGGGCGGGTCGTATAGGAATCCGACCCCTACATAGTTTGATGAAAATTTTTAAGTAACGTTGTAGGGGATGGCGTGCGGTGCATCCCGATGCGTAAAACTAAAAGTTTTATTAAATTTTAATTAAAGGTACAAATTTAAAAAAGCCTTCTCCTCGAGGAGAAGGTGGGTTTTGCAACGCAAAACTCGAATGAGGTGTAAAGTTTGCACAAATTTAAAACGGCGGGAGCAAAGCCCCCGCCCTACGAGGTGTTTATATTTTTTTAGCAAACTTTCACCCCTGAGGCAACACGAAGCTTTTAGTAAAATCAAACTTTAATGCCGAAGTGTTGCGTGTCGAGGCACTCGACCCGCCCTACAAGGTGGTTTTGTGGTTATAATTAAATTAAAAAAACCGTCCAAAAATGAACGGTTTTTATTGATTTTTCATATTGTTAATAGCAAAATTAATGCATTGGTTTATAAACTCGTTTCGACTTATATCGGCTTGTGCCGATTTTTCATCAACCTCTTTTAACAAATCGGTCGGTATTCTTATCGAAATAACTTCTTTTTCGGGTTTTACTGGCTTAAAATGTTCCATAATAAAATCACCTCTTGATTTATTGTATTTAATATTGTATAATTTGTATATATTCAAATTATGATATCTAATATCGAATACACAGCAAAAGGAGTGTTATTATGGTGTGCAAAAATTGCGGTAAAACTATGCCAAAAGGTCAATATTTTTGCGAAAATTGCGGAGTATTTCTTTATGAGGACAATACAACTCAAAAAAACGAACAATTTTGTTGCTATTGTGGAGTTGCAAAGTTTTTAAATGAATATAAACAATTAATAATAGCCTTTTTAGGATTGTTTTTAATTATAAAGCTTTTCAAAAAATAGCAAACTAATTTCTTGACAAATGGTGAATATAAGAGTATAATGCTAAATGACAAATGAAAAGGGGTGCTGACGGCAGTCGGCTGAGAATAAGTTTTAGCAACTTTAAACCCTATAACCTGATACGGATAATGCCGGCGTAGGAATTTCTAAATATCAAGGATTTTTTGCGTTTCGGTTGTCGAAACGCATTTTTTATTTGTCTTAAAAATTATTTTTAGGAGGACATAAACTATGTCAACAAAATTAACTCAAAAGCAACTCACAAGAAGAATGACCGTTTCGGCAGTTTTTGTTGCACTTTCGCTCGTTTTAAACATTTTAACGCCTATTAAATGGCCTTTCGGCGGTTCAATAACCGTTTTCAGCATGGTGCCTTTAGCGTTAATCGGTTGGTGTTACGGAATAGGCTGGGGCATGGTAAGCGGTGCTGTTATGGGCGTGCTTAATATGGTAATTGACGGTCTTGCAAACTTTTCTTATGTTTCGGGAATTGTGGCTTATTTGGTTTTGATTTTTGCCGATTATTTTATCGCTTTTGGCGTTATCGGCCTTGCAGGCGTGTTTAAAAATAAAATCGGCAACAAAAGCGTTGCAATAGGTCTTGGCGCATTGATTGGTTGCGCTTTAAGATTTTTGTGTCATTTTATTTCAGGCGTTACAATTTGGGCAGACTATTCAAATGGCTGGGTTGGCGCTTGGGTTTACAGTTTAACTTATAACGGCGGATATATGTTGCCCGAAACGATTATTACAATAATCGGTTGCGTTGCTATTGTTAATGTTAAACCTATTATGAAATTAATTGATGAAAAATAAGCGTATTATAACACCTTCCCTTAACAGCGACGGCTTTTTTATCAAAATAAAAAACAGGAACGCAAAATGCGTTCCTGTTTTTATTTTTTCTTGTTTTTATGTTTAATTTTTTGCTTTTGCTAATGAAGATGATGGTTTTTTAAGAGCGTTTGACAACCGAGAAAAAGGCAGGCATTTTTTATATAAAAGCAAAGATTTTAAAGATTTTTCTTTTGATGAATGTGTTTTTAAACCGCTGAAAAAATATAACGAGAAAAAGCTTAGCATTATTCATTATAAAGCGGTTTTGACAATGCTTATTACAAATTTAACATTGATTTACGACCAAAAATTCGGTTATGTTTCTTCGGAGCATTTGGCAGATTATCAAGCAAGGGTGTTTGATTATATTTCAAGCAATTTTTGCAACAATATTACAATTGAAGAAATTTCAAAAAAATTTCACGTTTCAAAAGTTTATATTAACAATGTTACAAAAAAGTTTTACTCGCACGGATTTTTTGAAACAATAACCGGTTTAAGAATGTATCATGCGGTTATTCTTATGAAAAAGAACACGCCTTTTAAAGAGATTGCCAAACTTTGCGGTTATGCTGATTATTCGGGTTTTTATAAAAGTTTTAAAAAGTTTTTTAACCAAACGCCAAAAGAATATTACAATTACTTGCAAAACCTTCGAAAAGAAGGAAAATTAAGATTTGAAAAATAATTAAAAATGTATTGATTTTTTAATTGTGTTAGTTTATAATAGCCTTAAAGTTAAAGAAAAGAGTTTTATTATGAGTATTAATTTTAACGGAAAAAATCTTGATGTAAACAAAGATTATGATGTAATTGTCGCAGGCGGCGGTCCTTCGGGTATAGCTGCGGCGGTTGCGGCTTCAAGACAAGGCGCAAAAGTTTTGCTTATTGAGCAAAGCGGTGAACTCGGCGGTATGGCGGTAACAGGACTTGTTCCTGCTTGGACTCCTTATACTGACGGTATAAGAATTATTTACGGCGGTCTTTCAAAAAGGGTTTTTCTTGAAACAAGAGAAAAAATGCCTTTTATTAAAAAAGACCATTACGATTGGGTTTCAATCGACTCGGAAGCGCTTAAACAGGTTTATGAAAACTTGGTTAAAGAATATGGCGTTGAAACGCTTTTTCATACAATTGTTTGCGATGCGGTTATGAAAGATGAGCGAAATGTTGATGCGCTTGTTGTTGCAAACAAGTCGGGCATTTCTGCTTTTAAAGCGAGTGTTTATGTTGATTGCACAGGCGATGCTGATATTTACGCATATGCCGGCGGTGAATTTGAAATCGGCGATAAAGGCGATGTTCAACCCTCTACAATGTGCTTTGTTGTTACCAATGTTAACGAAAGAATTTTAAACAAAAAACCTAATCTTTACGGCGGAAACAAAAAGAGCGCTATTCACAAAATTATTGCTGACGGCAAATACGGTATTCCCGACACTCACCTTTGCATTAGCAAAGTAGGTCCGAAAACTTACGGGTTTAACGCAGGACATATTTGGAATGTTCACTCTACCGAGCCGAAAGAGGTTTCAAAAGGAATTTTTGAGGGCAGAGATTTAGCAAGAAGATTTGTTGAGGCTTTAAAAGAATATCACCCTGCTTTTAAAAACGCTTATCTTGTACAAACTGCTCCAACGCTTGGCATTAGAGAGTCAAGAAGAATTGTCGGCGACTACACTTTTACTACTGATGATTATTTTGCACGCCGCAGTTTTGACGATGAAATTTGCAGAAATAATTATTTTATTGATATTCATAAATCGGCGAAAGAGAATGACGAATGGCACGAACATTCCGACACTCGTTTTGAGCATTACAAAACAGGTGAGTCGCACGGTGTGCCTTATCGTTGTCTTTGCCCGAAAGCGTTTGACAATATTTTAGTAGCCGGCAGAACAATTTCTACCGACAGAATTACACAAGGTTCGACAAGAATTATGCCTTGTTGTCTTTGCGAGGGCGAGGCGGCAGGCGTTGCAGCCACTTTGGCAGCAAAAGAAAGCAAAGTAAATATTCACAATGTAAATACTGATGAATTAAGGCAAATTTTAAAAGATAACGACGCTTATTTGCCTGATAACAATTAATTTTTTGCATTATAAAACGGTCGGTAAAACACCGACCGTTTATTTTTTTATTTTTAAAACATATCTTTTTTATAAAGAATAAAGCCTACTATTGCGGTTATTGCAATGGTAAACGCCGTTACAAACCACATATTGTTTGCAAGCGGTAAAGAACCTGAAATGCCCTCGCCTATGTTCATTCCGTAAAATGAGAAAACCATTGTAGGAATTGACATTAAAACGGTTATTGAGGTAAGCACTTTCATAACAACATTAAGGTTGTTTGAAATTACCGAAGCGAAAGCGTCCATAGTGCCTGATAAAATTGACGAGTAAATGTCGCACATTTCAATAGCCTGCGACATTTCGATTAAAACATCGTCAAGTAAATCTTGGTCTTCCTCATAAAGTTTTAAAAACTTGCCTCTTGAAATTTTGCGAATTGTAATTTCGTTTGCTTTTAGCGAGGTGTGGAAGTAAACAAGCGATTTTTCAAGGTCGAGCAATTGCACAAGTTCCTTGTTTTTCATTGATTTACGCAATTTTGTTTCAAGGTTTGAAGAATAGCGGTCAATTTGACGAAGATATTGCAAATATCTTGTAGCCATTCTAAAAAGCATTGTTAAAACAAAATTGGTTTTATATTGCGTTCTTACATTTTTTACAACGCCGTGAGTAAAATCCATTAAAACGGGATTGGTTTTTTTAGCGATTGTTACAACATTGTTTTTTGTAACAATAACGCCGATTGGCGCAGTAGTATAAATTATATTTTCATTTTCTTTTTCAACACAAGGTACATCGAAAATAATAAAAGTGTTGTCGTCTTCAATTTCAATACGGGAAGATTCTTCTTCATCGAGCGAGTCAAGAATAAACTCAGGCTCAACGCCGAGATTTTTAAGAATACCGATATCTTCGCTGTCAGGCTCAAAAGCGTTTACCCAACAGTCTTTTTCGTAATTTTCAATTTGTGTTAAAGTGCCGTTATCGGCGGTTTTGTAATATGAAATCATAATAAAACTCTCCTTTTTTTAAAATAAAAAACAGAGCATATTTTTTCATAAAAATACACTCAAAGGACCGTTTTTGCGCTGATAACAAATGCGCGCAGTCCAAAAGATAATTCGCGCCGACTTCGGGGAATTGAATCGTTACTCATTTGTTACCACCGCCTTTTTTAACATATTACTAATTAATTATAGCACAAAAAATCCAAATTTCAATATTTTTTGAGTAAAAAATTCTTTTCGCATTTTGTTGCAAAAAGTAATTTGTTATGCTATAATCAATTAAAATAAGAAAATTTGAGGTGATTTAAGTGAAAACTGCGGGTATTATTGCAGAATATAACCCTTTTCACAACGGTCATCTTTATCAAATAGAAAAAGTTAAATCTTTAGGGTTTGATTATGTTGTAGTTGCTATGAGCACAAATTTTGTTCAGCGTGGCGAGTGCGCCATAATCGACAAGTGGAAAAGGTGCGAAACGGCGATTAAAAACGGCGCTGATTTGGTGCTTGAAATTCCTACTTGCTATTGCACCTCGCCTGCCGAAAAATATGCTTTTGGCGCTGTTAGCGTTCTTGATAACGCAAATATTATTAATTCGCTTATTTTCGGTAGTGAAAGTGAAAACAAAGCTGTTTTGCAAAAATTTGCAAGTGAAATTAAAGAAAATGAAGAGGTAAACCGCATTTTAAAAAAGCAACTTGAAAAAGGCGAGGGTTATGCGCTTTCTTTTTCAAAAGCGGTTGAAAAAGTTTTTGGCAAAGAGTATTCAGCCATTTTAGAAAACCCTAACGATGTTTTGGCGATTGAATATTTAAGCGCAATGAAAAAAATAAACGCTTCGTTTTCGCCTACCCCTATAAAGCGTGAAAAAGTTTTGCATAACGCAAAAAAAACGGTTGATAATATAGCAAGCGGTTCAAAAATTCGAGAAATGATTTTGAATAATGAAGATTTTTCAAATTTTGTTCCGAGTTTTGAAAAAGATTTTTTTGAAAATACCGCTAATTTAAAAAACGGCGAGCGAGTTATTTTGCACGCACTTCGCAGTTTAAAAAATGATGATTTTTTGAAAATTTGCGATGTGAGCGAGGGGCTTGAACAACGCATTTTAAACGCTGCAAAAACTGCTGAAAATTTAGATGATTTTTTTGAAAAAGCAAAAACAAAACGCTATACACTATCAAGAATTAAAAGAATTGTTTTAAACGCTGTTTTGCAAATTGACGAATACTGTTTACCGCCTTATTTGCGAGTTTTAGGCTTTTCAAAATCAGCGACTCCTTTGCTAAAAAGTTTAAAACAAAATGCAAAATTACCTCTTGTTTCATCTTTTGCCGATGCTAAAAAATTAGGCGAAAAAGCGGAAGAATATTTTAAAAAAGAGGCAAAATATACCGACTTTTATACAATGCTTGAAAAAGATATTCGCTGTGGCGGATTGGAATTTTTGAAAAGTGTTGTTAAAATATAAAATTAAACGAAAGGAAAACACAAAAATGACTGTTACAAAAGATACCATTATCGGCGATGTTCTTGATTTTGACGCTGAAACCGCTCCTTTCTTTTTGGAAATGGGCATGCATTGTTTAGGTTGCCCCGCTTCTCGCGGTGAGTCAATCGAAGACGCTTGCGCAGTTCACGGTGTTGACGCTGACGAATTAGTTAAAAATTTAAACGACTTTTTAAGCAAATAATTTTATTTTCAATTAAAAAACCGACTTCTAAAAGAAGTCGGTTTTTGCTTTTTAAATGTTATTATGCTTGATAAAATGATGCCCATCTGTCAACATCTGTTTTATGTGCATTGTATAAAGCGGTTTGATTAGAGTCGTTTTTAAGCAAGAAAGACACTTGCGCTAATGAACGAGTGTTGTTATCAATGTTACCGCTTGCATAATCAGCGTAAGAAATAACTGTTTCGTCATTATAGGTTACTTTTACATAACCACGACCAACAAAATCACGAGCGATATTACCGCTTGTAGGGTTAGCAACAGTAGTTTCTTTAATGTTTACAATTGAGCCTACAATACCTTCAAAACTACCCTCTTGATAATATGAATCATAAGTATATGGAATATCAAGATAATAATCAGAGTTTAAGTTGAAATCAAGTTCAATTTCGCCGATAAGATTTGTCGGAGCAATGAGTGTACCCATTTCAACTGTTGCACCGCCGGCAATTAAAGCAGCGATTTTAGCAGTATCAACATTTGTATAGAAACGAATACCTGTTAAATTATTCAATCGGATTGAAGCACCGGAAACCATTTCTACATCAACTGCTAAATTGTCAACAGGTTCAGTTGGTGTAACAGGTGTACCTGCAGTTGTGTAAATCGGAGTATTTGCTGCTAAAGCACCCAGAGTTACAGGGGTTTCATATGTTGAATCTGAATATAATGCTGTACCTTCCCCTGCTGAAACTACTACACCGGCACGCACATCAGTAAATGCGTTTGTACCTGTAAATTCAGCATTTAAGTCTTTACCGAAGAGTGTTGTACCTGTACAACCGTTAAATGTCATATTAGCATTTGCAAGAGAAACAGCAGTGCCACCTGTTGGATTCTCACTGTTAATTGCTCTCGTAGCACCTATAGGTTTTGTAAATGTACAATTAGTAAAATCTAAACTAGTTTCGCTTGCAGGACTTGAAGCTACGAATACCAATGATGCACCTTTACTACCAAAAATAGTGTTAGTAGCGTTAACAGTTGCTTTTTGGCCACCGTTAATTGCCAATGAAACAGACCCGTCATTAGTTCCTGTTAAATAACAATTATTAATTGTTAAGCTTGAGTTTGAATCTTCAATGTAGATAGATGCAGGAATATTGTTGCCGTTTGTATTTCTTGATGAAATTGCAAGATTTTGCAATGTTACATGTCCGCCTGAACCAACACGAACTGTTCCTTGATTTTTAACACTATTTGCAACCATATCAAGTTCAGCATCTGCAGTAATTTGTGTTGTTCTTTGAGAATTTTTAATAGTAACTGTTGATGTAACTGTACAGCAGTTTGCTTTTGAAGATGTACCGCCTGTCCAAGTGTAACCGTTTGTATCAATTGTTACTGCTTTGTTAATAGCTACATTTGTTTCAGTAATATCAGCAACAAGTTGAATTGTATCGCCTGCGCTTGAAGCAGAAACAGCGGAAGCAATTGTCGTATAAGTTTCTGATGGGCCAACGGTTCTTATAGTCCCGTCAGCAGAGATAGCAATTGGTACCATAATAACTACCATTGCTAATGCGATTAAAATGGATAAACCTTTTTTCATAATAATTCTCTCCTTAAAATTAATTTTTAAATTTAAAATTTGTCATCTGCGTATGGGTCATTTGAGCCTTCGTTTGAAATAGTTTGTTGTGTTGGTTGTTCAGGACCTCCAACACTTTCTGCTATCACATCAAGCGTAGCATATTTTTCAAATTCAAGTTTAATTTCTTCAAATTTCATTCAATACATACCTCCTTCAATTAAAATTTATCATAACCCGATGGGTCTGTAGCAAATAAATATAAATCAGCGTAATGGTCAATTACAGTTTTATAAGCAGGAGAATAGCTTGCATATGAAGCAGCGTCTTCTCTTAAAGCTTCGGCGATAAAGCCGATTGACCTTGTATTATTTGAAACATCATCACTTGCATAATCAGCATAGATTGTTTTAGTGAAATCGCCTTTTGTAATAGTGATATAGCCTCTACCGATAAATCTTGCAGCGGCATTTTTATCTTTAACATTTACAATTGAGCCTACAACACCTGTAAAAGTTCCTTCAGTATAATAAGTGTTTTGGCTTGTAAACGGTACAGTTACATACGCCAATTTTTCATCAATTGTTGATGGGGTGTTGAATGTTAAAGCGTTGCCTTTTAAATTCTTTTCGTAAGCAATAATTGTACCTAATTCAACGCTTGCGCCTAAATTTCTTAAAGTAGTGATTTGGTCTGAATCAATGCTTGTATAAAAACGAATACCCGTTTTTTCATTTAATCTCATTGAAGCACCCGTTACCATTTGTGCATCAGCATAAAGGCTTGTAAATGTTACATCTTCATTAATAGTAATTTTGTCAGCACCGTTATAGAAGTTTGTTCCGTCAGTATATGCTACAAAATGAGTGCTGTTCTTTTTCGGGAAAGTATAGGTTGAGCCTTGCGCAATTTGCATTGTTTCGCCGTCTAAGGTGAGACTGCAAGGATATGCAAGGTTGTTTTCAATATCGTAGTTACCCGAAACATAATATGTAAGTGAAGTAGAACCTGGAATAATTGCTTGTGAGCCTTTCCATTTTGCATAAGAGAATGAATTGATATAACGAGTATCTAATCTATAATAAGTAATATCGTCATCACTTTCATACCAGGAAACCCAACCGTCATTTACGCCGTTAATTGAATAACCGTTGGCAGCGTTTGTACCTCTTGCAGTAAAGCCTGTAATAGGGTTTTCTGATTTGATAATTACATATTCTCTGCCGTTTGCACTTACATTTTGTGTTCTGAATTTTGCAGTGTACTGTTTTGTATCAATAGTATTAATATCATTTACATTAACAGTTGCAGGTGTAACAGTATGACCTGTGTATGCGGCTAATGATTTATAGTTAGTAGGTGTGCAAGTTGCTCTGTCGATAAGTCCGTATTCAGGAGACTGACCGTTATCCCACCAGCAAGAAGACAAACCATAACAAGCATCCATTTTTGTACGAATATCGCCTGCAAGAGCACCGTTATCATAGTCAGGGCGATGACCTGAAGGACCGATTTCATCAACAATCATTCCCATACCGTCATCTAAAGTTTTTTGATTTTTCAACCATAAATTATCATAATAATAGTCATAAGATGTACCTGAAGTATAATAATGCTTTGTAGCGATAAGCTTACTTTTGTCGCCTACAACTTCATCATTAAGCAACTCAATTTTTACTCTGGAAAGTCCGGCATAACCAGGGCAAACCAAAAATCTTTGAGGGTTGTTACCGCCTAAATGTCTTACAGTATCAATAAACACATTATCTTGATAAGCGGTTTGCTCTTGTCGTGCATCATTTGCGGTCATTGATTTTGAAGAATCAGATACTTCGTTAAATGCTTCAAATATCAAGTGTGTACCATAATCTTGGAAGTATGTACCGATTTGAGTCCAAACATTTCTAAGATACGCTTCAGATGACGCTTTATGCTCCTCATCGAAAATAAGCGGTCTTGCAGAATAACTTGTAGCACCCTCGTGATGAACGTTAATCATACAATACATATCGTTCTCGATAATCATATCAACTACCCTTTTAACTCGGGCAAGGAAGTTCGGGTCAATTACACCATTTCCATCTAAATGGTTATACCAAGTAACAGGAACACGAACTAATTGAATACCGTAAGAATGAATTGTTTGAACATACTGCTCGGTAATCGGTGCATTGGTCCAAAGAGTTTCCCAATAATCCATTTGCTCTTCAACTGAGTTAAAGTTTGTTTGGATTGTATAGTTTTCGCCTCTTTTACAACCGTCAAACTGGTTACCGATATTATAACCAATCTTCAACTTCTGCTGAACGAAGTCAAGCGAAGTAAGCGAGGCATCGGACATATCTGTAATTTTTGCACTTAATGTATCAGCACCGACTGAAATTGCAGACGGAACAAGCATTAAACTAATCGCCAAAGATAAAATAACAGATAACAAAGCCTTAATTTTTTTCATTAAATCGTCTCCTTTGTACAAATTGATAAATGTTTTAAATATTTGTATCTCTACATATTCATTATACACAATATATTTATATAATTAAATTGCAAAAATCAAAAATTATATTTGCAAAAATCAAAATAATGTGTTATTATGTTTATGGTGATGAATATGAAAACGGAGAAATTTTATAACCAAACAGATTTGCAGGTTTACTATTATCATAACGATAAGCCGATTGATATTAAAACTATAAACTATATTGATAAATTATTTGTGCAATCGGGTTTTTACAAAATGATTTTTTGGTTAAGTTGCGACAGAATTTTTGAAATGAAAGGAAAGCGAATTAATATAACCGACGGCGCTTTGGTTTTAATTCCGCCTAAACAAAGCGCAACTTTTGAAAGAACTTCAAACAAACTTAACAATTATTTGCAAATTACCGTAAGCCCTTTGGTTTTTAACGATATTATAGGAGATTCCGATTTTTTGAGGGCTTTTGACGGAAAAAGTATCGAAAATATGCTTTTTTACCCCGAAAAATTCAAATCCGAAACCTGTTATAATCTTTTAAAATCATTAGTCGAAGCGCTTGATAAGCATTTAGGCAGAGTGCATATAATTTCAAAAATTTTCAGCATTATTTCAGAGTTAGATGTTACTGTTGACGAGCAAAATATAAATGTTTTTAAAGGCAGCGAAAATCTTGAAGTAAAGGTTATTGCTTATATTGAAAAACATTTTACCGAAAAAATATCGCTTGATGATATTTGCGAAAAATACTTTATTTCAACAACTACGCTAAACAGCATTTTAAAGCATAATAAAAATATGACGGCGCATCAATATATAAACTATTTAAGAGCAACCGAAGCTAACAAACTTTTAAAAACAACCTCTTACAGCAAAAAAAACATTGCTTCGGTTTGCGGATTTTCAGATTATTCGGCGTTTTACAGAAATTTCAAAAAATTTATAGGCGAATTCCCTAATAGACCTAATTATTAAAAACCGACTACCAATTGGTAGTCGGTTTTTAAATTTGCTTAAAATTAAATAAGTAATAAAATTGCTCTTACAACAAGCGCAACCAAATATGCAATTAAACATTGAACAACTACAATTATTGTCGCCCATTTTCCGCCGAGTTCACGGCGAATTGCCGCAACAGAGGCAACGCAAGGGGTATATAAAAGGCAAAAAACAAGTAGGCTGAGTGCCGATTTCCAATCAATCAGCGATAAAACGCTTGCAGAGCCGAGTAACACCGAAAGCGTTGAAACAACGCTTTCTTTTGCTAAAAATCCTGCAATAAGCGCAGTTACAATTTGCCAACTGCCAAATCCCAAAAGCGAGAAAACAGGGGCGATTTTGCCGGCAATTACCGCCAAAATGCTGTCTTTTGAGTCAGAAACAATGTTAAGCGTGAAGTTAAATGTTTGTAAAAACCAAACAATAATCGAGGCGATAAAAATTACTGTGAACGCTCTTTGCAAAAAGTCTTTCGCCTTATCCCAAAGCAAGCGAATAACATTTTTAGCACCGGGCATACGATAATTCGGCAACTCCATTACAAAAGGAACCGCCTCGCCCTTGAAAATTGAACTTTTCATAACAAGCGCTGATACAATGCCTACTAAAATACCCAAAAGATAAAGCCCTATCATAACAAAGCCTGCATAGTTTGGAAAAAATGCGTTTGCAAAAAAGCCGTAAACCGCAAGTTTTGCGGTGCAACTCATAAAAGGAGTCAGCATAATTGTCATTTTTCTATCTCTTGCGCTTGGCAAAGTTCTGCTTGCCATAACGCCCGGAACAGTACAGCCAAAACCTATTAACATTGGTACAACACTTCTGCCCGAAAGGCCGATTTTTCTAAGCAATTTGTCGGTAACAAAAGCCACCCTCGCCATATAACCGCTGTCTTCAAGCAACGATAAAAAGAAGAAAAGCGTTACGATTATAGGCACAAAACTAAGCACGCTTCCGACACCGCCGAAAATTCCGTCAATTACAAGCGAACGAACAATTTCGCCGACATTTGCGCCGACTAATGCGGTATTGCAAAGGTCGGTAAGCATATCAATTCCCTCTTGCAAAAGGTTTTGCAAAAACAAGCCTATTACATTAAATGTAAGCCAAAAAATCAGCCCCATAATTATTAAAAACAAAGGAATTGCGGTAAATTTTCCTGTTAAAATGCTGTCGATTTTTTGCGAGCGTTTATGCTCTTTGCTTTCTTTCGGCTTTACTACCGTTTTTTTACATAAATTTTTAATAAATGCAAAGCGCATTTCGGCAATGGCGGCGGCTCTGTCAAGTCCTCGCTCGCTTTCCATTTGCTTAATAATATGCTCGATTGCATCAATCTCATTTTGCGACAATTTGAGCGATTTTAAAACAATTTTGTCGCCCTCAATTATTTTTGTTGCCGCAAAACGAAGAGGAATTCCTGCGTTTTCGGCGTGGTCCTCAATCAAGTGCATAACACCGTGAATACAACGGTGCACCGCACCCGAATGTTGATTTTTATCGCAAAAATCACATCTGCCCGGTTTTTCCTGATATTTCGCAATGTGCAAGGCGTGTTTTACAAGTTCGTCAACGCCCTCGTTTTTGGAAGCGGAAATCGGCACAACGGGAATACCGAGCATTTCTTCCATCTCGTTAATTTTAACCGTTCCGCCGTTGCCTCTTAACTCGTCCATCATATTAAGTGCAAGCACAATCGGAATATCAAGTTCCATAAGTTGAAGCGTTAAATAAAGATTTCGCTCGATATTGGTAGCGTCAACTATATTAATAATGCCTGTCGGCTTTTCATTTAAAATAAACTCTCTTGAAACAATCTCTTCCGAAGAATAGGGCGAAAGCGAATAAATGCCCGGCAAATCGGTAACAAGAGTATTTTGGTGTCCTTTAATTTCGCCGCTTTTGCGGTCAACGGTAACACCGGGAAAATTGCCTATGTGCTGATTTGCGCCTGTTAACTGATTAAAAAGCGTTGTTTTACCGCAGTTTTGGTTGCCAGCTAAAGCAAAGGTGCGAACAGTACCTTTTGGCAAAGGTTTTTCATCTTTTTTCACATGATATTTACCCTCTTCGCCAAAGCCGGGGTGAGCGGTTTTTTTACCGCTTTTTTCAGCAGAAATTTCGCTTTTTTGCTCGGTTAAAGAAACTTTTTCAATTTCTATTTTTTCGGCGTCATCAAGACGCAGCGTAAGTTCATAACCGTGAATAAGCAGTTCCATAGGGTCGCCCATAGGTGCAAACTTTATAAGTTTTACATTTGCCTGCGGAATTACGCCCATATCTAAAAAATGTTGCCGAAGCGCACCCGAACCGCCAACAGATTTTATTATGCAACTTTCGCCTGCCTTTAAATCTTTTAATGTCATATTTTCTTCCTTTAAAACTTACTTATTTGTAAAAATTATAAAATAAAAATAAATAAAAATCAAGATATATTCAATTATTTTGTTAAAAACTGTTGACAAATTCTCTTTACTGTGTTACTATGGTAAAGCAATAAAATGTTTTAAAAAACAGAAAGAGGTATTTTTTATGAAAAAGTTAATTGCATTTTTAATGGCACTCACATTAGTGTTAAGCCTTTGCGCTTGCGGTCCTTCAAAAGAGGAAGCAAAAAAATCTGATTTAGATTATGTTAAAGAAAAAGGCACATTAATTGTCGGCATTACTGACTTTGCGCCTATGGATTACAAAGAAAAAGGCTCTGATGAATGGGTTGGTTTTGATGCTGATATGGCTAAAGAATTTGCTAAAAGCATCGGCGTTAAAGCAGAATTTGTTGAAATTGATTGGGACAACAAAATTATGGAACTTAACGGCAAATCAATCGACTGTGTTTGGAACGGTATGACATTAACTGATGAAGTTACAACTGCAATGGATTGCTCAAATGCCTACTGCAACAATGCACAGGTTGTTATTGTACCGAAAGACAAAGCCGACAAATATAAAACTGCCGCTGAC
This sequence comes from Oscillospiraceae bacterium, assembly GCA_902769255.1. Classification (GTDB taxonomy): domain Bacteria; phylum Bacillota; class Clostridia; order Oscillospirales; family Acutalibacteraceae; genus RUG11462. The sequence continues at coordinate 24,360 of CACXOM010000014.1, forward strand.
TGCAAAAAACTTAGTTTCGCAGTTGAAAAAGGTTCGGCAGGTAAAGATGTTGCTGAAGAAAACAAATTTAACTATACCGAAGTTAAAAACCAAGCAACTGCTATTATGGAAGTTGCCGCCGGTACTTCAGATGCCGCTATTATCGACTCACTTATGGCTGCCGCTATGGTTGGAAAAGGCACAAGTTACGAAAAACTTACATACACCGCAGCGCTTAACAGCGAAGAATACGGCGTAGGTTTTAGAAAAGGTTCTGATTTAGTTGCAAAAATCAACGACTTTTTCAAAAACGCAACAAAAGACGGCTCAATGCAAAAAATTGCTGAAACTTACAAAATTCAGGCCGCTTTAATTAAATAAGTTTTTAACAATTAAATTTCAAGCAGAGAGTAAATTTATTTTGCTCTCTGTTTTCGCCTTGTTTTAGAAAGGATTTTAAAATTCTTATGAATACATTTTTTGAGTATTTTCCTACTGTTTTTCAAGCGTTAAATGAGGGATTTTTACAAACTTTAAAAATTTTTATAGTAACGCTTTTAGGCGCTTTGCCGTTGGGACTTATTATTTCGTTCGGCTCAATGTCAAAGTTTAAACCGCTTTTTGCTGTAACCAAAACTTTTGTTTGGATTATTCGCGGCACCCCGCTTATGCTCCAACTTTTGATTATTTACTACGGACCGGGCATTATTTTACAAGAGAATGTTTGGGGACAAGGAGAAACAGGCAGATTTATTGCAACAATAGTTGCTTTTATAATCAACTACTCTTGCTATTTTTCCGAAATTTATCGAGGCGGTATTCAAGGTGTACCCCACGGTCAGCAAGAGGCAGGACAGGTTTTAGGTCTTTCAAAAAGCCAAATTTTCTTTAAAATAACGCTTTTGCAAATGATTAAGCGAATTGTTCCGCCTATGTCTAACGAAATTATTACGCTTGTAAAAGATACTTCGCTTGCAAGAATTATTGCTTTTCAAGAAGTTATTTGGGCGGGCGAAGCATTTTTGAAAGCTTCTAATGGTGTTCCAAGTGCTATTTGGCCACTTTTCTTTACAGGTATTTATTACCTTTTGTTCAGCGGAATTTTAACTATTCTTTTCGGGCTGATTGAAAAGAAATTAAGTTATTTCAGGAGTTAAGAGTTATGGCGATTTTAGAAGTAAAAAATATTGAAAAACATTTCGGCAAAACCGAAGTTTTAAAAAATATAAGTTTTTCGCTGGAAAAGGGCGAGGTTTTAGCGATTATAGGCTCTTCGGGTTCGGGCAAAACAACCCTGCTTCGCTGTCTTAATTTTCTTGAAATTGCTTCTTCGGGCAGTATTGAAGTAAACGGCGAAACTGTTTTTGGAAAAGATATTAAACTTACCGATAATATTATGCGAAAAAATCGTTTACATTTTGGTATGGTTTTTCAAAATTTCAATCTTTTTCCGCAATATACCGCTTTTGAAAATATAACGCTCGCTCCGAAATTAGCGCTAAAAAACGGCGCCGAAACTGCTAAAAAAAGCGTTGAGGAAATTGAAAAATTCGGTGAAGAACTGCTTAAAACAGTAGGGCTTTTTGATAAGCGTGATTTTTACCCTTGTCAGTTGTCGGGCGGTCAGCAACAGCGTGTTGCCATTGCGAGAGCGCTTGCAATGCAACCCGATATTTTGTGTTTTGACGAGCCTACGAGCGCGCTTGACCCCGAACTCACAGGCGAGGTTTTAAGAGTTATTAAGGAATTAAAAGGCAGCGATAGGACAATGATTGTTGTTACCCACGAGATGAATTTTGCTCGAGGCGTTGCCGATAAAGTTATTTTTATGGCTGACGGCGTTGTTGAAGAAATTGGAACGCCTGAAGAAGTTTTTTCTAATCCTAAATCTGAAAAAACAAAAGCGTTTTTAGCAAAAAGCCTTGAAAATATTTAAACAAAAGCAAGCCCTCTGTGAATTTTCACAGAGGGCTTTTTTTATACGCCGTGAGAAATTACATTAACCGTAACATTTCTCACCCATTTGTTGAAATATGAATATTCATCACTAAACTCAGGCAAAATATCTTCTTCTAATTCTTCGATTTTTGAAATTTTACCCGAGCAATAATCTAAAAGTCTTTGCCTGCAACTTTCAATTCTTTTTTCGAGTCCGCCTATTCTTATTTCTTGAACATCAAACCCGAAAGGCTTGTTCTCAAAAAACCACAATTCTTTAAAGGTTTTATAAAATTCTTCAAGTTTTAAAGGCATTTCGGTGTATTCACGCTTTGCCAAACTTTCTAAAGTTTTTAAGTCGTTTTTGCGATAAGCGTTTCTTGTTCTTTTACCTATTGTATATTTTATTTGCAAAAATTCGCAAAGCGCTTTGTAGTGCCTGAAAAGATAGCCATATTCTTTATTATCGCAGAATTTTGCCAATTTTTCGGCGCACTCGTTAAATTTTGGCGTAAAATCATCTTTTAAAATGCAGTCGAAAATTCCGCAAAAACAGTCGTTATAAAACATAAACTTTTCACGGTTTGAATTGTTTAACTGATTGTCGATTGTGTTCGGCAAATCAAGCAACAAAAAATCGTCAAACTCAATACCGAATTCTCTTAAATAACCTTTTTTAATTTCATTTTCATCTTCAATTCCTCTTGCAAGGCAAGAAGCATAATACATTGAAGGCAAAACAGCGAGGTTTGAACACTCTTTACCATCATCGCCCCAAAGTGTAAAAATTACATTTTCAATGCCGTTTTCGGCTACTGACGGCATGCACGCTTTTAAAGTTTCAATTGTAAAATTATTGCGTGGCGCAAAACCGTTCCAGCACCAAAGACCGCCTGCAAACCAAGTTTCGTTATTAAACTGCTTGTGTGCTTTAAACATATTGTCATAATGTTTAGAATCAGTAGCAGAATATTCCCAGTAAATAAGACCTACATCTTTTGGGACCATATCAATAACCTTTTTATCAAAAGTAATATTTTCTGCGTAATAGTTTCCGCTGTTTGCAAGGCGGAAAAACATATCAGACCACATAAGCGGTTCAAAGCCGTGTTTTTGCGCTATTTCATCAACTTTTTTGAGGTGATTTAGAAGAATATCAAAACGGTCTTGATAGCCGTGTTTATCAAGATATTTTCCGAGTCCTACCAAATGCGCCTCGTCCATACCGATGTTTACTTTTCTTGAAGTAAAGCACTCTTCGAGCGTTGCAAAAATATCTTCAATTAATTTATAAGTGTGCTCATCGCCTGCGAGCAAAATATCGTCGATATCAGTATAATCTTGATATTCTTTCCAACGCACAATAGAGTTTAAGTGCGCAAGCGTTTGAATACAAGGAATTAACTCAATACCATTTTTTATAGCATATGCGTCAATCTCTTTTAACTCTCTCTTTGAATATCTGCCTCGCAAATAGCCAAAATAAGGCTGATTGTTTACCTCATATGTGTCTTCGGTATAAAGCATTAATGTGTTAAATTTAAGTTTTTTAGACAAATCAATATATTTTTTTACGGTTTCGACATTTAAAACCGCATTTCTCGAACAATCGAACATTAAACCTAAATGTTTGAAATTCATAAAGCCACCTCTATTTAAAGACTTTGCCGTCTATTATTACATTTTTAATATTTAGGCTTTCATCAATTACAAGCAAGTCAGCATCATAGCCCTCTTCTATTTTTCCTTTTTTAACACCTAAAAGTTTTGCGCCGTTTTCGCTTGCACATTTTACAGCGACTTCAAAAGGAATGCCGAATTCCACCGCTTTTTTAACGCATTGCCAAAGGGTTACACAACTTCCTGCAAGAGTGCCGTTTTCAAGCCTTGCTTCACCGTTTTTCAAATAAACATCAAGTCCGCCGGAAGAATAAAGCCCGTCAGGGCAACCTACCATATTCAAACTGTCGCTTATAAAAACGATTTTATCGGTTGAAAAAAGTTTAAAAATAATATTTATCATAGATTTGCAAATGTGAAGTCCGTCGCAAATAACCTGAACATAAATATCATCATCAATTGCAGCGCCTGCAAGCGAAGTATCTCTGTGATTTAAAGGAGGCATTGCATTAAAAAGGTGAGTTACGCATTTTGCACCGCTTTTTATCGCTTTATCGGCAGTTTCATAATCACATTCAGTATGCCCGAGCGACACAACGCAAGATTTTGAAACCTCTTTAATAAACTGCTCGCTACCCTCTTTTTCAGGTGCTACAGTTATCATTTTTACATTTTTAAACTGCGAAAATTCTTCAAGCGAGGGGTTTTTAATGAATTCTTCGTTTTGTGCGCCTTTTTTATTTTTAGAAATATAAGGTCCTTCTAAATGTATTCCCAAAACTTTTGCGCCCAAAAAATCGCTTTTTGTTTCGCAAACTTTTTTAAGACTTTTGGTTGAAAGCGTCATAGTTGTAGGCAAAAATGCGGTTGTGCCGGCTTCGGCATAAGTTTTGCAAAGGCTTTCAAAATCACAATCCATTGTATCAACACCGCCGATACCGTGAGTATGAACATCAACAAGCCCTGCAATAACGGTGTTGCCGTTTGCATCAAAATTACCGACTTTTACATTTTCATCAACGCTTTTTATAACGCCGTTTTCGATTTTTATGCTACATAAACGATTATTTACTTTTGCGTTGTAAATTATCATTTTCCTACCCCTTAAAGTATTGTTAAGTTCAGTATAACACATAAAAATAAAAAAGCAATATAAAAATTTTTTTAAAAAATATCAATATATTGTGGATTTTTTTGAAATAATGTGCTATAATGAGTAGGTAAAAATAAACATTAACTAAATAAATCTCGCATAATCCCCTGTATTTATGCGATTTTTTTGCGATTTTTTAACTTTGATTATTAGTTCTTTTTATATATAAATTTTGAGGTGACAAGTTTGGAAAAACTTTTTATTAAAGGTGGAAATGTTTTAAAAGGTAAAGTTTATATCAGCGGTGCTAAAAATGCTGCTGTTGCTATTATTCCTGCGGCGCTTCTTTCTGACGGCGTTTGCAGAATTGAAAATATTCCGAATATTGCCGATGTTACAGTTCTTTTGCAAATGTTAAAAGGGCTTGGCGCTTCGGTTAAATACATTAACAAATCTACTGTTGAAATTGACCCTGCGGGCGTGAACACTCATATTGTTCCTTATGAAATGACAAGAAAAACCCGTGCTTCGAGTTATTTTATGGGCGCAATGCTCGGCAGATTTAAAAAAGCCAAAGTAGCATTGCCCGGCGGTTGTGATTTTTGCGCAAGACCGCTTGATTTGCACGAAAAAGGCTTTGCCGCACTCGGTGCAGATGTTGAAAAAGATGACGGTATGCTTGATTTAAAAGCCGACAGATTGGTTGGAACAAGCATTTATCTTGATACGGTTTCGGTAGGCGCAACAATTAATATTATGCTTGCTGCTTGCAAAGCGAGAGGCAGAACTATTATTGAAAACGCCGCAAAAGAACCTCATATAGTTGATTTGGCAAACTTTTTGAACTCAATGGGCGCTGATATTAAGGGCGCCGGCACCGATGTTTTGAAAATTTCGGGTGTAAACCATTTAGGCTCTACAACTTATTCAATTATTCCCGACCAGATTGAAGCAGGCACTTATATGGTAGCCGCTGCTGCAACCGGCGGTGATGTTATTATTAAAAATGTAATTCCAAAACATTTAGAGTCGATTACCGCAAAATTAATCGAAGCGGGCGCCAGCGTTGAAGAGGGCGACGAATATGTAAGAGTTACCCGAAAAGGCGACCTTAGAAAATGTAACATTAAAACTCAACCTCACCCCGGTTTCCCGACTGATATGCAGCCGCAAATGGTCACTCTTTTATCGGTTGCAAAAGGCACTTCAATGGTAACCGAAGCGGTTTGGGATTCGAGATTTAAATATGTAAGTTATCTTGACAGAATGGGCGCCGAAATTAAGGTTGACGGTAAAGTGGCCGTAATTGAGGGCGTTGAAAAACTGAAAAGTGCTCCTGTTAAGGCTGATGACCTTAGAGCAGGCGCGGCACTTATTATCGCAGGGCTTATTGCTGACGGCGTTACACAGGTTGAAAACATTCATTTAATCGACAGAGGTTATGAAGATTATGTTGAAAAATTCACCGCTTTGGGCGCTGACATTGAAAGAATTAATATTCCCGACAGCAATTTAGCCGACAGCGTAGGTTAAATAAAAACACAAATTAAAAATCACCTGAAAAATTCAGGTGATTTTTTGTTTTTAAGAATTATTTAATTTTAACTTTTTTACTCTTTGTCCACTTAGAATAAGCAGTCTTTTTACCTTGTTTTACAAAAGCACGAATTTGAACGGTATAAGATTTACCCTTCTTTAATTTTTTGATTGTTGTTGTTACAGTTTTCTTTGTTTTAACGGATTTTTTAATCCATTTACCTTTAATTCTGTATCTAATCTCAAAACCTTTAGCGCCTTTTACTTTTTTATATGTTACTTTAAACTGCTTTTTGCCCGCTTTTACAGTAATTTTCGGCGTTTTAAGCTTTAATTTTGCTGTTTGTTTGCCTTTTTCTACAACCTTACCGCATTTTGTACAAACGCTGTCGCCTGAATAGCCCTTTGCAAAATAAGTTGCCGCCTTTTTATTTTGAATTTTAGTTGTGTGACCTTGCGGTGCGATTTCCTCGCCTTGTTTTACAACTTTTTCACAAACTGTGCAAACTTCATCGCCTGTGTAACCTGCTTCTTCGCAAGTAGCCGACTTTTTATTTTGAATTACTGTTGTGTGACCTTTTGGTGCTACAATATCGGTTTTATAAGTTTGCTTACATAATGTGCAATAATAACTTGTATAACCCTCTTGCTCGCAATCAGGCTCTACAACCTGTTTTGTGCTTTCATCGGGCTGATGTGCGGTGCCGAGCGGGTCGGTAAAATCAGTTTCATAAACATTACCGCAAACTAAACAGGTGTATTCGGTGTAACCACCTTCAATACAGTTAGGCTCTATAACCTTTTTAGTGCTTTCATCAGGTGTGTGGTCTTTTGTATCAACAAAATCTGTTATTACTGTTTTACCGCAAGCTTCGCAAACTTTTGTAGAATAGCCGGATTCTGAACAAGTAGGCTCGGTAACTACTGTTTGAGTTTCATCAAAAGTATGAATTTCTTTTGACGACACCTTAACTGTATTTGAAGTTTTTGCAGTATATGCGTTTACTACGCCTTTAACATAATATTTATATTCAATACAACCGTAAGCGTTAGTATCGGTATAAGTGTTTTCAGTCAAACCTGTTGCAATTTTTAAAGATGTGCCGTTTGCAGTTCTGTAAACATCGTAAGAAACAGCATTTGCACCGGTTGCCCAAGTGAGAATGTTATTTTTACCGCTATAATCAACTGAAAGATTAGGTTTAAGCGTTATCGAAACTTCTTTTGAATAAGAATATTTTTCGTTGTAATTTGCTCTTACCATATAATAATAGTCGGTATAATTTGGAGCATCACTATCAATATAAACCAATGTATTGCTGTCAACGCTGGCAATTTTTTGATAAGGAGTATAAATTCCTTCGGTTTTGTAAATGTCGTAAGACTGCGCATTTTCAACCGCACTCCACGAAACTTTGACATTGTTTTGGCTGTCGACTGTAAGTTTATTTACACTCGGAATTGCCAAAACAGGTTCTTCTTGCGCACTGTTATCAACCGTTATGGTTGCGTTTACATATTCAAACTCATCGGTAACAATGCCTTTTTTGCCTGCGCCTAAAACTTGTTTATTAGTAAAGTTTATTTTATATTCGCCAGATGATGCGTTTTCGGCAACTTTAACATAAGCAGAAACTATGTTGCCGTTGCTGTAATTATTATAACCTGTTCTTGCATTTGAATAAACAAACGATAAAGTGTTTTTGTTGTTTATTGGGCTGACACAAATATAACTTGAAAAAGATTTGCCTTTATCAAATTTTACAAGGCTTTCACCTGTTTCAGTATCAATGCTGCCGCTTTCAACCAAAGACAAGCCGTCATCAAATTTACAAGTAAGCAATGCGGCCCAAAAACCCGAGTTATTGTTTACGCAAAAATCAACCCTTACGGTGTCGCCCGGTTTTACCGCCGAGTTTGCAGGTGAAATTTGAATATTAGGATTGCTTAATTCGTTTTCTTCAGCTTTTGTAACAACCGTGCCGAAAAGGCAGGAAAAAGCCAGCAAAAAACTTATTAAAATCGCTGTTGTTTTTTTAGCGTTTTTCATTTTCTTTAACTCCTTTTAATCTCTTTATTCAAATCTGCCGCAGCATTTTTTATATTTTTTACCGCTACCGCATGGACACGGGTCGTTTCTACCCGGTTTCTTTTCTTTTCTTACCGGTTCTTTTTTAAGCGAGCCGTCATCAGCGCCTGCCTCGCCCGTTACTTTCGCAACACGCTCACGCTCAACCTCTTCATTTTTGCGAACATGAACATTTAAAATTCGTTTTGCGGTTTCTTCTTTAATAGATTCGGTCATTGCGTTGAACATATCGTAACCTTCGTTTCTGTATTCAACAACAGGATCGTGTTGACCGTAAGAACGAAGTCCAATACCGTTGCGAAGTTCGTCCATAGCGTCGATATGGTCCATCCAATGAGTGTCAACGGTTTTAAGAAGAACAACACGCTCAACTTCACGCATAACATCGCTTGTAATATCTTCTTCACGCTCGGCATATTGTTTTTCAGCCGCCATGTGAAGCTTTTCAATAATCTCATTTTTGTCGGCTTTGTTAAGGTCGGCAATATCCAAAGCATCGCCATATTCAAGCCAGCCTTCAAACTCGCCTTTTAACGAGTCGAAGTTCCACTCTTCAACAAAGTCAGAAGAAAGATAATGGTTGCAAATTCCGTCAATAGTATCTTTAACCATACCTTTAATTGTGCCTGTAATATCATCGCCGTCAATAACTTTATTTCTTTGGTCGTAAATAATTGTACGCTGAACATTCATAACATCGTCAAAGTCAAGCGTGTTTTTACGAATTGAGAAGTTACGGTATTCGATTTTTTGTTGAGCGCTCTCAATGCTTCTTGAAAGCATTTTCATTTCAAGCGGCATATTTTCATCAACATTGAGCGTTTCCATCATTCTGTAAAGACGCTCACCGCCGAACAAACGCATTAAGTCGTCTTCCAAAGAAATGTAAAATCTCGATTCACCGGGGTCGCCTTGTCTGCCCGAACGACCGCGCAACTGGTTGTCAATTCGGCGTGATTCGTGACGTTCAGTACCTATAATGCAAAGACCGCCTGCCTCAACAACTTTTTGAGTTTCGGGTTTAATTTCTTCTTTAAACTGTTCGTTTAACTGCGCAAAAAGTTTTCTTGCGTTTAAAATGTCTTGGTCGTCAGTTTCAGCAAAACCTGTTGCTTCGGCTATGAGTTCATCTTCATAACCCTGCTTTTTCATTGAGGCTTTTGCCATATATTCGGCGTTACCACCAAGCATAATATCAGTACCTCTACCAGCCATATTGGTAGCGATTGTAACCGAGCCGAATTTACCCGCCTGAGCGATAATTTCAGCCTCTTGACGATGGTTTTTAGCGTTTAAAACATTATGTTTAATACCTCTTCTTTTAAGAAGTTTGCTAAGTTTTTCAGATTTTTCGATTGAAATTGTACCTACAAGCACCGGTTGCCCTTTTTCATGGCGAGCAACAATATCTTCAATAACCGCATTGAATTTTGCAATTTCGGTTTTATAAACAACATCGGGATTATCAATTCTTGCCATAGGTTTGTTGGTAGGAATTTCAACAACATCAAGTTTATAAATTTCGGCAAATTCCTGCGACTCTGTAAGCGCAGTACCTGTCATACCCGAAAGTTTATCATAAAGACGGAAGAAGTTTTGAAATGTAATAGTTGCAAGAGTTTTTGACTCATGAGCAACTTTTACATGCTCTTTCGCCTCAATCGCCTGATGAAGTCCCTCGTTGTATCTTCTACCGTACATCAAACGGCCGGTAAATTCATCAACAATAATAACTTCGCCGTTTTGCACAACATAGTCAATATCTCTTATCATAACGCCGTGGGCTTTAATAGCCTGATTTATATGGTGAGCGATTGTGATATTGTCAGGGTCGTTTAAGTTTTCAATATTAAAGAAACTTTCGGCTTTTTTAACACCGCTTGCAGTAAGCGTTGCGGTTTTTGCTTTTTCATCTACAATGTAATCGCCGTCGGCATCAACCTGCTCTTCGGCTTCTTCTTTTGAATTAATATTTTTAACTTTAACCATTTTGAGCGATTTTGCAAAAGAGTCAGCTCTTTGATAAAGGTCGGTAGATTTATCACCCTGACCCGAAATAATAAGCGGAGTTCTCGCTTCGTCAATCAAAATTGAGTCAACCTCGTCGACAACTGCAAAACTGTGTCCTCTTTGAACACGCTCTTCTTTATAAGTTACCATATTATCACGAAGATAATCAAAACCGAGTTCGTTGTTGGTACAATAAGTAATATCAGCATTATATGCTTCACGGCGGTCATCGCCCTCGACATCGTGAGTAATAAGACCTACCGTAAGACCTAAAAATCTGTAAAGTTTACCCATCCACTCGGAGTCACGCTTTGCAAGGTAATCGTTTACAGTTACAATGTGAACACCTTTACCGGTAAGACCGTTTAAGTAAGCAGGTAAGGTAGCAACAAGCGTTTTACCTTCACCTGTTTTCATTTCGGCAATTCTGCCTTGGTGCAAAACAATACCACCGATAACCTGAACGGGATAAGGTTTCATTCCAAGCACACGCCAAGCACCCTCACGGCAAACGGCGAAAGCCTCAGGCAAAATATCATCAAGAGTTTCGCCTTTTGAAAGACGCTCTTTAAACTCGTTTGTTTTTGCTTTTAACTGCTCGTCGGTTAATTTTGCATATTCATCTTCATAAGATAATACTTTTTGTTTGATAGGCTCAACCTTTTTTAATTCTCTTTTTGAATATGAGCCTAACAAAATATCTCTAATTCCCATTTTTAAAAATATTCCTCTCTTTCGGGATAAAGTTACCCATTTAATCTTTTATATAATAACATAAAAATAGCTAAAAAAAAAGTACAAATTGTAAACAAATCAAATAATTTTTTAATTTTTTCGATTATTTAATGCACAAAACCTTAATTTAGTGGTATAATAAAGCAGGGTTTTTTCTAAACTCGCTCGGCGTTAGGCATTTTTGCTTTTTAAACGCTTTGTTAAAATTAGTTGTATTATTAAAACCACATTCAAGCGCAATTTCAAGAATAGTAAGTTCTCTGTTGTGGCGAAGAATGTTTATAGCCTTTTCAATTCGCTTTGCGGTAATGTAATCCCAAAGCGAAATGCCGTTGTTTTTCTTAAATAAATGCGAAAAATAATTCGGCGAAAGCCCTGCAATATTAGCAAGGTCGTTAAGTTTTATTTCCTCGCACAAATGCTCATCAATATAATCATAAACATACATAATGTTATAAATGCTGTCGGTTTTTTCTTTTAAAGCCGGCGAAGAATAGTTGTGATTTCTTAGCAAATCTATTAAAATTAAATTAAGATGCGCTTTAATCGCAACGGGATATTCAATATCGTTGTTTTTAAGTTCGGTTTTAATTTTTTGAAAACTCTCTAAAATATTCTTTGATTTTTCAGCAGGAATTCTGTTTTCAAAATCAGCAGAGTGAAAAAAGCAAAAATTAATATAGTTTTCAATATGCTCCTCTGTATTGTTGGAATTTAAGTATCTCGGTTCAAAGTGTAAATTTGTTAGCGATAAACCGCCGTCAAAAACCTTTGTAATGCTGTGAACCTCGTTAGAAGAAAACACAAAAACATCACCCTTGTTCATAGGGTAAGTTGTTTTTTTAGTGGTATATTCACCGCTTCCGCTTTCAACTACGGTAAGTTCAAATCTTGTGTGCTGATGTTGCACAAATTCCCTTTCTCCCTCGTCAACTTTGACATTCCACATTTTCAAAAGTGGCTTGCCGTTTTCCAAAAGAAGTTCACCAATCGGTTTTATCATAACAAAATTCTCCAAATCGTAATATTGTTTGTAAATATTATAATATAGTTAATGAATTTTTGCAAGCCTTAATGTAATATAACGATGTAAGGCAAAATTTAAAAATTTTTAAAACAAAGGAGAATATTATGAATTACTCTTCAAACCCTTCAGAACTTAGAATCACCGATATGAGATTTGTTGACATTACCGACGCTCCTAAAAGATGCACAATTCTCAAAATCGAAACAAACCAAGGAATTACAGGTTACGGCGAAGTTCGTGACGCTTCTTCAAAAACTTACGCTCTTATGCTTAAAAGCAGAATTTTGGGCGAAAACCCTTGCAATGTTGATAAAATTTTTAGAAAAATCAAACAGTTCGGCGGTCCTTCTCGTCAAGGCGGCGGCGTTTCGGGTATTGAAATTGCTCTTTGGGATTTGGCAGGTAAAGCCTACGGCGTTCCTGTTTACCAATTGCTCGGCGGTAAATTCCGTGATGAAGTAAGAGTTTATTGCGATACTGATGTTGACGGCAAACACACCGGTCACGATATGGGACTTGCTTTGAAAAAGAGAATGGAAATGGGCTTTACATTTCTTAAAATGGACCTTGGTATCGGTCTTTTGCTAGATGAACCGGGTACATTAAATGCACCGCTCGGTTTTATTGAAGATATGAAAAAATATGCACCTCATATTTTAAATGTTCAAGGCGGTTCGGTAACTGCTGAAATGGTTAAGGCACAAAAAAGTTATCAAATCGTTACTACTGCTCACCCATTTACAGGTATTCATCTTACTGAAAAAGGTCTTGACTTCCTTGAAGACTATGTTAAACAGGTTCGTGAAGTTATCGGCTATGAAGTACCTTTGGCAATTGACCATTTCGGTCACATTTGCGTTGAAGATTGTATTCGTTTTGCTCGCAGAATGGAGCCGTATAATCTTGCTTGGCTTGAAGATATGGTGCCATGGCAATATACCGACCAATATGTAAGACTTAAAAACAGCACAACAATTCCTGTTTGCACAGGTGAAGATATTTACTTAAAAGAAGGATTTATGGACCTTATTGACGCAGGCGGTGTTTCGGTAATTCACCCTGACATTTTAACCTGCGGCGGTGCTTTGGAATTAAAGAAAATTGCCGATTACGCTGACGAAAAAGGCGTTGCGACTGCAATTCATATGGCTGAAAGCCCTATTGCTTGTATGGCAGCAGTTCATACAGCAGCAGCAATGCACAATGTGCTTGCGCTTGAATTCCACTCAGTTGATGTTCCGTGGTGGGCTGATTTGGTTACAGGAATTGACAATCCTATATTTAAAGACGGATTTATTAAAGTTCCTGACAAGCCGGGTCTTGGTATTGACGGACTTAACGAAGATTTAATTAAACAACACATTAATCCTGATATTCCGGGTATGTGGGAAGATACTTCATCTTGGGATAAAGAATTTTCTAACGACAGAATTTGGAGTTGATTTTATGCCGTTACCTAAAAAATGGTGTTTGCCGAAACCGAGAAAATTAAATGACGAAGAAGCAGCAGTTTTAGTCGAAAGAGTAAGAGATTTAGCCGATTTAAAGATAAACGGACTCGATAAAGCGGTTGAAAAGAATATTGAGGCTAACCGCAAAACTTTTACACGTCTTGAAGTTTACGATAAAGACGGAAAAGAAGTTAAAAACGCTGAAATACATATTGAACAGGTTTCACATTCTTTTAAATTCGGCTGTAACGCTTTTTTGGCAGGTCAGTTTGACTCTGACGAGAAAAACAAGGCTTATGAGCAGATTTTTAAAGATATGTTCAATCAGGTGGTAGTTCCTTTTTATTGGAAAGACGATGAGCCTGAACAAAACCAATGGCGTTTTGAAAAAGATTCACCGTTTATTTACCGCAGACCTCCTGCCGAGGCTATGCTCGAGTTTTGCGAAAAAACAAATTGCGAGCCTAAAGGACACAACCTACTTTGGTGCAATCCGAGCATAGGTTTGCCGAAATGGCTTTTAGATAAAGATAAATTTACTGTTGCTAAAGCGATTGAAAAAAGGTTTAAACTGCTCGCTGAAAAATATGCCGACAGAATTCCTGTTTGGGACGTTACCAATGAGTTTATCGGGGCTTGTGACGGATTAAAGTATTTGCCGGATGATGCACTCGAAACCGCTTGGAAAAGAGCAAACGATTTATTCCACGATAACCATTTAATCTTAAACGATTTTCAATGTTTGTTTAACGCGCATTATTATAAAGGTAAAGCCTCTGCGCTTTATTTGCAAGCAAAAAAGCTTATTGAAAACGGCGTAAAAATTGACGGTATCGGTATGCAATGCCACTTGTTCCACAATGAAGATTTGCTTTGCGATGATGAACCGCAAAAATTCAGTGCTGAACATATGATTAAAATGATAAATACATATTCCACTCTCGGCAGAGATATTCATATTTCTGAAATTACAATTCCTTCTTATGACGGAAGGGAAAAATATCTTGAAATGCAGAATATTATTACCGAAAATATGTATAAACTTTGGTTTTCAATGAAAAATGTAAAATCAATTGTTTGGTGGAATTTGGTTGACAACACAGCTATAAAAGTTTCACCTAACGACCCGTTTGACGAAAACTATTTCGGTGGCGGATTGTTGCTTAATGATTTTACTCAAAAACCTGCTTACAAAACGCTTGACCGCTTAATCAACAAAGAATGGCACACAAGCGAAGATGTTGTTACAAACGAAAAAGGCTATGCTTCTTTTAACGGATTTAACGGCGATTACGAAGTTAAAATTAAACTCGGTAAAGACGAAGTTGTAAAGAGAATTACTGTTTCTCCCGAACAACCGCTTGTTACAATTATTCTTTAAAATAAAAAGAGGTTTAAAATATGTCTTTTATTAAAGAGGCTATTAAAAACAGTAGCGATTATTTCAATGCACGAGCCGATAAAGATATTGAAAAAAACCGCAAAGGCGACTTTTTGGTTGAAATAAAATCAAACGAAAAAACTTTAAATGTTTCTTACAAATTAAAGCTTATTGATTTTGATTTTGGTTGCAATATTTTTATGCTCGGTCAATATGACGATAAATCACAGGAAAAAACCTATTTAAAACAATTTAAAAATCTTTTCAATACAGCGGTTGTTCCGCTTTATTGGGAAGGTACCGAGCCTAAGCAAAATTTACTTCGGTATTCTGCTTACTCAAAAAACGATATCTACCGCCGTCCGGCTGTCGATTATATGAAAAAACAAAATTGGGGCAGAATTGTTACAATCGGCTCGGTGCAAGAGGCAAAACCGCACCCCGATATGTTGGTTTATTCCGCTTCAAAAGCGGCTCAAACAAATATGGTGCAATCACTCTCACTTCAACTCGCACCTTACAAAATTACCGTAAACAATGTCGCTCCGGGCGTAATTTATACCGACCGCAATGTAAGCGCATTGGTTGATGAAGAATACAGAAAAAAAGTTATTGCTTCAATTCCGCTTGGTTTTTACGGCGTTCCTGAAGATATTGC
This sequence comes from Oscillospiraceae bacterium, assembly GCA_902769255.1. Taxonomy (GTDB): domain Bacteria; phylum Bacillota; class Clostridia; order Oscillospirales; family Acutalibacteraceae; genus RUG11462. The sequence continues at coordinate 39,877 of CACXOM010000014.1, forward strand.
AGGAATGGTTTCGCTTTTGTGCTCTGAAGACGGCAGATACATTACAGGACAAAACATTTTTATTGACGGAGGCAAAAGCGTACAATGAAAATAAGATTTTTAGGGCAAAGCGGTTATGTTGTTACAAGTGGCAACACCGAAATAATTATTGACCCTTATCTTTCTGACAGCGTAAATCGAATTGCCAATCGACCGAGAACCTTGCCTATTCCGATTGAGCCGAAAACCATTTGCTGCGATGCTGTAATTTGCACACATAATCATCTTGACCATTTAGACCCCGACACAGTAACACAAATTAACGACAACCAATTTTTTGTTACTACAAACGAGGGCGAGCAAGAGCTTAAAAAAATGGGCAAAAACAATGTTAAATCATTAAAAATAGGGGAAAATTTAAATATAAACGATTTTGAAATTACAGCGGTTTTTGCAAAACACACGGCAGAGGCTTTCGGACTTATTGTAAAGGCTGAAAATAAAACGCTTTATTTTAGCGGTGACACACTTTTTGATGAAAAGTTGTTTGAAATTGCAAAATATAAGCCCGATATTACCTTTATTTGCATAAACGGCAGGCTTGGCAATATGAATGTAGGCGAAGCGGTTGAAACCGCCAAAAAAATAGGGGCGAAAATTAATATTCCTAATCATTACGATATGTTCGCTTCAAACAGCGAAGACCCCGAAAAGTTTACCAAAAACATTTTTGGCGGCAAAATTTTAGAATTTAACAAAACTTACGAGTTTTAATTTAAAAAAGCAGTTGTTTAAACAACTGCTTTTTGTTTTATTGTAAAGGAAATCTTATTGTAAAGGTTGTGCCTGTGCCGACTTTAGAGTCAATTTCAACTTCGGCGTTGTGAACTGCGGCGCCGTGTTTTACAATTGAAAGACCAAGCCCTGTTCCGCCAATTTCTTTTGAATGGCTTTTGTTTACCCTGTAAAAACGCTCAAAAACACGCCCAATTTCGCTTTTTTCTATTCCGATACCTGTGTCACTTACTGACAAAATTACCTCGCTTGAACTTTGCATAACGCTTATAGTTACTTTTCCGTTTTCCTTGTTATATTTAATGGCGTTGTCAAGCAGGTTGTAAACCATTTCGTCAATAATTCGCTCGATACCGAAAATAAGCGTTTTTGCGCCGATTAATTCAATTTTTATATTGCGCTGATTTGCCGAAACTGAAAGCCTTGAAATTACCGACTCGCAAAGCGAATATAGCTCAATTCGCTGTTTTTGCTCCTCAATTGCGTTTTCATCAAGCCGTGAAAGCTTAATTATATCGCCGATAAGCGTTATAAGTCTGCCGGTTTCGTTGTAAATAATTTCGGAAAATTTTATTATATCTTCATCTTTAACAAGCCCGTTTTTCATAATTTCGGCGTAACCAGAAATCGAAGTAAGCGGTGTTTTAAGCTCGTGAGAAACATTTGCGGTAAATTCACGGCGCACTTTATCTTGAATTTTATGCTCCCTTTTTACTTTGTTCATTTGCTGTTCGAGCCTTTTTCTTTTCTCTTGCAAATTGTCTTCAAAAGGCTTTAGCTCGTAGTAAACAGGCAATCCCCGCTCACTTTCCAAATCAAGCTCGTTAAGCGGTTTTACAAGCTGTTTTGTAAATTTCACCACAAACAAATAAAGAATTAGTGCAACTAAAAACAAAGTAGCAATAATAAGCACTTCTTTTGTATAAACCGAAAATTTGAGCGGTAAAATAATGTAAAATGTAAGCCATACAACCACTAAAGAAAAAATTACGCTAATTAAAGTGGCGAAAAAGAGTTTATTTGTCAGTTTTTTCATTGTCGTCACCTATTATATAACCTACGCCTCTGACCGTTTCGATTAAATCAGCGGCAGCCCCTAATTTTTGGCGCAGCGTTCTTATGTGAACATCTACCGTTCTCGACTCGCCGTCAAACGAATAATCCCAAATTTTGTTTAAAATTTGGTCTCGGGTTTTTACAATTCCTTTGTTTGCGAGCAAAAAACAAAGCAATTCAAACTCTTTTAGCGTTAAATTCACCTTTTCGCCGTCAACTGTAACTTTATGGCGAGAGGGCGAAACATAAAGCGAGCCAACTTTGTAAAAATCATTGGCATTTTCTTTTTCGGTTCGGCGAAGAAGCGCCTTAATTCTCGCAATTAACTCCATCATTCCAAAAGGTTTTGGCAGGTAGTCGTCTGCACCGTTGTCAAAGCCAATAACTTTGTCATATTCCGAAGATTTTGCAGTCAACATCATTATTGGCAACGATTTTGTTATAACGCTTTGGCGAAGTTTTTTCAAAATTGATAAGCCGTCTTCATCGGGCAACATTATATCAAGCAAAAGCAAATCGGGAATTTTTTTGTCCATTTGAGCCCAAAAAGACGTGGCGTCTTGAAATCCCAAAGCCTCAAAACCGCTGTTATTTAAAGTGTAAACCACAAGTTCTCTAATATTTTCATCATCTTCAACAAGATAAATCATTTTGTTTTTACCTCTTTTACTTTCTTATATTAAAGATAACAGAAAACCGCTGTAATTGCAAGTAGTTTTTAACAATAATTAAAAAGCCTGTCGGAAAAACCGACAGACTTTTATTTTAATAAGCAATAATATTTATTTTTTAATTATTTAGTCTTTTTAACTTTTACTGTTTTAGAATAAGCGCCCCAAATGTATTTGCTACCAACTTTTTTATAAGCTCTTACTCTTACATAGTAAACTTTGTAGCACTCTTCATATTGCTCTTAAGGCTGATTGAATATTCATAACCATCAGCATTAGTTACTTTTTTAGAAACCTTAACTGTAACAGCTTTTTTAGCAGGTGTGCCTTTTACAGTTGCTTTAGCTGTAAAGCTCATTGTTTTAATCGATTTTGCAGCCGATTTGTCAGATGGACCTGCTGAGTTTTTAGCAACTACCTGATATTTAACAGTACCTGCTGTTTTAACAGTATCTACATAAGAAGTGGCTGTTACTGTTTTGATTTTTTTAGAGCCTCTGTAAACATCATAAGATGTTGCGCCTGAAGCTTTGTTCCAAGTAATTTTAATTTGGTTTTTAGCAGAATATGCTGAGTTACCGTCTGTCAAGTTTGCCAAGTTGTAACCGATTACAAATGCGTTGTAAGTAGCACCTTTTGTAAGACCTGTTACAGTTGCGGTTGTAACAACTTTACCGCTTTCATCAGTAGCAGAAACTTTAACGATTTTCTTATCTTTTTTATCTGCTGTGTTAGTGCAAACTACATAGTAAACTTTTGCGTCAGCACCGCCTGCGTGAGTCCATGTAAATGTAGCAGAGTCACCGCTAACAGCTGTGTTTTTAAAGTTTGCTACTGCTGTTGCAGGAAGGTCAGCGTGAATTGTGTAAGGAATGTAAGTTTTGCTTGAACCGTTAGCAAGTACAGGATAGCCTAAATCATAATTTTCTCCTGCGGTTTCATCATATCTCTTAACTCTTCCTCGTTTATAAATTGAATTCTTGTCTTCGCCGTCTTTAATAGGCTCTTCGCCGTAAGCATATTCCCATTGGAAATCTTCAGGGTCAAAAACATCAGTTGTGTTGTTGTAGATGAATGAAGATTGTTCAATATCGTTTGCAGCGTCAAGATTTTCAACTTTTTCGCTGATTTTGTACATTGTACCAGGAATTTGTTTTGTGTAGATAGGTGCAATATAGCAATCTAATTCAGCAAGACCAGAATCTTTACCGCTTGCGCCGTAATCTTGAACGTTGATAGATACGCTTGTTAATTTAATGTTTGAAGCGTCTTTAAGTTCGTCAGGAATTGCTTTTGAAGTGCTTACATATCTAAAACCATAGTTTTTATTAAGTACATAAGCAGCGCTCCATATTAAATTGCCTTTTTCACCGTCATAAGTGTAAGTTAAAGCAATTTCAGCCTGTAAATTTACAGGATTTGAAGTTTCTTTGCCATCAATGATAAATTTAGTGCTTTTAATAAATGAATAGAAATAGAAGTTCTCTGAAGCATCGTCAAAACAAGCATTTTCAAACTGTTTTGCAAGTTGAGGGTTGCTGTCGAGTTTGTACTGCCATTGTTTAGAAACGATTTCACCTTCATTAACAATGTCATCTTCGGTTTGTGATTGAACTCTCATCCAACCGTCATCATTATAAGTTATTTTTCTTGGTGCATTTGCGGATATACCTGTACCGTAAGCATAATCTCTTGACCATGGGTCATAAGAAATAGCCACATTGGAATCATAAATAAGTTCTCCATCTGCGCTTGCTGTGATTGCAACAACTGATGCTACGCTTAAAACTAAAGCAAAAGTTAATGCAATACTTAATAATTTCTTTGCAATTTTCATAAAAATTACCTCCATAAAAACATATATTTATTGCCTATCTTTTTTAGCATAAATAGTATATCACAAGCATTTTAAATTTGCAATATAAAACCATAGTTTACAAAATATTTATTTATTTTATACAACTTTCTATTTAAAAATTAGTTAAATTGACTACTGCATTAAAGGTTATTCCAATACTTTTTGTCAAGTGAGCGAAGTCGAAAAGCGGTTGCAATATCTTTTTTAGAAATTGTTTCGCCCTCGTGCAAATCAGCTATTGTTCTCGCAACCTTTAAAATTCGGTCATAAGCCCTGCCTGACATTGAAAGCCGTTCAAACCCGAGTTTTAAATAGTCGTTTGCATCATCTTCCAAAACGCAATATTTTTTCAAATGAGCCGTGCTCATTTGCGCATTGCAGGTAATGTTATCATTTTTAAAACGTTTTCTTTGAATTTCTCTCGCCTTTTCAACTCGCTGGCGTATGCTTTCGCTGGTTTCCGCCGTTTTTTTGCTAACCAATTCATCATAGCTTACAGGCGGAACTTCAATTTGAATATCAATTCTGTCAAGCAACGGCCCCGAAACTTTGCCGAGATAGTTTTTTACCGCAATAGGAGAGCAGGTGCATTTTCTTTTTGGGTGGCCGAAATAACCGCAAGGGCAAGGGTTCATAGCCGCAACAAACATAACCTCGCAAGGATATGTAAGCGAGCCTGCCACTCTTGAAATGGTAATTTTGCCGTCTTCAAGCGGTTGACGGAGCGTTTCCATAGATTTTCGCGGAAATTCAGGCAATTCATCTAAAAACAACACGCCGTTGTGCGCTAACGATATTTCGCCCGGTGTCGGCGAAGTGCCGCCGCCTGAAAGTGCAGCAGCCGAAACGGTGTGGTGCGGTGAGCGAAAAGGTCTTGAAGTAATCATTGGGTGAGCGTTGTCAAGCGCACCCGAAACTGAATAAATTTCGCTGGTTTCAATCGCCTCTGAAAAGGTGAGCGAGGGCAAAATTGACGGAATTCTTTTAGCAATCATACTTTTGCCCGAGCCGGGTGAGCCGATAAGCAGTAAATTGTGACCGCCGGCGCAGGCGATTTCAACCGCCTGTTTTGCAAAGCCCTGACCTGCCACATCGGCAAAATCAAGCAAATTGTTCTGTCTTATTTCTTCAAAAGATTTTGCTTTTTGAACCTTTATTTCCTCTTCGCCTTTTAAGAAAGCTATAAGTTTTTCGACATTTTTCACAGGGTAAACATCAATTCCCTCAACAACAGCCGCCTGCACCGCAATGCTTTCGGGTACAAACATTCTTTTAATGCCGAGTTCTTTTGCTTTTATTGCCATTGAAAGCAAACCCTTTACCGCGCGAATTTCGCCTTTTAGCGACAATTCGCCTACAAAAACCGCGTCGGAAACATCGCAATCGAGTTCGCCGTTTGCAAGCAAAACGCCGATTAAAATAGGCAAATCATAAACCGAGCCTTCTTTTTTTACATCGGCGGGAGCGAGGTTTACAACAATTCTTGAAGCGGGAAAACGAAGAGCATTGTTGCGAATTGACGAGCGAACACGCTCACGAGATTCTCTAATAGAAGTATCGGGCAGGCCTACTATATCAAAATAAGCGTTGCCTCTTGAAATGTTTGTTTCAACCGAAACTTTGTAAGCTTCAATTCCCCAAACGCCCATACTGTTTACTTCTGAAAACATTTTTCTACCCCTCTGATTTTATCATTTTAACCAATTCTAACGCTTTTTTATAGTTTTTGTCATTTTTATTTTCACAGTTCATAACCGAAACAAAATATTCGGGCATTTTTACAACTTTTGTTCCGTTATTTTCAATTTTTTTAATAAGATTTTTCTCAAATTTTGAATTTTTTATCGAAAAAGTGGTGTTTTTATATTTATCAAAAACCGAATTATCAGCTAAAAACAAGTTTTCTAACTTTTCGTTTTCGCTTAATTCTTCAAAACGAAACTTATCGGTAACAAAAACAAAATTGTTTTTAAGTCTCATTTCACCCGAAAGCGCCGAAGCGTAATTCGCTTTAGCGTCACCATCTTTAGAATAAGGGTCGTAAGAATAGTCAATAATGCCGACATTTACCTTTTCGCCGTTTTTTTCATAAACATCTTCAATAGTCTGTTCAAGCGAGTGCGCAATGTCAGAAGGCAAAGTTTTGCTTGTGTAAAGAAAAACCTGAATATCATAATTTTCTTTTGTTGCATAAGAATAAACCCCGACTGCAACCACTAACGCTAAAAATGTGAAAAATATTGTTCTAAATTTGTAATGATACCAAAAATTTTTGAGTTTTTCCATTTTTGTTTCACTTTCTAAATTTTAAATTTTTTTGCCCATTCGCCTCTGCCCATAATTGCAAAAGATTTAGGCTCAACTCTTAAACTGCCGTATTCAACTTCATTGCCGAAAATAACGGTATCTTTAGCCCAACCGGGCAACAAAACGAGATTTTGAGGGTGTTCGTTAGGATTTACCGCAACAAAAACTTCGTTTTCACCGCTCTTTCTTATATAAGAAACAAAGTCTTTTTCTGCCTGAACAGGAATAAACTCGCCCTCGCAAAAAACATCGCAATTAGTACGCAAACGCCCTAAAAATTTATAGAAATTAAGCATTTCGTTATCGTCGCTCACCTTTGACCAGTCAAAACTGCTACGGTTAAACGGGTCACGGTAACCTTCGGTTAAAATTTCATCACCGTAATAAATGCAAGGAACACCCGGCAAAGTATAAAGCAAAACAGTCGCTAATTTCAAAAGGCGAACACCGCCTCTTATCTCTTCGGGCGACATTTTTTGCTTTGCCTGCCACTCTCTATCACGATTTAGCGGCGGCTCGCCTGTGAGCGCAGTTAAAATTCGCTCGGTATCATGAGTTGAAAGCAGGTTCATCAAACTGTCAAGCGAAGGTTTTGGGTAATTTTCGCAAATTTGCAAAATACCGTTCATAAAATGAGTTCCGTTCATTCCCTTTACAAAAGCAATTATAAGATTTTTAAAAGGATAATTCATAACCGAATCAAGTTCTTTTCCGTAAAGAAAAGCCCTTTGCTCGCCGTAAGAAACTTTGTTTGAAGCGTCTTCCCAAACTTCGCCGTAAAGCATTCCGCCGTTTCTTTTTACCGCTGTTCTTATTTTTTCAATAAAACTGTCGGGCAATTCATCGGCAACATCGAGCCTAAACCCCTCTGCGCCAAGCCCCAGCCAATAATCGATTACACCGCCCTCGCCTGTAATAAAATCAACATAAGAGGGGTCGGTTTCCTGCACTTCAGGCAGAGTTTCAAAACCCCACCAAGAAATGTAGTTATTAGGAAAATCGACAAATTTATACCAACTGTAATAAGGCGATTCTTTCGATTGATAAGCGCCAATGCTGTTATATCTGCCTTTTTTGTTAAAATAAATGCTGTCGTCGCCCGTGTGCGAAAAAACGCCGTCTAATATAATATGAATACCAACCTCTTTAGCCTTTTTGCAAAGCGCTGAAAACTCCTCGTTTGTGCCTAAAACGGGGTCAGCTTTCATATAATCGGCTGTGTTATAGCGATGATTTGAATGAGCCTCAAAAATAGGATTTAGGTAAATAATGCTTACACCTAATCCTTTTAAATAAGGCAGTTTTTCGGCAATTCCGTTAAAATTTCCGCCAAAATAGTCGTTATTTATAACTTTGCCGACTGAACCGTTTGCATATAAAGGCATATCGCCCCAATTAGCCGTTACCCTGTCTTCAAAAACTTTGCTGTATTCTATTTCGCCTTTGTAAAAGCGGTCAGGGAAAATTTGATAAATTACGCCTTTTTTAGCAAAATCAGGCACGCAAAAATCGCTTGAATAAACGGTTTGTTGCCAATCGGCGTTACCGCTTGCGGTGTCTGCCATATCTTCGCCACGGAAAATGCTTTGTTTGTGTCTGTCGTAATAAATTTCAAAATGATAAAAATAAACGCCTGTATCTTCAAAAGATGTTGTAAGTTTAAACCAGCCTGTTTGGTTTTCATCTTTCAATTCATAATAAGAATAAGGAGAGTTTTCGCCTTTTCTTATAAGAATATCTACCCTTTGCGAATAAGGCGCAAAAACTTTGTATGTAATTTCCTGTTTTTGCTTTATTGCGCCGAAAACAGATTTATGCTCTTTTAATTTAGAACTGTAATACATTGTTTGATTTTCACCTTTTTATTAAGAAATAAAAGGCACAATTTTAATTAAAAAATTGTGCCGAATTTTAAGCGATTTCGCTTTATTTTGTATGCCAAATGTTTTTAGCGTAATCCATAATTGCTCTGTCAGATGCAAAAATACCTGCTTTTGCAATGTTTGTAACAGCCATTTTGCCCCAAGTTTTCTTATCGGCATAAAGTGCGTCAGCCTTGCGGTGTGCATCACAATAAGAATCAAAATCAGCCAAAACCATATAAGGGTCGGAGTTGATAAGCGAAGAAACAACGCTTGGAGCCGATACACCGTAATGCGAGTTTTGAAGTAAATCAATTACGCTGCGAATATTATTGTTTTTCTGATAAATGCCCTGCGGATTATAATGCGGTTTAAGAGCGGCAACCTCATCAGCCGACATACCGAAAATGATAATATTCTCATCGCCGACTGCTCTGTGCATTTCAACATTAGCTCCGTCTTCAGTACCGATTGTGATTGCGCCGTTTATCATAAGTTTCATATTACCTGTACCGCTCGCCTCTGTTCCTGCCAAAGAGATTTGTTCAGACAAATCAGCCGCCGGCATTAAGGTTTCGGCAAGAGTTACACGGTAATCTTCAAGATAAGCAACCTTTAATTTACCCTTAACATCAGGGTCTTTATCAATCATATCAGCGATATTATTAATCATTTTAATAATATCTTTTGCAAGGTAATAACCCGGAGCGGCTTTTGCAGCGAAAAGGTAAGTTTTCGGTGTGAAATTGCCGTTTGGATTAGCCTTAATTGCAAGATAATCAGAAATAATATGAAGCGCGTTCATATGTTGACGCTTATATTCGTGAAGTCGTTTAGCCTGAACATCAAACAATGTGTTCGGGTCAAGGTCAATTCCCTGTGTACGCTTAACCATATTTGAAAGGCGCACTTTGTTTTCATATTTAATTTTTTCAAGTTGCTCAATAACTGCGGAATCGTTTTTATATTCCAAGAAATTAGCAAGTTTTGAAGCGTTTGTTTTGTAACCGGTGCCGATAGTTGAGTCAAGAAGCTTTGTAAGACCGGGGTTAGATTGGCAAAGCCATCTGCGGTGAGCGATACCGTTTGTAACATTAGTAAATCTTTCAGGGTAAAGTCTGTAATAATCGTTAAATACAGTATCTTTAAGAATTTCGCTGTGAAGTTCTGCAACGCCGTTTACGCAATGACCGCCGATAATTGAAAGGTTAGCCATTCTAACCAAACCGCCCGAAATAACCGCAGTTCTTTCAACATAGTCAACATCTTCGGTTTTAAGCCAGATTTCTCTGCGTGAACGGTTGTCAATTTCTTGAACAATTTGATAAATTCTCGGTAATCTTTGTTTAAACAAGTCAACCGGCCAGCATTCGAGCGCCTCACGCATAACGGTGTGGTTGGTGTAAGCGACTGTTCTGTTTACGATTGACCAAGCGTGGTCCCAAGAAAGACCGCATTCATCAAGCATAATTCTCATCATTTCAGGAATAACGAGTGCAGGGTGAGTATCGTTAATATGAATAGCAACCTTTTCAGAAAGGTTAGATAAGTCTCCGTATTCTTTTAAATGACGGTGAATAATGTCTTGAATTGAAGCAGAAACAAGGAAATATTGCTGTTTAAGTCTTAAAGATTTACCTTCAATATGGTTATCAGCAGGATAAAGCACCTTTGAAATAACCTCTGCCATAGCGTTTTGCTCCATAGCACGAAGATAATCGCCCTCGTTAAACAACTGCATATTAAAGCCTTGCGCTTTTGCCGACCAAAGACGAAGCACCGAAACGCCCTTGCCTTTGTAACCTGCTACCATTAAATCATAAGGTACAGCAAGAACAGTAATAGCATCGTTATGTTTAATTTGATGATAAGGACCGTCCCAGCTTTCATCAATCCAGCCGTCAAATTTAACTTCAACCGCTGATTCTCTGCGTTCATTTAACCAAACTTTACCGCCCGAAAGCCAAAAGTCAGGCATTTCTGTCTGCCAGCCGTCAACCAATTTTTGACGGAAAATGCCATATTCATATAAAATAGAATAGCCGTAAGCCGGAATACCTTGCGAAGCCAAACCGTCTAAAAAGCAAGCTGCAAGACGGCCAAGACCGCCGTTGCCCAAGCCTGCGTCAGGCTCCTGCTCGTAAATATGTTCAATTTTTACGCCAAGACTTTTATAAGCCTTTGCAAATGAAGAAGTAAGACCCAAATTATATAATGTGTTTTTGAGCGAACGGCCCATTAAAAACTCCATACATAAATAGCAAACTCGCTTTTTACCGGTTTTAGCCGATTCTTTAGCGAATTTTGCCTGATCTTCTAAAAGCATTTCGTTTACAACTCTTACAGTTGCGGTATAGATTTGCTCATCAGTAGCATCTTGCGGCTCAATTTTGAAACCGTTTGACAGTTCATTATTAAGCAATTCTAAAATTTTTGCGTCTGTGTATTTTTTCGCCATTATTTTCATTACCCTTTCCAAAACAAAAAATATATTAATCTATAACATATATTATATATACAATAATATAATACCGCATTTCGCCTAAAATTGCAAGTTTTTTTGTAAAGAAGGGTGTGTTATTAAAGCGGAATTTGCACATATAGTCGAAAAATGGTAAATAATGGGGATTTATGCGGTTTACTTTACATAATTTTAATGTTATGTAAAGTAAACGTATTTTTTTAGGGTGATTTTTAGCATTATTTTCAAATACAAATGGCTAAAATGCCCCTAAATAAGCGGTTTTAAAGAGTTTGTGGAGAATTTCAACCCAAAATCGTGCAATTGCACAAAAGAAATTTTAAAATTACAAAAAATATACTTTTAAAGGGTTAAATATTACAAATTTGTAACTATTTCTGCGGTTTTTGTAATCATTTTGTAACAATTCATTTGTGAATATTGCATAAATGAAATATTTAAGAAGTTTGACATTTGCCTGTTTTTCGCATATAATCGCTATCGGAGTGCAAAAATAAAGCATGTAAACAACTTTTTCAATAATTTTGAAAAGTTACAAAATAGTTATAAATTCAAAAAGGAGATTACTTATGTTAAAAACTGTTATTGCCGTTTTGGCAAAAGTTAAAAACAGTAACGCTTCAATAAAATTAAATAAAAAAATTTGTATTGCGCTTGCTTTCTTATTCGCTGTTTCCAGCTTAAGCATAGCAACTGTAAGATATTCAACAATTAGCGAGGTTAAAGCGTTAAGCGATGACAGCTCTGAAGCTTTAACAGTTACCACTCAAAGCGTTACAGAACAAGAAACTACAACGAGCGCACCTACTTATGACAATATTAATCTTTGCAAGGTTACTATTGTTAAACACGCAAAACGCGCACAAAGCGTTATTATGAGAAAAGATACAGCTAAAAAAGCTCTTGGCGTTGCCAAAGTTAAAGTTGGTTCTCACGACGTTGTAAACTGCAAACTTTCTTCTAAAGTTTACGACGGTCAAAAAATTGTTATTAATGAAGTTAAATATAAGAATCGTAGCTCAACTAAAAAGATTTCTTATAAAAAATTCAGAAAATTATATCCTGACCAAGACGCTTCTAACCTTGATAAAGACAGCAAGGTAAAAGTAAGCAAAACCGAAAGAGTTAAATATGTAAACGGCGTTAAAACTTCTTCAAAATTAAAAAGCCTTCGTTACAAATCGCTTTTTAAAGGTAAGAAATACAGCTCACTTAAAACAGTTTCGGAGCTTAAACCTGCTAAAGATTTTAAATTAAGCAAAAAAGGTATTCCGCTTAAATATAAAAAAGTAATCAAAGGTACCGCTTCTGCTTATTCTTGCGGTTCACACACCGCAACAGGTAAAAGAGTAAAACCGGGTTACATTGCAGTAAATCCAAGACAAATTCCTTACGGAACAAAGCTCTTTATTCGTTCTTCAGACGGCTCTTATATTTACGGTTACGCTTCAGCTGAAGACACAGGCGGATTTGTTGCTTGGGGCAACACAGTTGCAGACCTTTTCTTCTGGAGCGAAAGCGCTTGTCGTTCATTCGGCAGAAGATCAATTGAAATTTATGTACTCTAATTAATAACAAATAAACCACTCGCAAAATGAACAAGTCCGTAAAAAATGGACAATAGAAAAAAACAGCCTCCTATGGTAGAATTAAAATAACTACCATGGGAGGTTTTGTTATGCCACGAAAA
>CACXOM010000015.1 GCA_902769255.1 Oscillospiraceae bacterium
TCGAGAGGCTCGACACCCTCATCTTCGGCATAAAAGTCTGATTATTATAAACGCTTTGTGTCGCCTCAGGGATTGAAGTTTGATGAAAATATATAAATACCTTGTAGGGCGGGGGCTTGCTCCCGCCGTTTTTATTTTGTACAAACCCTACACCTCATCCGTCAAGCGTTCCGCTTGCCACCTTCTCCTCAAGGAGAAGGCTTTTTTAATCTGTGATTTTATTAAAAATTTGATAAAAATATTCGCTTTTCTCATCGGGATGTCAAGGATGCCATCCCCTATAACGTTACTATTTATTTTTATCTATTTTTTGTAGGGGTCGGCTTCCTATACGACCCGAATGGCCGTCTCTGTTAAGGGAAGGGGGCCCACTTGCGGTGGAAGGGTTGAAATTTTGATAAAAACATATAAATCTGCAAAACGACGAAAGCCACACCACCGCCCTACAAGGTTTATTTAATTACGCACTTATTACCTTATTTTGCAGTTTTTGTAATACCACTTTAAAATGCTTTTATAATCGCTACCTTTTTGCGCCATATAATACGCTCCGTATTGGCTCATTCCGACACCGTGACCAAAACCCCTTACCGTAAAGCAAAATCTTTTATTCTCGTATTTTAAATCAAAATTTGCGCTTTTTAAACCAAAAATTTCTCGCAATTTCTGCCCCGAATAAGCTTTTGTGCCGATAACCGCCTTTTTCACACTCCCTGCCGAAGTTGTCGTTATTTTGCCTATATATTCTTTAGTTTTCGGCAATTTTCCGCCGAGCGTTTTTAGCCTTTTTAAAAATTCTTTTTTTGAAAATGTAACCTTGCTTAAATAATTCGGGTTAAGCATATCTGAAATGCTGTTTACCGATTTTAAATAAGGGTAATCTTTGCCCCAAACATCTTTGGCATTTTCGGTTTTACCGCCCGAAGTATCGTGATAAACCGCCATAATTGGCTGATTTTTGTAATAAATTATCTCGTTTTTAACCTGATTTATCGCGCTTTTTAATTTTTCTTCCAAATTTTCTAAATCATTTCCGTATTTTTCACGCCGTTTTTGAGCGGTAAAATAGCCTTGGTCGGTTAAATAAGAATCGGTAATATCGTAATTTTTAGCTTTATTTTGCGCCTTTTTATACAAAAGCAAGGTATGGGCCGCAACCGCCTGTGCTTTTAAAGCTTCTATTGGGTAACCTTCGTCCATTTCGCAAGCGAGCACGCCTAAAAGATATTCCGAAAGCGTAATTTTTTTGACTTGCTTTTTATCGGTTATGTAAACTAAAAACGACTGTTCGTTTTGCTTTTTGCCAAAATCAGCGATTTTTTGTGTTTTTTCGCTTTTTTTCGCCTTAATTTCGGCGTTTGCGACAGTAGTTTTTTCGGTTTTTACGGCAATAATCGGCGAAGACGCCATTACTATGAAAATAAACAGAAATAAAGATGCATATAATTTCCTCAAAATCCTTTTCCTCTCTTGACTTTTTTGAAAAAATATTATAAAATAATTATGTATAAATATTTAATTTTCGGCACTATTATATTTTATGCAAATAATCAACAAATTATTAGGGTGACTTTATGAAAAGTAAATTACTTATAATTTCAAGTTCTTTGTTTTTTGGAATAGTGTTGGCAATCCTTCGATTGATTTGTTTTGGAAACTTCATTGACATAGAAAATGGCTTTTTCAAACCCGGCTATTCTTATTTAGGTTTAATATTGGCGGCCTTTGTGGTTGTTTTAGTTGTTGTTTACTCTGTTATTGCATTAAAAACAAGTAAATTTCCTATAGCTCCACGCAGAGGCTCTAAAACAATCGCTGTTGCAAGCTTAATTTTAGGCGTTGTTTGTTTAATTAACTTTTTCGGCAATTTCAATATGGTTTTAAACAAATACACATTAATTATTATGGTTTTGTTTTTTGCAGATGCAGCTTATTTTATTTTATTAGGGCTTTCGCAGTTCCATCTTTTTAAACTAAGCTCAAAATATGCAATTATTCCGCTGTTTTATTTCCTTGCAAAATTAGGTTATTGTTTTTTAACATCGTTTGGAATTGTAGGCTCACAACAAATAAATTTTGAAATGTTCTGCTATGTTGTTTTGGTTTTGTATTTCCTTGTTTTTTCAAGATATCTTGCAAAATCAAAATTCAAAAAAATTCGCAAATATTTTTACATTTTATCTTTGGTAGCAGTTGTAGTAACTATAGGTTACGGCTTGTCTGATATGCTTTCATTCGCCGTTTATCAAAACTTCGCTTTTGCAAGAGATTTAAACGCTTTTGATGCATTAATATTCTTTTCTGTCGGCCTTTACATTGTCGTATTTATCGGTGCTTCTTTCTTACCGGAAAGAGTTTATATTAAACACGGCGACAGCTATTTAAACCCGAAAATTGAGAATAATGAGAAAGTAGAATGGGATTCTTTAGAAGAAAAAGAAGAAAAATAGAAAACCCCGAAGTTTTAGCAAGAATAAACCAAAGGGCTATAAAATATGTTGCAACCCGAAATGAAGACGGAACTGAATATGTTCTGGGTCATTCGGGTTCAATTAATATAAAAGGCGAAGAGATAATTTGCTTTTCTGAAGGCAAAGATGTTTTTCGTTGCAATATTTATGATGTTAAGGTAGGCGAACTGCTTTCTAAAGACGGCGTTCGCCTTTCAAAAGTTAATGAGGACGGAACCGAATATTCCGTAATCGCTTATTATGTTTACAGAAGGTGAAATAATGGTTTATAGTTTTACAAAAATGCACGGTTGCGGAAACGATTATATTTATTTTGACTGTTTTAAGCAAACAATTGAAAACCCCAACAAAATGGCTGAAAAACTGTCTGACAGGCACTTTTCAATCGGCGGTGACGGCATTGTTATGATTTGCCCTTCTGATGTTGCCGATGCGAAAATGAGAATGTTTAACATTGACGGCTCAGAGGGTAAAATGTGCGGTAACGCAATTCGCTGTGTTGCAAAATTTCTTTATGAAAAAGGTATTTGCAAAAAGAATAAAATCTCGATTGAGACGCTTTCGGGCATTAAATACTTAGATTTAAAAATTGAAGATGAAAAGGTTGTTTTAGTTACTGTAGATATGGGCAAGGCGATTTTAAAACCTGCTGAAATTCCCGCAGTTTTTGACGGCGAAAACGTGGTTAAAGAAACAATGGCGGTTGACGGCAAAGACTATGAAGTTACCTGTGTTTCAATGGGCAACCCGCATTGCATTGTTTTTGGTAAAGACGACCCTGACAATATTGAAATTGAAAAAATCGGACCAAAATTTGAAAAACACGAAAAATTTCCTGAACAGGTTAACACCGAATTTATTAAGGTTATTGACGAAAAAACTTTAAAAATGCGAGTTTGGGAACGTGGTTCGGGCGAAACACTCGCCTGCGGAACAGGCGCTTGCGCCTCGGTAGTTGCCGCTGTTTTAAACGGCTATTGCAAAAAGGGCGAAGATGTTACAGTTCACCTAACAGGCGGTGATTTGGTTATAAAATATACCGATGATGCAGTATTTATGACAGGTCCTGCCGAAATCGCTTTTGACGGCACAGTTGAATATTAGGAGTGATATTTATGAAAAAAATTACCGCTTTATTAGTTTGTTTTATTGTTTTATTTTCGCTTTGCGCTTGTGAAGACAAAGTGAACACTCAAAACAACAAAAACATTAATGTTACATTTGAACTTGACTCAAACAAAAGCAATAACGAAACTGTTTATGTTGCTACTTCTTTACCTGTTGGTATGAAATTGGAAGTTGAAATTAAACAGGGCAATTATGATTCGGTTGAAACGGTGGAAGTTCAAGGCGATATTAACGGCAATTATATTGAAACAGAACCGCAAAGAGATGAAAACGAAAAGCCTATAAAAGAGGGCAATTATATTTTAAAAATCACTTCGCCGGAATATTACGAGCAATCTGCCGACATAATCAACCAAATAGGCGAAAAAGGCGAAAAACTTGTTGGAACAAGCGTTTTTTCTGACGAAGAAACCAAAGAAAAATTTATTAATTACAGCAAGCCTTTAAAGCTTAAAGACCACATTTTTTCAATTAACGAAAACTAATTTAAAAGCAGTTTTATAACTGCTTTTTTGTTTAAGGAGTAAAAATGAACATTCAACAAGAACTTTTTGCTTTGCAAGACAAAGATTATAAGGCTTTTCACCAAAAATTAGTCCCGACGGTTGAAAACGAGCGAATTATCGGAATCAGAACGCCAGAACTTCGAAAATTTGCAAAAAGCATTAAAGCCACAAACGAAGCGAACGAGTTTTTAAAAGCCCTTCCGCATTATTATCTTGAAGAAAACAATCTTCACGCATTTTTAATTGAGCAAATAAAAGATTTTGACACGTGTTTAAGCGAGGTTGAAAGATTTTTGCCTTTTGTTGACAATTGGGCGACTTGCGACAGCTTAAAACCTGCCGTTTTTAAGAAAAACCGCCAAAAACTTTTGCCAAAAATTAAGAAATGGCTAAAATCAAACGATACTTACGCCGTTCGTTTTGCGATTGTTGCGCTTATGAATTGTTTTTTAGACGATGATTTTGAGCCTTATATGTATGACCTTGTAATTAACGCGGTTTGCGATGAATATTACATAAATATGGCGGTTGCTTGGTACTTTTCTTTTGCGCTGATAAAGCAATATGACACCGCAGTAAAGGTTTTTGAGCAAAAGAGAATTGCTGACAAACAAACTCACAATAAATCGCTTCAAAAGGCGAGAGAAAGTTTTAGAATTGACAAAAATACAAAAGAATATTTAAAAACTCTAAAAATATAAAAATTAACTCAAAAAACTGTTTACAATATGCTTAATTTATTGTATAATAATTATAATTAATTGCGAGAACGAAAGGAATAAAAAAATGTATAATGAGATTGTTGACACAATAGGATTTGTAGAAAAATTTGACAAAGAAGTAGCAGACGCTATGAACCAAGAGTTGCACCGCCAGCAAAGAAACATTGAGCTTATCGCTTCAGAAAACTTTGTTTCACCTGCTGTTATGGCTGCAATGGGCTCACCGCTTACAAACAAATATGCCGAGGGTTTCCCCGGCAAACGTTATTACGGCGGTTGCGAATATGTTGATATAGTTGAAAATATCGCAATTGAACGTGCTAAAAAACTTTTTGGTGCAGAGCACGCTTGCGTTCAACCTCATTCGGGCGCTCAGGCTAACCAAGCAGTTTATACCGCATTTTTAAAACCAGGCGATACTGTTATGGGTATGAACCTCGCTCACGGCGGACACTTAACTCACGGCTCGCCTGTTAATATTTCAGGAATGTATTATAACTTTGTTCCTTACGGCGTAAATGACGAGGGTTATATTGATTATGACGAGTTTGAAAAACTCGCTTTGGAATGCAAACCTAAACTTATCGTTGCAGGCGCTTCGGCATATGCGAGAATCATTGATTTTGAGCGTATTTCAAAGATTGCTAAAAAAGTTGACGCTTTGTTTATGGTAGATATGGCTCATATTGCAGGTCTTGTTGCTGCAGGGCTTCACCCATCGCCTGTACCTTATGCCGATATTGTTACAACAACTACTCATAAAACTTTACGTGGTCCTCGTGGCGGTCTTATTCTTTGCAAAGAGCAATATGCTAAAGCAATTAATAAAGGCGTTTTCCCTGGCACTCAAGGCGGTCCGCTTATGCACATTATTGCAGCTAAAGCTGTTTGCTTCGGCGAAGCTTTGACTGATGAGTTTAAAGAATATCAAAAACAAATTGTTAAAAACGCTAAAGCTCTCGCAGAAGGTCTTGTTAAAAGAGGTCATAAATTGGTTTCAGGCGGTACTGACAACCACCTTATGTTGCTTGACTTAACAGGAACAGGCGTTACCGGTAAAGAACTTCAAAACAGACTTGACGAATGTTATATTACCGCTAACAAAAACGCTATTCCAAACGACCCTGAAAGTCCTTTTGTAACTTCGGGCGTAAGACTTGGAACACCTGCCGCTACTACAAGAGGCTTAAAAGAAGAAGATTTTGATGTAATCGCTGAATGTATTCACCGTTGCATTGTTGATTTTGAAAATAAAGACGAAATTAGAGCAATGGTTGAAAAAATCTGCGAAAAATATCCTTTATATAAATAAAATTTACGGAGTTTTAAAATGTCAGCACCGTTAGCAGATAGATTAAGACCTAAAACCATTGATGATATGGTGGGGCAACAGCATCTTATCGGTAAAGATAAAATGCTTTATAACATAATAAAAAGCGGAAAAATCCCTAATATGATTTTTTACGGTCCCTCCGGCGTGGGCAAAACTACGCTCGCTTCTATTATTGCAAACGGCGCTAATATGACATTGCACAAACTAAACGGAACTAATTGTTCTACCGCTGATATTAAGCAAATTGTCGAGGAAACTAAAACTTTTTCGGGTATTGACGGAATTTTGCTTTATCTTGATGAAATTCAGTACCTAAACAAAAAACAGCAACAATCGCTTTTGCAATATATCGAAAACGGTGCGATAACGCTTATCGCCTCAACTACCGAAAACCCTTATTTTTATGTTTACAGCGCAATTTTATCACGCTCGACTGTGTTTGAGTTTAAACCGGTTGAGGCTGATGATACTATTCCTGTAATCAAACGTGCTTTTGCCGAAATGCAAAAAGAAATCGGTGAAATAAAGGTTGATGAGGAAGTTGTTAAAACAATCGCTTCCCGTTGTGGCGGCGATGTCAGAAAAGCGATAAATGCAGTCGAACTTTGCGCTTTGTCGGCGTCTGACACGGGCGGAAAAAGAACAGTTAGCAAAGATTTAGCCGAACAGCTTACCCAGCAAAGCGGTATGCGCTATGACCGTGACGGCGACGAGCATTACGATATTATTTCAGCTTATCAAAAATCAATGCGCGGTTCTGACCCAAACGCAGCGCTTCATTACCTTGCAAGGCTATTGCAGGCGGGCGATTTGCCGAGCGCTTGCCGCAGGCTTATGGTTTGTGCAAATGAAGATGTGGGGCTTGCAAATCCGCAAATTATTCCTATAGTAAAATCGGCGGTTGATACGGCGCAGGCTTTGGGCTTGCCTGAGGCGAGAATTCCGCTTGCAAACGCGGTTGTTTTGGTAAGTATTTCGCCAAAATCAAACTCGGCTTATAACGCTATTAACAGCGCTTTGCAAGATATTTCTTCGGGAAATTCGGGTCCTGTTCCAAGACAGTTGCAAAACAAGCATTTTGACAGCGCCGAGGTTGAGAAAAAGGGGCAGTTTTACAAGTATCCCCACGATTATAAAAACCATTATATTTACCAGCAATATTTGCCTGATAACATTAAAGACCGTGAATATTATTTTTACGGTAAAAATAAAAATGAGCAGGCTTATAAGAAATATTGGGATATAATAAAAAACGAAACGGAGTGAACGAATTGAGTACAAAAGAACATAATATGTTTAGTATTGCATTTATAATTATTTTTGCAATCGCAACATCACTTTTATTGTTTTTGCTTATAAGAAAAATTTACCGTGACAGCAAATACGGTATGTATTTTGAGGAAAAAATCGGCGGTTTTTCAACGCAAAAACTTTGCGCTTTGGTAATTATGATGCCGGCGTTCTTTGAATTTTTGATGAACACTTATTACCACGTTTATTTGCAAAAAGACGAAGCGAATTTATGGTTTTCGACAATCGACTTATTATTCTTGATTTGTGCGTTTTTTGTTTACAGAAATCTTGGTATTAAGTGGATGGTGCTTATTATGAATGTTGTTCAGGTTTACACATTTGGTCCGAGTATCACACGTCATATTAATGAAGATGTTTCACCGACATTGGTAAGATTTTTCATTTCTTTCGTTTATTATATAATAGTAGCTTGCGTGCTTATTAGAGTTATGTACCCTTCTATGTTTGTAAGAAAAAACAAAGTCGCAAGACTGTAATAAAACTAATTATACACAATAAAACACCCGATTTTCGGGTGTTTTTTAGTTTGCAAGAAATTTTAAAATAAACCATGCACCTCATCCGAGTTTTGCTTATGCAAAACCCACCTTCTCCTCGAGGAGAAGGCTTGCGGGATGTCAAGGATGCCATCCCCTACATCGTAACTTAAATTTTTATCTATCTTTGTAGGGGTCGGATTCCTATACGACCCGAATGGCCGTCCCTGCTAAGGGAAGGGGGACCGCTTGCGGTGGAAGGGTTGCGGTTTGATAAAACATATAATTATACAAACGGCAGGAGCAAGCCCCTGCCCTACAAAGTATTTATATGTTTTTAGCAAACTTTAACCCCTGAGGCGACACAAAGCTTTAAGTTAAATCAAACTTTAATGCCGAAGAGTAGGGTGTCGAGCCTCTTGACCGAGGCACTCGACTTTGTGTTTACAACCAACAAGTGTGTGACAATAATTGACAAATTTCTCAAAATATTGTAAAATTTTAACATATGAAAAGGAGGTTTAAAAAAGGATGTTTAAATTAAGGGAATACCGAATTAAAAATGATTATACGCAAAGATATATTGCGTATAAAATGGGCGTTAGCCAACAAACCGTGGTAAAATGGGAAAAAGGGCAGGTTTTGCCCTCTGTTTCTCATTTAATAAAGCTTTCCTCGCTTATAGGTTGTTCTATTGAAGAGTTAATCGCATAAAGCAAAGTGTCTTTTTTAATGGACAAGTAAGTGTATATAATGAAAATAAGCCCCAAACAAAAGCTCCGTTAAATTAATTTAAAACAAAGGGGAAATTATAATGAACTACGAGGAAAAGAAAAAATATCTTGAAAGCTATAAATTTTTAGATATTCATATTAATGCATTACTCGATGAAAAGCAGGTGTGGTATGACCGTGCGCTGAAAATTAAACGTCAATTTCCAAGTGCAGAATGTTTGAGAAAAGTTATGAGTTTAGAAGAAGAAATTAACTATAACATTGATTGTTTAGTCGATTTAAGAAGAGACATCAACAGAAACATCAACAAAATTGATGATGAAATTTGCAAGAAAATTTTGACTTTAAAATACATTAATATGAAGACTTTTGAAGAAATTTCAGAGCAAATTGGCTACTCTGAAAAACAAATTTCAAGATTACACAAAAAAGCGGTTTTACTTTTAAAAATCTAAAAAAACAAAGGTGTAAGAATTTCTTCTTACACCTTTAATTTGCATGCAATTTTAAAATTTTAAATCTTAAACGTTACCGGTAATTTTATAACCTTTCCAAACTTTCTTATAAGTATTAGCAAGGGCTTTTTTCTTACCGCTGATTGCAGTAGCAACGCCTTTACCGTTTTTGATTTCATTAACAATAGAAAGTGTTGTAACATTTGCTTCAGCATCTTCGCAAACAGAAGTCCAAGTCATCTTAGATTTGTTGCCTTTTTTGCCGTATTTAATGTTAATAGCGTTTGTTACAGCGTTGCCGTCACCGAGATAAGATTCCCATCTGTATCTTGCGCAACGGTCAGCATAACGATAAGTATAACGATAGTATTCATTTCTTGCAAACAAGATTTTTGCAGCAATTTTTTGGTGAACTATCGGAATAAATGCGATAAACTGAGCAAGGCTTACGCTTGTGAATTTCTTCGAAGGGTTCTTTGTCGGGAACGGAGCAATACCGAATACCGAGTTATCTTTTGCACTCTTCAAATTTTGAACTGTATCGTGGAAACCGAAAATCATAGCGAGTTTTCCGTTTACGAGTTTGTTTTTAGCATAGTTCCAAGCTTCGCCTTTAAATGTGTCGCACCAAGCTTTTTTACCTACACACCAGCTTGAGAATGTTTCTAAAGCAGATTTTACTTTAGAATCAGTAATGTTAGTTGTAGGAGATTGGCCTTTTTTAACTTTTGTTAAAGCAGTACCTAACTGAGTAGCGATTGCCTCAACCATTGATTCAGAATCAATAGTACCCATACCTGTAACGCTTTTGTCGTTATCAAATTTCTTTGCATAAGTTTCAAGAGTTGACCAAGTCCATTTGCCTTTTTCAGCAAGAGTTGCAGGGTCAGTTAAGCTTTTTCTTGCGAGCAAAGTTTTGTTGTAGATAATCATAAACGGTGTTGTATATTCATCTTCAACAGGAACCCAACCGTATTGTTTACCGTTGATGTTCAAGAAACCTTTTGCATCGCTGAAATACCATGGGTCATTAAAGTCAACAGCAGCCTCTCTCATAGCAGAAGCAAGGTCAGAAATATAACCTTTTTTGAAGTATGAAGCGAAGTTACCTTCTTGAGCATAGTAAATGTGGTTTGCACATTTTTTAGAAGCGAGCTCTGCAGCGAGACTTTCATTATATCTGTCCCATTTACCCTCTTCTTTAATTTTTATGCCGTAAGCTTTTTTAACATCGTTCATAGACTTAGTGTAATATGATTTACACTTTGTTGCGCCGTAGATGTTTTCCCAAGGATATAAGATTTTAAGAGTAAATCCTTTAAGGCTTTTAACAAATTTTGCAGATGCGTTACCTGCTCTGTTTGTTGTACGAGCAATAAGGCCTTGAGTTGTTACATTAACTTTTTTTCTAAGCACAGGTTTTGTTGTAAACTGAGCTTTCTTTTTACCTTTTTTGCTACTTTTTTTGTCTTTAGACTTTTTGTCTTTAGACTTTTTGTCTTTAGACTTTTTGCCAGAAACTGTTGTGGTTGTTTCACCAGCTTTGGTAACAACACCAGTCACAGACTGTTTAGCGCTTTGAGTTTGCTTTTGGTCGTCATTTTCGCCGCTACCGTCGCATGCAACCAGCGATAAAGCGAAAAGAAAAGCTAACGCAAATGCTGTAATTTTTTTCATTTTAGACATTCTTATTACCTCCAAAAAGATTTGCAATTATTGCCTAAATAACAGTTTAGATTACTGTACATACTAATAATACAACAAAACTACAAAATAGTCAATATTTAATGCAAGAAAACTTGCACAAACTTGTTATTAAATTTTTGTTTAATTTTTTTGAAACTTTTTTAAAATTTTAATACACAGAATTTATTATATTCCCTTTTAAAAACTCGCTCAAATTGTTATAAACTATTTTTACAAGTCTTTGCCTTGTTTCAAGCCCTGCCCAAGCGATATGCGGTGTAATTATACAGTTATTCACGCCCAAAAGAGAGCAGTTTTTAGGCATTGGCTCGATATTTAAAACATCAAGACCTGCGCCCGAAATGTGTCCGCTTTCAAGCGCTTGTTTTAGCGCATTTTCATCAACAAGCGGTCCTCTTGCGGTGTTTATAAATATGGCGCCTTTTTTCATTTTTTCAAAAGCGTTTTTGTTCATAATTCCTTTTGACTGCTCGTTTAACGGGCAATGAAGCGAAACAATGTCAGAATTTTTTAGCATTGTATCAAAATCGACCTGATTTACGCTTTTATCGGCTATTTTGCTTCGGTTGCACACTAAAACATTCATACCAAAAGCTTTTGCAATGAGGTAAACTTTTTTGCCGATTGCGCCGAACCCTAAAATTCCCAAAGTTTTGCCCGAAAGCTCGTAGGCCGGCAACGGAAAATAAGAAAAAGTTTCGCTTTTAATCCACTCTTTGTTTTGCACAAGCTTGTTATAATCGTTTACCTTGCTGTAAAAGCTCAAAATATACGAAAAAGTCAGCTGTGCGACCGCATCGGTCGAATAGTCGGGCGCGTTGCAAACCGCAACGCCTTTTTGCTTTGCAAAATCAATATCAACATTGTTAAAACCCGTTGCAAAAAGCCCGATATATTTAAGATTTTTCGCTATTTCTATTGTTTTCGCCGTAATTGGCGTTTTGTTGCAAAGAAGAATGTCGGCATCTTTTATTCGCTTTTCAAGTTGCGACTTACTTGTCATCTGATAAATTTCAACTTCACCTAAATTAGAAAAAACGTTTAAATCAATATCGCCTTCGGTTACGGTTTTAGCGTCTGTAATTATAATTTTCATAAAAAACAACCTTTATATACAAAAACTCTGCGAAAATTCGCAGAGTTTTTAAAATTCAAATAATAATTAGTGGCAAATAGCAATCTCAGTATCTTTATCGAAAAGATGGATTTTTTCAGGCTCGAATGTCATTTCAATTTCTTCGCCCATTTTTGCCGTTGTTGTAGGAGCAACCCTTGCGATAAGGTAATGAGTTTCGCAATTAACATAAAGATATGTTTCAGCACCCATAAGCTCTGTAACTTCAACATTAGCGGTTACTTTACCGTCAGGGAACTCTTTAAGAAGCTTCGGCTCGTCGTGAATATGTTCAGGACGAATACCCATAATAACTTCTTTATCAACATAATTTTCAAGTTGACCTTTTTCGTTTTTATAAGCAGGGAGTTTGATTTTGAATTTAACACCCAAACGGCGTTTTGTATCTTCAGAACCAAATTCTACAAAGAAGTCGTTACCCTCTTTACGAACGTAAGAGTTAATGAAGTTCATTTGAGGTGAACCGATAAAGCCTGCAACGAATACATTACAAGGAATATCATAAAGATGTTGAGGAGTATCAACCTGTTGAATAAGACCGTCTTTCATAACAACGATTCTGTCAGCCATTGTCATAGCTTCAGTCTGGTCGTGTGTTACGTAAATAAATGTAGTACCGAGTCTTTGGTGAAGTTTTGTAAGCTCGGTCCTCATTTGAGCACGGAGTTTTGCGTCAAGGTTTGAGAGCGGTTCGTCAAGTAAGAATACCTGAGGTTCACGAACCAAAGCACGACCGAGCGCAACACGCTGACGCTGACCACCTGACAAAGCCTTCGGCTTTCTGTCAAGCAAATGAGAAATATCAAGAATTCTTGCAGCCTCGTCAACTCTGCGTTTAATTTCATCACGAGGAGTTTTACGAAGTTTAAGGCCGAATGCCATGTTTTCGTAAACCGACATATGAGGATAAAGAGCGTAGTTTTGGAAAACCATCGCAATATCTCTGTCTTTTGGAGCAACATCGTTTACAAGGCGGTCGCCTATGTAAAGTTCACCCTCTGAAATTTCTTCAAGTCCGGCAATCATACGAAGAGTTGTTGATTTTCCGCAACCCGAAGGTCCTACAAGTACAATAAATTCTTTATCTTTAATTTCAAGATTAAAGTCCGATACAGCGATAACGCCGCCCGGATATTTTTTGTAAATACCCTTTAAAGATAAACCTGCCATTAGTATTTTTCCTCCCTTATTAAAAAGGTTATAATTTTCATTTTTGTTAGATAATAAAATAATACCATAAATATCAAAAAAATGCAATTATTTTTACTTACAAAAAAAAGTCGCAATTATTATGCAATATATACAATAATTCTTGCAAATTTGTGATATTTGGGCTTATTTTCAGTCTTTTTGACAATTTTTTGCTTTTTCAAATACCAAAAACGCTTGCGCTTTTTCGACTTTGTTCGCTTGTCCTTCGCTTAAATTTTCGGGCAGTTCAAGACCGCCGATTTTATAGCGGTGAAGCGATAAAATTTTGTTGCTAAACGCTCCTGCCATTCGCTTTATCTGGTGATATTTGCCCTCGCAAATTATAAAATCAGCCGTTTTGCCGTCAGATGAAACCATTTCTATTTTTGCAGGCAAAAGTTTTGTGCCGTCTTTTAAAACAATTCCCTCTTGTGCTTGTTTTATTTCGCTATTAGTTATCGGGTTTTCAAGCGTTGCACGGTAGCGCTTTTCAATATGCTTTTTCGGTGAGATAACAGAATGTGAAAACTCGCCGTCATTTGTTATTAAAAGCAGTCCTGTTGTGTCTTTATCGAGCCTGCCGACACAGAATAAATCTTTGCGCTTTAACTCTTTTGGCAAAGTCTCGCACGCATAAGGCGCGCTCGATTTATCATCGCAAACAACGCCGTTTGCCTTATTCATAATAATATAAACATTTTTCTCTAACAAAAGCTTTTCGCCGTCGGCTACAACCTCGTCAGTTTCGCTGATTTTTGTATCAAAAGCCTTTGCTTTTTCACCGTTTACAAAAACTTTGCCGATTTTGATAAGTCGGCGTGCGTCTGAACGGGAAATGCACATATTATTTGAAATAATTTTATCAAGTCTTTCTATTTTTACCAACCCCTCAAAAACTATTATATATGCACCGCCTAAAAAAAGCAAGTTACATTTTAAAGCCGTGCATAAAGCCGTTTAGCTCGGTTGAGTGAATGTCGCCGCCGATTATTTTGCCCTTTTTTACTAAAAGTGTGGCGTAAACATTTTTTGAATCTTTCGGGTAATTGGTTATTTTAAGCGAATATAAATTCACCTTTTCGCCCTTAAAATCCTCTAAATCAAACCCCATTGCCTTTTGAATTGAGTTGTAAGACAAATAAACATTGTCAAATTCGGCTGGAATAACAACCTGTTTTTTGGTTTCGCTGGTCTTTTCTGCCTCAAACCCGTGTTTTTTAAGAAAATTCACTCTTTGCTCAAGTGTTTTGGCTTCAAGGCTTTTATCTTCTTTATTAGAAATTTTGTAAGTATAAACCGAACTGAAAATCAAAAAAGGTATTAAAATTACCGCCAAAATCACCGAAAGTCTTGTTTTTGTAAGTCTTATTATAAACCCGAACATATTAAAATCCCTCTGACATATAAATTCTATAAAATTATATGTCAAAGGGACGAGTTTTATAACTTTTAATATTTTTACAAAGTAAATTCCGCTTTATAAGTGCACAGCGAATCGGTACCGACAAAAACTTCAAATTCGCCTTTTTCAACAACATATTCTAAATTCTCGTTATAAAAGCCGAGATTATCATAAGGCAAATCAAATTCAATTTTCTTGCTTTCGCCACGTTTTAAAAAAACTTTTTTATAGCCTTTTAATTCACGAACAGGGCGAACTTTTGAAGCGAATTTATCGTGAATATAGAGTTGCACCGTTTCATGCCCGTCGACTTTGCCGACATTCGCAACTTTTACGCTGACTTTCACAAAATTTTTCTGTTTTTCAAGTTTTAAATTTGAATATTCAAAGTCAGTATAAGAAAGTCCTTGGCCGAACGAGTAAACAGGTTTTACTCTGCCGTCGTCATATTTAGAAGTCCACGGCGCAGAGTTGGACGATGCAGGTCTGCCGGTGCTCATGTGGTTGTAATAAGAAGGACATTCGCCCGATTTATAAGGAAAATTTGTTGTAAGTTTTCCGTAAGGGTTAAATCTGCCGAAAATAATATCCGCCAACGCTTCGCCCGCTTTAGTGCCGAGTTGCCACGCTTCAATCACCGCGTCGCTATCCTCATCAAGTTCAGGAATGCACATAGGTCTGCCGTTATATAGCACCGAAATAAACGGAATTTTGCTGTTTTTTAAATATCTTACAGCCTTTTTTTGCGGTTTTGACAATGAAATATCAGCATAAGAATGGGCTTCACCGCTCATAGACGAATTTTCGCCGAAAGTCGCTATTATTAAATCGGCGTTTGCTGCCGCCGCTTTAAACTCTTGCTCGTCAAAATCTTTTTTTACTCCGTAACATTCGGCATAATTAACGCCCTCTTTTTCAAGCGCGCTTTTGAGTGTTACCGCATATTCGTCTTTACCGTAAAAAGCCCAGCATCCGTAGTTTTCACTTATCTTTGCACCGAGTTCTCCGATAAGCAAAATGTTTTTAAATTTGTTTTTATTTATCGGCAAAACGCCGTTGTTTTTTAACAAAACTGTTGAGTGCAACGCCGATTTTTTCGCAAGGTTTAAATGTTCTTTTTTGCAAGAAATCGCCGCTAATTCTTTTTCATCACAATAAGGATTGTCAAAAAGACCGAGCGCAATTTTTAACCTTAAAACATTTCGCACCGCATTATCAATATCTTCAATTTTTATTCTTTTTTGTTTTAATAATTCTTCTAAAAAATCAATATATGAGCGAGATATCATATCAACATCAACGCCTGCGTCCAACGCGTTTTTGGCGGCTTCAAGAGAATTTGCCGAATAGCCGTGATTTACAGTTTCTTCAATTGCCGAAGCATCGCTTACAACAACGCCCTCAAAACCCAAATCTTCACGCAAAAGCGACTTTAAAAGTCGCTTATTCGTTGTTACGGGCACGCCGTTTATATCGTTAAACGAAGTCATAACAGAGGCGACACCTGCGTCTATTGCATTTTTAAAAGGCGGCAAATAAACATCGTAAAGTTTTGAAAAACTCATATCGACCGAATTATAGTCTTTTCCGCCCTCGCAAGCGCCGTAAGCGAGAAAATGTTTTGCACAACAAGCAATTTTTTCCTTGCTTGACAAATCGTCGCCCTGATAACCTTTTACTTTTCTTTCGGCGTAACGCTGGGCAAGAAAAGTGTCTTGCCCCATACTTTCGGCAATTCTTCCCCAGCGTGCATCACGCGAGATATCAATCATAGGCGCAAAAATCCAGTTAATACCTGCGGCGCGAGCCTCTTTTGCCGAAACAGTTGCTGTTTGTTCGAATAATTCATCGTCAAAACAGCAACTTTCAGCAAGAGGTGTAGGAAAAACCGTATTAAAACCGTGAATAACATCACAACCGATAAGAAGTGGAATATGTAATCTTGACTCTTCAACCGCTATTCTTTGCAAACGATTTATTTTTTCGGGTTCTGCAACCCCGAGCATAGAGCCTATTCGCCCCGCTCTTATTTCATCTTCGTTGCGGTCGAAAATATCGCCTTTTTGCGCGCTTTCATATTCTTTTAAAGTAATTCTTCCCGATTCGAGCATTTTTTTAGCTCATCTTTAGAAATTTCAAATGCCCCCACAGGCGAAGAAGCAGACTGATTAAGTTGTCCCACTTTTTCTTCAAGTGTCATTTTGCAAAGCAGTTTTTCTATTTTCTTTTCTGTTTCTTTGTTTAACTTTTTGCTTTTTAAATGCATTAACTTTTTCACCTGTGAAAATAATTACTTTTTAGTTTTAACAGTTATTTTTTTATAAGAGGTGTAAAACTTTTTACCGTTTGTTTTTACAAACGCTCTTATTCTCAAATAGTATTTTTTGTTCTTTTTAAGGTTTTTTATAGTAATTTTATTTGAACTTGAAATTTTAACCTTTTCTTTTTTACCGTTTTTTACAGAATATTTCACTTCATATTGCTTTGCGCCTGCAACCTTGCCGATATTAAGAACTATTTTGTTTTTAACGGCTTTTTTGCTTAGTTTTGCAATTTTTTTAGCAAGAGTGGTAACTTTTAAAACGCTTGAATAATCTGACAAAAATGTTGTATTTCCAACGGTTGCGCAAGGAATTATTTTGTATTTATAAGTTTTTCCTCTTGCAAGAGTATCTGAAAAACTGTCAGAAAAAACGGTTTTTAAATATGCGTAGCCCCCCGAGTTTGTCGCTCTGTAAATTCTGTAGCTGTCGGCATTCGCCGCTTTATCCCAAGTAAGTTTTACCTTGTTTACGCAAGTAAACACCGCTTTAAAACCATTTGGACTGCCGATATACGGCTTTGATATAACTGTGGTGGAAGTTGTTTTTGCCAAAGTGCTTAAAGGCTGAGTAGCTGTTGTGTTATAATTTTGCGTTTGAGTTGTTGTTGACGGCTTGGTTGAAATGGGCGCAACAGTTGTAACGCTAATGCCTTTTTGCGCATTATCAATCAACGCTGAAACAATTGAAGGGTAAGCGATTTGATAAGTTGAACGGTCAATTAAACAAAACGCATCTTCACCGCTTTTGCTTGCGACAGTTGTACCGTTATCCCACCAAATTGCTTTAATTCCGTATTTATTGCAGTTTGTTATAACAGTTTTTGCATAGTCTGCTCTTGCATCGGTATTATTTTTGTTAATTCTTTTGTTATTTTCGGGTCGGGATTGTTGTTTGCATATTTTACCGCATTAGCCATTTGAGTCGAATAGTCATACTTTTCGCCTTGCGCTTTAAGCGGTTTATGATCCTGCGTTTCCTTTACTCTGTTTTCATCTTCAATTTTGCCCGATTTCCAATAAGAAGACTGATACTGAGGTTGTGATTTTTCAAATCCGCTGTTTATTTGCAACTGATATCCGCTTGAAGATAATTTTGAAGCGGTTTTATAATCTTCAATATATTTTTTGTCGCCCGATACCTTTGTGCCCGAAGATTTATTGTTTTTATATGTATGATTTTCGAGAGAATATCTTTGATAATAGTCGCTGAACAAAAAGTCGATATTTGACGGATTGTTACCGTAGGTTTCATCGAGCGCTTCTTGTTTAAAATCGAAGAAATGATAGCCCGCATATTCATAATCGTCATTGCCTGATTTTGCGGTGGTTGTTGTGTTTTGAGTTGCTGTAGTAACTTCAACGCCTTCGGCAACTGTGTTTATTGAAGAAATAAAAACTTCAACATCTTTCATTACTCTGCTTGTAAGCGTTTTGTTTGTAACATCAACATTTTCATTGCCGAGATTATCAGAGCAATAAACTTTACCGTCTTTTTCCGTTTTTTTATCATAGTCATAATATCTGCCGTCTGCCTCGCAGTATTTCCAGAAATTTTGAATACTCAATTTAATATGCGAAACTGTGTTTAAATCAATTTGCGAAACATCAAATATTATGTTTTTTATATCGCCCGATTTTACCCAAGTTTTATTGAGCGTTTTAACTTCGCCGTCAAACATAAAAAATTGCAATTCAAATTCCGATGACATTTCTTTATCTTGAGAATCGTTAAGTTTTACAATATTTAAAGTCAAATATGCTTTTTTGGAGCCACCTTGCTGATTTGCGGTTACCAAGCCTTTGTTAAACTGGTCTATATCAAAATCATAATAAAGAGTCAACGCTTTTGAAGACACTTCGTTAATGTTTTTAAAATAAACATCGCCTACTTCGCCTGTTTTTTTGTATTTTGAGGAATCATAACCGCCTGCGGCGCTGTATTTTACCGTGGTAGGATGACCCGGCCAAACCTTATCATATTCACCGCGATATTTCATCATCAGCACGCTTTTATTTGCTGATTCGGCGACGGGCTGTTGATAAGTTTTTAATTTTGGCGAATTGTCTTTATAGGCTATTCCTGAAAATTCAAGAGTCGCCTCGGTATATTCAAACTGATACAAACTGATTATTATGCTTTGAACATTATTTAAATTTTCAAGTGTTTCATCATCAAAATCAACCAATTGAACTCTTTATCTTTAAACGGTTGATATGCTTTTGCGTAAACACTTTTTAAACTTGAACTTTTCAAATAACTTGTATAAGATTGTTCATCAACAACTATTGTACCTGTGTTTTTAAAACGGGTATAAACTCTTATTTGCGTATCTTTAAACAAATTATCTTTTGACAATGATTTTGAAAGAAAAAACGATACATTAAGGGTGTGAGATGTGTTTTTTAAATATTCGCTTTTTTATTTCATCGGTAATAGGAACTTCAAGATTTACGCCGTAAAGTATCGAAGGCTTTTGAAAGAGTAACCGAACCGTCATCATTATAAGTTACCTTTGCACCTGAGGTGGTGTTTTCTTTCTCGTAATTGCCGCCGTTTGCAATCGGCTGACCGAGCAAAGTTGACATTTCGTCGCAAGTGAGCAATTTGTTTTGCGAAGATGATGAAAACTTAATCACATAATCATCTGTTGATTTTTTTGTAGTTTCTGCTTGTGTTAATGTTGTGCCGTTCAGATTATCTGTCGAATCGTTTTCATTTGCGTTTGCTAACAATGCGATTTGCAACATAATAACAATCAAAAGCGCAAAACTTAAAACAATTTTTATGTTTCTCATTATTGTATTAAACCTCTTTCTTAGTTTTCGCCGTCAAGATTTACAATATAGCCGAATGCGAGTATTGCCGAAGAATTCCAATAAACGCAAACTTCGTTGCAAGCGTAGTTATCGTGATTATCTTCATAAAAATGTCCGTTGTTATAAGAGCCGCCTACCATAAAGCCGACAGCCGGAGTGTAAAGGCCGTATTTTACACGCAAATAGGCCGAAGGAGCGTGGCAAATGTCTTTCGGCGTGTCGCTGCCAAACCCTGTTATATAAGATTTATTTACGGCGTTTCTGCCGAGAATGTAACAAACCGCATTTCTTATCGCTTTTTCATAATTATGCGTTTGATTTACAAAGTCAACAATCGCCATTGTTTTAAGTTTTACGCAAACAATTTGGTTAGAACCCCAGCCGTATTGAGTTGACATTTCTATAACATTGTTATATCTGTCGTTATTGCTGATTTTTAAATTATTGTCGGCAGAAGTTGTTAAGGTTGCAAGCACCGCTTGTTTTACCTCGCTGTTTGCGCCATTTGCCATAAGATAAGCAAAAGAGCCTGCCCCGCCGATATTATAAGCGGAAATTTCGGTAAGGGTAAAACCTATTTCGCCGTTTATTTTTCTGTTATATAAACTAATTACATCTTCATTATAAGTTTGCTCGCCGGTTGTTCTGAACAATTCGCAAGCAGCCCACCAAATGTCGCCCCACGCTTTTGAATTGTCGCCGTAAGAGCCTGCATTTATTACAGGATATTCTGTTTCATTGGCAAAGCCTATATGCGCTTTCGCATTTTCCTGATTTGCTTTTACATAAGTGTAAGCGCTTTTTGCCGCCGCCAAACATTCTGTGGCAAAATCGGGGTCAAGTGTGGCAAAAACTCTTGCACACATTGCAGCCGCACCCGCAAAACCTGCGGTTGATTTTAATGTTTCGTGAGAAACATATAAACCGCTGTTGTTAAAATATTTGTCTTGGTCGGGGCGGTCGCCGTAAGAAACAAACTCTTTGGTAGCAATTCGCCAATAAACACCGCCGCTCCCTTTATTTTGCATTTTAAGAAGCCATTTCATTTCGTGTTTCGCTTCTTCGAGCAAATCGGAGTTGCTGTTTGGTATTACTTTGCAGTCGGCACTATCTCCGTACATTTCATAGGTCATCAATAAATCGGCAACAACTTGATTTGCAGGGGTGGTATATCTGCCGTAATCGCCTGCGTCGTGCAAACCGTAGCAAAAATCAGAAGCTTTTGCAGTACCGCTTTGAATATATTTACCGTAAGTTGCGCTGTTTTCATCGGTATCTAATTTGTTTAAAATATAAACCGGCGTATCACCGCTGTGGCAAACATCGTGTTCAAAATGTTCGCCGACAACGCTTTTATCTAAAGCAACTCCGCAACGGTTATAATAAAGCGCGGTTATTAAAGCTTGTTGCACATCTTTATAAGGATTATCTTTAATTTCAAATGTATAAGAATAGCCGAAAGGCGCAAAAACTTTATAAGTTCCTGGTGTCTTTACCGCCGAAAAATCAAATGTAGAAACATTTTTATCGGTAATATCATCATATTTTCTTTTGGTCGAAAGTGCCGAATAAACAACGCTGTTGTCTGATTCTTTAACAACATAGCAACGAGCGTTTGTTATTTGCGAATTTGCCTTTAAAACGCCCGAATCTTCGGTTAATTTGGCGCACTTTTCGGAATTTGTTTCGTAACCTATTTGGTTTATTTGAACATCGCTTGTAAACGCATTGTTATAACTTGCGGGAATATTATTTTCTAAATCTTCAAGCCCTGCAAGTTTTTTTCTTAAACACAAAATGTCAAGCGCGCCGACTGTTGAATCATTATTATAATCTGCCGCATCTAAATCAATGTTGTCTTTATAGCCTACAAAGTATCTTCTTAACAACAGCAAGTCTTTTACATCTACAATTCCGTCGGAATTTAAATCTCCTTTCAAATTAGCAGCGCCCAAAACAGCGGTACCGATATTCGGCACTGCGAAAGAAATAATTACAACTAAAATCATTGATAAAAATCTTTTCATTTTAAACCACCCATTAATCTTTTTGTTGTCTTCATAATAGCCTATTGTTTTTATAATTGCAATACCTTTGGCAACAATCGTGCACGAATTCTAACTCGCTGTGCATTTTTTTGAATGAAATCTATATTTGGATTGATTATAATGAAAATGCAAAAACACACTTGATTTTTGCGTGATGAAAAAATAATTTTAATCATAGGAAGGAGAACTGCAGTAATGAAAAAAGTTCTTATATCATCATTCATTCTCATTTTGTCATTGATGATTCTTATTTCATCAATAGGCGTTTCGGCTGATTGGGATACAAGCCAAATTGTTGTTCCCGAAACAGCGGCTACATTAAACGGAGGTTGGGGCGCTGGCGCGAGTAACCCTACTTATTCCTCTAACCAAAAACTGTTTACTTTAAACGCAAAAGCAACAGCCTCAGGCTACACTCAACAGTTTCAATGTTTAATTTACATTTCAAACTTCTCAACCGTTTTATCGGGCGCTAAAAAAGTTGCGTTTGATTTTTACCCCTCTTTTACCAACCAAAACGGAGCCGACAGTTGCTATATGAAATATTCTTTTGACGACAGCACTTGGTCGAGCGATTTTGATAATCCTTTAAAGAGTAATGAGAAATACACATTAATTCTTGATTCTTCAAGCATTGCTTCGACTGCAAAGTTCATTCATTTGCAATTCCAAAACTACGGCAACCAAGTTTCATCTGATGCTGTTATTATGGGTACCGCACCTTATATTTATGAAGCAGGCACACCTGATAACACAACAAGCTCTCAAAGTTCGACAGACTCAACAAGCTCGACTCAGGGCTCAACAAACCCTACTCAATCAGGAGAAGGATTTGACCCCTCAACAATTACTTTCCCCGAAACTGTCGTTTCAATGACAAAAGGCTGGGAGGCAGATTGCTCTCTTATTGTTGCGGTAAACAAAAAATATGCAACATTTACATCGAATACTACCTCTTCGGGATACAGACAGCAATTCCAAGGTTACATTAATTACACAAATTTCAGCAATTTATTTAATTCAACATCTCAAATTGCTATTGATTTTTATCCGACATTTGGCAACAAAGAAAATTGGGATAAAAACTGCTACCTTAAGTATTCGTTTGACCAGCAAACCTATTCGGGCGAATATTCAAACGCATTAAAATCAGGCGAAAAATATACATTAGTAATTGATTCAAGCGACATTCCGACAAGCGCAAAAGCAATTCATATGGTTTTCCAAAACTACGGAAGCGCTTTATCTGACGACGCTCAGATTATTGTTTCGGCTCCTTATGCTTACGGCGAAGTTGTAACATCTCCTTCAACCGAACCTTCAACTCAAAGCCAAAGCAACCCTACAAATACTACAATCGAGCCTCCGACACTCAACACCTCAAAAGCATATTTCAAAATTAATAATGTTAAAGTTAGCGGTGGCGACTTGACAGAAGTTCCGATTACAATCGGCAACAACCCCGGAATTTTTATCGCAAAACTCAATATCGCTTATGACAACACTTTATTAACTTTTAAAGAAATAAAAGCAGGCGATGTTTTCGGCAGTGATGAAATTTATTACGGCACAACAATTCCCGGCAAAATTAACATTGCTTTTGAATCAAGCGATTTAATGAACAACAACTCCAAAAACGGTACTGTTGCAAAATTGGTATTCCAAATTAATAAAAATGCCGACACAACAACTACCCTGTTAAACTTTACCGATTACAGCGAAAATGATTACATTAATTGCACCGCCGAAACCGTACCTTTCACATTTGGCAACGGAATTGTAAGCATTACAAAAAAAGTGCCGACTTTGGCAGCTCCAAGTGGGGTAAAAGTTACTTTAAACAATAACAAAAAAGCCACTATTACTTGGAAAGCTTCCGCCGATGCAAAAGGTTACGAAGTTTTCAGAAAAGTAAATTCGGGTGCTTGGAAGTCATATAAAACAGTATTAGGCGGCAGTGTTAAATTTGTCGATGGCTCGCTCAAAGCAGGTAAAAAATATACCTATAAAGTAAGAGCGTTCTCATCTACATTAGTAAGCGCTTTTTCAAGCAATTCAAAGACAGTCGTAACATATAAACTTGCGCAGGTTAAATCATTAAAAGCAAAAGTTAAAGGCAAAAAAGTTACTTTAAGTTGGAAAAAGGTTACGAGTGCTCAAAAATATGAGATTTTTGTTTCAACCAAAAAATCTTCGGGCTTTAAAAAAGTTAAAACCTTAAAATCAAAAAAAGCGACTTTAAAATTAAAAGCCAAGAAAAAATATTATATTAAAGTAAGGGCTTTAAGAACAGTAGGCACCGCAAAACAAAAAGTTTATTCAAAATACTCTGCAGTAAAAACAGCAAAAGCAAAATAAGTTAATAAACTTAAAAAACCGCTCGTTAAACAAGTGGTTTTGTTTTGCGCAAAAATGCGTGTTTTACTTATTTTATTCAAGTTTAAAGACGGTCATTTTAAATGACCGTCTTTAAATAGGAGTTTATGAAAATTTCAACTAATAAACTAAAATTTATCATCTTCATAAGGGTCGTTTGCGCCCTCGTTTGAAAATGTTGTTTGAGTAGGCTCTTCAGAACTTTCTGCTACCACATCATTTACAGAGAGTTTTTCAAATTCTATTTTAATTTCTTCAAATTTCATTTAACTTTGCCTCCTTTTAAGCGTTAGCCCATTCGGTAACCATTGCTTTTTGAGCATCGTTTAAGTATGAAAATGAATAAGATTCAATATCGTTTATCCACGCATTTGCAAGTGTTTTTAATGAACGAGCGTTATCGCTTTGTTCAGCATAATAAGTTGCTACTAATTCATCGCCGTCAAATACTTTTACATAGCCTCTGCCGATAAAATCACGAGTAATATTTTTATTAAGGTTTACTATAATCGAACCTGCAATTTGATTATCTTCATAATAACCTGTTGTCGGAACATCAGTATAATTGCCGTTATCAACATCAAAAGTTAAAGCGTTTGCGCCTAACAAATTAACCGGTGCAATAAGCGTTCCCATTTGAACGGTGTAACCCGCATCAGTTGTTTGCGAAATAGCAGAAGCATTAACCTCGGTAATAAAACGAATACCGTTTCTTGCGCCAATTCTAAGCGATGCGCCTTCAAGCATTTCGGCGCTGTCAACTGCAACTGTTGTAAGTTCTAAATCGTCTGTTACAACAACGCTGTCGCCTGCTTTATAACGATTTACACCGTCGAAATAGCCGATAAAGCCGTTTGCATTGCTTGCAGGCAATTCAAATGAATCGCCCTCGTCAGCGGTATCAACTTCAACACCGTCAATGCTTATCGAATATGAAGGAGTTGCAGCCGCAGGGCCTACATAAGTTGCAGTCTCACCGTCAGGTACTGCGTCGAGCGATTCAAAAATAAACGCTTTAAAGAACATTTGACCGCCCGAAGTAACTGTGAATTTAACATCAACATCGGTATCGCCTGTAACTACTAAATAGCCTATATCGTTTCTGCTTAAAGCAGCGCCTGTGTCGCCACTCTTATCTTGTTTGTAATTTGTGCTGATAATTTGAGCGTCTGCCCCTTCGGTTGCAACCGAAACTTGCGCTGCCGCACGGCTTTGATGTGAACGGGCATAAGTATAAAAACTATAAATACCCTCTTCTAAACTAAATGTAAACTGAACAAAATCGCCTGCTGCATAACCGCTCGGTCTGCCCGCCGTAATACAATGACCTGCTGAGGCATCGTAAAATGTACCGACATTTTTTGACCAAGTTGCGTCAGAAACTCACGGAATGTTTGCCTTTGCGGCGGTTTCGTTGTTGTAGGTAACATCTCCGCTCGGAACAGTTATTGAATTATAAACGGTATAAGGGTCGCCGTCGTCTGCAATTTGGTTTGTTGCTGCGACATATTTATAAGTTTTTGCTTTTAAATAAACAAAATCATCTTGTTTTGTTTCATGACATCTTGAACACTCATATTCTGTATAACCGGGTTGAGAAGCAGTAGCCTCAACAACTGTACCTGTTGCTACCCAATTATGACCCAACGCGGGGTTAAGTTCATCATAAACTTTAACTGTTTCGTTGCAATCAGGGCAGGTGTATTCGTCGTAAGCTCCCTCGTCGCAAGTAGCGGCAACTGTTTTAACGAAAACTTTGTTTTCATGTTGACAGTTTTCCTGATAAACAAATTGAATTTTTTGAATGTAACCTACTGCGCCGTCGCATGGATTTTTACCGAACGATAAGTAAGTTGCTTCGGGGAATTGTGAAAAATCAACAGCTGTTAAATCAAAAACAAATTCAAAAGTTTCGCCAGTTGCGATTGTAAAGTCTGCATCTGTTTCAATTGCGCCTAAATCATAAGCCTTTGCGTCTGAAATTATAGGATAACTCCAGTTTTCATATCTTGCAAGACCTGTAGACTGTCTGTTTACGCTGATACCTCGTGTACCTTCATCGCTTGCAGTAACTTTAAACTTAATACCAATTAAGTTGTCCGCTTTCCAATCAGCAGGAAGTTTAATTTTAATCGCTTCATAATTTGCGTTACAGGTAAATCTAACTGCTTTTTCTTCGTTAAAGTCAACAACTTCAAACGAAGCGTTATTGGAATATGCTATTGTGGTTGCTGGTTTTTGGTCATAGTCAATAACTGTTTCTGTATACTCACCAAGGGCATTTGCAATGTAAGCAATATTAAAATAGGAAAAAGCCATTAACAATGAAATGAGAATTGCTATAGTTTTCTTCATTACGAAAACCTCCTTTAATATTGGTATGTTAATTCTAACTTATATCAACAATAAAAACATTAAAAAATATGCACGGTGCATTTAAATATGTGCACAGCATTATTGACAAGTGCTATTTTATTTGTTAGAATAATGATATATTGGAGGTGTTTATAATGAGATTGAATATTATTGATGAAATTTGCGATTACATAAGATTTTTAAATACCACTTATGACATTGAAGTAACTATTCACCCTTTGGGGTGGGACGATTATTTGTATCACACAAGAGCGGTTGAATGTAATGTTCATAAAAATCTTTTTTGTCATCAAATGAAAATGTTTAGCGATGAGCAGAACAATTTGTGCTATAAAGAGCAATATAATTGTTTTAAGCAATGCAACGCCAACGACCCGTTCTATTACACCTGTTTTGCAGGCGTTACACAATTAATTTTTCCTATGTATAATAAAAACTCAAAAATAGGTTATGTGGCAGTCGGAAATTTTTATGACGACAGAGAAGAATCTTTAAATAAACTTAAATCGCATTGCAAAAAATACAATATTAAATATGAAGTTATAGCGCCGCTTTTTGATATTAGTTTAAAAAAATCAAAACACGCAAAAACTCTTATTTCCACACTTGTAAGCCCGATTTTGTCAATGATAGAAATTGCTTATGCCCAAGACGAAAAAGTGCCGACTTACGACGACGACAACAGTTTTTATTTGCGTATGATTTCTTATATAAGCACAAACTATACTTCAAACATTACTATTGAATATTTGGCGACAAGGTCAACCTGTTCGGTTTCTTATTTAAGCCATTTTTTCAAAAAGCAAAGCGGAATGTCGTTGCCCGAATATATTAATTTTTTACGAATTAACGATGCAAAAATATTTTTGGAAATGACCAATATGAGTATTCAGGAAATAGCCTATTCGCTCGGTTATTCAAGTTCAAATTATTTTTCAACCGTTTTTAAAAATCAATTAGGCGTTTCTCCTAAACTTTACAGAGAAAACCTTAAAAAAGCAAAAAATCCTTGAAACTGTTTTGTTTCAAGGATTTTTTTGGCGCGCTGCAAGGGATTCGAACCCCTGACCTACTGGTTCGTAGCCAGTCACTCTATCCAGCTGAGCTAGCAGCGCAAATTTTTACTACCAAAAAATTATATCACATTGGCTCTTAAAAATCAATACTTTTTTTACAAAAAATGCCTTAAAGTTCAAAAAACTTCAAGGCATTTAACATTTTTATGCGTCAACGAGTCCGTCACGAGCGCGATTTTCCATAATCTGCTTTTCAACCATCATATCTTTTACTTTCATAAGTCGGGTTTGCGAACTTCTTTCCGACTCGTCAAGTTTCATTGTTATCATTTTAATAGTTTCCTGCAACTGCGGAATCATTACATGTTCAAGCGCATTTACTCTTCTTCTTGTTTTTTCGATTTCCGAAGCCATAAGTTGCGCCGATTTTTCACATTCAGCCAAATGAAGCAACTCGGGCAACAAGTCGGCTAACTGATAAACCGCATCGTCAAGGTCGCTGTAAGTGTAAGCAAGACCGTAAGAATAAATGTCGGCAGGGTCGGAAGTTTTGGTTTTGGTAATGTATTTCGGTACCTCAACGCTCATAACATTTTTATATTCAACTTCGAGCGAAACTTCCTGTTTCGGCGCTAAAAGAGCGGAGCCTACAACCTCGTGTTGCATTACCGAGCCTGCAAGAACAAAGTGCGAGTTTGCCTGCACAATTTTTTGCTCGACTTCACGGCGCAATTGTTTATTTTCTTTAACAATATTTAAAAATTGGCGCATAAGTTCATCACGCTTATCTTTTAACAGTTTATGGCCTCTTGTAGCAGTTACAAGACGCTTTTTTAAGCGTGATAATTCCATTCTGGTCGGGTTTACATTCATAACCGCCATTAAAGCCCACACTCCTTAAAATTATTTTTCATAATATTTATCAAGATATTCGTCTGAAATACGCTTTAACTCGCTTCTTGGCAAAATTCGAAGCAATTCCCAGCCGATTTCGAGAGTTTCTTCGATTGTGCGGTTGGTTTCATAGCCTTGCGAAACATATTTATTTTCAAACTCATCAGCAAATTTAGCATAAAGTTTATCAATTTCGGTTAAAGCCGCTTCGCCCAAAATTACCATTAACTCTTTAGCCTCTTTACCTCTTGCGTAAGCCGCAAAAAGCTGGTTCATTGTGTTTGCGTGGTCGGCTCTTGTTTTGCCCTCGCCGATACCTTTATCTTTCAAACGAGAAAGCGAAGGTAAAACATCAATCGGTGGCATTATACCTTTTCGATAAAGTTCACGGGAAAGAATTACCTGACCTTCGGTAATGTAGCCTGTAAGGTCGGGGATTGGGTGAGTTTTATCATCTTCCGGCATTGTTAAAATCGGAATAAGAGTAATTGAACCGTCAGAACCTTTTTTTCTGCCCGCACGCTCATAAAGAGTAGCCAAGTCGGTATACATATAACCTGGGTAGCCTCTACGGCCGGGAACTTCTTTTCGAGCGGCCGAAACCTCACGAAGCGCATCGGCATAGTTGGTAATATCGGTCATAATAACAAGCACGTGCATATTTTTCTCAAAAGCGAGATATTCTGCAGCGGTAAGCGCCATTTTCGGCGTTGCAATACGCTCAACAGCGGGGTCGTTTGCAAGGTTTACAAACATAACCGTTCTGTCGATTGCGCCTGTTTCTTTAAAACTTTCGATAAAATAGTTAGACTCTTCAAAAGTGATACCCATTGCGGCAAAAACAACCGCAAACTGCTCATCTTTACCCAAAACAGTTGCTTGACGGGCAATTTGAGCGGCGAGGTTTGCGTGAGGCAAACCCGAAGCCGAGAAAATAGGCAATTTTTGACCTCTAACCAAAGTGTTAAGTCCGTCAATTGCAGAAACGCCTGTTTGAATAAACTCGGAAGGGTAGTTTCTTGCGGCAGGGTTCATTGGTGTGCCGTTTACATCAAGGCGTTTTTCCGGAATAATTTCAGGACCGCCGTCTTTCGGTCTGCCGAGTCCGTCAAAAACTCGTGAGAGCATATCGTCAGAAACGGCGAGTTCCATTGACCTGCCGATAAATCTTACCTTTGATTCGGCAAGGTTAATTCCTGCGGAGTTTTCAAACAACTGAACAAGTGCATTTGAACCGTTGATTTCAAGCACTTTGCAACGGCGAATTTCGCCGTTAGGGAGTTCAATTTCGCCGAGTTCGTCATATTTTACATTTTCAACATCTTTTACAAGCATCAAAGGGCCTGCAACCTCTTGTATTGTTCTATATTCTCTTGGCATTGTTCTCCCCCCTTAATCTTCGGTAGTTTTAACCGCTTCGTCAACCTCTGCGGAAATTTGTTTATCAATCTTTTCAAATTCGGCATCTACTTCTTTTTCGGTGTTATATTTAAATCTGCCGATTTGTTCACGAACAGGAAGCGCAACTAATTTTTCAACGCTTGCGCCTTTTTCAAGACCTTCAGCCGCTTTGTCGTAATAACTCATAATAAGTTTCATCATAAGATATTGCTTGTTAAGCGAGGTGTAAGTGTCAACCTCGTGGAAAGCATTTTGATGTAAAAAGTCCTCACGAATTGAGCGTGCAGTTTCAAGTTTTAAGCGGTCGGGAGCAGAAAGTGCGTCCATACCGACGAGTTTTACAATTTCTTCAAGTTCCGACTCTTCTTGCAACATATTCATAAGTTTTTGACGATATTGCATCCAGTCAGGCGCTGCATTTTTTGAGAACCAGCCCGAAAGCATATCGGTATAAAGTGAATAAGAAGTAAGCCAGTTAATAGCAGGGAAATGACGCTTGTAAGCGAGCGAAGAATCAAGTCCCCAGAACACTTTTACAATTCGAAGTGTTGCTTGCGAAACCGGCTCGGAAATGTCACCGCCCGGAGGGGAAACAGCGCCGATTACCGACAAAGCACCTTCGGTTTTACCGCTGCCGTTTACTAAAACTCGACCTGCTCGCTCATAAAACTGAGCCAAACGAGAGCCAAGGTATGCAGGGTAACCCTCTTCACCCGGCATTTCTTCAAGACGGCCTGACATTTCCCTAAGCGCCTCTGCCCAACGGGAAGTTGAGTCAGCCATAAGCGCAACGGTATAGCCCATATCTCTAAAATATTCGGCAATTGTTATACCTGTGTAAATTGAGGCCTCACGAGCCGCAACAGGCATATCCGAAGTGTTTGCGATAAGCACGGTTCTTTCCATAAGCGAAGAACCGGTTTTTGGGTCTTTAAGTTCAGGGAACTCGTTTAAAACGTCGGTCATTTCGTTACCGCGTTCACCGCAACCGATATAAACGATAATATCGGCGGCAGCCCATTTTGCAAGTTGGTGTTGAACAACGGTTTTACCCGAACCGAAAGGACCGGGAACAGCCGCAACGCCGCCTTTTGCAATTGGGAACATAGTATCAATAACACGCTGACCCGTTACAAGCGGAATGTCAGGTGATAATTTTTCTTTGTAAGGTCTGCCAATACGAACAGGCCATTTTTGCATAAGCGAAATTTTTTCTTCGCCTTTTTCGGTTTTAATAACTGCTACTGTGTCTTCAACCGAAAATTCGCCCGAAGAAATATCAGTTACCTCACCGCAAACGCCGTTTGGCACCATAATTTTTTGTGTAACAACAGAAGTTTCTTCAACTTTACCCAATTCATCGCCCGAAACTACCTTGTCGCCTACCTTTACAGTAGCGGTAAATTTCCATTTTTTATCTCTGTCGAGCGCAGGCACTTCAACGCCTCTTTTAAGGTTTGAGCCTGCTTTTTTCATAATTCCCTCAAGCGGTCTTTGAATACCGTCAAAAATTGAGCCGATAAGGCCGGGACCGAGTTCAACCGAAAGCGGTGCGCCTGTTGACTCAACCTCTTCACCAGGGCCCAATCCGGAAGTTTCTTCATAAACCTGAATTGAAGCCAAATCACCGTGAATTTCGATTATTTCGCCGATAAGTCTTTGCTTTGAAACACGCACAACATCATACATATTAGCGTCACGCATACCCTCGGCAATTAC
The DNA here is from genome assembly GCA_902769255.1 of Oscillospiraceae bacterium. Classification (GTDB taxonomy): domain Bacteria; phylum Bacillota; class Clostridia; order Oscillospirales; family Acutalibacteraceae; genus RUG11462. Next base: position 31,545 of record CACXOM010000015.1, read on the forward strand.
AAGAGGACCTGCTACTTTTTTTATAGTTCCTTTACTGAACATAAACTAATTTCTCCTTTTAATCATTTGATAAAATGTCGGAACCTACCGCTTTTTCCACCGAACGTGAAACATTGCTCATTCCTATTCCATTGTTGCCGAATGTTCCCGGTATAGGAATTACGGCAACCTCTTTTTTTTCATCAAATTTCTGAATTTCGTTAGCGCAAAGCGAAAACAGTCTTTCGGTGATATAAATAATTGAAAAATCATTGTCCGCCAAACTTTTTATTAATTTTTCGGCGGTTTCTTTGTCGTCAGCCGTAAAAACGTCAAGACCTACCGCCCTGAACCCTTTAACGCTGTCGGCATTTCCGATAACTGCGATTTTTTTCATTTATTTCACCCCTTTTTAATAAACTGCTCTAATTCTTTGTTTTATTTCATTTTCGGCAAGGCCTGCACGCTTGCCGGAAATTATAATTCTTATAGTTTTTTGCAAAGCCTCTGCCCTTACAACATAAGCGGCAAGGGGAGCGGGACCGAAACTTGAATAGCGTGATGACTCAACAAAATCAACCAGCGCATTATCGCACCATTTTTCAAAATCGCCTACCGATTTTGAAAGTTCTGCCGCCGCTAAAGAAAATTTAGTGTTTGAAATATATTCGCCGACCGCCTGAACGCCTTCGGCAGCGGCTTCGATTAATTTTTTGGCAGAAAGTGATTTTGTGTCGCACAAAGCCTGTTTTAAAATGTTGTCAGACTGCTTTATTTTAGCCGCTCTTACCGCAATTCGCATATTTGCGCTTGCGACAATAAGTTCGCCCAAATCTCTTATAAAAGCGTTTTGGTTGTTCTGCGACAAGGCTAAAACCGCCAAAAGCGAGCCTTTATCAATACAAATATCAGATAACTGCCCGTCAGAAGTTGTTACAAAATAATCATAAGCGGTTTGCGCTGTATCGCTCATATATTTCGGCAATAGCGAAAATTTTTGCTCTTTTACCGCCGTTTTTATAATTTCTGTATCAACAACGCTCGGCTTTATTAAATATTCTTCATAATCAGTATCGGTAATAACGCCTTTTAAAACAGTTTTTAAATTGTGAAAATCGTTTTTAATAAGCAAAAAGTCAAATTCATTTTTATCGGGCGCAATTTCTTTAATTAAAGAAAACGCTTTTGAAACTACGCTTTCAAGGGCAGTTTCAACATTTTCACCCGCCGATAAAAATCCTTTTTCCTGTAAAACGGCAATAGCCTCTTGCTCTGATTTTGTACCGCACAACCTGTCAATATCAGAAGTCGAAAGCAAAGAGTTTTCATTTACCCTAACTCTCGCTACCGCCGTTGCGTAATCTATATCTCTCAAGGGTTTCGCACCTTTCTCAACCGAATAAACAACTGTTAACTTTATCAATCAATCGTTCTTTTTCAGACGCAATAATTGCGCCGAATTCACAGTTGATTTCGATTTCCTCGTATTTAATAATCATACCGCCTTTGATTGAATTATCAACACTTTCGGAAAGTTTAACTTTCTTTTCTTTGCCCAAAAGTTTTTGAACTTCATCAAAAAAGCCACTTGGAACATTATTTTTATCTTTTTCGCAAAAAACAACATCGCCCTCACCGCAAACAGCGTAAGCGACAATAAGTTTTTTAATAACTTCAAAATAACTCTTTGTTTCAAGCGAACAAAGTTTATTTTCCGCCTGTTCAAAGGCCTCATTAATAAGCGAAATTTTAGCGTTAAGAATTTTATTTTTCTTATCGAGCGCAATAGCGCTTTCGGCATTTGCTTTTATGCTTTCAACCTTTTTATCGGCTTTTTGCAAAATAACTGCTGTGTCACTCTCGACCTCTTCTTTTGCCGAATTTGCTATTTTACTTGCTTTTTGCTCCGCTTCGCTTAAAATTTCATTCGCTTTTTTGTCAGCGGAAGAGATTATTTCCTGTTTAATCTTATCTATACCGGCCATAAAAACTTGCCTTTCTGTTATATTGTAAGATTTGGTATGCTCATTACTGTTAAGAATGAAACGATAAATGCGATAAGCGCATAGAACTCAACCAAAGTTGTTGAAACGATAGCTTTTGAAGACTCTTCTGGTCTTTTTGCTACGATTGAAATGCCAGCTGCTGCGGCTCTGCCTTGTGCAATTGCCGAGAAAAGACCGCCGAATGCGATTGGCAAAGATGCTGCAAAATAAGCAAGACCGTGTTTTAAATCAGGTGCTGCACCGCCTAAAATACCGGTGTTAAGCATAATCATAAATGTAACAACAAAGCCGTAAAGACCTTGAGTACCCGGAAGAAGTTGCAAAACAATCATTTTACCGAATTTTGAAGGGTCTTCTGCAACAACGCCTGCTGCTGCTTCCGAAGCCAAACCTACGCCTTTTGCCGAGCCTGTGCAAGCAAAAAGTGTTGCAAAAGCGGCACCAAGACCTGCCCAAAACATACCGTTACCAAATAAATCAAACATAATAAATATCTTCCTTTCAAGATAATTTTTTTATTTTTTAAACCGAATTGTCGGTTTTTAGTTTTATTTTTTTAATCTGAAAAATTTTGTTTTAAGGCTGAACGGTTTAAATTCTTGACCGCCACCCTCATAAAATTTTCCGAAAAATTCTACATATTGCAAACGAATTGTGTGAACATAAGCGCCGAGCGCATTCATTGCAAATGAAATTGCGTTACCGATTATAAAAATAATTACAAATTTTATAACACCGCCAACGCCTTTGCCTATACCCAATTGGTTAATAACCTGTGCAAAAACGCCTGTTGCAAGACCGAGCGCCATAAGACGAGAATAAGAAAGCATATCAGAAGCGTAAGAGGTAATATCATAAAGGCTTGCGATACCGCCGATAATTTTACCTGCGCCCTTGTTGTTTCTACCTTGTGTTAAAACAAGTCCTACTGCACCTGCGCCTAAAACATAAAGTCCGTAAGGCGTTATATTTGAATAACCGCCCATTGCGCCGACAATGGCGATAATTGCGCCTGTTAATGTTACAAACCAAAGCCCGACATCAAAAATCGCATCTTTAACTTTGCCGAGCCTGCAAAGGTTGTAAAAATTCATTGCCATACCGTAATAAATATGAATAACGCCCATTGCGATACCCAAAATCAAAAGCGGCAACGCATCTTTAATAGGGTCTAAAAGTTGCGGCATAACAATTTCGGTGTCAAAATAGGTTTTTGCAACCTGCGGAATTAAGTCACCGAAAAATCCGCCGAATAAAACGCCCCAAAAACAAGTTGAAATTCCGCAAAACAGGAACATTTTAAGGTTGTTTTTCCAATTTTCTTCCAAATTGAATTTTAAAAGACCAATTAGGCAACCCATTACTATTAAAAGTCCGTAACCTGCATCGGAAAGCATCATTCCAAAGAAAATGTAGAAGAAAACCGCCATTGGCGAAGTTGGGTCAACATCACGCTTTGAAGGCATTGAATACATTGAAACCAAACTTTCGCAAGGCCTTGTAAACGAATTGTTTGAAAGCGCAACCGGCACTTCCTCATCATCGCTCGGTTGGGTAATTTCAACCGCTGCGCTGAATTTTTCTTCGGTAGCATTTTTTATTTTTTCGGCAAATTTTTCAGGAATAAATCCGTCAATAATCGCCGTGTTTTCACTTTGTTTTAATTCGCCGTAAAGTTCGTAACGCTTTGCCCTTGAACTGTAATAATCGACAAAAAATTCAATTTCTTCTCTAAATTGCGAATATTCTTCAATAAGTGCTAAAATTTGCTTTGAGTCGGCTTCGAGTCCTGCTTTTCTGATTTCGAGTTCTTCAATTCGCTCAATAGGAACCAAAGTGTTGCTCGGTGAAGAAACATAATTAAAACCGCATTTTCGCAAAGTGCTTTCGAGCAAATCAGCATCGCTTTTTAAACAAGAAATAAACACATTTGTTTGAATTTTTGAAGTGGAAACCACCTCAATTTCAGCGGTGTTTTGATACCCTTTTTCTTCTAAAAGTGCGCCTATTTCGCCGGCGGTTAAACTGTTTGCAAAACTGCCAATAAAACAAGCGGTGCTTTTTGTTCCTTTAAAACCTGTCGGCACATCAAGCCCACGCCAGCCGAAAAGTTCGTCAAGTTCAATATTTATTCGCCCGATTTCTGCAAGCTCATCATAATATTGCTTATCAAGCGAAATAATATCGTAACAATACATAATTGTTGAGGTTGATTTGCTTACCATTTTTTGATAAGCCTCTTCATCAATCTCTTTTCTGCCGTTTAAAAAACTCAACATTCCCTTTTTTTCGGGCGATTTTTTATCAAGAATTTCAAGCGCATTTGAGGCGGAAGATACCATTCGCTCGAAAGTTAGCCTTTGCGAAAGAAAATCTTTTGTTTCAAAGCCCTCAATTTGCTCGGTTTGCTTAATTTGCACAACGCCCGCTTTTTGCAAAAAAGATACGCATTTTTTCAAATCGTTTTTTGCAACGGCAATGCGAATATTTTTCATTTTTAAAACAGCCAAAATCTCACCCCTTTTTAATAAAAAGATTTAAAAATTCAGTTTATTTACTGAGGAATAATCTCGTTAATAATTAAGTCAACTGCACGCTCTATGTTCTTTTCGCCTTCTTTTTTCAACTGGTCGGCTTCTTCGCTGTTTTTTTCAAAAGCCTTTGTTTTTACCTTATAGGCGTTGTTGTCGGCAGTTGCGATTTTGGTATTTGCCGTATTTGAAGCGTTTTCAATTTCCTGCTTTTTAAACTCTTCGCCACTTTTCTTTGCCGATAAAATTAAGTCATTCGCCTTATTTTCGGCATCTAAAATAATTTGTTCGGCGTTTTTTTCGCATTCTCTGATTTCTTCAATCAAATCTTTTGCCAAAATCTTTTCACCCTTTCTTTATTTTTACGGTTTGTTTGCCTTTGCCGTTATGATTTATTCTTATTAGATTATTTTCATTATCAAAAAAGTAAAAATGTTCGTCATCAATAGAAATTGCCTTTGCCTTACCTTTTTGCAAAAGTTTTGCGCTATAACCTTTTTCTTTTTTAATAAGTTTGTTTATATTGCAATGGTAAATGCCTTTTTCGTTTGAATAAACAAGATATTCGCCGAAAACAGCATATTCTTTAGCCGAAACTATATTCGCTTTTATAAGTTGTTTGCCCGAAAGCATAACTGAATACAAGCTTTCGCCGTCAAGATAGAAAATGTATTGCCCGTCAATCGAAAGTTTTGAAGCGGATTTGTTCGCTTTAATAAAAGTTTCATTTTTTTTGCCGTCAAAAGCGACTTTGCAAATGTTGCCTTTACCGTCAACATAATAAATTCTGCGGTAGTAAACCAAAAATTCTTTAATGTTTTTGCCTTTTAAAACAAGCGAATTCTTTTTAGTAAGCGTTGAATATTTGCAAAGATTTTTATTTTTATCGATATAAAAGATTAACGAGCCTACAATAAGCGGTTTTTTGGCGTAGTTTAACAAAACTTTTTCGCCCTTGCCGTTCCAGTCGCAAGAAATTAATTTGTTATTATCATTATAATAATATGTATCTTTTACATTTTGTAAAAATGAGTCGCCCTTTTCATCTATTTTTTCGGCGCCGTTGTTTTTTTGCGTTTCGGTACGCCAAATACCTTTTTCATTCGGCTTTGTGAAAAACAAAAAGCCCTCGTCTTCAACTAAATAACCGCCGTTTGCAATATTTATTGTATAATTGCCGGCCGTTCCTGAAACAACTTCGGCAGGAGTTGAATTAATAATCAAGCATAAGGCAATTACAAAAACCGCAATAAATGCTGAAAACACCGCAGCAATTACTTTTGTATTTTTCGCCTGCAACATAAAAATTCACCTCTCACAAACATATAGTTATAATTAAAGATATTATACCACAAATTATTAGAAATTGGTAGTGTTTTTTTAATTTATTACCCATTTGTTTTAAATTTTACATAAAAAAGACAGATTTTCAATGGTCAAATATGGACAAATGATGAATTTTACAAGAATTTTTTAAAATACTATTGAAAAGTAGACTAAAATGGTATATTATATATGTGCTGGTACAATTAATTATTCTTTTAATATAAAGGAGCGTTCATTTTGGACAAAAGATTTGTTTATGCCGATAATGCGGCAACAACCAAAATCACAGAGCCTGTAAAACAGGCTATTATAAATGCGCTTGATATTTACGGAAACCCTTCAAGCCTTTATAATCTCGGTGGCGAGGCAAAGGCTGCCGTTGAAACATCACGCGAAACCATTGCAAAATGTGTAGGCGCAACTCCTAATGAAATTTATTTTACCTCTTGCGGCAGCGAGGCTGACAACTGGGCAATAAAAGGCGCAGCGGAGCAAATGCTTAAAAAAGGTAAAAAGCATATTATTTCAACAGTTTTTGAACACCACGCTGTTTTGCACACTTTGCAACACCTTGAAAAACAAGGGTTTGAGGTAACTTATTTACCGGTTTACGAAAACGGAATTGTTAAAGTAAGTGACCTTGAAAACGCAATTAAAGATGACACAGGTCTTGTTACAATAATGTTTGCAAACAACGAAATCGGCACAATTCAGCCGATAAAAGAACTCGGCGAAGTTTGCAAAAAACACAATATTTTATTCCATGTTGACGCAGTTCAAGCACTCGGAAATGTTGAAATTGATGTAAATGATTTAAACATTGATTTAATGAGCGTTTCGGGCCACAAAATCCACGCTCAAAAGGGAATAGGCTTTTTGTATATTCGCAAAGGCGTTAGAATTGCAACATTTATGGACGGTGGCGCTCAAGAGCGAGGCAAAAGAGCAGGAACTGAAAATGTTCCGTCAATTGTCGGTTTTGCAAAAGCCTGCGAACTCGCATGCGCTGATATTGCTAAAAAAAGAGAATATGTAACAGCACTTCGCAACCGCTTTATTGACGGTGCACTCAAAATTGAGCGTTCTCATTTAAACGGTGACAGAGATACTCGCTTGCCGGGTAATGCAAATGTTTCTTTTGAGGGAATTGAGGGCGAAAGTTTGTTGCTTTTGCTTGATATGAACGGAATTTGCGCTTCTTCGGGTTCAGCCTGCACATCTGGCTCGCTCGACCCTTCGCACGTTTTACTCGCAATCGGCAGACCGCACGAAATTGCGCACGGTTCGCTTCGAATTTCAATAAACGAATTTACAACACAAGAAGATATTGATTATATTTTAGAAAAATTACCGCCTATTGTTGAGCGACTTCGCAATATGTCGCCACTTTGGGAGAAAATTAAAAAAGAAGAAAAGGAAGGAAAATAGTTATGTATACAGAACAGGTTATGGACCATTTCACCAACCCGAGAAATGTCGGCGAAATTGAAAACGCTGACGGTATTGGCGAAGTTGGCAACGCAAAATGCGGCGATATAATGAAAATGTATATCAAAGTTGACAATGATGTTATTACAGATGTTAAATTTAAAACTTTCGGTTGTGGTAGCGCAATTGCGACTTCTTCAATCGCTACTGAAATGATTAAAGGCAAAACAATACCGCAGGCGCTCGAACTTTCTAACAAAGCGGTTGTTGAGGCACTCGGCGGACTTCCTACTCACAAAATTCATTGTTCGGTTTTGGCAGAGCAGTCTATAAAAGCGGCAATTGCCGATTATTATAAAAAACAGGGTATCGACCCCGAGCCGATTGTCGGCAAAATTCCGAATTGCGAAGACGGCCATTGCCATTAAGCGAGGTGAAATTTATGCAGTTTTCGGCTACACCGAAAGGTGTCTGTTCAAGACAAATTAATTTTGAAATTGAGAACGGCAAAATTAAAAATGTTTCATTTTTAGGCGGTTGCAACGGCAACTTAAAAGGCATTTCAAAACTTGTTGAGGGAATGGAAGTAAACGAGGCTATAAATCGCCTTGAAGGAATTGACTGCAACGGTAAAGGAACTTCTTGTCCCGACCAATTCGCAGTCGCTCTAAAACAAGCAAAAGAGAAAATGTAAATTTTAAACGGCAGGAACAAAATCCTGCCGTTTTGTTAAAAAGCAAAAAAATCCTTGAAATATTTAAAATATGGTGCTATAATATATTAGTCTTTGAGAAAATATTTCATTTCAACCAACATTTCGAGGTGTGGCTCAGTTTGGGGACGTTTGCGACCGCTGCCTATGGCAGAATAAGGGAGCAATAAGGAGTGGCAGTAACACGAGAATTTTTTGCGAAATTTTTTGCGAATAGCAAAAAAGGCGAAGATGTTACAACAGGAAGAGCGCTGCGTCGCAGCGGAATTAGTTTTTAGTTTTGATTTTTTATATATAAAATAGAATATTTCGAGGTGTGGCTCAGTTTGGTAGAGCGCTGCGTTCGGGACGCAGAGGTCGTGGGTTCAAGTCCCGTCACCTCGACCAAAAGAAAAACCGTTGGCTTTTTACAGTCAACGGTTTTTTATTATTTATTACCATTATGCTAAAAAGGGAATTCTGCTTTAATAAATCTACCTTATATTATATTTTTTATATTTTTATTTTTGAAACAACCGAATTTAATTTTTAAATTTACAAAATGCTTGGAATTTCTTGCAAAATTAATTTTTTGATGTTATAATAACTATAACTAATATTTTATGTTAGGTGGAGTATATAATGCATTCATTAAGAACAAGATTTACAGTACTGACTATTTGTGTTGTTATGCTTGCGGTAGCGGGTATATCGCTTACGAGTATTCTTTTTATAAGAAGTAACGAGCATAACAAATCGGACCAACTTTTGCTGCTTTTGTGTGAAACAGGCGAAAAGAATCTCAACAACTATTTTGACGGAGTTCAAAAATCTGTTACAAAAATGGCTAACTATGCAGAATCCAATTTACACGAATTGAATGACAAAACCCTTAAAAGCCATATTAAATATGTAAGAGAATATTTTGATGAAGTCGCTTCAAAAACAAGCGGTGTTTTGACCTACTATTACCGAATTGACCCGAATGTTTCAAAAAAAGTCAAAGGTTTTTGGTACACCAACCTTGACGGTGAAGGTTTTGTTAATCATAAGGTTACAGACATCGCCCTTTATGATACAGAAGATACTTCAAAGTTGGTTTGGTTTACCGTTCCTAAACGCGAGGGAAAACCGATTTGGATTCCGCCGTATATAACCGATAACCTTAATAAACGTGTAATTTCCTATAATGTTCCTATTTACTGCAAAGGAAGATTTGTAGGCGTATTAGGCATTGAAATCGATTATACTACAATGGCAGAACAAGTCAACAGTATTCATCTTTACAGCAACGGTTATGCGTTTTTAAACGACTCCGAAGGAAACCTTTTCTATCATCCGAGAATTGATATAAAAAAGTATCCTGATGTTGAAATTCCGAAAAATATAATCAGCAACAACACATATTTTAAATATACTTATAAAGGTGTCGAAAAAGAAGCAGCTTGGCTTCCTTTGACAAACGGAATGCGTATTAATGTTGCTGTTCCGATTGAAGAATCGGAAGGTTCTTGGGCGCGCTTGTTTGCCAACATCTCTATTATTTCTCTTATTATTTTGCTTTTGGCTTGTATTTTTACAATGTTCTATACAAGACATATTGCGAAGCCCCTTAAACAGTTAACCGAAGCGGCAGAAAATGTTGATAAAGGAAATTACGATTATAAGCTTACATACTTTAAAGATGATGAAGTGGGCAAGCTTACAAGAACCTTTAAACACCTTGTTGATGATTTTAAAAAGCATATAGGCGACTTAAATTATAAGGTATTTACAGACGCCCTTACAAATATAAAAAATAAGGCGGCATTTACCGCTGCTTGCAATGAAATTCAGGAGCAAATTGATAATAAATCAGTAGAGCAACCTTTTGCAATCGGAATTTTTGACTGTAACAATCTTAAATATATCAATGATGTTTTCGGCCACGAAAAAGGCGATATTTATTTAAGAAAAGCAAGCAGTGCAATTTGCAATGTATTTGTGCATAGTCCTGTGTTCAGAATAGGCGGTGATGAATTCGCAGTAATTCTACGCAATTTTGACTATGAACGCAGAGAAAGCCTTTTAAAACAATTTGAAGCTACAACAACGGAGATAAATGTTTCGACTAAAAATAAATGGGAAACGGTCGATATAGCAGTCGGCATTGCAGATTTTGATGAAACCAGCGACCAATATGTTGCTGATGTAGTTCGTCGTGCCGATAAAATTATGTATGAAAACAAACAAAAACTTAAAGCGGGCAGAAGAAAAATAGACTAATTTAAAGAGGAATTTACAATATGATTAAGGCAAAACGAATTGGCAGAATTCTGTCATCAGCAATGCTTGTGCTTTTTATAATAATCTCAATACCAATATCACAAGCGACACTGGCTCAAAAAAGCCCAAAAACTGTGCGTGTCGGCTGGTATGATTCATCATTTAATTCTAAAGATGATGAAAACAGACGAACCGGATATGCTTATGAATATCAACAGGAAATCGCCTCATATACAAATTGGGAATACGAATATGTCGAAGGTAGTTGGACCGACCTTTTACAAATGTTAATCGATGGAAAAATCGATTTATTAAGTGATGTTTCTTATACCAAACAACGCTCTGAAAACATGCTTTTTTCAGAAATTTCTATGGGAGAAGAGGATTATTATCTTTATACAACATCCGGCAAAGGCAATGTTGATGTTCATGACTATTCCTCCTTTAAAGGAAAGATTGTAGGCATAAACAAGGATTCGGTTCAAGTTTCGATTTTCAAGCAATGGGCAAAAGACAACAATTTGAAAATGAAGGTTGTTGAACTTACCGATTCGACAAAAGAAAGTGTTGCCATGCTTACATCAGGAAAGATTGATTTTTATGTTTCTCCTGAGAATTTGAGTAAAAACAATTATGTACTTCCGATTACCAAAATCGGCTCATCAAATATTTATTTTTCGGTAAATAAAAACCGACCTGATTTGTTGTCAGAACTTAATCTTGCAATGAATAAGATTACTGACGATAATCCTTATTATAATTCGCAGCTTCACTCAAAATACCTGTATTTTTCACAAATGCACCGTTACTTTAGTTCTGAAGAATTAAAATGGATTAAAGAACATAAAAAAATCAGAGTCGGATATCAAGATAATTATCTTGCTTTTTGTGCTAAAGACAAAAAAACCGGCAAATTAATAGGTGCGCTTAAAGATTACCTTAAAGAAGCTTCACGCTGTATGGAAAACGCAAAAATTAAGTTTGAAACTGTAGCTTTTCCAACCTCAAAGGAAGCACTCGAAGCTTTGAAAAAAGGCAAGATTGATTGTATGTTCCCTGCAAATCTTACAGATTATTACGGTGAAATCAAAGGCTATTATATCACAAATCCGCTTATGACAACCGAAATGTCGGCTATTGTCGGCGCGAAGGATAAGGATTCGTTTTTATCAAGGGAAAAGATAACTGTTGCCGTAAACACGGGAAACACCAATTACGAAATGTTTTTGGAAAATAATTTTCCTGATTGGCGACCTATTTACTTTAAGGATTCTCAAGAGTGCCTTAAAGCCATTTCACAAGGCAAGGCAGAGTGCCTTATTATAAGTAATTATAGATATAACAATTTGATAGATACCTGTAAAAAACTTAATTTAACCTCGATACCGCTAGGCGTAGAAATGGATTATTGCTATGCCGTTAATAATGGCGATACAGTTCTTTATTCAATTCTTAACCGAATCAATTCAGTTGTTGACCCTTTAACAACTAAAAAAGCGCTTGATAACTATTACAAGGCAGATGATTTTCAGGTAACTTTTGGATATTTCTTGTCACAAAACATAATTTCTGTTATTATAACTGCCTGCATAATAGTTGCAGTGTTATTAATTTATATTCTTTCGATTTTGAGTATAAGAAAAAAAGCAAAAGAGAAAGAAGAGCTTATTGTTGCAACACAAAAAGATGAATTGACAGGACTTTATATAAGAAGTTATTTCTACGAATACGCCAACAAGCTTTTTGAAGACAACCCTGAAATGCCGATGGATACTGTCGTGATAAATATTAACAATTTCCACTCGGTTAACAGTATTAACAGCTACGAGTTCGGCGATATAGTTTTAAAAGAGCTTGGCGAGGAAATTTCAATGTTTTTAGACTCGCAAGGCGGTATTGCCTCACGAACCGAAGCGGACCACTTTGCAATTTACTGTTCACAAATTAATAATTACCATGATTTATACAACCGACTACAAGAAAGATTAGACTCGATTGTGTCAAAAACAAGCGTTCAAATAAGAATGGGCGTAATGCCGTGGCACAGAGGAATGGAGCCTAAGTCGTTGGTTGACTGTGCTGTAATCGCTTGTAATATGGCACGAACTATTTATAAATCGCCAATGTTGGTTTATGACGAAGAAATGCGTGAAAAAGAATTGTTTGACCAGACCTTGTTAAACGATTTAAACAGAGCATTAGAAAATAATGAGTTTTTGATTTATTATCAGCCAAAATATGATATTCAGCAAACTCCGTACAAAGTAGTTGGCGCTGAAGCGCTTGTTCGTTGGCAGCACCCGAAGCTTGGCAGACTCTCCCCACATCAGTTTATCGAATTGTTTGAAAAACACAGTAAAATAAGCTTGGTTGACAAATATGTTTTTGAAAAAGTTGTTGACCAGATTGCCATTTGGAAAGAAAAATACGGAGCAACTATTCCAGTTTCGATAAACCTTTCCCGAATTGATGTTCTTAGTCCATTGCTTGAAGATACGCTTGATTCAACCCTTGAAAAGTATGGGCTCACGCCAGATGCAATAAGGCTTGAAATAACCGAATCGGCTTATATTGAGAACGAAAAAGACTTTGTTAGTGTTATTGTTTCTTTGCGCAATAAGGGATATAGAATTGAAATGGACGATTTCGGCTCAGCATATTCCTCACTTAATTTGCTTACTGAAATGCCGATTGACACGCTGAAAATGGATAAGATATTAGTTAAAGATATTGATACTGATAAAAGAAGATTCAGAGTTGCTGAACTTGTTATGAGAATTGCCGAAAATTTAGATGTTCCGGTTATTGCAGAAGGTGTTGAAAACGAAAAGCAATTGCGAATTCTACAAAACACCGGTTGTGCTTTTGCGCAAGGATTCTATTTTGCGCCTGCGCTGACCGCAGAAGAATTTGAAAAGAAAGCAATTGAAAATCAAGACTAAAAAAAGCAGGCTGCCCGCAAATGCGGACAGCCTGTTAGTCTTTTATAATTATCTTCCCGTTCCAGAAAGCATTGCAAACGGTGTTTTGAAAATGATTTTCAAATCGCCGAAAGTAGTACGATTTTCAATGTATTCCAAATCCATTTCAACCCATTTGTCAAACGGAATATCGTTGCGATTAACGGCAATTTGCCAGTCACAAGTAATGCCCGGAGTTACAATCAATCTTAGTTTATCATAATCGGTGTATTGTTCAACTTCGTTTGGGAGCGGAGGTCTTGGACCTACCAAACTCATTTCACCTTTTAAAACATTAAAAAGCTGTGGTAATTCATCAAAGGAAAGCTTTCTAAGATATTTACCAAGACGAGTAATTCTCGGGTCATCTTTAATCTTAAACACAGGGCCTTCCATTTCGTTTTGCTCTAAAAGGTCTTGCTTGCGTTTTTCAGCGTCAACATACATAGTACGGAATTTGTACATATAAAACTTTTTACCGTGTCGACCTATTCTGATTTGCTTGAAAAACGGACCGCCGTGTGGGTCGTCAATAACAATCGCCAGTGCAATAAGCAAAATAGGTATTATTGCAAAAATCATAATAATTGTAGCAACAATAATATCAAAAATTCTTTTTTTGCGCCAAAAAGCCTTAAACGATTTATTTTCAATCATTTCTTTAAGGCGCTGTTCAGTTTTTTTATCAATTTTACCAAACTCAAGAAAAGTCATTGTAAAAAACCTCTTATTTATTGCTTTTTCTATATCCCTAATTAATTATAACATAGTCTTTTGGCATTTTTCAAGAGAAATTTAAAAAAATTGCAACAAAAAGTCAAATTTTGTCAACTAAGCAAATCGTTAATCTTGCGTTTTACTTTTGCAGGTATCATATTTTTGATAGTGCGTATAATATGGTCTTTAATATGTTTTTTATATCCCGCTTTGAACGAAGAATAACCGTTTTCTATGTAACCGTTTAAAAGCGTTTTATGTTCAGGAAGCGGAACGCTTGGAGCAGTTAGTTGATGATTTCTTTTTTGTACTGCTTGTCTGCTTGATTTTGCAAGGGATATATTGTCTTTTACAGAATCAAGCCATTTTTCGCCTTTTTCGGTGTTGACTAAAACGCAAGAAACACCTAAATCAGCGTTTACATCGCCCATTTTTTCGATTAAATCAAGGCTTATTCCCCAATAATCGCCAAGCGTTATATCGCCTTGTCGGTTTTCAAGCGGATAACGGCAATTATAGCAACTTTCACGGTAAACTTCGCCTTTAAGGAAGTAAAAATAATATGGTGAGTTGCCAGCGTTATACTTAACTTTAGAATTATCAAGCTTTATTGAGCCTTTCACTCCCCAACCGTAGCTTTTATCTCTGAAGCTTATGTTTTCAATTTTAGAATATTTATCGTTTAAGACATTTTTTAAATCGTCTTTAAGCATTTTTATATTAGGAACACCGTGGCAAACTAAATCAACAGTAAAAAGATTTTTGTAATCTTTTTTCAAAAATGCTTTTAATGCTGAAACCTGACAAGGTGTACCGCAAAAGCACACTTGCCTTTCTTCATCTAAAAGCTTTTTTGCAAGGCTAAAGGAAGTTCCCGTATTACTTTGAACATATTTTGAACCTCTTAATTTTGTAAGGTCTTGCTCATTTTCTACGCAAATATGTTTAAGTGTAAAATCATCTGACCAAGCAGCGCCGAAAACTACACCGCCGTTTTTTAGAATTCCTTTTGCAAGTTCAGTAAAAATTCCGCCCGATGAAGATGATTTTAACACATCTTTACTTTTTGAAGCAGCAGCATATACTGCTATTTCGCCGTTTGCACCTTCGCCTTTTTTTGTAAATGCGCAAACATCTACACATTTACCGCATTCAACACAAGAGTAAGTATCAACAAACGGATAAATAAATCCTGCTTTATCCTCTTTCATTGTTATTGCGCCTAAATTACAAGCATTTAAGCAGGCTCCGCAGCCACAACAAAGTTCAGCGTTTTCAATGGTTATATGTTTTCTCATATTTCCTCCTTATAATATGGTTGATAATAATAAAAATTTATGATATAATAATTAATATATAATAATGTCGTTTTAAGGCATTTTTTGACAAAATGGGGTGCATATATGAAAATTGCAATGATAGGGCATAAACGAATACCCGGAAGAAACGGCGGTGTTGAAGCAGTAGTTGAAGACCTTTCAACAAGAATGGTTGAAAAAGGTCATAATGTAACTGTTTACAACCGCAACTGCGGTGAAGAAAAATTGCGTGAATATAAAGGTGTTAAAATCGCCGAAGTTCGTACATTTCGCAACTCTTCGCTTAATGCAATGGTATATTCTTTATTTGCAACTTTGCGTTGCGTTTTTAAAAGATATGATGTAGTGCATTTTCACGCTGAAGGTTCTTGCGCTATGCTTCCGCTCGCTCGCCTTTTCAAAAAAAAGACAGTTGCCACAATTCACGGGCTTGATTGGCAAAGAAATAAATGGGGTGGTTTTGCCTCTAAATATATACTTTTCGGAGAAAAAATGGCGGCAAAATACGCTGACCAAATTATTGTGCTTTCCGAAAATGTAAAAAATTATTTTAAAGAAAAATATGACAGAGAAACTATATTTGTTCCCAACGGTATAAACCCTGTAACTTTCGAGGGACCAGATGAAATAAGCAAAAAATTCGGCTTGGAAAAAGACGGCTATATACTTTTCTTAGCAAGGATAACGCCTGAAAAAGGACTTGATTATCTGATTGATGCTTACAAAAAACTTAATACAGATAAAAAGCTTGTAATAGCCGGCGCTATAGAGCCAAAAACCGATTATATCAATTCTGTTTTGCAAAAAGCACAAGGGTTTGACAATATTATTTTTACGGGATTTGTCAGCGGAAAAACTTTATCAGCATTATTTACAAACTGCTATATATATGTATTACCTAGCGATATTGAGGGTATGCCGATGAGTTTGCTTGAAGCGATTGGATATGATGCTCGTGTAATTGTCAGCGATATTCATGAAAATATTGCTTGTCTTGACGGATACGGCAATTCCTTTGAAAAAGGAAATGTTGACTCGCTTAAAGAAATTCTTGAATTTTGTTTAGAAAATCCTGAACTAAAATCAAGTGATTTCAAAAAAGAATGTTCCGAAGAACAAACTAAAGCTAAACGAAAAGAACTAATATCAAAATACGATTGGGACACTATAACTGACAGAACAATCGAAATATATCAAAGTTTAAATAAAAAATAGGGCGAAAAAAATGGCAAGTAGAACACAAAATGCAAGAAGAAATATTGTTACATCGGTAATCAATAAATTGATTATTATGCTTACAAACTTTATAATGCGAACAGTACTTATCTGGTACTTAGGTAAAGTTTATCTGGGTCTTGACAGTCTGTTTACATCTATTCTGCAAATTCTTTCGCTTACCGAACTCGGTATCGGCTCGGCTATGGTTTACAGTATGTATAAACCTCTTGCTGAAAATGACATTCCGGCAATTTGTGCATTACTAAAACTTTATCGCACCGTATATCGTTTCATTGCCTTAATTATGACGGTAATAGGCGTAGCGATTACACCGTTTTTACCTTTAATTGTCAAGAATGATTTACCGGGTGGGCTTAATCTTTATACGCTTTATTTTATCAACCTCGGCAATACAATACTTTCCTATTTGCTGTTTGCCTATCGGTCTGCTTTGTTTACGGCAGATCAACGGTATTCAATCAACAATAATATTTACTCTGTTTTCAAAGTCGGCACTACAGTAATGCAGATTTTGGCTATAATCTTACTTAAAAGCCAACCATATCTTGCTTACTATTTCTATTCCCTGGCACTGCCTGTTACAACAGTGCTGAAAAATTTGGTTACATACTATCTCTCTAAAAAAATGTATCCGCAATACGCTTGTGAGGGTAAAGTGCCGAAATCTGAAATTAACGGTATCAAAAAACGTGTTGCAGGAATGTTTTTGCATAAAGTCAGCTTTGTTTTCCGCAATTCGCTTGACAGCATTGTTATATCAGCATTTCTCGGTTTGGAAATATTGGGACAATATAACAGTTATTACTTCATTATCAACGCCGTATCCGGCATAATGATTTTAGTTTCCAACAGTGTAACGGCATCGGTAGGAAATTCTATTGTAGTAGAAACCAAAAAGAAAAACTATACCGATTTCAAAAAAATCCAAATGCTTTATATGTGGCTGACCTCTTGGCTTACAGTATGTTTTGCCGCTTGCTTGCAACCTTTCATAAGGTTATGGGTTGGAAAAGATATGCTATTTGGCGACGGAATTATGACAATTTTCTGCATATACTTCTTCTCAATGCATTTCAGCCGTGTTTGCCATATTTATCGAGATGCCGCAGGTCTTTGGTGGCAAGACCGTTTTCGTCCGATCGTTGAAACGGTTGTAAATTTAACACTTAATATCTTACTCGTTAAATTTATAGGTGTCAGCGGTGTTATGCTTTCAACAATTTTCTGTATTGTCTTTATTGAAGGCACTTGGGGAACGGCAATTCTTTTCAGACACTATTTTACCGAAGAAAAGCAGTCAAAATATATGCTTAAACTTCTTTGGACTTGGACTTTAACTGCAATTGCTTGTGCAATATGCTATGTAATTTATCGTTTTACAGGATTACAAGGCATAACGGCGATAATCGTTTATGGCATAGTTGCCACAGTTGTGTTGAATGTGGTTTATGTATTAGGCAACAGTTTCTTGCCGGAGTTCAAACCTTCTGTAAAATTTGCACTAAGAATTACAGGGCTTTCTCGAATAATTAAAAAGTTTAAATAATTAAAGATTTTTTATTGCTTCAAAATTACGCTGGCAGTTATTTGTATCGTTAAATTTAAAAAATGCGTTCATTCTGTTAAGATAAATTTCTTCAGGCTTTAAGTTGTTTTTTAAAATGCGGTTTAAACTTTCGGTAACTTCATCACCTGTTAATGCAACTTCGCCGAAACCGTCTGTTTTGATATGAAAATAACCTTCCTTGTAATGCGAAGAGCGAAATTCCGCATCATTATAATGAAAATAAACTATTGGTTTTCTCATATATGCAAAATCAAAAAATACGCTTGAATAATCAGTAACCAAAACATCGCTCTTTATAAGCAATTGTTGAACATCATTATGTTGAAAATCAGCAATTTTCACCCTTTTTGAAGATGCTTCAAAACAGTCAATAAAATGTTGTATTTCATAATGCGGATAGAAAATAAATTCATAGTCGTATTTTTCTAACAGTTCTATAAGATTTTTATTATTTAATAAAGCGTTGTATGTAAGAAAATATTCACTTTGTAAAAATTTACGCTTACCGCAGGTTCGCAAATTAGAACGCCATGTCGGCATAAATAAAATCTTTTTGGTTGGTTTTTCTTCTCTTTTAAGATTATCATAGCGACAAAGACCCGCAAGGCACAAAACACTTTCATTATAACCAAAAGTTTTCTTAATAAACTCATATTCCGGTACTGCGGTGCAGATAAACAAATCAACATCTGTTTGATTTGCGTGGCAAAAAGCCAAATCGTTACTCATAATACCGTGTTGAAGAAATACTTTTTTCGCTTTATCAGGAAAGAATTTTCCGAATTTATGAAAAAACAAAATATCAGGCGAATAACCGTCAATATGCGAGCTTACTCTGTAACTTGCCAATAAATAGCAAAGATAGTGTTTAAAACTACCGTATTCAACTATTTTGCCGACGCTCGCCACTTTTTCAAAATCCGGCGAATCTTTTGAAATAATGTAAACCGAGTTTATTTCGGAATGCTCTTTACTTAGATATTTGAAAAAGTGATAGCCGTTATCTCTTGCGTCTATACCTCGCTCCGACACAATCCAAAGCCCTTTATAGCTTTTATTATGCTTTAAAAAAATGCATACTGCTTTTGTAGCGATGGTTATAAATAAAACCTTGATATAAATAAATACTCGTTTGAATTTATACATTGTTTTCTCCTCGTAATTTCTTCATAATCCAAAAAAATTATACATTAACAAAATAAACTTGTCAAGTCGACAATATATGTATTTTTCTTACGCTGACCGTTGATTTTTGACAATAAACCTTGATTTTTTATAATATTCTGTTATATTATAATATTATATATTATTATCTTTTATAATCCAAAAGAAAAGAGAAAGAAATTATGGCAATTAAACTTAGCATAGGAAGTGCTGTTTACAATATTGAGCCATCATTTTTGCGTGCTCATATTGAGGGCATTAAGCGTCAACTTACAGATGAAACCGAACTTCTTTTGATAGATGACTGCTCAACAAATGAGTCAGCACAAATTTGTCGTGAATATGCAGATTCCGATAATAGAATCCGTTATGTAAAATTGGAGCAAAACGGCGGTTTGAGCCGTGTTAGAAACCGCACAATTGAAGAAGCAGTCGGCAAGTGGGTTTTCTTTGCCGATGCCGATGATTTGCTTTCGGATTATTTTATAAAAACCGCTTTACAGTTTTGCGAAAGTGATAAAGATATTATTATTCATAATCGTCTTAAATTTACAACGCAAAAGCAAGAAGAATCGCCTTGTGAATTAAAAGAACTTATTGATTTACCTGAAAATGCCGGCAGGGAGTTAAGCATTTCCTGTCTTTGCCTTGACCCGACTTTAGCAAGACAATTCGGTCTTTCAAAATATGCTTTTTACCACGCCGCTTGGGGAATGTTATACAGAAAAGAGTTTTTAATTAACAACAATCTTTTATTCCCTGCCGGTCAAAAAAAGGCGCAAGATTCTGTTTTTAATACAGCAGTGTATTTTTGCGCAAAGAAAATTGCTTATTTACCTTACTATATGTACTATTATCGTACAAATCCCAGTGGCATTACTCAGCGATACAGTGCTGATTTTCCGCAAATGGCGAAGTCTTTGCTCGTTCATTTAGACAAACAGTTAGAAACATTGTTTTTAGATGACGCTGATGTACAAGAGCGTTATCTTAACAATCGCTTAATGGCACTTGTTATGGATAATATGCGTCTTAACATTTTTCATAAAGACAATAAAAAAACGAAAAAAGAAAGAAAGAAAGAATTTCTCAACTTTATTGATACAAAGCCTTATAAAAACGCAATCAATAAATTTAACCCTGTAAAAAGCGGACGATATGAATGGCATTTGCCTGCCGTACTTATTCGCAAAAAACGCTTCTCATTGCTTAATATATTTATGGGTAACAATAAACTTCTCGGTATTCTTTGCGGTGTAGATAAACGCTTATTAAAACTTTTTAAAAAATGAATTTGAATCCGATGTGAATTGGTTTTAAAAAAGGAGGACTAATGAAAGAATTTTATCCTAAAAAATCAAAAATCTTCATCGGTATTTACATCTTTTTTATTTTTGGTGCCGCAATGGGAGATTGGAAGGTTGTAAATACGGCGCTCGGTGCATTGCCTAAAATAATCTCTGCAGGTGCAGTCGGTTTAGCACTCGTTTACCTTCTTTGGTCTGGAAATTTCAAAAACTTAAAAATATTATCACGCTTTTCAATAATGTTTGGTTCTATTGTAATCGGAATAATTTTTTGTTCAATTTTTATTTGGATTTTAGATTTACAGTCTTTCGGCTACATATTGAAAGGTACTTCAAAAATTTCATATCAGTTGCTGAATATCGCAATTGTTATATCCGCTGTATATCTTTTTGAAGAAAATGCGGCAAAATATACTTTTTTCGGAATTGCAGCCGCTAACTTTGTAATTATTTTTCTCGGTGCCGCAACAACAGGCATCGCCGGTGCGGCTCAGGATATGATAGCAAACATAACCTCATTCGGTGCAAACGATGTTATTAACAACTCAACCTTTATCAGAGCGATTGAAATACATGATATCACATTTGTTATGGGTGTTTTTGTTATTTATTTTCTCTTTTTCAGCCCCGGCGAAAAACATCGCTTTATATATGCAGGAATTGCACTGTTTTTATTCTTTGCCGGATTAAAACGAATTGCATTTTTAAGTATGTTTTTGGCAATTGCTTTTGCAGTTTTTTGCAATTTTTTCACAGCAAAAGGCAAAAGAAAATTACTTATTTTTACTGCGCTTGCTATCGTAGTATTTTGTTATTATTATATTGTAATTATTCAAAAAGGAATTTTCACACAATTCTGTATCGACCACGAGATTGAACTCAACGGCAGAGAAAAAATCTATGATTTTATTGCCAGGTTCTATAAAGTTTCACCATCATACAAAGGAAAAGGGTATGAATTTTGCGTTCAGCTGTTAAAGACTATGAAGGGTACAAAAGACCAGGTTGTTGCTATTACCGCTGTACATAACGATATTCTTAAAATGTATGTTGAAATGGGATTTTGGGGATTCTTAGTTTGGATTTTCAGCTATTATGTATACCAAACCAATTGGTTTATCACTCGTTGCGGTGAAAGAGTTGCGGTTTGTTTTATGACAATCAATGTTTATATGCTCATTACTTATATGACTGATAATACAATGTTTTACTATTGGTCAAGTATGGTAATTCGTATGATTCCGATGTCGTTCTTCTTTTCTCCTGTCAAGCAAACACCGTTAAAGAAAACAAATATTTTAGAAATGAGCAAATTCGAGAAATGGATTTACAGAAGACGGCAACGCGATAAAAAAGAACAACTTAAACCAAGAATGAAAGTACAATAAATTAAAGAGGTAGTTATGATTAGAGTTTTACATTCGGTCAGCAATATGGACCGTGGCGGCATCGAAACGATGTTGATGAATTTTTACAGGCATATCGACCGTGAACAAATTCAATTCGATTTTTTGGCTAATAAGCCGGATAAAGGTGATTATGACGAAGAAATAAAGGCTATGGGCGGCAATATTTTTGTTACGCCGGGTTATATGAATTATAAAGCATATCTTGCCTTTATGACTGATTTGTTCAAAAAACACCCTGAGTACAAGATTATTCACACTCATAACGGGTCACTGATGATTTATGCATTGCAATCGGCAAAAAAGAACGATATTCCTATAAGAATTGCTCACGCTCATGCAACGGCTGTACCGATAGGATTCAAAAATGAGTTGAAAAAGATTATAAGACCGCTTATTAAATATGTCGCAACTGATTATTGGGGTTGTTCTAACGCCGCTGGAGAATTCTATTTTTCAAAAAAGCGTTGGAATAATGCAAATGAGTTAATTCATAATGCGATTGCGGTTGATGATTTTACTTTTAATGAGTCAAAAAGAGCAGAAATCCGCAGACAATACGGACTGTCTGATAAGTTTGTTATAGGCAATGTCGGAAGATTGGCACCGCAAAAAAACCAGAAAAAACTTATTGAAGTATTCTCCGTTATCCATAAAAAAAGACCTGATTCGCATTTAGTTATAATAGGTACAGGCGAATTAGAATCTAAATTAAAACAGCAAGTTACACAGCTCGGACTATCCGATTCGGTAACATTTACAGGGGTATTAAGTAATGTAAACGAATGGTACAGCGCCTTTGATGTTTTTGCTATGACTTCAATTTATGAGGGACTGCCTGTTGTGGCAATCGAAGCACAAGCTGCAGATTTGCCTTGCATACTTACAAACACAATTACACCGGAAGTAAAAATTACTGAAAATATGTGCTTTTTAGGACTTAATGATGATGCTCAAACTTGGGCTGAACGCATTTTGCAAAGTAAAGTGAATAAAAGAATAAATCGTGAATCAGCACTCAAAAGTGCAGGTTATGATATAGAATCAGAAGCGCAAAGAATGCAAAATCTTTATTTAGGGCTTTATAATAAAATAAATGAGAGATAAATAATGAAAATTGGAATTATAACACATCACAAAATAAATAATTACGGCGCTTTCTTGCAATGTTGGGCTTTGCAGGAAAAAATCAAAGCGCTTTTTCCTGATGATGATGTATATGTCATCAATTATAATATCCTGAAGCAAAACATTATCAACATAGGCGGATTTTTCCGTTTTTACCCAAAAAGCGAAACGCCGATTTCTTGGCTTAACAAAATTACTCAACCATGTATTTTTTCTTCAAATCAGAAAAAACATCTTAATTTAACCAAAAAAGTTTATAACGAAAAACAAATCAATGATTTGAATTTTGACTGCATAGTAATCGGCAGCGATGAGGTTTGGAATTATCTTGACCCAAAAAGTTTTTCGCTTATAAAATACAGCGCAGGACTAAACTGCAAGCGCATTGTCGCTTATGCACCAAGCACAGGCAAAGCTACCGGCGAAGGTGCTCCTGAATCAGTTAAAAAGGCAATGAGCGGTTTTACAAGTGTTTCTGCAAGAGATAAAGGCGCTCAAACTTTATGTGAAAACACGATAAATAAAAAACCGCAGTTGGTTTGCGACCCGACTTTTTTGACTGATACACCAAGAATTGACAACGAAAAAATCAATAAACTTACAAAAAAACCTTATGTACTGTTTTATTACTGTAACGGTATTCCTCAATCTCTTAAAAGAAAATTGATTGATTCTGCAAGAGAAAAGGGTTATGAAATACTTGGTGGCGGCGAATACGATAAAATGTATTCAAAAATGTCAATTCGACTTACTCCGTTTGAATGGGCAGAACTTTTCAGAAGAGCATCTTATGTTTATACGGGCACATTTCACGGTGTTGTTTTTTCAATTCTTAATAAAAAAGATTTTCGTGTTTTCGCCTCAATTGACAGCCGTATTAAAAAAATCGGCGCGTTGCTTAATCAATTTGGCATAGGCGAAAGAAATATTACCGAACAAACAGTATTTGATGAAAATGATACTATAGATTATGATGAAGTTTATAAATATGTTTCAAAATTGAGAGAAAGCAGCAGCGAATATCTTAAAACCGCTATAAGCGGTGCTGAAAAATAAGGGAGAAAAAGTATGATAAAAAGTAAAGCCGATTTAAAGCGATATCTTGAGCAAGACAGAATAGCGTTATACAAACACAAAAAACGCCCTTCAATTGCCGGTGATGAAATTTGGCAATATGAAATTCTTTTGCGCAAAACCGAATACTATATGAACTGCAAAAAAAGTCCTTTAGGCAAAGGATTTGCACTTTTTCTTCATTACAGATTGCGTAAAAAGGGAAGAAAGCTTTGCGGTTTTCACATTCCGCCAAACACTTTTGAAGAGGGTCTTTCAATTGCACATTGGGGACCTATAGTAGTTCATCCTTCGGCACGTATAGGTAAAAACTGCCGAATTCATCAATGTGTTACAATCGGCGCTACAAACGGACAGACAAAAGCTGCAAAAATAGGCGATAATGTTTTTATCGGTCCTTGTTCATCTGTTATCGGAAATATTGAAATAGGTAATGATATTGCAATCGGTGCAAATACTGTTGTAACCAAAAGTTTTTTGGAAAACGGAATTACTATTGCAGGAACGCCTGCAAAAAAAATCAGCGATAATAATTCACATTCAAATTTAGCCGCCGGCTTAAATTTAGACTGAAAGGAAGAATAGTATAATGAGTAAAATCAAGAAGGATAAGCAAGGCTCAAAGAAAAAACGCAGAATACCTTTGCCGGTAAAATTTTTATTGATTGTTCTGTCAGTTTTAGTTGTATTTTCCTCATCAACCATTGGCGTAAATTATTATATAAACAAGAATTTTACCACAACGTTTTATCAGATTAATTCAGATAAGGTAACTGATAATATACGAATTGTCGAACTTTCGGACCTTCATAACAGCCAGTTCGGCGAAAAAAACAGCAAGTTGATTTCAAAGATTAAATCGCTCAAGCCTGATTTGATTTTTTATGCGGGTGATATGATTAACGAAGATGAAAGTGATTATTCAGTTCTTTTCGATTTATCGGATAATCTTTCAAAAATTGCTCCGATTTATGCTTGCTACGGAAACCATGAACTTGACCGATATCTTTTTAAAGATAAAAAGTTTACTGAAAAACTTGAAGCACATAATGTTAATTTGCTCAGCAACGAGGCAACAGATGTTACAGTTAAAAGTTCTGTAATTCAGCTTATTGCAATTTCAGATAATGTAAAACAATTTGATATTAAAACCAATAACGCCAAAAAGTTTATTAATTCACTTAAACCGACAAGCAATTGCCGAATTTGTTTAACTCATTATCCGGAATTGTTTAACGAAAAGCTTTTAAATAAGGGGATTGATATTGCCTTTACAGGTCATGTCCACGGCGGTCACATTCGCCTGCCTTACATCGGCGGTTTATATAGCAACGGCGAAGGTTTTCTGCCTAATTTTACCGAAGGTGTTGTTAAGACAAAAGACAACACAAAGGTCGTTGTAAGCCGAGGTCTCGGAAACCATAACCCAATTCCGAGAATCAACAATCAACCGGAACTCGTTGTGGTTGATATTTGTTGGTATTAATATGCAAAAAGTCGAAAGGAGGAAGGTAAATGAAAAGCAAAAAATATATTAATAAAGTACTTGACGGTATTAAAACCGATTATTCTGACAGTTCAACTTTCAGGAAGGTGCTTATTGCCATATTTAAACTTAAAGTACCGATTTGCATTTTGCTTGTTATTGTAATTGCTTGTTCAGGTTGTTGTTTTTATATTGACAGTAACCAAACGGCTTATACCGAAATGAGCCTTAACTATGAAGAAAGCGCTTACGGACTAAACCC
Organism: Oscillospiraceae bacterium; assembly: GCA_902769255.1. Lineage (GTDB taxonomy): Bacteria > Bacillota > Clostridia > Oscillospirales > Acutalibacteraceae > RUG11462. The sequence continues at coordinate 57,400 of CACXOM010000015.1, forward strand.
TAACTCAACACGCTTTAATGTTTATGATATTGAAAGTCCGGAAGTTGTAAAAAATATGCTTACTTACTGCGGTATAAATCCCGATGATGTAGATATTAATGATGTTATTTCCAGTATTTCGGTATCACCGACTAATACAAAAGAATTTTCCGAAGAAAGTTTTTTCATATCTACTACATATACAATCTCGATGAAAAAGCCTGATTCAATAAAAGATGTAGATGTAAATACTCTTTTAACCTTTTTGTGCAAAGCATATAAAGATAATTTATATTTAAATTATACAGAAAACCGTTCTATATTAAGTTTTGATATTGACAGATTTAATGATGACGAGTTTATGGTTATAGCTGACCTTTTGGATTTAAAGGCACAGCAGATTGAAAAATATCTTAATACAAGGGCTAAACAAAGTAAATCTTTTACCGATGAAGAAAGTGACGAAACCTTTAAATCACTTTCACAAAAAGTTGAAGATATTCGTAATTATGATATTAAGAAATACCGATCCTTTGTAGAAGAAACAGGTTGTACTCACGATAAAATAAGTTATATCAATGCACTTTCTTATTATAATCGTATGAAAAATATTGATTTTTCAAAAAATATGACTGCGTATTCGGTATATAACAAAGGTATTAAAATGTATGATAAAGCAATGGTAAATGTCATTATGATACCGTCTGTTGACAAGGAAAAAAATGCTTATTATATGTCAAGAACAAAAACCGGTATGGACTATATGGCAAAACAAGCAAATGATTTCCTTTTGACAGCCCAAGAAACCGAAAAAGAAATAAGTGTTAATAAAGACCTTATTGAAAAGATGCGCAAATCCAATAATAATATAGCCGATATAAGAGCGGCAACAAATATGATTAAGGATATACGCACTAAGTTTTCCAACCTTTCAAAGCAAATTGAATTGGTTGATAAGGCTTACATAAAGTATAAAACAAAAGATTATCTTACATTTAAAAGTTATAACGCTTCGCTTGCAAAAAGACTGCATTTAGAAATATTGTTAGTTATTGCTATCGGTATAATTGCAGTTATATTCGCTGCGATTTGGTTAAAGCTTTCTTTGCGTATCGGAGGTGAGAAAAAACAATGAAAGAATTTCAGTTGTTAAGATACCTTTCAAAAGGAAAAATTCTCATTTTAATTGTTGCGCTTTTAGGCTCAATGGGTGTTTATTATTATGCCGATTCAAATCAGGTTTATACTGCTAAAACCGTTATTCGCTATGCAAATTCGGCAATAAATGACGGCCTTACTCCTAACGGTACAAAATTAGATGTTTCCGAAATCTATTCAACAACCGTTATAAGAGGTGCAATAGAAGACTTGGGACTCAATTGCTCGGTTGATGAAATTCGTTCTAAGATTAAAGTAACTCCAATAATTACCGAAGAGGAAGAGCAGAAGAAAGAAGCCGCTTTAACCAAAGGCGAGGAATACAATTATTTCCCGACCGATTATGTTATTTCTTATGAAGTCGGTTCGGAAAGGTCGCGTAATTTTGCAGGTAATATGCTTGATGCAGTTGTTAAAAACTATTATTCATTTTACAGTGAAAAATATGTTGACCAGTTAATTCTGCCTAATAATGCTTCAAATATCAGTTCAAATGATTATGACTATATTGAAAGTGCTGAAATAATTCAGCAAACTTTAAAAGATATTGATAATTATCTTTTGCAGAAAAAGACAAACTATCCTGATTTCAGAGCGTCGGCAACCGGCTATTCATTTACCGACCTTGAGAATATTTACAATTATATTCTCAATAACAAGGCGCCTAGTCTTTTTGAAAATATTATTCAACACAAATACACAAAAAACAACAGTTTGCTTTTGAAAAAGCAAAGCAGTGCTGTTAAAGGTATTGATATTGATATTAAAAACAATCAAAGTAGAGCAAAAAGATTAAAAAAGATTATCAAGAATTACAGCAAAAAGAACGGCGGCGATTTAAAACAGCGTGGTTCTTCCGATGAAAGCTCAGAAAACTCAATAATTAACGATGTTGACGACACAGACAGAGATTTAGATGTTACAACAACCTATGACGATTTGCTTCAAGAGTATGTTAGCATAAATCAAACTATTGAAGAAAATAAGATTGATAAAGAACATGCCCAATACATATTGAAAGAGTTTGCCAACAATAAGAAAAATCAGAATTTAAGCGGCGATGTTGAAAACGATATTGAAGAACTTATCGCATTGCTTAACGACCAATACAAAATTGTTAAAGCAACAGCTAACGAGCTCAACGAGTATCTCGGTGCAAGTTATTTGAATATTCTTAACTCTATTGTTACCGAGCAAATGGTAAATATTAAACTTTACATTGCTTTAGCGGTTGTATTCTTCTTGTTCTTCGGTTGTGTAGGCGCAATTGTTATCGGTAGAATTAACGACTTTATTCAATATGTTCTTTACACCGATAAGGTAACCAATCTTCCAAACAGGCAGATGTGCGATGTACAGATAAATTCTTTAAGTTCAAAAGATCTTGGTGAGCAGTTTACTTGTATGATGATAAAACTGAATAATCTGGCTAAAATCAACGAAACTATGGGACGAAGCGCAGGCGATACCGTTTTAAGAGATTTCGGTGAAATGCTTAAATCAATTTCCTCTAACTACGGTTTTATCAGCTGGAACCAAGGCGGTTGGTTTATGGGCTTGTTTGACCATTGTTCTGAAGATAAAGCCAATCTATATTTAGAAATGCTTGAAAAGAGAGTAAATGATTATAATAAAAATATGGTAGATATTCAAATAGAATATTCAGTTGGATATTGCAACTCGTCTAAAGAAAAAATATATGATATCAGAAGACTTATTCACAGTACCCGTGAAAGTTTTTAAAGAAAAAACAAAAAGCAGACACAAAAATGTGTCTGCTTTTTGTTTATTTTACTGTTAGTTTTTTGCCTAAACCGTTTGCGGCGTAAACATAAATTTCTGCCTTGCCTATTGATTTAGCAGTAATTTTACCGTTTTTATCAATTGTTGCTACGCTTTTATCATTTGAATAATAAATGAAAAAAGACTTGAGGATACCCTCAAGCCTTTATACTTTGTTTTTTTGTTAAAACAATAGTTTTCACAATATTAGTAATTGAGAAAAAGAAGAAATTCAATGTTAAAACAAACAGCGAAAACCAGCGCGAAACGCCAAACGGTCTGAAAATCAAAAGCCAAAAACCTATTATATAGATTATCAATGAAATCAAATTAATAAGTATAAAAATTCTATACTTTTGCTTATTTTCTTCTGTAATTTGTTCTGCGTATTTATTAGTAAACTCTTTCTTTTTCATATAAGCACCCCGCTTATTTTATAGATTTTTTGCAAAAACTGTTATTACGCTAATGCTTTTCAATGCGAAATGCTTTAATGCTTAAAAAATCATTGATTACCTCCAAATCAATAATTCTCTTAAAAACCAAAATTCAATTGTTTATTTACTTAAAAATAAACCCTTTCGCATTGCTGAAATACTGCCAAAAGGCATTTTTGATTGTATCATATTTTTTGTAAAATGTCAACAAATTTAATCGAATTCTCTGAAATTTTGTCACAAAAAAACCTACAAACTTTGTTTGTAGGTTTTTTTAGCTAATTCACACAATTGATTAAACGATTTTTTCAAAAACAAGCGTTGCTTGAATTCTGTCACCGCCCATTAAGCCTTTGCTTCCGCCGTTTGAAGTGGTAATTGTGTGCAAACGGTAACCTTTTGCAGCTTGGTCGTTAATGCATTTTTCGAGTTCGGTAAGATTGCCCGAACCTGTGCCGAAAAATTTTTCTTTAAGCGTAACTTGCAAAACAACATATTGCAAATTTTGACCAGAAGCGGTTGAAAAAGTAGAAGAATCTTCGTAATTCATAAATTCACCCCCTTGTTTTTTCATTATTTTTGTTTATTATATCATAGAAAACTTTTTATGTCAAGAAACGAAAAAAGCCTTGTAAAAACAAGGCTTTTTGTAATTATTTTTTAAGTTTTAATGTAAAATCTTCGCTTGTGTTCATCTCAAACTTAACAAGCAAATCTTTGCCGTCTTTTTGAATTTTTGCACATTCGCAAGATGGTTTAAAGTTTTTCTCACCCTGCAAAGCAAAGCGAAAAGTAACATTTCTTTTTTCAGGTAAAACCGATTTATCGCCTTTTGGCTTTGCAATGTTAATAAACAAGCCCTCTTTGTCTTCGCCTGCCGAAATTTCAGTTGTAGCAAACACGCCTTTTTTGTAATCGAGCGTTACGCCGTCATCTTCATAAAGGGTGTAAGTTTCTTGACCGTTCGGGTAAACCAAAAATTCAATATTTTCTAATTTTTCGCTGTGTTCAACAAAGCATTTTTTCTCTTGCAACGGAATAATGCCGCCTTGTTTTACAAACAAAGGCATTTTCATAAGGTCAGAAGTATCGACAGTTATTACCTGACCGCCCTCATATTCCTTGCCATCAAAATAATCATACCATTTACAACCTGACGGCAAATAAACTCTTTTTGTTTCACTTTCATCAAAAACAGGAGCAACCAGAATTGATGAACCGAACATATACTCATAAGGGAATTGGTTTTGATTGCAAAGTTCATCTTGCTCAAACTCAACCATTAAAGGACGGGTAAACGGCAAACCTGTTTCATAAGCCTCGTGCGCCAAAGTATAAATGTACGGCAACAAACGGTATCTGAGGCGCAAAGCGTTTTATGTAATGGCCTGCATTGTTTTCTTCATCACGACCAAAAACAAAATAAGTCGGCGAATAAAAAGTAAAATTATTCATAAAATCAGCCCTCTTTTAGTTTTTAATAATCATACCATAAAACCCCAAAACAGTCAATGGGATGAAGGGGAGAGAAAAGGAAAAATCCTGTTCAAGCACAAATTGAACAGGATTTAAATTTATTAATGTGCACTTTTTCTCAAATTACATTCAGTACAAAGCATTTGACCGTTTTCAAGAGTAGTTCTTCCGCCTTTCGACCAAGGTTTAATATGATCTCCGTGCATTTCAGAAATATCTTTTTCTTTACCGCAAATTGCGCATTTATGCTTTTGGCGTTCATACATAACAAGTTTATCGCTTTCAGGGAAAGCACGCATAGATATCGCTCTTTCATTTCCTGTAATTAAATACTCGTAAACACCCTTGTTCCTTGAAATATCTGGATTTGCAAATAATTCTTTTATTTTTTCTTCCATAGCAATAGGGTCATACTCATTATCTTTATATTTGTTATAGAATTTACCCCAAGCAAGCCCTTTCATTTGACTTCTTTTATGCGGAAATAATTTTTCAACCCAATCAATCACATCTCTGAAATACTGCCATAGTTCTTTTGCGTTTTCATCGTGCATATGAAATGCCATGTAATCTTCGATAGAAATACCGTCTCTGTCGCCTATCCAAGATAACACTCTTTCAAAATAGTCTTGTCTGATTGGCGAATCTTTAGAATCCATATAATCGCAAGCAAGTCTGTATGCAGGACAGCCACTTTTCGAAAAATACTTTTTTGCGTCTGTTGTCCATGTGTCAGCATAAACAGCATTTCTTAACTCTTGTTCTGTTAATTCTTCGCCTGCTATATTGATAATCTTAAACCATTCTAACTTTTCGCTTTCAGTTCCCTCACAAACATAAACATAAAGTTCATAATCAAGTATTTTTTCACGAATATCAGCAGGAAGATTATCAAAAATCATTCCGTCAACCGAATAATTACCGTCAAGGTATTCACAAATTGAAATGGTACGCTGTTGTCCGTCTAACATTTCATATGTACCGTCTTCATTTTTACTCCAATAAAACACATTAAGCGGAAATCCTTTTTTAACTGTTCTGATAACTTCATCTCTTTGTGCATCTTTATAAACAAATTCACGCTGATATTTTGGACGAATATTAAGTTTTTCATAATAACCGACAACGCCTTCTTCGTCATCGTTAAAATAATCTTCGTAAAGTTCTCTAACCTTAATTTTTGTTTCTTCTATTTTCATTTTTCTACTCCTCTGGGTGTTTATTACGTATTAGTATTCTTTTAAATGTTGGACAAGCTTTGCCGTTATTATCATAATAAACAACGCTCGTCATATTTGCAGTGTAATGTCCACGACCACCTTGTTTCCTATAGTTTGACATCCATTCTTCACCTATTCTTTGAACTCCCATCCAATCTGATCCATATAATCCTGTGAAATCTGCACAGCCTATTATTTCAAATTGGTCGGGGTTATATTTATTCAAAAATGTTATTGGCACACCCATTTTGCCTTCATAATCTCGTGGTATATCAGTTACTTTTGAAACCTCAATTGCGTCGTAGTTTATGTATTTTGGATATTCTTCAGGTATATACTTTTTGGTGAGTATCATTTCTTCATGACGCTTTTTTAGATCTAAATTTGTATACCACATAATGCCTTTTACGAAAGCATACTTAATACCATTTTCAATTTTTCCGGTTTTTTCTGTTAGATCATAGTATTCAGGTACTCTAAAATATCTATTGCTTCCATTTGTTGTGACTCCCCAAAAGATTTTGTTTTCTTTAATATAAGGAAATATTTCTTTATAGGTTACAGCATTAATGTTTCCAATAATAATAAACTTTTTATCATACTCAACTAATTGTGCAATGTATTCTCTGAACAGAGAAAATGGTGGATTAGTAACTACAATATCTGACTCTTTAAGAAGTTCAACACATTCTTCGGAACGAAAATCTCCGTCGCCTTTAAGTTCTGTCAATTCGTTTTCGCCTGATTTAAAAAGCTCTGCAACGTCAAACATGTCAATTCCGCCGTCGCCTGTTTTATCATAAACAGTAGTAACAACCGCTTTATAAGGTTTAGGCGTTGCTGTTTTAACAACATCAGATAATGAAAACTGAGTATTAGCAATTGGAGAGCCTGCATAGCATGTGCAAATTAATTTCTTTAATTTTAACCTATTAAAATTAAGCACAAAATACTTGAAAAAATTGCTTTCAAACGGGTCATCGCAATTACAAAACACAATTTTATTATAAAAGTGCTTTTTGTAGTATCGCAATTCTTTTTCAATGTCGGTTAATTCGGTATAGAATTCATCTTTTTTAGCTGTTTTTGCTTTTCCTAAATCAACATTGCCAGACACAATATCACTCCCGATAAAATAAAAAAGTGCGCAGCCGAAGCTACGCACCGAAAAATGCACAACTCCGATTGCGCCACACAACTTTTTGAACAGTTCCATAAAGGATGCCAAAAAAGAGCATGCATTTTTACCGAGATAAAAACGCATCCTTTAATTCATTGGAACTGTTTCAAGTTAAATATTCAGTTGTGTGGCACCTTTATTTTACCAAAAATAAAATTGCTTGTCAATAAGAATTCTTAATAATAAAAGCACAAATAAAAAAACAAAAAACAAAAAGCACACCAAAAGGTGTGCTTTTGTTTTGGCTCCCCCAGTTGGACTCGAACCAACGACCCTGCGGTTAACAGCCGCATGCTCTACCAACTGAGCTATAGAGGAATATGTGTGTTGGCAATTGCCTATTTTTCCGGTCCGTCGCCAGACAAGTATTTTCGGCGCAAGTGAGCTTAACTACTGTGTTCGGAATGGGAACAGGTGGACCCTC
>CACXOM010000016.1 GCA_902769255.1 Oscillospiraceae bacterium
ATTACCGTATTCAAACTAAAACAAAACTGACTCCGCTTGAAAAACGAAATCAGTTTATTGCTTAAAATTTAATTTTCTACCAATTAGGTTGTTTTTGTATTGTCTGCACAATCTGGGGCAGGTCAATTCGGCAGGCTGTTTTATTGCATACAAAATAATTATTTTATCAATTTAAAAGTAACAAAAAAGTAACAAAATTAAGAAAAAACGGCAATATTTTTGAAAATTAAATAAAATTCATTTGATTTTTAAATTGACAAACAAAAATATTTTTGATATAATGGCAAAGTATTGTTTTTTTAGACGATATAAAAAATATTTTATTAAAGGAGAATAAAAAAACCATGAAAAAAGTTCTTTCTTTATTGTTAGCAATGGCCATGTTGTTAACAATGGTATCCGCAATGGCATTTTCGGCAAGCGCAGACACACTTACAGATGTATTGTACACATTTGAAGAAGGTTCAAGACCTGCTAATTTATCAACAGATGCATTTGTAACTTCTCGTTCAGGTCGCACAGCTTATGCTAATTTAGAAGACGGCGAACACGGTTATGTTCTTAGAACTGCAAGAAAAGTAAATAACCAAGATATGCAAGACCAAGCTTTGTGTATTAAATTACCGTCTGACATTTGGACTTCACACGACAGCCCGTCAGCATTATCATTTGACATTAAAACTGATGAAGGTACAATGAATTTTAGCAACAATGTAACATTATCTGCAGAGGCTTCAAATGCAAAAAGTACTTCATTTGCAGTTTCAATGAGCAGCATTAACAGCACTTGGAAAACAGTTACTATGGACTTAACTACTACTGCTGCAACAACGGCTATTAGCAATAACTACCTTTTCTTAAATATGGTCAACACATGGGGTAGCAACAATACTTGTAACTATTTCTATGTTGATAATATTTCAGTTACTTACGAAGGTACAGCACCTGCAGAAACTGATTATTCAACAATCGCTGGTGTAACAAACGAAGAAGCTTCAATTCGTGTAGGTGAAAAGAACGGTATCAGATTTACAACAGATGTTGATACTGATTTAGTTGAAACTGCAATCAGCGAAGGTTATTCGGTTGCATTTGGTACACTCATCGCTCCTGCAGACGGCGAATTATTAACAATCGCTACAAACCCTGTTTTAGTAATTCCTACACCGGGTTATTATAACAACATTGAAGGCAAAATTGCAGGTTCAATTGTTACTATTAAAGAAACAAATATTAAAAGAGATTTCATTGCTCGTGGTTATGTAACACTCACCAAAGACGGTGAATCAACAACATATTATGCTGAACAGGCAAATGCAGGCCGTTCATTGAAATATGTTGCAACAGCTACTTCTAACGATGCAAAATTCTTTAATTATTTAACAGAAACTCAACAACACCAAGTTTTAGCATGGGCTAACGCTTAATCGAGAGGAGAAACAAAGATGAAATTTGAAGATATTAAAGTAGAATTTGAAAAATTTAATGCTCTCGATATTATTGCAGAGAGTCAAGAATTGCCAGAGCAACCAACTTACTCTAACGAGGGCGCAAATGACCCTTATGCAGACGACAAATTCTAAATAAAACAAAAACAGGAACGTGTCTTACGTTCCTGTTTTAAATTTGTCGAAAAATGTTTATTAAAAATTAGAAAAAAGGGTTGACATTTTCGCTATATTGGTGTATTATATATAAGCACTCGAAATTAGATATAGCGGAGTAGAGCAGATGGTAGCTCGTCGGGCTCATAACCCGGAGGTCGTTGGTTCAAGTCCAGCCTCCGCAACCAAATTAAAAGACTTTAACCAAAAGGTTAAAGTCTTTTTTATCTATATGCAATATATACGCTTATGAGGCCGACGAGCGTTGCTCGTTGGGTGAGGTTGCGAGCGCGTCCTGCGGACGAATAAGCGAGCAAAACGAAGCGTAGCGGTCAAAATTTTAAGCCTTGAAAAAGGCGAAAAAATTTTGGGAACCGCAAGGGGCACGAAGTGATAACCCAAAAGGTCGTTGGTTCAAGTCCAGCCTCCGCAACCAAATTAAAAGACTTTAACCAAAAGGTTAAAGTCTTTTTTTAGTTTTCAAAAAATATTTAAAAAATCACTTGTGAATTCTGCGAGAATTCCGTAGTCGGCATAGTCGAAAATAGGCGCATTTTTATCAGGATTAATGGCAATCACCGTACCTGATTTTTCCATTCCGACAATATGCTGAACAGCGCCTGAAATCCCTACCGCAATGTAAACATTCGGGCTGATTTTTTTGCCGGTAAGCCCTACTTGTATGTCATAAGGCAAAATGCCGTTATCAACGCATTTTCTTGAAGTGTTTAGCGAAGCACCGAGTTTTTTGGCAAACGATTTAACATCATCTATACAATCTTTAACGCCAAAACCTGCACTTACAACTATATTGTTTGAATTTTCGGTTGTGCGAACTGTTGCCATAGCGGGTTTAGTATTACTCTTTATTTTTGCGATAACACTACCTGATAGTGCAGGGCGAATCATATAAAGTGTATTTGAATCGGTCTGCAAATCAGTACAATCGGCGCATAGGCCTAAATTCATTTTTGCGGCAGTAAGTGATGCAATTCTTTTTGATATGCTGTCGCTGCCAAAAAGCACCGCATCAGGCTTTTGCAAAGATATTTGCGATATAATAGAATCAACATCTAATTTATCAAAAACTGCTATATTATCGTCAATTTTTTTTGCATAATCAACGGGCGAATTTGTAATACAAAGCACTTTTTTTAGTTTATTTTCACTTTGTTTAGTCGCAGTAATTCTTTTTGTTTTATTTAAAGCGGTTTGAATAACTTTTTCAAGTTCATTTTGCTCAATGAATTTGCATTTTCGCTTGCCAGATTGATTTTCTTTTGTTTCAATAACTCTAGTAGGCGAGCCCAAAAGTCCGCATTTTTGCAAATTTGCATTAATATCATTAGCGTTTAGAATTTTTAATTCGCCTAAAGTTGAGCGAATAGAGGGTTTTCGCAATGTGTTTATACGCTCAATAGTAATAAGCGCTGGCGTTTTAACGGTTTGCGTGCCTTCGTCACGAGTTTTACAACTAATGTCGTTGTTTGAAATGCTTTCAACGCTCATAACATTAGTTATAAGGTTAAAATTTATTTTTTGAGCGAGCATAATAGGTGTTTGCGCTGTGTCGCCGATAAGCGACTGTCTGCCACAAAAAACAAAATTAGGATTTATTTTTTTAACGGCAAGTGCAAGCGTATAGGCGGTTGCCAATGTGTCTGACCCAGCAAACGCATTGTCACACAGCAAATAAGCCGTTTTTGCGCCAAGCCTTGTAAGCGATAATAATGTGTTTTCGCAAGATTTTGGCCCCATGCTTAAAAGCGAAACTTCGGCATTGTTAGTTGAAAGCGCAAGTTCTAAAGCACATTCGTCAAACGGACTTATTTCGCCGTCAGGTCCCACTCGAATACAAACAAGAATTTTCATAATATCACCTTGCATCGTAAATCGGCGCGAGTGCATCGTGCACTTTTTTATATTCTTCAAAAATTTTGCGGTATTTTAGCGTGTTTTCGGGGTTGGGGTAGGTTATATCTTTTTGTTTAATGCATTTTTTCACCGCTTGTAATTCGTCTTTGAAAACACCGCTCGCAATCCCAGCAAGCATAGCAGAGCCGAGCGAAGAATCGCTGTTTTCGGTGGTTATTAAAGTAAGACCTAATACATCGCAAAGAATTTGTCGCCAAAGCTTGCCTTTTACGCCGCCGCCTATTGCGGTTGCTTGCGTGTTATAAGGAATGTTTAATTTATCAATATAATTTTTACTCTCGAGCATTGAAAAAGCAACGCCCTCAAGCAAGGCTCGTGTAAAATGCGCTTTTGTGTGAGTTGAACGAATACCAATAAAACTACCGCATAACGCAGGGTCGGCATAAGGCGTTAATTCGCCGTTTAAGTAAGGATGAAAAATTAAACCGTCTGCGCCTAAAGGTATATTTTCAGCATCTTTATCAAGCGTTTTATAGTCCCCGCCAAAAGTGTTTTTATACCAGCGGTAAGAGGCAGCGCAGGATTTTGTAGCAGTACCCGGATACCAATGCCCTTTAACTATATGCGAATAGTTTACAAGGTGTTTATCAGGGTATGGTTTATCAGTAATTACGCAAAATCTGCCAGCAGTTGCGAGTTTTACTGTTACATCACCTTTTTTAACTGCACCCGAAGCAAAAACTTCCATAACTGTGTCGGTAGTACCGCAAATTACAGGCGTGTTTGCTTTAAGACCTGTAAGTTTTGCCGCATTTTCGGTAATATAACCAACAATGTCGGTCGGTTTTTTAGTTTTTGGCAACATTTCTTCACTTATATTTGCAATGTCGCAAAGTTCTTTATCCCAACACATTTTGTTGCAGTCAAACAGCATACTGCCTTGTGCCTCGATATAATCGGTGCAGAAAACGTCTGTTAAAAAGTAACGAATATAATCTTTTTCAAAGAAAATTTTGCTTATTTTTTTGAAATTTTCAGGCTCGTTTTCTTTTAGCCACAAAAGCATTGGCAATGTCCAGATTGTATCGGGTTTATGAAATGTTTTTTCAAAAATCTCTTTTTCATAACTATTGCGCAGTTTTTCTGCTTGAGTTCGACTGCGAGAATCGGTCCAATGAATTGCGTTTCTTATAGGTTTGAAAATTTCATCGCAAACAAGCAGGGTGTGTGTTGCAGAATCAATTGTAACCGAAAGAATGTCGGAATTGTCAATTTTGCTTTTTGAAATTATCGCTTTGCAGTTTTCTATAAGTGCATCAATCCAATCATCTGGATTTTGCTCGCAAGCATTGTTTGAAGGGTAAAGAGTAGGGTATTCGGCGGTGTTTTGCGCTACTATTTCGCCGTTTGTGTTAATAAGCGTTGCTTTTGAGGCGCTGCCGCCGAAATCTATACCTAAAAGATATTTCATATAACCAACCTTTCAAAAAAGAAAGAATTTTTAGTTGTTTTCAATCCATTTATGTTCAGGGTCGCTGCTACGGTTAAATCCCTGATAATCGCCTGCCATAAGCCATAAAAAGTAAGTTTGATAGCCCGGTGTTGAAACGGTTGTGTGATAACCGAAAGGAAACTCGACAAGTTCATCGTTTTTTGCTCTTGTGCCGCTTGAATTACGCCCATAGCAGTTTCTAAATTATAAACATTAAAAGCAGGTATGCAAAATTCTCCCTTTTCGGCTAAATTAATAATGTATTTTAAGTCTACCAACATATTAATCTGCCTCTTTTCCTAAAATTAAATCTTCAATTGAGAGAATTTCAATTTCGTTTTGTTTTACTTGTTTTAAAGCAAAATATTCCGAAACGCTTGCGGTAACAACTGTTCTTTCGCCTATGCTTTTAACATTATAAAGTCTTCTTTTAGAAACTTCTTTTATAACTTCTGGCAAATATTGCGACATTAAAATGTTGCCTGCCCAAACAGTTTCGCCTTTGTTTAAAAGCATTTCGTGTAAAGTGGCGAATGAAGAAATAACTTTTCTTGATTCATCAGTTTCTTCAAGGTCACGGGAAAGTTGATAAGGGTCTTGAAAAACAACTGTTTTGTCTTTATTTTTCGATTTTAATTTTCCATTATCAACTAAATAGGCTAAAAATGTGGTATAGGTTACAACCTTTGCTTTTGTTTTTACACCGTATTCACCGAAGGTTTGTTTTATTGTTTTAGAATCATTCGGGTCATAAACAACAATTGTTTTAAATTCATCTAAAGTTTTTGCGCATTCGCTCATTTGTTGTTTGGTTTCTTCAGTAGTACCTATTAAAAAGTCAAGTTGCCAGCCTGTCGGTTTTTCATCTTCCAAAACTGTAAATAAAACGCCTGCATTTTCAAGCACTTTTATTGCTTTTTGCGCTTGGTCGGGGAGAATAAAGCGAGCGTCAACACCAAGCAGTAAAAGCGTGTCAGTTTTATTAGAATGATTTTTGATTTTTTCGCTTAAGTTTTTGCTAATATCGCTTTTTGCGTAAGCGTTGCCACAGTTTAAACAATTATCAACAAGTTTGTTTATATAATCGGGAAGTTCGTTTTCAAGCGCTGCTTGAAGTCGAACCTCTTTGGTAAACATCACAGGGTCCCAACCTGTTGTGCAGTCGTGATTGCACGCACCGCAGGTGCAACACTCGTAAATGTTATCCATAATTTCTTTAAGTTCAATTGCGCCTCGGTTTACAAGTGAAATGCCGAGCGCTCTTGCTCGAGCAGTTGAACGCTCGTGTCCTGTTGCGTTGCCGATAGGGCAAATATGATGGCACATCCAACAAAAACGGCATGAATCAATGTGCTGTTTGCATTTTTTTGAAATAATCATAATTTTTGCCCTCCTTAAAGACCGAGTTTAAACGGATTCATAATTCCGTTCGGGTCAAGCGTTTTTTTAAGTCCTTCAAACACCTGCATAGCAGGTCCGTATTGCTCTTTCATAAGGCGACCGAGTTTAATTCCTACGCCGTGGTGGTCGTTTACAACACCGCCGTGAGCGAGCGCTGCTCTTACACCGCAAGTCCAAACTTCCTGATGAAGTCTTAACGCTTCAACAGGGTCTTTTGGAACATCTTTACCGTCAATAATAAAGCGGTCGTAAACCATTGCGCCCCATTCATACCAATGCGAGAAATGAGCAATAAATTTTGCTTGCGGGAAATTTGTTTCAATTGCTTCTTTCATTGCCCAATAAATCTCTTCAATTTTATCATAAGGTGCAATTGTGTCCATTGTGCCGAACATTTGCGGAATGTCCATCATATGACCGGGGTAGAAAAATGTGATTTTTTCTTTCCACCATTTTTCACCGTATTTGCTGCCTAAATCTTCGGCACCATATTTTTTAAATGTATTAAGCAAAATCTTTTCTTCGACTTCAACCATTTCTTTTACGCCCTCATAGGCTATGTTCATAAATGCGCCTTTGCGTTCAACGCCGACTATTTTTTTAATAAGCGAGGCGGTTTCCGCTTCGTCATAAAGTCGCATAACTGAAGGTTTGAATTTTTGCAAAAGTTCACGGCTCGCTTTAAATGCGCTTGTTAAATCTTGAAACAAAAATCCTCTAAATCTTCTTTCTTCGGGTTGGTCAAAAATTCTGATTTGCGCTTTTGTTATAATTCCGAGCGTGCCTTCAGAGCCGATGAAAATTTGGTTTAAATCAGGTCCTGCCGCATGTTTTGGAGCGGAAGAAGTATTGATAATAACACCGTTTGGCAACACCACTTCCATTTGAAGCACCATATCATCAATTTTGCCGTATTTAGTCGAGCAAACGCCTATTCCTCTGTGTGCTAAAAATCCGCCAACTGTTGAGCAGGTGAGCGAAGAAGGGTAGTGCATTGTAGCCATACCTACTTCATTTGCCGCCCATTCAATATGCTTGTAAATTGCACCTGTGCCACATTCAATATACATTCCTTGTGTGTTTACTTCGTAAATTTTGTTCATACGCTTTGTATCAACAATAATTCCGCCACAAACAGGTATTGCACCGCCTTGTGTGCCACCACCGGCGCCCCAAGTTGTTACAGGCAATTTATAATAATTAGCTATTTTTACGACTTTTGAAACTTCGGTTGCGTTTTCGGGACAAACAATAAAGTCAGCCTCAGGCAGACGCCTGCCTCTGTCAGCCCACATACGAGAAAGCCAATAATAATCAACGCTGTGGGTTACTTTGTCAATTGCCCTTGTTGAACAATTTTCTTTTCCTACTGCGTCTTCAAGTTCGGTCAAAATCATAGCGAACAAAAATTCATTCATTTGATAATTCATTTTTCTACTCCTTTTAATCGATTGATTTATCTACTTTAAGATTAGGAAAATACTTGCAAAATTCTTCAATTTCTTTGCGGTAATCACCTAAAATTTCAACAAAATGGTGAACATAAGGACCATCAAGCAATCTGTCTTCAATTTTTTGCAAATTTTCAAATTCTGCCCAAATATAAGTGCCGTGAGTTTGCGGTCCGACAGTTGTTTTTGCGTTTAGTGGTAAAATCATATATTCGCCGTTTTCTCTGTCAATTCTCGCTACTGTGTATTCACCGTCCTTTGCTCTAAACCACGAGCGTTGGTTTACAAGCCTTGCCGTGCTGTCAACACCGCTTTTTGCTTTTTGCGAGAGTGGGAAAGGTCCGCAATGCCAAAGAAGTTCGGCGTTTTTGTTTTCGGGGTGTCTTACGGTAAATTCACCAAATAAAGGTTTGCCCTCGCCGAATGTGGCAGAGTTTAAAAGTACCATTGTTAAAAGGGCGTGCATATCGCTTTCACAAGAAACGAGATAGCCTAAATCGTTTAAAATTCCGTAAACTGTGCAGGGGAAAAATCCGTCAAAAGCAATTGGCGTTGCGGTCCAACATTCAGCGGAAACCGCATCTAATTTATACTCTTCAAAAAGCCGTTTATACATAACGGTGTAAGATGCCATACAATCGATATATTGAGGGGTTAAATCATCTAATTGATAATTTTTTAATATGTAATCGGCAATTTCCTGCTTTTCAGGCGGATTTTCTTCAATAACCTGTTTCATTTTCTTTTCGATAACGGCAAAATTAATCGGAATAATTTTAACGCCGAATTTTTCCATTAATTCGCCCTCGTTCCAAATTACAGAATAAAACGGCTCGGGGCGAAGACCTACCTGACCTATTCTAAGCCCTTTGAAATCTTTTACCATACAAACTACTCTTGCAAAACTTTCAAAGCCTTGCTTAAACTCTTCGCTTTTAACCTCGCAACAAGGCAGGTGAGAGAAAGGTATATGAAACCTTTGCATTTGTTTTGATACTGCAAAAAGTCCGCATTGTGAATCAGTCAGGCGCATACCGCTTTCATAATATTCATCATCAAGCGGTGCCCACAACAAAACTGGTTTATCAAGCGATTTTGTTATATCAGCTGCCACTTCTTCGTTGCCGAAATTGCAGTTGATTATGACAATTGCATCAACCTTTTCTTTTTTAAAACGCTCAATGATTTTTTCGGCAGATTCATCATCGAAAACAAGGTCTTTAATTCCTATTCCTTTTGAATCTACAAAAGATATTTTTTCGCTTGAAAAATTCTTTTCAATATATTCTACAAAACGCTTACCTCTTTGCTCGGCAGAATACCACGTTAAAAAAGTTTTTCGAGGACGGTCGGTGGTATTGCGACGCATTGGCAAAAGCCCTATTTTAATTTTAGTTTTTATCATTATATAACCTCCGCATTTTTATAATTTGAGCATAACACAGAATAGACTAAATTCCAATATAATAATAAAAAATATTTATAAAATATTGAATATTTTTGTGCTTTATGTTAAAATAATAGAAGAATTTTTGCAAAAATAAATTTGGTGGTTAAATGAATAAGAATTTATATTTAAAAATATATGAGTATTTCAACTCGCACATAAAGATGAAAAGAGCAATTAATCTGCTGAACAATGTTTTTACTTGTTCGGTGTTTTTGGCTTATTTTGCGTTTTTGATTTGTTTGTTTATTCAAAAAGAAGAAAAATTGCTTGTTTATGTTTTAATTCCGGCAATATCGTTTGTTGTTTTAAGCGTTTTTCGCTATTTTTATAATGCGCCTCGTCCTTATGAAAAATGGACAGAATTGAAAAGGGGGGAGAATACAAAAAAAGGTATGTCTTTTCCATCAAGACACACTTTTTCGGCGTTAATAATTTCTTTTATGTTTTTTGACTATTGCAAACTGCTTGGCGGTGTTTTTTTGATAATTTCGCTATTAATTGCGTTATTTAGAGTGTTGTTATTGAAACATTTTTTAAAAGATGTGTTAGTTTCGATGATTTGTGCAATTTTAATAAATTTTGCTTTTATATTTTTTGCTTGAAAAATTCAAATTGTTGTGTTATATTTAATAATGTGCTTGGGGGTGTAGCTCACTTGGGAGAGCGCTTGAATGGCATTCAAGAGGTAGTCGGTTCGATTCCGATCATCTCCACCAAAGCTCTGCATTAATCCTAATTAAAAGGATTTTTGCAGAGTTTTATTTTTTTGCTTTATTTGTGCAAACTCACTAAAAAGAATTAAAAATGAGAAATTCTTTAATTATTGCAATTGTGCAAAATAATCAAAGAAAATAAAAAAATATAAAAAAAACAGTTGAAATGCACAAATCAATGTGATATAATGCAATCGTGAGCATTTTTGTTTTTTTAGGAGGTGTAAAAAATGAAAAGGCTATTCACACTATTACTATGCCTATGCATAATAGGATGTAATCTTTCACTTACGGGAGTGCTAAAAATTTCGGCATTAGCACTTACCGATGAACAGATTGCAGCAAAAAACTATCCTGTACCCGAAGGTTATGCGGTTGATGAAACTTTAATAACCTTTGATACAGATGCAGAATGTGGCGGAAGCGCCAATCGCTCGACAGTTACGGGCACTTTTTTTGATACTTCATCAAGAATTGTGACCTCAACTCAAGCTTGGCAAGAGAAACCCGTATGTGCATCTCGTGTATCGCTATCGGGCACAGGATTTATGTTTTGGTACAAATCTGACATAGCAACTATGTTCAGACTTCGCAACCAAAGCAACGACATCATTGCGGTAGGTAATTTAACAGCCGCACCAAACGGAAAGTGGATTACTTATTATTACACAGGTCAATGTGTAAACTTCACTTTCAAATCTGACATGAATCCCAATATAAGCGAATATATTGAGACTCATGAATCCGACACATATATGTTAAACCTTATGACTTCAAACAGCACAGGTTGTACAACATATGTTGACGAATTCTACACTTTTGATGTAGCGCCAGAGCCGGAACCGGAGCCGGGCAAAAATTATCCGTTACCGACAGGTTATGAAGTAGGCGAAAGCAATTTCACTTATGATACAGATTCAGAATGTGGCGGCAGCGCTAATCGTTCAACTGATGAGGGTACATATTTTGATGTTTCTTCAAGAAAAGCGACAGCTACACAAGCTTGGCAGGAAAAATCGGTATTTCCTTCACGCATTGCTCTTACAGGCGAAGGCTTTATGTTCTGGTACAAATCAGATTCTTCGGTATCTTTTAGATTTAAAAATCAAAATAATTCGGTTATTGCAGCAGGTAATTTGTCGGCATCGAGCGGACAATGGATTACTTATTATTACACAGGTCAATGTGTAAACTTTACTTTCAAATCCGATATGACTGCTAATATAAGCTCGCATATTGCAGAAAATCCAAATGATACATATATGCTTAGCTTTATAAACGGCTCAAGTTCAGGATTTACTGCATATATTGATGAATTTTATACATTTGCAGAAGAACAGGAAACAACTACTGAGTCTACTACTCAAACTGAACCTACAGAGCCGGAGCCTACACAACCTTCACAACCATCAGGCAAAAATTATCCGTTACCGACAGGTTATGAAGTAGGCGAAAGCAATTTCACTTATGATACAGATGCAGAATGCGGCGGCAGCGCTAATCGCTCGACCGATGAGGGTACATATTTTGATGTTTCTTCAAGAAAAGCTGTTGCAACACAAGCTTGGCAGGAAAAATCAGTATTGCCTTCACGCATTGCTTTTTCGGGCGCAGGCATTATGTTCTGGTACAAATCTGATTCCGCTGTATCGTTTAGATTTAAAAATCAAAACAACGAAGTTATTGCAGCAGGTAATTTAGCTGCATCAAGCGGTCAATGGATTACTTATTACTACACAGGTCAATGTGTAAACTTTACATTCAAATCTGATATGACTGCAAATATAAGCTCGCATATTGAAAATCACCCTAACGATACATATATGCTCGGCTTTATAAACGGCTCAAGCTCCGGATTTACTGCGTATATTGATGAATTCTATACATTTGCAGAGCCGGTTCCTGAACCTGAACCGACAAAAAATTATCCTTTAGCTGAAGGATATGAAACAGGGGATACAGTTGTAACATTTGATACTGACGAAGAATGTGGCGGCAGCGCAAATCGTTCAACTGTTGAAGGTACATATTTTGACACTTCGTCAAGAAAAGTAACCACAACACAAGCTTGGCAAGAAAAAGGCGTTTTTGCTTCTCGTGTTTCTTTGTCAGGAAAAGGATTTATGTTCTGGTACAAAGCAGATGTTTCAAGTATGTTCAGACTTCGCAATCAGAACGGTAATATTATTGCGGTAGGTAATTTACCTGCAGCTCCTGATGGTAGTTGGATTACATACTACTTTAACGGCGAGTGCATAAACTTTACTTTCAAATCTGATATGAACGCAAATATCAGCGATTACATTGAAAATCATCAGTCAGATACATATATGCTTAATATGATGTGCTCAAACAGCACAGGTTACACAGTATATGTTGATGAATTCTATACTTTTGTTCCGGGTATCACCCCTGCTGATTCTTACAGCAGTAACGAGGAAGTATTTAAATTCTCGTTGGCAAGATTTGAAGAAATGACTAAAACAAACGCTCAATATTTTGATGACGGTTCGGTTAAATTAACATCAAGATATGGCTCAACGGCAAGTAATTCGCCGATTAACATTTCTTATGCTCTTGACAGTACCCGTTTACAAAACGCAATTAATATTGCAAATCAAGGTTCGGGTTATTTGAAAATAACCTGCGACAATATTAATTGTGTAAACTCTTCAAATGAAGAGGCTTATGCTTTAGTAACCGTGAATTTCAACGGCGTTAACCGCGCAGTTAAAAAACACATTTACGGTTCGGGCACATCTGACACTTATTTAATTAAAGTCAGCGATTTAACAGATGTAAGTTCTGTTGATAAACTTACAGTTACAATAACGGGAACAGGTTTAAAGAATGTTGAATTTAAACTTTCACCTATTACCGTTTATCATTTCCCACAGGGTGAAACAATTGTTCAAGCTGAAGATACAAACCCGAAAAAACTCACAAGTTCGGGCGTTGCAGATGCAAATATCAATGTTGACAGCGACAATTGCCGTACTTATGTTTACGGAAACGCATCTGATTCTTATCTTTCGTTCACCTTACCAAATCTTGAGGTAGGCGAATATGATGTTTATGCTTGTTGCTATGCTTTGCAGAATACAGATGTTAAGTTTAATGTTAGTGTAAACAACAGAAGAGAGATAACAAATCTTTTATTCTCAGACGAAACTTATGTTTCAAAAAGACATATTACTAATATCAATATCGGTCAATTAACAATTACCAAAAATTATTCAGACGGTCCTTCAACTTTGAAACTCAGCGTAGTTCCACAGTGCAAGGCAGGAGTTTATATTGATTACTTCTCATTCAAGAAAACACCTACTCCTATTACCGCTGAACCTTCTTCTAACTTTGCTATAAGCAGTTATCCTGAAATGCAAAATTACGAAGTAATGCGTGTTTTAAACACTTTTGATGATTATATTTGCGGTACTGATACAAGATATTACATGCAAAACCAAATTGCTGGTTACAAGCGTGACGGTAATGCGTTTAATCTTAACTCAAGAGCTACAGCAAATAAATCTTACTTTGATAACAATGTAATTTGGTCTTCAAGGGCAAATCCGCTTGACGGCAACGGAATTAGATTCTGGTATAAAGCTACAAGCAGTGCAACATTGCAATTAGTAAGAACTAACGGCAGTATGTATACCGTTACACTTTCAGCTTCGACGGGTTGGAAAACAATTTACTACAAAGATGTTGTTTCAAACGGTGATTTAAGCGATGTTTATGAAATTCGTTTAAAAACAAATTCGGCTTCATCTTATTACATTGATGAGTTGCATACAATTCAGGAAAAAATCGGCGATGTTACTTATGAGTTAAACGGTGACGGCACCGCTTCAGTTACAGGTTATTACTTACGTCTTACAGATGTAGTTATTAATTCAACTTATCAGGGTTGCCCTGTAGTTTCAATTGCTAACGGTGCTTTAGCAAACTCGTTGACATTAAAATCGGTTGTTATTCCAAGTTCGGTTACTTCTATTGGCGAGGGCGCATTTAGCGGTTGTTTGAATCTTGAAACTGTTAATTTTGGTTCGGTTACTTCTATTGGTGCAAATGCATTTAATAACTGTAAAAAATTAACGAATGTTACTCTTCCAAATAGTGCAACTTCAGTTTCAAATACTGCATTTAGCGGTTGCACCGCACTTTATTTCAATGTTACAAACAACAGTTTTGCAAAAACTTATTGCACAACTAACAGCATTGATTATAAATGCACAACCTCTTCGGGTATTAAATATTATTGCGATTTTAATACAAACGGAAATGCAATTAAAATTATCGGTTACACAGGTAATGCAAGTTCTTTAACAATACCTACAACTATTGATAGTATTACAGTTAAGTCAATCGAAAGCGGTGCTTTTGAAAACAACACTTCATTAGTATCAGTTACAGCTTCGAGCGATGTTACTGCTGTAAAAGATAACGCATTTAAAGGTTGTACTTCGTTAGAAACTGTTGATGTAAGCGGTGTAACCTCAATCGGCGAAAAGGCGTTTTACGGTTGCGCAAACTTAGAAGAAATTGATGTAGGTTACAGCTTGTTAACTATCGCAAAAGAAGCGTTTTACAATTGTACTTCGCTTGAAGAATTCTATTTCAGCGATACAATTACATCTATTGCAGACAGAGCATTCTTCAATTGTGATGTTAAAGCAGTTATGTCTGAAACAACTTATGCTGCTAAAACCGGTTATGCTTACTCTTATGTAAATGACAACAGCATTGTATATTATCCGACAACTTCAAGCAACTTTAAATATTTTGTTATAAATTACATTGCTACTGTTTACAATTACACAGGTAATGCAACCGCTATAACAATACCTGCAACAATTGACGGTTACAGCGTTAGAAACATTGGCAAAGACGCATTTAAAAATAATACAAGTATTACTTCTGTAACATTGACAGAGGGTATTAGAACTATTAAAGAATACGCTTTTTACGGTTGTACTTCGCTTTCAAGCGTAACACTTGTTGATTCACTTCGTGAAATTGAGGGTTATGCTTTCGCAAACTGTTCGTCACTTTCTGCTATTACCATTAACAATGTTGTAGTTGTAAGCTCAACAGCATTCAACTCAAGTCCTACTCAAATAACATATTTGCAGACTAATTTCATTAGAAATGCGCTTGACTATGTTGACGGTATGACTGCAGGTTGGAACTTAGGTAATACTTTAGACGCTCACAGAAGACAGTATTCTTACGGCGATTTAACCGTTTCACAAAGCGAGCATTTATGGCGTTCATATGACTACATTTCGCAAGATTTGTTCAATATGGTTGCTCAAAAATTCAATACAATTCGTATTCCTATTACATGGAACGCATTTATTGACCCGAACAACAACTACACTATTGATACAGATTATATGAACAGAATTCAACAAGTTGTTGAAATGTGCTATAATGCAGGATTTGATTATATTATTATAAATACTCACCACGATTCAGATTACTATTTCAACGTTCATCCTAATAATGACTTTAACCAAGCTCAAACAGTTATTGCAAGAGTTTGGCAGCAAATTTGCGCAAGATTTGCAAATTATGATGAAAAACTTATTTTTGAATCGATGAACGAGATTAGGTCTATTGATGTAAACAATCCTAACAGCAACGGTGACTGGTACGGTCAAACTGACGATTTGTTTACAAGACTTAATACATTGAATCAAATCTTCTATTCAACAGTAAGAAATTCGGGCGGTAACAATGCTGACAGATATCTTATGATTCAAACCTATGGCGGTCAAAACCAAGCAAGACAATTAAACAACTTCTGGTTCCCGTCTGCAGCGGTTGACGACCATATGATTGCTTCTGTTCACTGGTATATCGAAACAATAAATTCAGGCGATTACACCGCTACATTACAGCGTTTGAAATCTAAATTTATTGACCACGGTATTCCTTGCGTAATCGGCGAAATTGGTTTACCGGCTTATTTAGACGAATCGGGCAACATTACTGTTTATGATGACGATTACAGAGAGCAATGGGGCACACTCGCATTCGGATTATTTAATCAGTATAATCTAAGAGCGATTATTTGGGACGACCAAGGTTTCTATTCAACGGTTGTAAAATCAGGTAATACTTACAGTTGGAAATTCCCGAAATATATTAACTCAATTTACCAAGCAACTAAAAAAGACTGATTAGTTTAAAAAAACCGCTTAAAGCTTTTGCTTTAGGCGGTTTTATATTGACAATAAAAAAGATTAGTGATATTATTTAATAAAACAAAATAAGGAGTAGATTATGAAAAAAGGAATTTACAAACATTTTAAAGGTAATAAATATGAACTTATTGATATTGCAACTCATTCGGAAACGCTTGAAAAAATGGTTGTTTATAAAGCGCTTTACGGTGAGGGCGGTCTTTGGGTGCGCCCGCTTTCAATGTGGGACGAGGAGATAGAAAAAGACGGCAAAAAATTTAAAAGATTTGAATATATTGGTGAATAATTCTATGTTGTTTTACAACTAAATAGGGTTGCACTTTTGCGCAACCCTATTTTTGTATAAAAAATTATTTCATACCGTTTTCATAAGCTTCAATCATCTTTTTAACCATTTGACCGCCGATTGAGCCTGCTTGTTTAGAAGTTAAGTCGCCGTTGTAACCTTGTTTCATATTAACGCCAACTTCGCTTGCAGCTTCCATTTTGAATTTGTCAAGCGCTTCTCTTGCTTGTGGAACTAATGACTGTTTAGACATTCTTTTCACTCCTTTATCAATAAACTTTATTAATTGCGTTTGCAGTATTATTTTTTTCGATTTATTGATAAATATTATTGAAAAAATTTGCCTTTTTTTATTTACAAATTATTATGCACTTTTTCTAAATGCTTTTTAAACTCTTCTTTAACATTTTGGGGAGCTATAATTTTAATTTTTCCTGAAAAAGAGGTCAACCAGCCAAAAAACTGCGGTGAAACCGCAATGTCAACATTAATTTGAAAATGGTTTTCGTCAACTTTCATAATAATATTGTTTTTGCCGAATTTATCGACAATAACGCCGGTTAAATCGTTTTCGGCCAAAAGTTTTACCTTTTCAACTTTTCCACCGAACATTCCGAAAAAGCGTTTTTCGTATTTTGCAATATCAATATTTTCAAATTCTTTTTCACCGTCATTTTTCTCACTTGTAATATTAATACCGAAAATTTTATCAACACGGTAGTGTTTAAACATTTGATTTTCAGAATCAAAGCCTAAAAGGTAATAGTATTGCTCGCTTAACATTAAAGCATAAGGGCTAATTTTATAAACAGCACCGTCTTTTTTAAAAACATTTTTATCAGAAACTGAATATTTAATATATTTAAATTCAATTTTTTTATGAGAATTAATTGCGGTTTGAATATAATCAATAGTTTTGTAAATAGACTCGTTCATATTCTTAACTCGGTCGGCAACAAAAACTTGTCGTTGAAGAGCCGCTGCTTGCGAAGTGCTACAAAGCGATTCTAACTTTTTAATAAGCGAGTTAGATTTTTTTACTGTTAAAAACTTTGAAGATTGAACAGAATCAACAAGAAGTTTAAGTTCGGGCAGTTCAAATTCACGCTCGCCGATACAATAATAATTTGAATCGGTTTTTTCAACAATAACATCAACGCCAAAATTTATTAAGCACTCAATATCGTTGTAAAGCGACTTTCTTTCTGCCGAAATACCGTAAGAATCGAGTTTATCAATAAGTTGTTTGGTAGATAATTTGTTATCGTCATCGGTTTCATTTTCTAAAATCTGTTTTAAATATAAAAGTTTTAGTTTTTGATTTTGTGATTTTGGCATAACTGACCCTCCTTTTTTAATATATTAACATAAAGCGAGAGTTTACGCAATATGTTTATTAGGAGAATTATAATGTTTGCTACAATCAATTTAGAAAAAACTAAAAAAAGGCTGAAAAAATCGGTAAAAATAGAAGAATCGAAAATAGGCGAAGTTGAGTTTTTAAAAGTAACACTATTTAAAGAATTATCGCCTAAAAAAATAGAGAGAAAGCTTAAAAATAAGGTTGATACCGTTATTCTATCGGAAAGCTTATCTAATAATAGTTTTAATAAAATAAAAGTTTATGATTCAGTTGACTTTATTAAAAACATTTCTGCTTATACTTTTATGAAAATAATTAAACTTTCTAAAATAAAAGCAAACGACCTTTCGGTGTGCGTTGTTGATAAAAAAGGGGATTATACCGATTTTGTAAAAAGTCTTGTAAAAAAAGCATCTTTAATTAAAATTATAACGCAAAATGATAAAGATTATTTAACGCTTGCAGATGAAATTTATGATGAATACGGCGTTCAACTGATTTTTTCAGATGATATAGGCAACTGTAATTTAGGTATAAACCTTGATGTGAGCAACCCTATTATTTGGTTTAACTGCGTTAAAAATTACGCTAAAATTACAAAAAGGTGTATTAAAATCGGAGCAGGGCTTTCTTCAAGCGTTCCAAAAGGGATTTTTGAGTGCGATTTTGCCGGAATTTTAAAAGAATACAGAGATTTTAGAAGGCTTAATTTAATTACTGCTGATTATTTTGAAAAAGATAATTTTCTTTATGAAATTAATTGCAAAAATATAAAAAATTTTCTTGACATAAAGTGAAAATGTTGTTAAAATATTATTTGCGAGTTGCTCGCAAATATGCAGGGTTGTCCGAGCTGGCCGAAGGAGCACGATTGGAAATCGTGTAAACCGTCAAAGCGGTTTCGAGAGTTCGAATCTCTTGCCCTGCGCCAAGCAAAAAAAGCAAGTCATTTGACTTGCTTTTTTGTTTTTTTGTAAAATTCTTTTAAAAATAATTCGTCTTTCAATGAAATACTTTTATTTGAAAAACGCTTTTTAAAATAAATTTGTTGCGCTTTTTCAAAGTTTTCAATATTATTTGGTATTATGTAACCGTCTGTTTTAACGCCTTTTTTGTTTAAATTGGCAATTGTTTTTTCAAAATAATCGCTTTTCTTTTTCCTCTTTAATAAAAGAATCAAAATGATAATTAATAAAGATATAACAATATAATAAACATATGAAATGTTATGTGATTTACCGTTTTTGGTGTAATTTACAGCGGTTTTTGTTTTCTTGTTTATTACTTTATTTTTAACTATTTTTTCGTCATTAGTCTTTTGAGTTTTAATTGAAAAATCAGTCGGCAAATTAATTTTTTCGCTAATTTTCGGCGTTGTTTCAAAAGGCAACCAGCCTATGCCGTCGTGATAATATTCTACCCATGCATGACAGTTTTTTTCACTTAACACAATTTCGCTTTTTTTAATATCGTTTTTTGTGATTATATAACCTTCAACATATCTTGCAGGAATGCCTAAATATCTGAATACTAAAGCGCAAAGTGAGGCGTAATGAACGCTAAAACCTCTTTTTGAATTTGCAAAATTTGAAACACAGTCGGCAAATGAATTGCAATTAGTCGCACTTTCGTCATATTTAAAATCTTTAAAAATTTCAGAAATTTCCTTTTTAGCATTTTTATAAGAATAATGCATATTGCCTTTTGGGTTGTATTCGCCAATTAAATCTTTGATTAAATCTTTATGATTTTTATCAATTGACGTATAGTTTTTATAAACAAAATCTCTGTAATGTTTTTCTTCGTTTGTTAAATTTGGCTTTAATTTGCTAAAATCAATGTTGCTCGCATAATAAGAATAGTCGCTACTGTCAAAAGCATTGTTTAAAGCGTTTTTATCGTTGATTTTACTGCTGTTTAAAGCGGTGTTGTCACAAAGAGAATAGGGAATATATTTAAATTTTTTGCAAGCGCCAAAATTGCTTATTGTAATTCTATTTCTCGCATACTTTTTATTTGCTATTTGAGTTTGAGAATAAAAACCGTTTTTATAAAGTGAATTAAACAAATCGGAATATTTGTAAAGCGTTTTGTTATCAAGACTTTGCCATTTGTTATCTTTGAAATTATCGCCTACAAAGCCTTTTAAATACATAGTTTTAGGTGTTGACATTTTTATTTTAAGTGTAGTTTTGTTTGTAGGTTTATATGGCTTTAAATTGTTAAAATCACCGTTTGGCAAAGTGTTTTCGTAAAATATTACTTTGTTTGCCAAAGACGTTGATATAAAACTAAAATTTATTTGAGGTATATTTGCAATTATTGCTACAATTAAAACAGTAGCAATAAGTGTTTTTACAGCAAATTTTATATTGATTTCAGGTAAATTATCTTTTATTTTAAGAATTACAAGTGAAACAATCAACAAAACAATGCCTAAAGGTTTTATTGTGTTAAAAAACAAACCAAAAGCGCTTATTGATAAAAGCGAAAAATCATAAAACCAAATGCCTTTAAATCTAATTACAAAGTAAAAAATCAGCGTTAAAATTAAAATAATTAAAATATTGATATAGATTAAATTTTCACTTTGCGTTTTAAAAAGTTTTACAATAGTTAAAGTTTTTTCACCGTATGAATTAATGATTGAATTTGTTAAAAAAAGCAGTCCGCTTTTTAGTGATTTGTGAAAAATAATAAGAAAAACTGCGGTTAGGATTAGTGGCGCAAAATAAGCGATATTTCTTTTAATTTTTGCTAAAGTAAAGGTAAAAAAAGAGGAAATTATAACAGCAAATGCAATTTTAGAATCAAAATTTGCAACGCTAAAAAACACCCCTAAAACACTTAACAGGAGAGTAAAAAAATCTAAAAATAAACTATTCTTTTGTTGGTTTTCTTGGCTTGCTTTTAACATTTTAAGTTCCTTAAAAAACAGATTTTCCTACAATAAACTCAATCTTTAAAAACTCTGCTACTACCGAATAAAAATCGTCTTCACATTCAATTTCAAAAGAAGTGATTTTGCCGTAAATAAATGCTACAATTTCTAATTTTGCGTTGGTTTTAATTAAGCTAAAACATTTTGAAAGAAAATCTTCAACTTTTTGGTTTGCGAGCGGTGCGCTTAAAGGTTTTTCTACAAAATTATCAAAAACAATTTTTGTTTTTTTGTCTTCGTTTTCAGAGCCTTGTTTTACAATGAGTTCATCATATTTTGCTGATAATTTATGATGAATTTGATTTAAATTATCGCCTTTTTGATATTCTCTTAAATGCGAAATATTATATAAATCTTTGCCGTTTTTTTGCGTTTCAAACTCGTTGTTTTGATTAAACTTTTCGCTTTCACTTAAATAATCAGCTATATTAATTTCAGGCAAGACTGTTAAATAATCTTGCGTTTTGCATTCGAGCGTTCTAAAAACTATGCCGAATAAATCGTAAATTTTTATACTTTCAACTAAAATACTTACCGTTCCACAAAATGAACTTTCAAAGTTAAAAGTATTCTCTAACTTGCCATTAGGCATAACGCTGTTTGAAAATATCAAAACGCTTTGCTCGTTTGTAACAGGATTTTTAATTGTAAGTTTTGTTTTAATATTCGGGTAAAATAAACGGTTGCCGTTTTTTAAAACTAATTTGCAACTTGCTATTTGGTTTTTTTTAATTCTTTTAGGCATATCAAAACTAACCGTAAACTTTTTGTTTACAATTGAAATTAAAACTAAATGTGTAAAAGGGGATAAAAGCGTTAGAATAAATAGAATC
The DNA here is from genome assembly GCA_902769255.1 of Oscillospiraceae bacterium. Classification (GTDB taxonomy): domain Bacteria; phylum Bacillota; class Clostridia; order Oscillospirales; family Acutalibacteraceae; genus RUG11462. The sequence continues at coordinate 21,625 of CACXOM010000016.1, forward strand.
AAAAACGCTAAACCGCCTGTAAAAAGAGTTAAAATTAATTCGATTAATAATAAAAAACAATAAATAAATTTCATATTTTTAACTTATTTTCGGCATTTCGATTTCGCTTAAAATGCTGTTAATAACTTGTGTGTCGGAAACTGATGAAAACTTTGCGTTTGAATTTAAAATAATTCTGTGAGCACAGGTTATTTCAAATATTTCCGCAACATCGGTAGGAATTACAAAATCTCTTTCGTTTAAAAATGCGTGCGCTTTTGCCATTTTGCAAATGGCGATTGCGCCTCTTGGGCTTACGCCTAATTCAATATTTTCATTGTTTCTTGTCGCTTCAATAAGTTTTGTTATGTATTCGTAAACTTCATCGCTTATAAAAATGTTTTCGATTTGTTTTTGTAGTGAAAGATATGTTTCATCATCAACAATTCTTTTTATATAATCGGTTTTGTTTTCGTATTTGTTTGTTTTTAAAATTTCAATTTGCTGTTTAAAATCAGGGTAGCCCATTTTAAGTCTTATCATAAATCGGTCAAGTTGCGAGTTTGGTAAAACCTGTGTACCTGCCGAGCCTGTCGGATTTTGCGTTGCAATAACGGTGAAAGGCGAGGGGAGTTTGTAAGTGTTACCGTCAACGCTTATTTGTTTTTCTTCCATTGCTTCGAGTAGCGCAGACTGAGTTTTAGGCGAGGTGCGGTTGATTTCATCTGCAAGCAAAATATTTGTCATTATTGCGCCTTGTTGAAACTTTAATTTTTTATCATTTTTATCAAAATAAGAAAAACCTAAAATATCAGATGGCATTGTGTCGGGAGTAAACTGAACTCTCTTAAAATCTTGCCCAAAAATTTTTGAAATTGCGAGCGAAAGGGTGGTTTTGCCGACACCCGGCACATCTTCAAAAAGAATATGACCGCCTGCAAGCATCGCTTCAATACAATTTTTTATAACATTTTCTTTGCCGATTATAACTTTTTCAGCTTCGCCTATAATTTTATTGGTAATGTTCATTTTTAACTCTCCTTTTTATAAGAATTGCGCAAATTACCGCTGCAAAACAAGCAATTATCACAAGATAAAAATAATTTGTTTCATTTTTTATTATATTTTCGCGTCCGTTAGAAAAATCGTAAAACAAATTATAATTATTTTTAAAACGATAATGAGCAATTAAAGCGCAAAGCGCTTGTGTACTTGCCAAATTATCTGACTTTTTTTGGTCTATTATATGCTTAAATCCGCCGTTTTTATTTTTATACTTATTTAAGTTTGATATTAGTGTATTGTGGTTTTTAATAAATCTTTTATCTTGTTCGCAGTCAATTTTTAACTCGCAAAGGGCAATTATAACCTGCGAAACGCTTTCAGCCGAGCCGAAACCGGCGTCTGCAGCTTGATTTTTTGAAAGATAATTTAGCGCTATTTCTTTTTGCTTTTTGGCTGATTTATAAGGCGCTAACGCCTGCAAGGCGAATGCGGTTGAATCAACCTCTGAAACACCGCCGTTAAGTGAAAAACCGCCGTCTTTGTTTTGATAAGAAAGCACTAAATCAATCAGTTTTGGTCGGCTGTATTTTGCCGATTTTGGTACTTTGTACCTTTTGCAGTCAAGCGCAATTAAGCCGTAAGATAAAGCGTTTATTCCTTGCTTTTCAATGTCTTCGTTATTATAAATTCCTTTTTCAAGCAAGTTATTTACATCTGACTTTTCATCAATTGCCGAAAGGCATAAAACAACTCTTTGATAATCTGTTGGGGTATTAAATTCGCTTTGTTTTATTTTTTTTGCATATTCATTATAATTTTCATCTTTACCGACTCTTGCGCAACACAAATAATACCAATCTGCCATATTATTAGCTTCAGTTTTATTTGTGTTTTTATCAAGATATTCAAATAAGCTGTTGATATTGTCGCAAATTTCATTTTCCTTTGCGAAAACGGGGCAGGAAAGACAAGAAAAAATAAGAATAAAACACAAAAACCTTAATAATACTTTTACCATGTTATATCAAAATTACCTCCGCTTCCGTTTAATGAATATCCGCCTATGTCTTTGCCGTAAGCCAAGGTAAAGCGAATTTCTAAAGTGTCACCGTCTTTAAAAACAGCATCTGAAAGATTGTAATTTATAAAGTTTCCGTTTATTTTTATCATCCAGCCCGAAGCGTAAGTAAAATCAAGCTCGCCCAAGCTGTCATGGGAGTGTTTTTGGTTAAGTGTGAGTCCGGCATTTTTAATTTCTTTTTTTAATTCTTCAGGAATAGAGGCGTTTTGAGCAATGCCTGATTTTGTAATTCTGTAAAGATAAAATCCGTCATTAATTGTGCCTTTGTTTGAATATTCAAATCCGTTTTGATTTAAAAAATTGGCTATTGTTTTTGCGCCGTTGTCGCCTTGAATAATATCAAAATCGGTTGTTTTAATAATATAGTCCAAACTTAAAACTTTAGCATCTATACTAATATTAATTTTGCCGATTTTTTCGCCGTTTTGCGCTTTTTGGCAGTTTATTGTGTAAGAATAATCGGCAAAACGCCCGTCATTATCGGTAATTCTTATATCAAGCGTATTTTTTCCGTCAATAAATAAAAGTTTATAAACAGAATAATTCGAGTCCCATTTGTTACGAATAACGGTGTCGTTTAGTTTAACTTCAATTCCGTTTTTATAAATTCTTTTTCCGCTAAAATCTTTTGCTAAAATATTCAGCAAAAAGTCTGCACCTTTGATTGTTTGCTCATTTTTAATGTTTATATATTCAATTTTCGGCTCGGTTTCAGGGTTAGCGGTCGGAATAAAAATAATTGTGTAGGTTTGATTTATAGTAACAGTTTTGCCTTTTATTATATCGGTAGCTTTTAGCCTTATTGAATTGCTACCTATATTAAGCGCTACGCTGTAATTCTCTGATGTTGATGTAATTGTTTTGCCGTTTAAAACAACGCTTAATTCCCCTTTTTTGCTTGCGTTGTTAAGTTTTGCAAAAAAGCTAAATTTTTCATTATATACAGTTTTGTTTTCTAAATTCGTGTTAATAGAAAAATTTTTATTGTTATTTGTAGTTTTGACAGTTGAAGTTGATGCCTTTTGTTTTGAATAGGGGGGAGTGACAGAATTAGTTGTTTGTAATTTTAAAAATACTGTGTATTCCTCGAAAACCGATATAATTTTTCTGTTCTTTTCAATATATCTTACTAAAACTAATATCTTGTTTTCGCCGTTTTTAAGTAAAATTTTTCCAGTAAAGTTAGAAATTTCATCTTCATTTACATATACAAAAACATTTTTTATTTCTAATTTTGTTAAATGAGTTATTCTAAATTTATATATTTTATTAAAAACCGTTTCTTTGTTTTTAATTGAGGTTTTAAAATAAGACTTTTTTTCTTTTTTTTCTAATAGATTTTTAGCTTCATTTGTTTGCTTAAATTCTTCGATTTGTTTTTTAAAAATGCTTTTTTTGGAATTAAGTTTTTTAAGAGCTGTTGTGGGAATTTTTATGTTGTTTTTTTGTTCTAAATGTTCGGCAACTGCTTGTTTTAGCGGGTTTTCTTCAGCTTTATACTGTTGGTTTGAATAAAAGCAAAATGAGCCGATTGCTACTGCAATCAGCAAAAATAAAGGTATTAATTTTTGTGATATTCTTTGCAATCGACTCATTTTTTGTGTTTTCCTGTTATTTAATTTTTACTTTTTTGGATTTTGCCCATTTGGAATAAACAGTTTTGTTACCTTTTTTAACAAATGCTCTTATTTTAACAATATATTTTTTACCGCTTTTCAGTTTTTTAATCTTTTTGGTTGTTGTCTTTTTAGCATTATATTTTTTGGTTTTCCATTTGCCTTTGCCTGTTTTGTATTTAAGTTGGAAACCTGTTGCACCTTTGACTTTTTTATAAGTAACTTTGAAAAGCTTTTTGCCTTTTTTAAGGGTAAATTTCGGTTTTTTAAGTTTTAATTTTGCTGTTTGTTTACCTTTTTTGATAACTTTATTACAAATAGAGCAAACTGTGTCGCCTGTGTAACCTTTTGCAAAATATGTTGCCGCAACTTTGTTAACAACTTTTGTTTTGTGCGAAACAGTTATATCTGTAAATGTTGAAACTGCGTCAATTTTAGCACCGATTTTGCCGGTTCTGTTGCCGTAAATGCCGTATTTATAAGTGATAGTAACATCTTTATCTTTTATAGATAATTTATCAGTTGAAATTTGAACATCATCAGTAACGTCTTTTGAAGTTCCGTTTGCAAATTCAGCGGTAACTTTTAAACCTTTTTTGTTGAATTTTTCGTTTTCATAATAAGAATTCTTTTTAGGTTTAGCGGTTACTTTAATACTTTTAACCGCTGAAGCTACAGCCATAAGGAAATTAGAGTCGTTTTTGAAATAAATTGTTCCGTCTAAATCGCAAACAAGACTTCCTGTGCCGTAATTTGCCTGTTCGTCAACCGGTGTAAACAATTCACGTGCGCAATTTTCTACTGTTTTTTCGCCGTATGTTTTTGTAACGCCGTCAACTGTACTTGTAACACCTTTTTTATCTTTAAGCAAATAAATGCTACCGCCGTTTTTGTTTTCGGTAAAGTAAACATAGTTGTAACCGTCTTGTTCATTATAAGCGGTTGAAATAAGTGCGCTTGACTGAACATAACCGTCTGTTCCTGCCACATAAGCGACCTCAAAGCTTTCAAGGTCAATTACTGCAATATGATGACCGCTTCCTTCGGTATAAGCGTTTTCTCCGCAAACGCCGACATAGGCTCTGCCGTTTGCAATTGCTGGGGTAGAAGTAGCCATACCGCCAAGTTTTAAAGATTTGCTGTCTGCTTCAATAATTTGACCTTTTGCGTTAATAGCAGCAGAATAGAAAGTTCCGTTTTTACTTACAAAATAATATTTGTCAGTATCTTTGTCATAAGAGATAGTTGAGCAGATGTCGCCGTCAAGCTCATCAGCTTCATTAATAACTTCACCTGTTGTAGCATCAAAAATGAGCAACCCGCTTGTTTGAGATGTGTATCCGTCTGCGCCGTCTGCAGTACCTACTACAACAAATTTATCGCAAGCATATGCGCCTGCCCAATAAAATCCGCCTTGTTGGGTATATGTCCAATCGGCTGATTTTTCTTCTAAAGAGTTTGTTTTATCTTCATCGGTAATATCGAGGCAAACAAAGTTTGCGTCATCGGTTTGGCTTTTCCAAAAACCTGTATATAAAAATCCATTTCTTACAGTAATAGGGCTGTTTGGTTGTCCGCCGAGTTCATCTTTATAAATCCATAAAGATTCAAGCGTTGTAGCGTCAAACGCCTGAACTGTACCGTTGTTAAGCCCTACAAAAATCATTCCGCTTGAATATGTAGGTGGTTCAAGAGAATAAGAAGGGCTTTCAGCCATTTCAACTTCTTTTACAATTTCGCCGGTTTTTTTGTTGAGTTTTATAAGTCTTTTTGCCGAATAAGTAATCAAATAATCATCAACTATTATCGGTTGACTTGGAGCGTCCCAACCGCTACCGATTTCCGAAGCCCAAACTAATGAGGTTTCATCAGCATTTGTAGGAAGTTTTGCAGTCGTTACAGCATTGTTTTTATCGTTTCCTCTAAAATCGCTCCATTCGCTGTTAAGGTCGGGGTCATTGAAATAGTTATTTCTTTTAACATTGATTGAAGTTACAGCAGGAACTAAATAACTGCTATCAGTTAAATCGCCGTCAGTAGCAACAATTTTGTAGTCGCCCATATATTTGAATTTATATTCAAAACTGCCGGTTTTTGCAATATCGGTTAAGTCTTCAACAAAATTGTTGTTGCTGTCAAGCAGTTCAACTATCATATTTTCGCTCAAATCGCCTTGAGCTGAAAAATTAAATTTTGAAATATTGAAACTTTTTGTTTCGTTTTTAGACACTTGATAATTATCATTATCAAACTTTGTCCAATTTAAATCGTTCCATGCAGAATAATCGGTGAATAACGAAAGGTCAACTACATCGCCGTTGTTAATTACAACTTGGTCTGCTGTAAGGGTATTCAAATCATGGTTTACAATGAACATAAAGTTGTCGGGGTTACCCCAAAGATTTGAAAAGTAAGGTCCGTAGACAGATGAGACTAAAGTGAAAGCATCGGTGTTGTTTTGCACCTTTTCACCGTCTAAATAATACTTTTCAACTGCTTTAATAAGCATATGAAGAAGTGTAGGCTTTTTCTCTAAAACAGATTGTTCGTTTTCATCTTTAATATAGCGGTTATAAGCTTGCAAACCGTATTCAGATAAATCGAACCATTCAACTTTTATCGGAGTTGTAAGAAGTCTTGTTTCGTATTTGTCGTGTCCGCTTAAAATATTGCCGTCTTTGCTGACTGTAAAAAAAGCGGTTACGCTTTCTTTATCATCTTGTGCAAAAGCAATGCTTGGCGCACAACCTATTGCAATAACTATTGCAATTAAAAAAGATAAAACTTTTTTGTTTAAATTTGTCATTGTATTTTCTCCTTTGTTTTATTATTTAATCTACCAATAAAAAAGTGCTTTTCCACAAATTATAGAAAAGCACAAGTTTTATTAATTTCTTAAAAAAGAGTACAATTTTTAAGAAATCAATAACTTAAATTGCACTCTTCAAACGCCAAAGTGTGAAAAATAAAAAGAAAATACGCAGGTTTCTGACTTATGATAACAAAACCAAACCCTAAAATTCGGGTAGGGAAAATTATTGTCAAATACAGTAATGGCGGTTGTTCCGGATTCGAACCGGATTTCCTAAAAATCTACTCAGTTAACAACTTTTCAAACCGTATTTTCCTTATTGATATATTAAATTTATTTCATTTTAACATACAATTTAATATAAGTCAAATTCAAATTATTTAAAATTTAATAAAATATGCACATTTTTGGATTTATTTGCTATTGACTACAATAATAAAATGTATTATTATATTTAATGGTAAGGAGGAGAAAGATGTTAGTTTCATTAAAATCTTTCAAAAAAACAGTCTTAATCGCTTTAACGGTTTCATTGCTTTTTTCTTTGCTTTTGATACCTGATTATACAATCGCTTATGCTTTAACTTATGATAACAACAAAGTCGGCGTAGTTGAAAAAGTTAATTTAAAAAGCATTGAGAATAAGCTTAATAAAAGAATTAAAAACGGTAAAGTTAATATAGAAGATAAATTGAAAATTTCAACGGTAATTTCTTCAACCGCAAAGTTTAACAGCAATTCAAGTATTTCGCAAAATATTATTGATACCGATAAAAAAATAGAAGAAGAATACGGCTTATACATAGGAAAAAAGATTTATTATGTGGGCAAAAGCCGTGTTGATATTTTAAATTTAATTCAAAAAATTATTTCGCAAAAAGTAACAGGCGATAACACTTATATAATGAGCGAATACAGAATAGTTAAAGGTATTTATCTTGATAAAAAATATTCTGTAAAAAAACTCAAAAAAGCGCTTAATGTTATTGAAACAAGAGAGGTTAAACAAACTGTTACCAAAACGGAAAAATTTAAAACTAAAACAATTGTTGATTATACTCGAATAGGTAACGATGAAAAGATTATAACAAAAGGACAAAACGGAATATATAAAATCACATATTTGAAAAAATATGTTAACAAAAAGCTTGTTTCAAAAACGATAGAAACCAAAAAAACTCTGCAAAAAAATATTACTCAAGTTATTAATGTTCCGTTTAAAAAAGGCGACGCTTCTAATTTGACTAAAGGACTAAGTAATAGTCAAAAAGATTTTGTTAACGAAATTTTGCCTCAAGCTTTAAAACTTTATAAAACAGATAAAATTTTGCCTTCGCTCACACTTGCGCAAGCGGCGCTCGAATCGGGCTGGGGTAAATATTCGATAGGTAAAAATATTTTTGGTGTTAAGGCTTATTCCGATTGGAAAGGCAAAAAGTCGCTTGTTTGGACAACCGAGCAGAAAAAAGACGGTTCTTACGAAAAGATTAAATGCTGGTTTAAAAACTATGATTCATTTGGCGAGTCGGTTAAAGATTATGGCGAGTTGCTTTCGCTTTCTCGCTATAAAAGGGTAAAAACCGCTAAAAACTATCGTGATGCGGTAGCAGCGGTAAGGCTCGCAGGCTATGCTACAAGCCTTGATTATGTTGATAATGTAATTGATTTGATTGAGGCACATCATCTTTATGTTTGGGACAAAAATCCTAAACCTGTTAAATTGAAAGATTCAAAAATTCAAAAAGAATGGAATAAAAAGCTAAAGAAATTAAAAGAAAAAAATAAGAAAAATAAAGAAACTACCGTTACGACAACTAAAAATACAACAACTACAAAAGTAACGCAAACAACTGCCAAAAAAGCCAAAAACGTGACAAAAACTACTATTTCAACTACCAAATCGACTGTGGCAACTACTACAAAACCGAACGAAAGCACAGTTTTAACTCAAGCAACCGCTAACAAATTTGATGATATTAAAGAATAAATAATAAACTAAAAAGGCCTTGACTGAATTTTAACAGTTAAGGCTTTTTTTGAATAAAATATATCAACAATAAAAAGTGAGTTGATTTTTATGACAAAACTAAAAGGAATAGATGTTTCTGAACACAACGGTAGAATTGATTGGGAAAAGGTAAAAAGGTCGGGAATTGAATTTGCGGTTTTGCGAATAGGTTTCGGCAAGAACACAAAAAAGCAAGACGATAAGTTTTTTAAAACTAATGCAAAGGGCTGTAAAAAAGCCGGAATACCTTTTGGGGTTTACATTTACTCTTATGCTAATTCTGTAGAGAAAGCTAAATCAGAAGCGTTGCATACTTTAAGGCTAATTAAAGGTTTGAGTTTGAGTTTGCCCGTTTTTTACGATTTGGAGGACGAGGGGACAACAGGGAAGTGCAGTAACGCAAAAATTTTAAAAATAGCAAAAGAGTTTTGCTCTTATATCACAGCTTCTGGTTATAAATTCGGTGTTTATGCGAATAAATATTGGTTTACAACAAAACTTACTGATGAATGGTACAATAAATACCGTTGGGTTGCGCAATATGGCAAAAAATGCACCTATAAGGGTGATTATTATATGTGGCAGTATTCCGATACAGGCAGGGTAGAGGGAATTGCAGGCGATGTTGATATGGATTATCTTTTTAAACCTATCAAAATAACAAAGAAAAAATACTCGGGCAAATTGCCGAGTTTGTCAAAAACGGGGTCATTGAAAATAGGGGATAGCGGTGAAAATGTTAAATTGCTTCAAAAGTTTTTAAATTGGGCTGAAAATGAAAACTTGAAAATTGACGGAAAATTCGGTAAAAAAACCGAAAGCGCAGTAAAAGAGTTTCAACGCAAATACGGCCTTGAGCCAGATGGGTATTTTGGCCCAAAATCCCTTAAAAAAGCAAAAGAAATAGAAAAGTAAACTGCCATTATCAAAAAATCTTCTCAAAAGGGAAGATGAGATAATGATTTGAGCCTTCGCCTGCACTTGTTGCTTGTCAATTACACCATATTCTTTTTTATTGCTTATCTGCTATTTCGGAATATATGTTACTTCATCATTCTCATCAATATCAAAATAATCCCTACCCTTTTCAAGTGAATACCTAATATCAGCATTATCTTCCTTAAACCTTTCAGATAACGGTATAACATTTCCGTTATCGTCATAAGTTACAGGGTCAGCAGATTTGATTTGATTAGGATAAAACACAACATAATCGGTAGTCAATTTTGATAAAGCGTTATAGTCAACACCATCGGAAATGTTTTTGAATATTACTCCGTCATACCGTTTCTTTTTAGCATAATCAGCCCATTCGTATGTATCCATTTCTTTGCCGTCAAAAGAAATAGCACCGTAATTTTGACCGTTACAATCTATAATAAGCGGATTATCAATTTTTAAATATACCGAATACAGAAAACTTCCGTAACCGCCTGCATTATCAATATCATCATTAAAAAAGTGACCGACTTGCTTACCATATTGTTTTTTGAATACTCTGATAGGAGTATAGGTTGTGTCATAACTTCTTGCTTTACTATTCCAAACTCTTGTCTCTTCTTGATTTGTTGTACCGTGATACAATTTAAGCGGTTTCTTTCCGTCCTCTGAATAAGCACCCCATTGCATAGCAACATCATCAACTAACTTTTGAGCAGTTTCGGTGTCGCCTTTTTCAACCGCTTGCATATATTCGGTGTCTCTCGCTTCAAATTGAGTATTGACATTTTCATTATTTTCGGATATACTATTAGTAGAGGCTGAACCTGCATTTCTACTGAAATTCACTTTTTGTGATTTTTCGGTACGCAGGAGAGCCTCTTTTTTTATATCAAAATTCGTAGTTTTAAAATTAATAATATCATACAATACCATATTATCAGCTTTTGTTGTGCCGACAATAACATTTGCCTTGTAATCATTATTACCTACTCTTAATAACACTTCGCCACGAGCAAATTCTTTAAAGTTATCTTTTCTCTCGTGTTTTAAGTCCTCATTAATGTAATTTGTAGTCGCTAAAACAATTTCATCAAGATTATTTGCCGATTTATATTTGTCAGCATAAATTGTACCGTCAGTCGTTTTTAAATAATGAGTATATTTTGAATTTGCAAACTCATTTTTAGTGACCTTATTAACCTTAATAAGTCTGTTACCTATCGGAATACCGTTTGAGAATTTTTCCGAAATTACCTTTTTAACAGTTTTAACCCAATCTTTTTTAGCAACACCGTCAAGAATATTCTCATCAATAACAACTACCGCTTTGTTGTCGGTGGTTTTTTCAAGCGAATATTTCCTATTGACATTTTCATTATTTTCGGATATACTATTAGTATAAGACAGTTTGCCACGGGGCTTCGACCCCTCAACGGAAACAATTTTGGTTTCTGACGGTAAACTGTCTTTTTTTATTTGACCAACATTGTAAACAGTTGCTGTTTTTCCGTCGTTTCCTATTGATAATGTAATTTTATGAAATGAACCGTCATAATCTTCAAAATATGCTGTTCTGTATGTAAATCCGTCTTTTGCAAAACTATGCTGTTTTGTATCCGAAGCACTGTTGAATTTTTTTGAAGTTTTTGCAAGTTCATCAATATGTGTTTCTGCGTGTAACTTTACTAAAAATTCATCATCTGACATTTTAATTCTTTTGCCATTGACTGTTTTATAATTATCCCTTGCTTTATTAGCAGTTTCTTTTTTAGTTAAAGTTAAAATATCGCCCTCTTCGGTTTCAATATCAAGTTTTCCGTTTTCATCAAGTAAACTATTGAAAAACTTTGTTATATCCGCCCTGCGTTCCGAAAGTGTTTTTCCTGTTATTACATTTCTGTTTTCACTTGCTCTAACATAAGTTTTTCCGTTTTCAAGTGTAACAATATCATATTTTTTAACACCGTTATCGGTGTTTTTATTTTGCACATTTTCTTTTGCTGCACCATATAAACTTTCAAATCTCTTTTCAAGTTTGTTAATACCGCTAATAGCACCTTTAAACTTTTTGAAAATGTTTTTCATAAATGAAACAAATCTTTGTCTTTTAGTGCCTTTTAATTCAGTTGCAAGACGGCCAATACCGCCGAAGTCATCTTTAAATAAATTATCTGCAACAAAAGTAGCAGTTATTTCGCAATCAATTATACTTTTGTCTTTTGTTTCGTAAAGTTCGGCCATAGCCTCTCGGTATTCGTCCAAAGAATTATAACTGCCTTCAATTTGCTCCGCTTTAATTGATGAATAAGTCTTAACCCATTTTTTAAATACTTTGCTTTCAAAAACAGTCTGCTGAAATTCTTTATACTCTTTACTTGTCTTGCCTTTTTGCAAACTCTCAAAATGGTGTGTTAATTCGTGCGAGAGTGTGCGAAGCATAGCACCGTTAAGACCGCTTTCGCTTATGTTGTTAATACCTGCGTCAACATCAATACTTATTGTATTTGTATCAGCGTTATAACTTCCGTTCTCACCGATTTTATTACCCTGCTCATCAACACCGGAAACAAACAACTTAACATTAACATTTAAAACTTTTGAAATAACTTCGGCAACCAAAACCGCATTTTTTTGTTTTTTAGTCAATGTCATACCTTGAATAGCAGAATCGTCAAAATAAGCCTCGCTTGTGCTTTTTTTGGCGTTTTCTTTTTGTTTTGCTTCTTCGCTTGCATTAAGTTGTGCCAATTTATAAGCCACTTTTTTTGCGCTCTCATTTAAAACAATGCCTTTGTTAGAAAGAATAGCTTGTAAACTAATACCGCTTTTGGCTTTTGTATATACCTCGTTAAAATTCAAAGCGTAACTCTCAACCGATTGAGAACTACCATTAAAAGCGCCAATAAATGCGTTAGCGGTAGCGGCGGTGCCGTCAATTTGCACGCCGTAATTAATTAAATCAGATAAAGAATTATTGCCAAAATCAGCGTTATAAACATCAATTACATCACCGTTATTAAGTTTAATATCAACTCCGCCTTTTTCAACGCTTTCAACTCGCAAAAATTTACCGTCCTCAATACCGCCAAAAAGATTTTCAAGCCACTTTTGATATTTTGATTTATTAAACACTTCATCAAATTTGGCATTCATTTTTTCTAAATCAAGTTTAGTTTCTATGCTTTTTGCACCTTTCTTATAATATCGCATAACTCGCGATAATAAATCAGCAACCCCACTTGAATTTAATGTATCTTTAACCTCTTCTTCTGTTAAATCTAAAGTTTCAACCAACCCTTTTTCATAAGCGTTTATAAATTCTTTTTTGTGTTTTTTTAACCATTCTCTTCTATTATTTTTATTATTTCCAAAATCGTTTATTGCTTCATTTTCAAGTTCAGAAATAATATAATCATATAACTTTTGATTTTCAACAGATAATGTTTTAGTTTCCTCTTTATAAATCGGTTCAATGATAATTCCATTATCAGCGAGGAAAACTTCCTGCATATTTCTATCTTGCAAAAGTTTTTGAATTAGGTTTTTTTCGCCGTTTTCTCTTGAAAGATAAATTTGTGCATTATCTTCATCAGAAAATTTATACAACGGTCTTGCAACACTACCGTATTTTTCAGATAGTTTTTGATATTTTTTGCTTATCCTATCAATAACTTTTTCGTTCGGCTTAAAAACAGGCTCTGGTCGCATTGGAGTATAAGCGTCACCGCCATAAACTTTATTTGCTTTGTTTTTTTGCGGGTCAATAGTTTCAGAATTAAAAATAAGCGAAATCTTGCCAAAATCATTATGGGGTTTATTTACTCTTGTAACCGCAATTGACGGCATAGGCATTCCGCCTAATTCTAATGCTTCTAAAAGTTTTTCTTCATTAACATTATGAACCGCCACCAAATCTTTTGTTTCTTCAACAGGTTCGCTTAAACTAAATCTCTCTTCCCCAACGAGTGAGTATTTACCACCGGTAAAATCGTGCGTGTCATAGTCAATATTATTATCAATAGAAAATTTACCATTGACATTTTCAGAATTATCGTGTATATTATTAGTAGTGTGTGTTTCCTCTCTACGGTTTTGTGCCGCAGTGGAAGTGTCCACTATTTCTTTTTGCGTTAAATTAACAATATCATAAAGTAACGCAACACCGTTTTTTGTTGTTCCTACTATTACATCAGCGGAATAGCCATTATTTCCGACTTTAATATCAACGACACCACGAGCAAATTCTTTAAAATTATCTTTGCGTTTATGTTTGATTTCTTCGTTTATATAATTCTTTGCAATTTCTAAAATTTCATCTGCATTATTAAAAGAATTCATTTTGTCTGTAAATGCTTGTTTATTATTCTTTAACAATGATTCTGCATTTTTAGAGTGTTGCCACTCATTAACAGTTCGATTGTTAATTCCAATTCTTTGACCTTTGACATTCACAAAACCATTAAACTTTTCATTTAATATAGATTTTAATGCACCTGTAATTTCTTTTGCAGTATCATTAATAGAAACTATTGTTTTATCAACATTAACATACTTTGTTCCGTCATCAGCAGTGACTATAATCTCTTTAACACCGTTATCGGTGTTTTTATTTTTCGTATTTTCTTGTGCCGCGATATACAAACTTTCAAAATATGTCAGGCAAAGTATAGGCAAAAAAGTTTTGCCTATTTTAGTGTTTTCAAGGCTAAACTAAGAAGGTTTAAAATTTGATAAAAAATGAAAAATCCGCTAAAACAAAGCGTTTTAGCGGATTTTTATTTGGCAGGGGCAGAAGGACTTGAACCCTCGGCACGTGGTTTTGGAGACCACTGCTCTACCAACTGAGCTATACCCCTATATTTAGTTTGAAATGCGGTTGGTGGAGCATCAGGGACTCGAACCCCGGACCGTCCGGTTATGAGCCGGGAGCTCTAACCAACTGAGCTAATGCTCCTTAAAACCGCAAAACTAATTATATCATAAATTCTTGATTTGTCAATATCTTTTTGCAAAATTTGCGCTGTTTTTTTTGAAAAATAATTGTATTTCTCTATTGAAAAATTTATTTAATGTGTTATAATTTTATTGACATAAATTATTTGAGGGTGAATTATGGATATTATAGTTGCCGGCTGCGGAAAAATTGGCAGTTCAATAATTTCAAATTTAATTAAAGAGGGGCATAATATTACTGCAATTGACAATGACCCCGAACAACTTTCTGCTGTTACAAATATTTTTGATATTATGGGTATTTGCGGTAACGGTGCAGATGTTGATATTTTGAACGAAGCGGGTATTGATAAGTCAAGGCTTTTTGTTGCTGTTACGGGTTCTGACGAACTTAATATGCTCGCTTGTTACATTGCGCGAAAACTTGGCGCAAGGCACACAATAGCAAGAATCAGAAACCCTGAATATAATGATGAAAGTTTAGGATTTATTAAGAATCACTTGAATTTATCAATTTCGATTAACCCAGAAGCATTGACTGCAAGGGAGCTTTTTAATATTTTGAAATTCCCTTCTGCTATTAAAGTAGAAAATTTCGGCAGAAGAAGTTTTGAAATGGTCGAAATTCTTTTAAAATCTAACTCGCATTTGGACAGTATTCAAATAAGCGAATTGAATAATAAATATAATTCAAAAGTTTTGGTTTGCGCAGTTGAGCGTGAGGGCAAAACTTATATTCCTGACGGTAACTTTGTTTTGCAAAGTGGCGACAGATTGGGTGTTGTTGCAAAGCCGGAAGAAATGCAAAGATTCTTCAAACCGCTCGGAATTTTCAAAAAACAAGCTAAAAGCGTTATGATTTTAGGCGGTAGCCGTATTGCTTATTATCTGGCAAAACTGCTTATTGAAGACGGTTGTTCGGTCAAAATTATTGAAAAAGACAGAGAAGTTTGCCATAATCTTTGCGATGTTTTGCCGAAAGCTGACATAATAAACGGTGACGGCACCGCAAGTGAATTGCTTTATGAAGAAGGTATTAGCTCTGTTGATGCTTTTGTTTCGCTTACGGGCATTGATGAAACTAATGT
This sequence comes from Oscillospiraceae bacterium, assembly GCA_902769255.1. GTDB lineage: Bacteria > Bacillota > Clostridia > Oscillospirales > Acutalibacteraceae > RUG11462. The sequence goes on from CACXOM010000016.1 coordinate 37,109, forward strand.
TTTGATGTCGCTTTTTGCATCATCAATCGGCGTTCCAAAAGTAATAACTAAAATTAATCGTCCCGAACTTGCTAAAATTGCAGGAAATCTCGGACTTGAAAGTATAATATCACCGCAAAAAATTACTTCAAATATTTTTGTAAGATATGCGAGAGCGGTTGAAAATTCGCTCGGCAGTAAAGTTGAAACTCTTTATAAAATTATGAATGACAATGCCGAAGTGCTTGAATTTAATGTTTCGGAAGATTTTAAACAGGTTAGCATTCCGCTTAAAGAATTGTCGTTAAAATCAGGCATTATTATTGCCGGTATAATTAGGGGTAGAAAAACAATTATTCCAAACGGTGATGATGTGATTTTAGACGGTGATAAGGTAATTGTTTGCTCTACTGACCACAGATTGAGAGATTTATCTGACATTATAAAATAACGGGAGTATTTTTAATGAATCGAAGAATGGTTTTATATATGGTCGGTCAAATGGTAAAAGTTGAGGCGGCTTTAATGGTTTTACCGTTGATTGTTTCAATAATTTATCAAAACGACTGTGTATTTTCTTTTTTAAATTCAATTGCAATAGCGCTTGTTTTCGGTTTTTTCTTAACAATTGTTTTTAAGCCGAGCAATCACATAATCTATGCAAAAGAGGGCTTTGTTATTGTTGCTCTTTCTTGGCTTACATTATCGTTAATTGGTGCTTTGCCTTTTACAATAAGCGGTGAAATTCCTAATTATATTAACGCATTTTTTGAAACCGTAAGCGGTTTTACCACAACAGGTGCTTCAATACTTAAAGATGTTGAAAGTTTAAGCGAAGGCATTTTGTTTTGGCGAAGTTTTACCCATTGGGTAGGCGGAATGGGCGTTTTGGTGTTTATTATGGCTATAATTCCGACAACAACCGACCGTTCTATGCACATTTTGAAAGCGGAAGTTCCCGGACCGATTGTCGGCAAACTCGTTCCGAGATTGAAAGATACCGCAAAAATTCTTTATTTAATTTACATTGTAATGACCGCGTTAGAATTTATTTTCTTGCTGTGCGGTGAAATGAATTGGTTTGAAAGCGCAATTCATTCTTTTGGCACGGCCGGCACCGGTGGATTTGGTATAAAAAACACAAGTCTTGGCGGTTACAGCTCTTATTCGCAATGGGTTATAACAGCGTTTATGCTGATGTTCTCGCTGAATTTTAACCTTTATTATTTGCTTATTTTAAGAAAATTCCGCTCTGTTATTAAAAGCGGTGAAATGTGGTTTTTCCTTGGCGTTTATACAAGTGCGGTTGCACTTGTTACAGCAAATGTTTATCCGATTTATGAAAATGCTTCCACTGCTCTTAGACAAGCTGCATTTCAGTCGGCTTCGATAATATCAACAACAGGATTTTCAACGGCTGATTTTAATTTATGGCCGGGACTTTCAAAAGCAATTTTACTGTTGCTTATGTTTATCGGCGGTTGCGCAGGTTCAACTGCAGGCGGACTAAAATCGGCTCGAATTGTTTTGATTGTAAAAATTATTAAAAGAGAGCTTAAAAGAATGTTGCACCCAAGAAGCGTTGAGAATGTGCGACTTGAGGGCAAAAAGGTTGATAATTTAACATTAAACGGCGTTACAACATACTTTGCACTTTATGCGGCTTGTTTTGTTTTAGTTTTCTTTGTGCTTTCTTTTGAAGATTTCAGCATTGAAACAAATCTTTCGGCAACGGCTGCTTGCTTTAACAATATAGGACCGGGTCTTGGCGATGTAGGACCTGCATCAAATTACTTTGCTTATTCGGCGCTATCAAAAATAACGCTGTCGATTGCAATGTTGCTCGGCAGATTAGAAATTTATCCAATTATAATATCACTCACCCCATCAACTTGGGCTAAAAAATAAAAATCTCTGCGTAGAGAATCGGAAAGCATTTAACAAATATAAAATTACAAAAAGAGACTGCTTAATGATATGCACCCCAAAAGTTAGACACTTTTGGAGGTGCATATTTTTTATGGGTGAAACAGGAAGAAAAAACAAAAAATATAGTGCAGAATTCAAAATAGGTGTTATAATGGATATGCG
>CACXOM010000017.1 GCA_902769255.1 Oscillospiraceae bacterium
CAAAAAAATAAAAAGTAAATATACTAAATAGCATTTGAAACTCTCAGGTGCTATTTTTTTCATAATAAAAGCTGCTATTACTTCTACAATTGTTAAAAAGATAAAAATGCAAAACTCAATTAACATTTTTCTCCACCTCGCTTTTTTGTTTAGTTTTTCTGAACTTAATAACTAAAAAAATATTCCCCTATTTCATTACTCGAAATATCTAAAATTTCGCAAATCGTAGAAATTTCTGATTGCTTAAACCTTGCCTTGTTATTTAATTTAAGGCTTAACGTTGCAGGGGAATTATTAATTTTGTGTGCTAATGTTTCTTGATTTATCTGCTTTTCTTTCATTTTGCCAAGCAGTTTATTATAATCAAAATGCATATTTTCACCACCTTTCGTTCAATTTTTCTGAACTTATATTATCACACAATTTTTTGTTTGTCAAGTACTTTTTTCAATTTTTCTAAACTTTTTTTATTTTTTTAAAAACAAAATATTGATTTTTCTAAACTTTTATGTTAATATATAGGTACGAGGTGATTAATATGCCAAAAGATAATTGTTCTAATAGAATTAAAGAAGCATTAGAGTTTAGAAATATGAGACAAGCCGAACTTTGTAAACGAACAAATATTCCAAAATCTGCTATGAGTCAATACTTAAGTGGAAAGTTTGAACCAAAACAAGACAGAGTATTTTTAATTGCTCAAGCATTAAATGTTTCAGAGGCGTGGTTAATGGGTTATGATGTACCTATTAATAATGAAAATAAACTCAAATCCCCTAAAACCACAACCGAAACAACTACCTTTCCTGTTATCGGTGAAATTGCTGCAGGATATGAGCATTTAGCTTATGAAGATTGGTCGGGCGATACTATTGAAATACCAACCTCATATTTAAAAGGCAGACCAAAGAACGACTATTTTGTTTTAGAAGTTAAAGGCGATAGTATGTATCCGCAGTATCAAGAGGGCGACAAAGTTTTAATTCTAAAACAATCCACTCTTAACCGTTCGGGTGAAATCGGCGCTATAATTTATGACGGTGAATGTGCAACCTTAAAAAAAGTTGAATTTGTTAAAGGCGAAAATTGGCTTGAAATGATACCGTTAAACCCCGAATATAAACCTCGCAAAATTGAAGGCTCAGACCTTGAAGAATGTAGAATTATCGGCATACCTAAATTAATCATCAGAGAAGTTGAGTAATAAGGAGTATTAAATATGAGTAAGAATGAATTAAAAAGTGTAATCAAAGCAGGCGATACAGAAATAACTGTAATATCCGATATAAATACAGATGACTATATCTCGTTGACCGATATTGCAAGATATAAAAACCCTGAAGAACCTAATATTGTTATCGCAAATTGGATGAGAATAAGAAGCACAATAGAATATTTAGGACTTTGGGAACAATTAAATAATAAAAACTTTAAACCCATCGAATTCGAGGGGTTTAAAATTCAATCGGGAGCAAACGCATTCACATTATCACCTCAAAAATGGATAAAATCGACAAACGCAATTGGATTAAAATCTAAATCCGGCAGATACGGCGGCGGAACTTTTGCACATAAAGATATTGCCTTTGAATTTGCTTCTTGGATTTCACCAGAATTTAAGCTTTATATTATAAAAGATTATCAGCGTTTAAAACAAGATGAAAGCCATAAGTCATTATTAGACTGGAATGTAAAAAGGCTTTTATCAAAATCAAATTATAAAATACATACAGATGCAATAAAAAACAATTTAATACCGCCTGCTATTTCAAAAAAGCAAGAAGGATTTATTTACGCAGATGAAGCAGATATGTTAAATGTTGCTTTGTTCGGTTTAACTGCTAAAGAATGGCGAACTCAAAACCCTGAATTAAAAGGTAATATGCGAGATTATGCAACCATAGAACAATTACTTGTGTTGACAAATCTTGAAAACACCAATGCCGCTTTGATTGAAAATAATATTAGCCAAGAAGAAAGGCTGATTATTCTTAATAGAATGGCAATAAAACAATTAAAAATACTCACAAATACTAAAAGCGTTGAAGATTTAAAAAAATTAAGCAGTCAACCCGATTTTTTATTAAACTAAAATAAAAAAAGACCTTCTACCAACTGCAATTGGTAAAAGGTCCTACCGGTAAGGTTGTTACCGATATACTGTGTTGTCTACACATATATAGTATATCAAACACCTTGCCTAATTTCAAGTATTTTTTAACCGTATCGAATTTGAGGCGGTTAAAACCTAAAAAGGAAGGTGTTTTTATTATGGCGAAAGCGAAGAAATTACCGTCAGGCAACTGGAGAGTACAAGCATACGCCACCATTAATGGTTCAGTTGCCAAGAAATCCTTTACCGCTGACACTAAAAAGCAAGCAGAACTCCTTGCTATTGAATGGCAAAACGGCAAAAAAACACTATCAGAAGAAAATATAACTCTATCAGAAGCATATAAAAGATATATTGAGAGCAAATCCGAAGTTTTATCGCCTAATACCATAAGAGAATATAAAAGAAGTGCTGAAAGAGATTTACAAGATATAATGCAAATCAAACTCAATGATTTAACACTTGAAAAAATCCAAATTTCAATAAACAAAGAATCGTTAAACCACTCACCTAAAACAGTAAGAAATATAAACGGTCTATTATCGGCGGTTTTAAAGGTATTCAAACCCGATTTTGTATTAAATACATCATTACCTCAAAAAACGAAAAAACCTCTTTATATACCAACCGAGAACGAAATCAAACAAGTTTTGCAAGCAGCCAAAAACACCAATATGGAACTACCGATAATGTTAGCTGTTTTCGGACCTTTGCGCCGTAGTGAAATATCTGCATTAACAAAAGACGATATTGACGGATTAAAGGTTACTGTCAATAAATCTCTTGCAAAGAACGCTGACGGCGAATGGGTTATAAAACCCCCAAAAACTTATGCCGGCTACAGAACAGTAGAAATGCCTCAATTACTAAAACCGTTGCTTGATAATGTCGTAGATAAAGTCACACCTTACAAACCGGAAACAATAACAAAAAAGTTTCACAGGCTTTTAAAAGAAAACAATATAAATAATTTCAGATTTCACGATTTAAGACATTATTGCGTGTCATATCTACATTCAATTAACATTCCGACTAAATACATAATGGCTCGTGGCGGTTGGAGTTCCGAAACAGTAATTAACAATATCTACAACCATATGTTGAAAGATAAAAACATAACAATGACCGAAAAAATCAATAACTCTTTTGATGATAATTTTAATTGATTTTTCGCAAAAACAACCACGAAAACAACCACATAAACCCCTAACCCCTTTATTTAAAGGCATTTATAAATCTATGCTTGCAGGTTCAAGTCCTGTCGCCTCGACCATCAAAGAAACCTCTTTTGTCTACCAAGGGAAAAGGGGCTTCTTGCATTTTTCGTTTGAAAATGATACAATCTTTTCAAGCAGAAGATTTGAAAAGCCGTGTGCCGGAAAAACATTCGGCTTCGGAGGAGAAAGCATGACAAATATCTTATTGGAAGGATATGAAATCAACGCACCGTGGCTGTTTGATTCGCTCAAAGACTACATCAGGCCATTCCAAAAGGTCGTGATTATTGCATTGGCGTTTCGTGACACCCGTGTGAAAAACCTTGACGATTGGAACGCCTTATACGAGAAGGATCATGGATGCTATTATTCCGGCATTGTCGGATCACTTGCCGATTACGGGATACCGGAAAGCCAAATCGAGTTTATCAACTATTTTGCCGATACGCCGGAAACAGCCAATCAGAAGATTCGAAATGCCGATATACTATATTTCCCGGGCGGACTGCCGGATCGCATGATGGAGAGGATTCGTGAAATGCAGATTTATGATTCGATTCTGCATCACGAGGGTATCATTTTGGGTTACAGCGCAGGCGCGGTGATCCAACTGCGCGACTATCACCTTTCTCCGGACAAGGATTATCCGGAGTTTGCGTACTACAGCGGATTCCCGTTCATAGATGATTTCTATCTGGAAGTTCATTATGAAGGAACGCCGGAACAGAACGCATCAATCAAACGGATTCTTCGTGAAAAGCATAAGCCTGTATACGCAACGCATTTTATGAACGGCGCGATCCTTGTTGACAACGGGACTGTCAAATCGATAGGAAAAGTCTCAATATTTGATTGTCAACCCTGCATAAACAGATAAACGATGTACCTTTTAGGCGTTCTTTCTATAGTTTTGTACCTTTTTACCCGTCTTTGCCATTTAAAAACCACCCATCAGGGTGGTTTTTTTGTATGCTTGAGAATCCTTCATATTCGCCTTATTGCAACAGATACTTTCAAAAATTAAGACGCGGATTGCTCCGCGCCTTTTTTAAACTTATCTTATTATAATCTTTACCGTTACGGTTTTAGTCGCTGCTTTGTATCGTGAGTTACCTGCTGCGGTAACCTTGATTTTAACTTTGTAGGTACCTTTCTTCAATCCCTTCTTGACGGTGATTTTGCCGTTCTTTGCTACGGTGATTTTCTTGTTGCCCTTTGCCTTTTTGAAGGTTACAGTACCTTTTGCGTTTTTTATTTTAAACGCCTTGGATTTTTTAATTATCGTCTTTTTGTTACTGTTAACCTTAACAGTTTTACCCTTTGCATAAATAGTATTTACCTTTTTAACGGGTTTAGGAGGAACGGGAGTCGCCTTTGCAACCGTAACCTTTACGCAAAAATCAAATGTTCCGCTTTCTCCGTTAGGGAATCTGCAGTAAACATAATAAGTTCCCTCTTTTTTAACCGTCGGAATTTCGCTTCCGTATGCTTCATCAGGAAGCGAAGCGTCTGCTACTACTGCCTCGTCTGTTACAGTGTCAGGCATATTGCCGAGAGCATATTTAATCTGCGTTTTATCAATACCCTCCATATCGTAGCCGAGCGTTACAAGCGGATGGGCTGTTCCGTCAGCGGTAAAGTTGTTAGGCAAAAGGAAGAATCGCGGCATAATTGTTGACATTATATTTTCTCTTGCCTGTAAAAAAAGTATTCCTTTTTCTCTATAATATTCACCTAACATACTGTCAAAGCGTGACATATCCACCTGCTCATATTTAAAATGCTCTATCATAAAGTCGCCTCTGAGCTCATTTTTATGATTATTAAGTACGTCGATAAGAATGTTATAATCTACTTTTGCTTCATCGGTAAAACTTTCAGCAAGAGGAACAAGCTTTTCATAAGCGGAGTCCTTAAGCGCAATAATCGAATAGAATTCCGCAATATAACTGTCAACAAGTGCGTTTGATTTTTCAATATCAGCCTGCGTTTTATTCTTTGTCGCCTGAACGCGCTCATAGTAATCGTCAAGCGAATTATATTTATCAAACAAATCCATTCCGTTGCATGAGATAATCAGCTTCTTCTGATATTTCTCGCCGAAGGCGAGTTCAAGCAAAGCTTTCTGTGCAGTTTTACGGTTTTTGATTTCCATTGCACTTTTTGCGTCTGAAATTGCGACGTTTGCAGCTGCTGTTATTACATCTAAATCGCGGGCAGTACTTGATGGGTCGCCGAGGGAGGAGCCGAGACCTTCAATAATCTCCAAACAATCCGAATTTGCCGCCTCGTCAAGCATATTCATTTTAAGCTTATCCTGCTCAACCTCGCAGATTGCGTCATAGGCATCTCTTGCAATACCGAATGCAGAATGTACTTTATCAAGCATCAGCCGGCAATCCTTTTCAATTTCTTCACAGCCGTCAAGCTTTGCAGCTATGCGCCGTGCGGATTCAAAATAACCGTAGATTTCTCCTGCCTTTTTGCCATGCATTAAATTCAAATAATAATAGTCTGGAGCATCACTGTCGGAATAGTATCCCGGGGTTTCACCGTAATCGGCAGCTTCGGCGTAGGCGTTAAAAGATGCGCAAACGGAAAGCACCATGACAAGAGATAAAATAGCTGATATAGCTTTTTTCATATTCTCAAATCCTTTCAAAAAATATAGGTTATACTGATTTTAGTATATCACATATATAAGTAATTGTAAATAAAAAATACAGCCGAGGTTATCGGCTGTTTTTTATGCTTGAAAAGAGGAGTTGAAATAACTATATTTCCTTTAATCCAATTTCTTTTAAATAATTATATGTACCGTCGTAATACTTACGTTCTCTTGTGCTATCAAAATCGCTACCTTTTGGAATAAAAATTACCATTCCCTGTCTTGCTCGTGTGAGCAAAACACGATATGCGTTTTTAAGATATAAAATGTTTTCAGGATTTCGAATAGTTTGCCATTTGCTGCCACTAAATCTATTGTATGTCCACTCTCCATCAACAAATCTAAAATCACCGTCCCAAGCAACTAATGTATAATCCAATTCTAATCCTTGAATATCAAATTCAGTAACAACATCTTCTAACATGTAACTTGAACGCACATCATCTTTGCCATTTAAAAACCAATTTGCAATGCTAATTTCATTTTTAACAAAAATTCCTTCTGGTTTTAATCGTAAAGCGCCACTAGCAGCAACTAAACCATAACGCGTTGTTCCTTGACATTGAGATTTTACCCATGTTTTTGCTTTTGATAAATCACGTGTAAGCATAATGGGGTATTTCTCTTTTATTTGCTCAAAAAGCGCTTTGGCTTTTTCTTTTTCAATATCGAGAACTGCTTTAACAAACGCCGCTAAATCAGGCGTTCTAAAAGAACGTACAGAGGTTGCCAAATGTAAATCACTATTTTCATAAACATTAAGTTCATCAATCATTTCGCACCATTCGCAGTCACGACGATATTCTGTATCATTAAGTTGCGGCGTAACATAAACATGCCATTCTGGGAAAGAACGACGAAGAGAATCAAACCATTCTGGCAAGCCTGCTTCACCGCTATTAATCTCTTGTCCGCCGCCAACAAGACAAATAACAACAGCCCAATCTTCATGCCTGTCCATTGTGCTTATAAGAAACTCTGGCTCACTATAATCAAAATTCAAAATTCCTTTTTTAGTTTTCATAAATTGCGAAATCTGTGCTTTTGTCCAAGCGCGTTGTGCTTCGTCAAAAATAGCCACTCTTTCTGCTGGTTTGTTTTCATTATCTACAAACGAATCACGGTATTTATGAATAATTTGAATAAAAGCACTTGTTTCACGAAGCGCATCACCTTTTGAAATCTTATTGCCGCTTTCATTGCCTTGTGAAACTTTATCACGTGCTAACGCCTCTTGTAAAACAGTTACAAGCGGGTAATTCCCAGAAAGAAAAACCGCATGCTCTCCTGCTAATGCATCTGAACGCTCAATTGCAATATTAAGACCAACCAAAGTTTTGCCAGCGCCAGGAACACCTGTAACAAAGCAAATAGATTTTTGACTATTTTGTTTACTATATTCTATAATTTTATTAATTTCATTAGTTGTAATTGTAAGATTTTCTGCGCCTGCGTCACTACGAGTAATATCATGCACATTATGTCCTTGATACAAGGCTTGCGCCGCCTCAATAATGGTAGGCGTCGGCAAATATTCTGAATTCTCCCATAACAAATAGTCAAATTCAGGTTCATCATAACGACTTTCAACAATTTTAATTGCTTCTTTTATATTATTAGCATTGCATTTTAAAGGCTCAATTATATGGTTAACCTCTTTAATACTAAAAGGCACAGTCTCGGCATTTGTTGAAACAATAATAGGTACGAGTAATTTGTTATGGCTTTCTTTTTGAAAATTGCGGAGGTCAAGCGCATAATCATATACTTGGTCATAAGTTGAGGCTCTATATTCATTATCGCCACATTTAAATTCAAGCAGAAAAACAATGTTTTTGTGAAACAAAACCACATCTACTCGTTTACCCATACGCGGAATAGTATATTCAAAAAGCACTCTTCCTTCATCAAACTGACTAAATTGCGTTTTAAGTATAGAAATTTCTTCTTCCCAAGTATTACTTTGAAAAATGTTTGTATCAGCAGAAATGTTATTCTTATGAATAATTCCAAGTATTTCATCACTTGATTGTCTTAAAAAATCTTTGATCGAAGCGGAATAATAACATCTCAAATTTTTCATACTTGTGCTTTCCTCACAATCATAATTAAATTCATTCCTAATAATTTCTTGTTAATGCGACGACTTTGCCTAAGATAACGGCGTCGTTGGTATAAATCGGGTCAAAATCGTCATTTTCAGGTTTGAAACAAAAACCGTGGCCGAAACGGTAAAACCTTTTTACCGTTGTATCTTCGCCATCAATTAGTGCAACGACAATCTCGCCCTCCAAGGCTACCGGGGTGCGTTCGCAAATCAAAATATCGCCCTCAAAAATGCCTGCATTAATCATACTTTCGCCGCGAACACGAAGCGCAAAATATTCTTTATCGCTCGCCATAGATTCAGGCGAAAAAGGCACATAGCACTCAATATCTTCAACCGCTGTTGTCGGCATTCCTGCTTGAACACGACCTAAAACAGGGATTTGCAAAGCGCTTGTAACACCGGCAATTTGAATTGAACGAGAGTTATTAGGATTACGAATAATCAGCCCCATTTCCTCCAATTTTTTCAAAATTGCGTGAACGCTCGAAGTTGAGCGAAGCCCTGTTTCCTCGCATATTTCCCTAACCGTAGGGGGTAGTGAATCATTTATTCTTTTTTGCAAAAAATCAAACACTTTTTGTTGTGATTCGTTAAGCATAAAATGCCCCCTTTTTGCGCTTGTTTTTTTCAGTATAACACAAAACTTTCAAAAAAGCAAACATTTGTTTGCTTTTTAAGGCATTTTTTGTTTTTTCTTGGTGAATTTATGCTGAAAACATATAAATATCTTGTAGGGCGGTGCCTTGGTGCCGCCGTATTGCAGAATTATATAATTTCAGCAAAACTTTAACCCCTGAGGCGACACAATGCGTTTATAAAAATCGGACTTTATGCCGAAGAGGAGAGAGTCGAGGCACTCGACCGGCGGCACCAAGGCACCGCCCTACGAAGTTTTATAAAAATAAAAAACTCGCTGAATCACACATTCAACGAGTTTTTAATCAATTCCTAAAATATGGTCGGCTGTTACATTATATAATTTACATAATTTCAATAAATGTCTTATCGGTAATTCGTTTGCGCCACGCTCATAACGGGCATACATTGTTTGCGAAGTGCCAAGAAAATCTGCAACTTGTTGTTGCGTTAAATCGTTGTCTTCTCGCAAATCTTTAATAATTTTGATGTATTTCATATTATCACCAAAACTATTATAACAAGTATATATTTTTACTAACTAATTTAGTAAATAAATTTACTATTGACAATAGTAAAAATTTGTACTATAATGGTGTTATAAGCAGTTAGTTTAAGGGGGAATATTATGGAAAGCATTATAAGAAAACGAAGAATCACAATAAATATTTTTGCAATAACTTCTTGTGTTTTTATGATAATCTCAAATATTTTTTGGACAATATGTTCTGAAGATAGCTTTTATTATTTTATAAAATTATTTTTTCTAATATTATTTTTGTTTTACACTCTGTTTTTTTATCATAAAAACAAGTTTAAAATTTTAGGAATTATTAGTATTTTTGTAAATATGTTTTTTTATATTTTTATTCAGGGTTTTGCTAATTCATTTAATGAGCATGTTTTTGAAACGATTTTAATAATAATATTTTCTATTTCATTATTTAAAAAACTAAATATGTCAATAGATATTATAACAACAATTATTCTTTTTGCTTCTATCGGTTTTTATTTATTAGATGAACTTTATTCAATCTTTGAATACTTACCCGTAGGAATATTTACACTTTTTCCCGTAGGAATATTTACACTTTTTAATTTGTTATATGTAATTGGATTTGTTTTATTTCTAACTACTATTTATTTAATGGCATTTTTTCAAGCACCTGTTGAGAAGAACGATTTAGGAGAAAGCTTTATGATTGGATTAGGTAGTTTTTTAACACTTGTCGGATTTGTTTTGGTTGTTATAGGTAATTCAATGAATAACGATGTTTCATCGCAAATAGACAGCTTTTTTGAAAGTGGAAAAACAGGAACAGGTGATAATTTTGTTACATTCGGTATTCTTATTGCAATCATTGGTATAATTCTATTAGCAACAGGTATTGCTTTAAAAATAAGGAAAAGCAGTCCTAAAACTATTCAAAAACAAAAGATTTATATTTGCAGAAATTGCGGCGAAGAATTGGAACAAAATACAAAATTTTGTGGAAATTGTGGCAAATCTGTTATGCAAATAAAAACCTGCCCTAACTGTAATAATGAAATTAAAACTAATTATAAATTTTGTCAAAACTGCGGATTTGATTTATCTGCACCACAAAAAAATAATAATAAAATTTAAAAACGAGAAACTTTTTGTTTCTCGTTTTTTAATACTCTAATTTTTTGTTATAAACTTGTTCGTAAAGCTCTTTGGTAAGGGTTGCGTTTTTTTCAAGCATTGCCACAGCGTTTGCCTTTACATTCAAATTTTCATCGGGATAAATCGGTGGCATAATATGCACATTATATTTTACATTGTCGGGCAACATTTCTTTGCCCTCTTGCTTTTTGTGCAAGGTTATAAAACAAGGCACAACCGGCACATTGTTTTTCGCAGCATAGCGAAATGCGCCTATTTTATAAGGGCGTGGCTTTTGATAATTCCACCACATTGATTTTTCGGGGTAAATTAAAATAAAATCGCCGTTTTTGAGGATTTTTGCAATCGCTTTATCAAGCAATTTCATTGTATCAAGGCTTGATGAAAGAGGCATTGTATCGCAATATTTCAGCAACCAGCCGATTATGCCCGGCATAAAATAGTTGCCCTCTCGAACAATTTTGTAAAAGCGGTGTTTGCCCTTTGCTGCGCTCGAGGCGATATTTACAGCGACATTTTCAAGCATTGCAAAATGGTTACTGGTAAACACCGCACCGCCTTTAATATCTTTTAAATTTTCGCTGCCGATTACTTCAATCGCATATTTCTTTTTTACAAAAGGTTTGCCGATTTTTTCAATGCTTCGGCACAAAAAGCCGTTAATTTTGAATTTCAGACTTTTGTGCAAATAGTCGACATCTTCGGGTTTTAGCGTTTTTGATGGCGGGTCGTCTTCAACATTTTCAAAAAAATATTCTCCGCCTTTTTTCTCAAACTCGCTTATTCTTTCTAAAACTTTTACCCTATCGGGCGAAAGAGTTTGGTTTTGCTTCATACCACAGCTTCCTTTTCAAAAAGGATTTTATTAAAATTATTTGGCGAATCGGTAATTCTTTTAGCGGTTTGGCGTAAAAATTTGCTTGCCTCTTCGTTCGCTTTTTTACCCTCTTCGCCGAAATTTTCAAGTTGCATTTTTAACATTTTATAAAACGGTGTTCCTTTGGCATATTCCCAAAAGTATTCTTTATAAAGAACATCGTCATAAAACCAAGGTTTAAAATACATATTATAATGAACAAGGTTAATGTTATCGGGATTGGTAGAATCAATCGACATTTTGTTCCAGCTTTTGCTAATATATTTAACTCTGTTTCTGCAAATTACATTCAAATAGTCTTGGTCGGGCGCAACTGTTTCAAACTCATAAGTATTAAGCAAATAAGTAAAGTTGCCTAATAAATCTTCGTTTCGCATAGCCTCCAAATTCATTACCATAACGCCGGAATTGAAGTATTTTTTAGAATCTTCAACGCCGACAGCGTTTTCAACATAGTCAACAAAAGTGTCATCGCTAATAACCACCATATCGGTAGCAGCTGCAACTAAATTGCCTTCAAGATTTGTGTGGTAAAGTTCGGCAATATCAGAAAGCACAACTGTGTCGCAATCGATATAAACCGCTTTATCAATGTTTGAGAACATTTCAGGAATAAATATTCTAAAATAAATCGAAAGGCTGTAATAATCACGAAGTGAGAGTTTATCGGCTATTGTTTTCAAGCGATTTGAAACATCTTTAAACTTGATTTTTACATTGTCAGTTGCAAAATCAGAAATAATTTTTTGATTTTTTTCAGAAATTTCGTTTTGCAAAATTACAATTTCATAGTGTTTATTTTTATCGGAATTTTCAATAAGCGAGTGAAGCGAAACCGCAAGATACGGAATATATTCGTTGTCGCAAGCGTAAAACACCGTTATTTTATCATTTTTGTTCATATTTTTCTCCTCAAACTTAAATTTTTGAAGTTCATATTCGTTTAGAATATCGTTATATTTATCGGTTAAAAATTCCTTTACCAAAGCAGTATTCCAAGGTTTAATATTTCTTGTGTGAAAATAAGGCAACCAAAGAATTGTTTTTGTAAAATGCTGAATAACCGTATCGTCTGAATTATAATCTTTTTGCTCGTTAAATTTTCTTGGCAAAATAAGTTTGTTTGTTGTAAGCCTGTGAATTGCGGTTTGGTCGGGCAAAAACAAGCGCTTTTCGGCGCAAAGTTTAACCGCTTTTTCAAAAAGCCCTGTTTTTCTGATTTCGGGCAAATTTAACAACATAACGCCCGAATTTATATAATGATAACCCATAAAATATTTGCCGTAATAATCTAAAACCGCACCGTATTCAAAACCTTTTAAGTCGGTATTAAAAAGTTCTGATAAATCGCCGTTTACAACGGTATCGGTATCGAGATAAAGCACCTTTTCGGGCAAATCAAGCCTGTCGGCAAAAAGTCGCAAAAACGAATAGGGGGTATAATCGGTTTTTGCGTTGGCAGAATTTGATAAATGTTTCAAAAAATGCTCTTTAACATCAATAATAAAAACTTTACTTTTCTTGTTTGCACTTTGATAAATTTTTTCAATAAAAGCGCGCTGACTTTCGCTAAAAGGCGAAAAGTCTTCATATTTCATTGTCAAAATATAAACATTAAACGGGCACTTGTTGTGCTTAATTGTCGAAAGAGCCGAAATTAATATTCCGTCAAACATTTTATCGTTTCCTGCATACATAACCGAAATCATTTATTCAGCCCCCTTTTTATAAATGATATGCTCATATGTACTGTTTTTTGAATTCCTAAGCATTGTATTATAAGCTTTTTCGCAAAGTTTTTCGGCATTTTCTTTTGCCGACAAATCTTTATCAGCATAAAACGGACCTTCCAAATAAACCGTAACTTTTGGTGTTTTGCCTAACTTTTTCTTTTGAAAAGTGGTTGTTGAAACAAAAATCGGCTTATTAAATTTTACGGGAAATTTGAAAGAAACGCTTTTAAAATGTCGAATTCCTGTGTAATAAGGCCAAATGTGCGCCTCAGGGTAAAGTGTTATCATACCGCCTTTTAAAATACGTTGTTCAATCGCTTTTAAAAAGTTTTTAAAAGGCTTTATTGCCTTTGGAATAGGTATTGCGCCGTTCATTAAAATAAAGTTTTTAGTGCCTGATGATGCAATATTTTCAGGGTTTACAATAACATAAACTTTTTTAAAAAACTTAATTACATTCGGAATAAAGGCATCGCCTGCCAAAAGGGTGTGATTGCAATATAAAAAACAACCGCCTTGAATTTTTTTAGTAGTATTATCAACTATTTTTAAATGAAATTTAAGTTTGCAATAAATAAAAGCAAACGGTTTCATTATAATTCTGTAAGCAATAAAAGAAAGAATACGCCAAAAAATGTTGTTGTTAATAAACTTAAAATCTTCGGCAATATCAATATCGGGTTTGCTTACCCCTGCAAAATCGTCTTTTAATTCGTCGTTATAATAAATTACCCTTTTTTCCTTTTTCATAAAGTCCTTTAAACTCGGCCTTTACCGTAAAAGAACAAAGCGATTGTTCCCGGTCCGACATGAGAACCTGTAACAGGCTCGTAGCAGACGGTTAAACTTTTACCGCAAAAACCTTTTTCCTTTAATTTTTCCAACAAGTATTCAACGCCGCTTAAATTATCAGCGTGAGCAATGCCGATATCTTTTGTTTTATCAGTAACAAAGCTTGCATAACGCTGTGCGAGCGCTTCTAACGCATTTTTTGCGCCCCTTGTTTTGTCATACATAACTATTTTACCACATTCGTTGCCGATAAGCAAGGGTTTAATGCCGAGCAAACCGCCTACAAACGCTGCTGCACCCGAAACTCTGCCTGTGCTTTTAAGGTATTTTAAGTCGTCAACAGTTAAGCATTGGCACAATACCGGTATTGCTTTTTTAACTTTTTCGACAACTTTTTCAATTTCCAAACCTTTTTTAATGGCTTTTGCCGCTTTTATAACCATCATTCCTTCGCCAAGCGAAGCGCCGAGCGAATCAATAACGCAAATTTTTTGGTCAGGGTATTTTGCTTTAAGTTCTTGCGCTGCAATTTTAGCCGCATTTGCGGTTCCGCTGACACCGCCTGAAAGACCTACATACAAAACATCGTTGCCTTGTTGCAATGCTTTTTCAAAACTTTCGGAGAATTTTGCAATGTTTATCATTGAAGTTTTTATTTGCGCTCCACCTCGCATAGCGTTATAAAACTCTTTTCCGTCAAAATTTACCGCAAGTTTAACTTCTTCGCTTCCGTTTACCGAGTAAGTAAACGAAACCACATTTATGTTATACTTTTCAATTAATTCATTAGGTAAATTCGCTGCCGAATCGGTGAATAAACTAATCATAATCAAAATCTCACTTTCTTTAAAATATAATAATTTTAAACCCATAAAATATTATCATACTAATTTGCTTTATTCAACCTACTTTTAACCCTTGTGTTTTCTACTCTCAAAAACCTCTCTCTACCAAGCAAAAAGCCACTCTACTGACAGTAGAGTGGCTTTAAAAGCTTTATTTATGCGGTTTTCGAGCGTATAATTTTTGTTTAAAATTTGATTGAATTAAATTCTACCGAAGATTTTTAAGTTCTACCAAAGCGAGAATAGGGGTTGTTTTAAGTGTTACTCGCCCGACTCTACCGACAGGTTATCGGTTTTAGGTGGCAGTAAAATGCCCTGTTCCCAAGAAAGATATTCATTCGTCCACTCATCACCTGCGGTTCGCCAAGAGAAAGGACCGAACCAGCCGAATTTATCGTGCAGAACATTGTGAAGTTGACCGAATGTATTTATTCTTGTGCCGTAAAGGCGAAGAGTAATATTTTTCTTATTTGCAATGTTGAAAGTGTAAGGCGCATAAATTATTTCGCCTAAACTCTCGCCTTTCGACAAAACTTCAATCAACGCACCTTTATAATAAGGAACAAATATTTTTTCAGCGCTGATTTCAGGCAAAATATAATCAACATTTCCGCCATAGAACAAAAGCCCTTGTTCAGCCAAATCGCCAAAATGCAATTTTTTAGGCAGTTTATCAATATAAGGTGAAACGCTGTCAAAAACGCCGAAATCGCCTAAAATATACATATTTTCGGTATTGGTTGTTTCACCGAAAGGCATTTCAACTTCAAGAGTGTTAACGCCTTTTTTAATTGTGCCGAGCAATACTTTATCAATACATTTGTCAACATAGTAGCCGACAACTTCGTTTAAAACTGTTTTGCCGTTGAAAGTTATAACACAATCTTTTGCGTTTTCAAGCGCAAGAAAAGCGTTTTTATAACGAATTTTGCTTGAAAACTCGTGTTTTAGTTTGATTTTGTGTGCATTTTCGGGTTTTTCTTTATTAACCCAAGGCTGTTCAATTCCCTCGCCACGAGTACGAAGCGCAATTCTTTCTCGCAGTTCATTATCTTTTCGCAAAATGTCTTCTTGTGTTTCAAATTCACCGCCGTCAAAACTAAACTGCGCTTTATCGATTAAATAAACATTTTCTTCCGCTAATGAATAATCGACTTCATTTTCAATTTCACTTAAATTTGAAACGACATTTTGCTCCATTTTAGTTGCATTTTCTTCTTTTTTGTTTGAAAGTTTAAACATTACGCTGTCGTGTGCAAAAACATCAAGATTAACCGTTGTAAAGCCGTTTTCGCTAACTGCATCAACATTGTAAATTTCGCCGTTTTCGCAATTATAACCGCTTACAACATAATCACCGTTTATATTAATTGTAATATTATGCTCGCTTACATCTTTTCTGTCAGGCTCGCTCGCTTTTGCAATAAACAGCCATTTATCAAGGCCGTCTATTCTCATTTGAGCGCAATAATCGTTACTGCGAGAGCCGTTTTCAACTATTTCAAAACTGCGGTATTCATCAATTGTACCTATTACGCTTTCAATGCTGTAAGGTTTTGTTTCCAAAAGTCTGAAAACTTCATTAGGCACAATTGAGGGTTTGCCGTCCATATATTTCGGTGAATTGCCGAAAGCGACAACTCTCGCTTTTTGCTCTTTAACCGTTTTAAGCAAATCAACTGTGGTTGATTTTAATGTCAACATTGGCGGAATTATCAAAATATCATATTCCGCTTTGTCAACAATTAATTTACCGTTTTGAAAATGAACATTTTGCTTTTCAAAATTGCTTTCGCTTAAAAAGTCAAAATCAACATGGTTTTTGACAAGCTTTTCTGTTAAAAATCCAAAACTTTTATTTATGCTTTCAACCTTTTTCTCGGTGAAATCTTTTTGACCGAGTGTCAACCACAAATTGCGAATAGGGTGCAACACCGCAACTTTACATTCGGCTTTACCTCTTGTTAAAACGGTGTTAACTCTTGCAAAATAATCTTCAATTAAATGGTATTTTTTATACCAAGGCACTTGATAGTTTATTGTCGCAGGGTAATCTCTTTTTGCTTCGCCTAACATTGAAACTAACGACAAATGCGGTACTCTAAGCGTTACACCGAGAGATGCCTGCCAGTCGCCGTGCATTTTGTGCCCTCTAAAATCAAAATCCCAATTTGTTACGCCGTCAAGTTCGCATAAAACGCCTTCGGCTCCTTTTTGGCGAGCAACCGAAACCGCCTGTTTTACAGTAACAAACTCGTGAGAATTCATAAGCATATCAACACCCGGCATTGTAAAAGCAAGGTAGTTTCGCATAGCATCGCCAACGCTGACACTCTGCGAATAAAGACTGCCTTCGCCCAAAATATGCCCTGTCATTGCAATGCCGTTTTTATCGCACCAATTACCGTATTTATCAAAATAATTTTCAGCAAAAAGTTTTGAAATAAGTTCATAAAAATTATATCTTGTTTTTGAATAACCGCCTTTTGTTTCAAAAAAGATTTCAGGTAATTTTTCTGCCACATCTTCGCCGTATTGCTCTTTGTAAATTTCGCAAAACTTAGGTGTCCAAGGCAACATAAAATTATCGTTTGTTTCATAAACATTTATATGAGTATATTGCGGTTCATCGGTAAAAATTGACGGAACTGATTTTTTAAACTCTTCGCCCAAATACTTTTTATAAGCCTTGTGAGTGACTTTTAAAAACTCATCGGTCGCTTTAGGGTTCAGCACATCAACATAGCATTGGTTGTTAAACCAAGCGTTTTGCCCCGGCTCTTTGTCAATATAAGCGTACCATTTTTGGTGTTGCGCCTTGTTTTCTTTAGAAATTATTTTATATTCCGCAACGCCGTTTTCGTTTACATTTATATCGTAAACCGCTAAAAGTTTTGCTCTGTCATAAGTAATTTCTTCGGTTTGAAATCTTAAATAAACCTGTCTGAATTCTTCGTGTTTTGTAACAAAACCGCCCGCAAAACCCGAAGGCCAGCGGTCCTCGTCATAAAGATAGGTAAGCATATTGTTTTGCTTTCCTTTTTCGTTGCAATCTTTTACAAGGTCGAAAAATTCTTTTGAAAGGTAAGGCGTTGCCATGCCCACTCGTGAGTGAATATGAAATCCGCCAAATCCCATTTCTTTAAAAACATCTATTTGTCGCAACAACTCTTGCTTTTCAAGCGTGGTGTTCCAAGCCCAAAAAGGCGCTGCTCTAAAACAGTTTTCGGGATTTTTAAATCTTTTTGCCGTTAACTTTTCTTTACTTTGCGGATAAAACATTGCCTTTCTCCTTATATATTCAAAAAGTCTTTTCTGTAACCAACACCGAAATATTCAGCCAACTCAACCATTTGTGCATCGGTAATTGTATTAATTCTCGGTAAATGCGCAGTTAGCATATAAATTTGCGCTGCTTTTTCAACCGTTTCAATAAGTCCGAAAGTTTCGTCCATTGTTTTTCCTTTTTAATAATGAAATGCGCTGTCTCCTATAAATTCTCTAATCAACGCATTTTTTTGAATTTTTTCTTTTTCAATTGTTTCAATCTCGTTCATTACGCTTAAAATATCGTCAATACGCTTATCGCCCGAAAGTTTTTTAAGGTCTTTATACAAAAACTTTTTATAAACCGACATTTCATAAGCAAAAAAGGTATCAATATCAAAATCAGCCCTGTATTTGTAAGGCGCAATATATTTTTGCTCGCCTGTTTGCACGCTGTCAAACATTTCAAGTGTGCTTTTTATCTCTCTTGAACGAAAGTTTTTATCTCTTATCATTCTGCGAAGCAAACGAATTAGTGAGGGGTGCAAAAGGCACTCACCGCTTCTTATTCTCGTTCTTACGCTGACATACATTGTAAATGTAAAATCGTCATCAATTTGCACCACATCAGGATTTAAAGCGTGAATACCCTCAAGCAAAACAAGTTCGTTTGCCTTTCGCTCGATAAAAACGCCCGACTTTTCACGTTGCTCGCTTTTAAAATTAAATTTTGGCAGTTCTACTCGCTTGCCCTCAAACATATCTTGCAATTGTGAATTAAGCAAATCAGTATCAACCCTTGTTGGCGATTCAAGGTCGAGTTCGCCGTTTTCAACTTTAATTCTGTCTTCATTAGTAATAGGTAAAAAGTAGTTATCCATTGAAATTGTGTGGGTTTGATAACCCGCTTTATCAAGAATACTCTCCAAAGTCAAAGCGGTTGTGGTTTTGCCTGAACCCGAAGGACCTGAAAGCAGAATAATAGGTGAATTTTCGCTTTCGGCGGCGATAGTGTCAGCCGTTTGTTTTATCGTTTTATAATACAAACGGTCGCTTTTTTCGATAAAATCGCAAAGGTCGCTTTTAATTCTTTGGTTTATACTTTTTGTTGAAATTCTCATAATTACCTCTTAAATTTTTTTCATATAATAAATATACCTTAATTATATAATCTTTTTTTAAATAGGTCAATAAATAATCCTGTTTTTTACATCTTTGTGCAAATTATACAAAAATGTTAAACAAATTTTTATTGTAATTTACAATTTTTACTTGATTTTATTCTTCAATAGTGTTAAAATAGAAATATCAATCACACAAAGGAGTGTTTTTATTAATGAAAGAATATGATACCAAAGACATAAAAAATGTTGCCTTATTAGGTCACGGTTCTTGCGGTAAAACATCGCTCGCAGAAGCAATGCTTTTTACAGCAGGCGCTACTGACAGACACGGCAAAGTTGAAGAAGGCAACACAACAATGGATTTTGACGCTGAAGAGAAGAAAAGAAAAGTTTCGGTTTTTTCTGCAGTTTCTTCGCTTGAATGGCGTGATACAAAAATAAACCTTATCGATGCTCCCGGCCTTTTCGACTTTGCAAACGGCTCGGCAGAGGCTATGAGAGCGGCTAAAAACGCAATTATAGTTCTTTCGGCGAAATCCGGACTTAATGTTGGCTCGCAAAAGGCTTATAAGGCTTGTTCAAAATATGGTCTTTCAAAAATCTTTTTTGTTACAAAAGCAAATTCGGAGCACGCTAACTGTAAAGATGTTATCGCAAATTTGCGTGTTGTTTACGGCAGCAAAGTAATGCCTGTAATTATTCCTTATGCTTCTGACCGCAAAGTTGAATGTTATATTAACGTTGTAACAGGCAGAACTTGGAAATATGAAAACGGCAATCCTATTGAAATTGATATGCCGGAAGAAGCAAAAGACAGATATGAAAAAATGTACGGTTTGCTTTGTGAGTCGGTTGCTTCGCTTAATGAAGAAATGATGGATAAATATTTCTCTGGCGAACCATTTACCGAAGATGAACTCTTTGCAGGACTTAAAGAGGGCGTTAAAACAGGTGAAATTACCCCTGTTTACTGTGGCGCTGCTCAAACGCTTGAGGGTATTAACCTTTTACTTAACGCTTTGGTTAAAATTTTGCCTTCCGCTACTGAAGTCGGCGGTGAAACCGGCGTTAATAAAGAGGGCGAAGCAGTTGATGTTCCTTGCGATAAAAATGCACCGCTTGCTGCAACTGTTTTCAAAACAGTCGCTGACCCGTTTATCGGTAAAATGTCTTATTTCAAAGTAATTTCGGGCGTTTTAAAATCAGGCGATACCGTGCTTAACCCAAGAACAGGCGAAACCGAAAAAGTTGGCAAATTAATGTTTGTAAACGGCGCAAAACAAACCGATACTGCACAAGTTATTGCCGGTGATATCGGCGCAGTTGCAAAACTTAATTTTGCTAAAACAGGCGATACGCTTTGCGATGTGAAAAATCCTGTTACACTTTTAGGCGTTGATTTCCCGAAAGCCTCAATTTCAATGGCAATTTCACCGGTTAATAAAGGTGATGAAGATAAAATTGCGCAAGCAATGGTTAGAATTTGCGAAGAAAATCCTTCGATTGAATTTTATCAGAACAAAGAAACTCACGAGCAAATTATTTCAGGACTCGGCGAACAAAGTCTTGATGTTGTTGTTTCGGTTTTGAAAACAAAATTCGGTGTTGATGTTGTTTTGGCACCGCCGAAAGTTGCTTACAGAGAAACAATTAAGAAAAAAGTTAAAGTTCAAGGCAGACATAAAAAACAATCGGGCGGTCACGGTCAGTTCGGCGATGTTTGGATTGAGTTTGAGCCTGTTGACAGCGAAGGTCTTGTATTTGAAGAAAAAATCTTTGGTGGCGCTGTTCCTAAAAACTACTTCCCTGCGGTTGAAAAAGGCTTGCAAGATTCAATTAAAAAAGGCGTTTTAGCAGGTTACCCTGTTGTAGGTCTTAAAGCAACTTTGGTTGACGGCTCTTATCACCCTGTTGACTCTTCGGAAATGGCGTTTAAAACCGCTGCCGCTGTCGCTTATAAAGCAGGTCTTACACAAGCAAATCCTGTTTTGCTCGAGCCTGTCGGCACATTAAAAGCAATTGTTCCTGATGATTACATGGGTGATATTATCGGTGATATTAATAAACGCCGTGGCAGAATTTTGGGAATGAATCCGCTTGAAGATAAAGAGCAGGAAATTGTTGCTGAAGTTCCTATTGCTGAAACTTCCGACTTTTCAACAGTTTTGCGCTCAGTAACAGGTGGCAGAGGCTCATTTACTCTTGAATTTGAGCGTTATGAAGAAGCGCCTCCTATGGTAGCCGAAAAAGTCGTTGAAGAAGCAAAAAAACAAGGAAAAATTGAATAAAATTATTAATAATGGAGTTTTTTAAATATAAGCCCTCTTAAATGAAAATTTAAGAGGGCTTTGTTGCGACAATTTACTCGAATTTTTTTCAAAAAAACAGTTGACAAACAAAATCAATTGTGTTAAAATATTTAGGCACTTAAATTTGGAGAGGTATCGAAGTGGTCATAACGAGGCGGTCTTGAAAACCGTTTGCCCAAAAGGCACATGGGTTCGAATCCCATCCTCTCCGCCATTAGAGCCTGATAAATATAATTTGTCAGGCTCGACTTTTATAAACTGAAAAAGTTACCAAATGCAGAAGTACTCAAGTTGGTGACGAGGCTCCCCTGCTAAGGGAGTAGGGCGGATAACACCGTCGCGAGAGTTCGAGTCTCTCCTTCTGCGCCAAAAATACCCAAATCGATTTTTCGATTTGGGTATTTTTAGTTGTAAATTCCGAGAGACTCGAACAGGACAATTGCGAAGCAATAAAAACAGTTCGGGGAACTGTTTTGGTGTCCGCGTGCGTGCCGTGATGCGCATAAGCATCACGGGCGAGTCTCTCCTTCTGCGCTAAAAAACCTCAAACCAATTCTTTGGTTTGAGGTTTTTTAGTTGTAAAACAAGAAAGACTCGAACTTGAAGCGACGGTCCGTCGCGTGAGGGAGCGTTTGGAGCGCTGCCGGTGGCAGATGAAGCGACAAAAAGCGAGTGAGTGTTGCGGGATAATTGCCAAAATTTAAAAAAATTAAAAAAATTACAATTATCCTCTCATTTCTCTTGACTTGTAACTGCTTACATTCTATAATGAAGTTATCTTAAAAAAAGAGGATTTTTGGTATGAAAAAAGAAAGAACATACTCAATCGATGTAAGGTCGCTTTACCCCGATTTTGACGACTATTACAACACTTCAAAAAAATTCGGTTACTTTAACGAAGAGGGCGACTGCTACACAATTTGCGATTCAAACACGCCACGCCAATGGATGAATATTCTTTTTAACGACACTTTCGGCTCGATTATTGCCAATAAAGGCGAGGGTTTTACCGCTTACGGCCGTTTTAATGTAAGAGTTACAAGATATTACAATTCCGAACTTTATTTGGTGCGTGAACTTGACGGCAAAAGGGTTTTAGTGCTTCGCGATGAGCAAACAGACGAAACAATCGACTTGTTCGGTGACGATGCTGTAACCTGCCGTGTTATGCCGGGCTGTTCAGAATTTTCCGGTTGTCAAAGCGATATTGAATATAAAGTGCGAGTTTTTGTTCCTCGTGATGACAACTGCGAATGTTGGATAGTTGAACTTAAAAACAAAGGCAAATTAGACAGAAAGCTCACAATTCACGCAGGGCAAACTTGGGTTTTTCATAACAACACTTGTTGGGGAACTTTTAAACCTTGCGAAAATGTTGAAATAAGCGAAATTGAAAACGGATTTTTAGCAAAAGCCGATGGTTTAGTTTTACCTTACAATACCCTTTTCGGCTCGTTTGCGATTGAAAAATGCACAAATGCTTTTAAACAAACAAAAACAGAGCATACGCTTTGTTCTTCAAAACGCGACCCTGCAAAATATAAAGATTTTGTTTATAATTTTGCAAATGTTTTTTCTTCTTTCGATTTAAAAGCAGGCGAAAGCGTTAGCAGAACGGTAGTATCTGCCGCTGACGAAACTGAAAAAGCGGTAGTTGACAGCGCTAAAAAATATACTGATACTAAAAATGCCGAAACCGCTTTTGATAAAGTTATGAAATATTGGCAAGAACAGTTGAATTACAACACCTGTCGCATACCTGATAAAAATATGGAAAGGTTTTTAAACACTTGGCTTAAATACCAAGTTGCAATGACCTATATTTTTAACCGCGCGGAATACAACGGCGGTTTTAGAGATGTTTTGCAAGACGCTTGGGGCGCAATGCTTATAAATCCGAAACACGGTTTAAGAAGGGCTATTGAAGCTATTTCTTATGTTTATACCGACGGACACGGCGTTAGAAGTTATGATTCAATTGGCGGCGTTTCGATGCCTGAAAACTTTATCGACTGTCCTTTGTGGGCTCACAACACCATTGCTCAATATATTAAAGAAACAGGCGACTTTTCAATTCTTGACAGAGAAATTCCTTATTTGCACAGCGATGAAAAAGGCACGGTTGAAGAGCATCTTTTAAGAATGCTCGAATACCCTTACAATAACCGTGGCGAAAACGGACTTGTAAAAATGTTTGACGGCGACTGGCTTGACGGGCTTACAGGTATTAACCAAAACGGCACCGCAACTTCTGCTTGGGCTACAATTCAAGCATTTTGGGCTAATAACAATATGGCTGAAATTTACGAGGCGAAAGGCGAAAACGAAAAAGCGCAAATGCTTCGCACACGTTCTGCTGAATACAAAAAAATTGTGCGTGATGTCGCTTGGGACGGCAAATGGTATGTTTACGGCTTTAAGAGCGACGGGCTTGCGGTAGGCTCAGCAAAATGCGCCGAAGGTAAAATTTATCTTAACCCTAACACTTGGGCGATTTTTACAGGACTTGAAGATGACCCGAAACGGATTGAACTTATAAGAAATTCGATTTTCACCTATTTGACAACGCCTTACGGCTCAATGCTTAACTATCCGCCTTATGTAAACGACTTAACCTGCGGAAGAATAGGCAGTCAGGTGCCGGGCTCTTTTGCAAACGCTGCCGTTTATTTGCACGCCGCTTCGTTTGAAGTTTTTGCAAAAACAAAACTTCTAAAAACACAAGAAGCACACGACCTTTTTATGCGACTTATTCCAAATCATATTGACAACCCCGATTGCCGTAGAACAAGCGAGCCTTATTGCACAGGCAATGTTCATTACGGAACAAACAACGAGCGATATGGAATGAATTTGTTTTCTTGGTTTACCGCTACACCTGCTTGGTTAATTCACGGCGGTTTTGATGAAATTTTAGATGTAAAGGCCGGATTTGACGGATTATATTTACAACCTTGCGTGCCTGATGAATGGGAAGAATACGAAGTTAAGCGTTTTTATAAAGGCAAAACCTATTTCTTGAAATTCAAAAAATCTGACGACAAAAAAGGCGTTTTTGCAAACGGCGAATTTGTAAGCGAAAACTTTATTTCCGAAAAAACACCGTTTGACACATTTGAAATTTACTATTAAATTTAAAACAGCCTGCTTTAAGCAGGGCTGTTTTTTACTCAATAATACAATCATAATCCGATAAAAACACGTCAAGTTGAACAAGCCATGCGAGCAGTTGCGGTTTTGCCATTAACTGCCCGAACCAAGTTATATTTTCTTTTTGTTTTAATGATTTATAAACTTCAAAATCCAAAATTTCTGATATTCGGCTGTCTTTTTTCAGCCGTTTTTCAAGCATTTTTGTAACGATTTTTTCGTATTTTGGGTTATGTGTTTTCGGGTAGGGCGACTTTTTGCGCCAAAGAATTTTCTCTGGCAAATAATCTTTCATTGCGTTTCGCAACAGCGCTTTTTCAACCTCGTTTTCAAATTTAATTTTCCAAGGCACATTGTAAACGAACTGCGCTAAGCGGTGGTCGGCAAAAGGCACTCGCACTTCAAGCGATGATGCCATACTCATTCTGTCTTTGCGCTCTAACAAATTAGTCATAAAATATTTTATTGAAATGTGCGAGGCTTTTCTCGCCGTTATATCTTCTTCACTGTCGCTTGGCAAACACTCGACTTCCTCTAAATCTCTTTTATAAATTTTTGATAAATATTCGTAGCCCTCGTCTTGCGCAACAATTTCTTTTTTAAACAAATTTGCTCTTGCAAAAGGCTTGTGAACAAACGGGAAAAACGGGGAATTTAACATTTCTTTTCGGTAAAACCAAGGGTAACCGCCGAAAATTTCATCGGAACATTCGCCCGAAATTGCGACAGAATGTTCTTTTTTAACCTGCTCGCAAAAGAAAAGTAACGAAGAGTCAATATCTGCCTGACCCGGAAAATCACGAAATTTTGTTGCGTTTTCAAGGTATTTTGCTACTGTTTCGCTGTTTGCCGTTAAAACGGTGTGGTCGGTTTTTAAATAATTTGCTAAATACATAGCAAATTCATCGTCACCTTGCGGTTGAAAAAGCGATTGTTTAAAATTCTTTTTGTTGCCCTCATATTCAAAAGAATAGGTCGATAAAATTTTGCCCTGCGCTGTATATTCTCTTGCAACCAACGCCGAAAGCGCCGAAGAATCAAGCCCACCCGATAAAAATGTGCAAAGAGGAACGTCTGATTTTATTTGCCGTTTTACCGTATCTAAAAGCAGTTTTTTCACCTCATTTGACGCCTCATTCGGCGTTAAATCAAGTTTTTCAGCTTTTAGCGAAAAATATTTGTAAAGGCTTAATCCTTTTTTAGAAAAAGCACCGCAATAGCCCGGTTTTATTTCAAAAATGTTTTTAAAAACCGTTTGCCCTTCAAGCGTTATAGGACTTAAAAACATCAACTGCCAAAGCCCTTTTTTATCGATTACGGGTTTTACTTTTTCGAGTGTAAGCAGCGCTTTTATTTCAGAAGCGAAAGCAAAAGTGCTGTCAGCCATTGTGTAAAAAAACGGCTTTATTCCGAAACGGTCACGAGCGAGAAAAACTTGTTGTTTTTGCTCATCAAAAACGGCAAAAGCGAAAATGCCGTTAAGTTTTTCAACGCATTTTTCGCCAAAAACCATATAGCAATACAAAACCACTTCGGTATCGCAAGAGGTTTTAAACTCGATTTCTTCACGCTCTAATTCTTTTTTTAACTCTTCGCAGTTGTAAATTTCGCCGTTGTAAACAATTGTGTAGGAATAGCCGTTTTTGTAGGCTTTCATCGGCTGTTTACCGTTTTCAATATCCATAATGCTAAGGCGATTGTGCGCCAAAACGCCGTTTTTAAACTTAAAAATGCCGTTGTCGTCAATTCCTCTGTGTTTTAAAATGCTGTTCATTTTTTGAATTTTCTCAACTTTGTTTTCTATTTTGTTGTTAAAATCCGCAAGTCCGCAAATAGAACACATAAAATTCACCTCGTTTTAAATCGGGCAACGCAAAAATAAATGTTGCTTTATTATTATATGTAATAATTTTATTTTTGCCAAAACTTTCAATTTTTAAACAACAATTATATTATTGTTTTTTACAAATAAACTAATAAATATTCGTAAATCTAAAGCCATTTTTGCATAATATTCATTATTTTATGCATAAAATGTGTAAAATGACATAAAAAACAAAATAATGCGGTTATTTGCTTTGTTTATTTTGATAAAATTAAAAAAATTGCGGTAAAAGTATTGACTTTTTATTCATTGTTATGTAT
Organism: Oscillospiraceae bacterium; assembly: GCA_902769255.1. GTDB lineage: Bacteria > Bacillota > Clostridia > Oscillospirales > Acutalibacteraceae > RUG11462. The sequence continues at coordinate 26,635 of CACXOM010000017.1, forward strand.
AATTATGCACAGAAAATGAAATTTAACAAAAAGGAGACTTTTTATTATGAATAAAAAAGATATTAAAAAAGTAGTTTTGGCTTATTCTGGCGGACTTGATACTTCAATTATCATTCCTTGGCTTAAAGAAAATTACAACAATTGCGAGGTTATCGCAGTTTCCGGCAATGTCGGTCAGGCAAGCGAGCTTGAAGGTCTTGAAGAAAAAGCGTTAAAAACAGGTGCTTCAAAACTTTATGTTGAAGATTTGACCGAAGAGTTTTTAACAGACTGCGTTTTCCCTTGCGTTCAAGCAGGCGCAAAATATGAAGACTATTTGCTCGGTACCGCTTTTGCTCGTCCTGCAATCGGTAAAAGAATTGCCGAAATCGCTATAAAAGAGGGCGCTGACGCTATTTGCCACGGTTGCACAGGTAAAGGTAACGACCAAGTTCGTTTTGAAATGGCAATTAAAGCATTCGCTCCTGATATGACAATTATCGCTCCTTGGCGTGAGTGGGACATTAAATCAAGAGATGAAGAGATTGATTATGCCGAAGCGCATAACATTCCACTTAAAATTACAAGAGAAACTAACTATTCTAAAGATAAAAATATTTGGCACTTATCGCACGAGGGTCTTGACCTTGAAGACCCTGCAAACGAGCCTCAATATGCAAAAGAGGGCTTTTTAGAAATGGGCGTTGCTCCTGAGCAGGCTCCTGACAAAGCAACTTATGTTACTTTGCATTTTGAAAAAGGTATTTGTACCGCAATTGACGGCAAAGAAATGGGCGCTGTTGAAGTTGTAGATACACTTAATAAATTAGGCGGCGCAAACGGTATCGGTCTTTTAGATATTGTTGAAAACAGACTTGTAGGTATGAAATGCCGTGGCGTTTACGAAACTCCGGGCGGTGCTATTCTTTATCAGGCACACCAAATTCTTGAAACAATTACTCTTGATAAAGAAACTTCGCACTACAAAGCGCTTGTTGCTCAAAAGTTGGGCGAAATCGTTTACAATGCGCAATGGTATACACCACTTACCGAGGCTATTTTGGCTTTTGTTAAGAAAACACAGGAAACTGTTACAGGTGATGTTAAAGTTAAACTTTACAAAGGTAACATTATTAACGCAGGCGTAACTTCACCGTTCTCACTTTATGACCCTGAAATCGCAACATTTGATGAAGATGATGTTTACGACCAAGCTGAAAGCAAAGGCTTTATCGACCTTTACGGCTTGCCTGTAACTGTTATTTCAAAAATGAAAGAGAAAAACAACCTTAAATAACTGAATATTTTGAAAGGAACTGTCTGCCCGAAATTTCGGGCAGACTGAATTAATATTATGGAAAAAATGTGGGCAGGGCGTTTTCAAAAAGCGCTTGATAAAGAGGCTGACGACTTTAATTCTTCAATACATTTTGACTGCAAAATGTATAAACAAGATATTAAAGGTTCAATAGCGCACGCCGAAATGCTTAGCAAACAAGGCATTATCAGCGAAGAGGAAAAAGACATTTTAATAAAAGGGCTTAAATCTATTTTAGGCGACATTGAAAACGGCGAATTGCAAATTGATATGAACGCCGAAGACATTCATATGTTTGTTGAGTCAGAACTTACCAAAAGAGTCGGCGACACAGGCAAAAAGCTTCATACCGCAAGAAGTCGAAACGACCAAGTTGCGCTTGATGTTAGAATGTTTTTGCGTGATGAGGTTGAAGAAGTTTGCTCGCTTATTAAAGATTTATTAAAAGCGATTGTTGAAAAAGCCCAGCAAAATAAATCGACCATAATGCCGGGTTACACCCATTTGCAAAGGGCGCAACCTATTGTTTTTGCGCATCATTTATTAGCCTATGCTATGATGTTCGCACGTGATATAACTCGACTTAAAGATGCGCAAAAAAGAATGAATTTATCGCCTATCGGCTGTTGTGCGCTTGCCGGCACAACTTTTGATACCGACCGTTATTTTGAGGCGCAACAGTTAGGTTTTGACGGCATTACTTTAAACTCGCTTGACGGCGTTTCCGACAGAGATTTTTGCGTTGAAATTATGAGCGCAATTTCAATTATTATGATGCACTTATCACGCTTTTCAGAGGAGGTTATTCTCTGGTCTTCGCTCGAATTTTCTTTTGTTGAACTTGACGATGCTTACACAACCGGCTCTTCGATTATGCCGCAAAAGAAAAACAGCGATATTGCCGAACTTGTTCGTGGTAAAACAGGCAGAGTTTACGGCGATTTAATGGCACTTCTTACAACGCTTAAAGGCTTGCCTCTTGCTTATAACAAAGATATGCAGGAAGATAAAGAGGCGGTTTTTGACAGCATTGAAACGGTTAAAAAATGCCTTAAAAACTTCGCTCCTATGATTGCCACAATGAAAGTAAAATCTGAAAATATGTATAAAGCGGCGCAGGGCGGTTTTATAAACGCAACCGACCTTGCTGATTATCTTGCTAAAAAAGGCTTGCCTTTTAGAACCGCTTATAAAATTGTGGGGCAGTTAGTCGCTTATTGCATTGCAAACGATAAAGTGCTTGATAGCGTAACGCTTGAAGAATATAAGCAGTTCTGCGATGTTTTTGAAGATGATTTATATCAGGAAATAAGCCTTGAAACTTGTGTGAACAAGCGAATTTCGGCAGGCGGTACAGGCCCCGACTCAGTCGATAAACAAATTGAATTTATTAAAAATTTGTTATAAAAACAAACCCCTCTCACATAATGTGAGAGGGGTTTTAGTTGGTATTAATATAAGTAATATTGAACTTCTAATCCATAATCAGGGTGATAGGTCCAAGCAATGTAAAAGCCCTTGTCTTTATAATACACCGTTTGTCTACCCATAACCCAATTTGTATAATCCATTTGTTCAAAAACAGAATCAGGAACACCTAATTCTTTATGAATTTTTTTTATCGCATTACAAACTTCTGTTACATATGTATACGAATAATAATAGTCATTGCCTTCTTCAATATCGTAAGGATTTTCATCTAAATACAAGTAACTTCCGTTAGAACTTACTGTTGCCCATTCGCTATCGCAATACATATTAAATAAATTTTTAAAATTTGGGTAAACAATTAATTTGCACTTTTTAGTAACGCCGTTGCGTGTCGCGCTTATAGTGCAACTACCGACTTTTACTGTTTCAATTTCTCCATTGTAATCAACTGTGGCAATTTTTTTGTTTGATGATTTCCATTTAATATCGCCGTAACCGCCTTTATAATCTAAATATTTAGTTTTGCCCACAACAAGTTTCAAACTGCTTTTTAAAAGTTTGAATTTTTTATATACTTTAACTTTGCAAGTATATTTTTTGCCGGAGCATTTTGCAATAATTTTTGCTGTGCCTGCTTTTTTAGCAGTTACTTTGCCGTTTGAACTAACTTTGGCAACCGAACTTTTACTACTGCTCCATTTAACTTTTCTTTTAGCGTTTTTCAAAGTCAATTTTTTGGTTTTGCCTACAATTAAAGTTATTGAAGTTTTTGAAAGTTGAACTTTCGCTTTTGCGCTTGCTGTAACATAAGTTGTTGATGTAACAATTGAAAACATCATTACAAAAACTAAAAACAGCGTTATGTGTTTTTTCATATAATATACACACCCTTTCTAAATTATACCTTGATTATATAACAAAATGTTATATTTGTCAATATAACATTTTGTTTTGTTTATAATGTTTGTACAGACTACACAAAAGAAGGTGTGCAATTTGTACAAGAGGATTAGAGAATTGCGAGAAGACAACGATTTATTACAGCAAGATTTGGCTGATTATCTTCATTGCTCGCAAGTTGCATATTCTCATTACGAGCGAGGAACACGAGATATTCCAACCGTTGTTTTAATTGCGCTTGCAAAGTTTTATAACACAACAACCGATTATATTTTAGGGTTGAAAGATAAAGAATAGAATAAAACCCCTCTCACATAATGTGAGAGGGGTTTTATTTTTGTGCAAACTTTACTCATAATCCACAACATCGACCCATGAAAGCAAGAATTCTCGCTCGTCTTTATTGCCTTTAACGCTTTGCGAAGCGGCAACAATTGGAAGCCATTTTTGAATATACTGCTTTGCGGTATCGCTCTTTTTGCAGAAAAGATTTAAATATTTTTCGGCAAGTTCTTTTTTGCCCTCAAGGTTAAACAAAAGATAAGTTCTTGCAACATCTGCCGAAGCGTTACCCTGTGTTACATGCGACCAGTCGAGAATAAACGCTGTGCCTTCATCTTTTATAATAATGTTAGAAGGGTTAAAATCGCCGTGGCAAACTTTTTTGTGTTTTGGAAGCGAGTCAAGACGAGTGTGCAACTCATAACGGGTTGTCGCATCAAGGTCGGCTTCGCTGATTTTTCTTTGCATTTTATCTTTCAGTTTATTAAGCAAAGGGCATTTTTGAGCGTGAACCTGCATTTGCAAATCGACAAATAATTCAAGATATTCGTCTTGTTTTTCAGGGTTTTCCTGCATTAATTTTTCAAGCGTTTTACCCTCGATAAAATCGCTTACAATCGCCCATTTTCCTTCAACTAAAGTAACCGACTGAAGTTTAGGAATGTTAAGTTCGGTTTCTTCAATTCTTGCTTGGTTTAACGCCTCGTTTAAAATGTCGGCTTTTGAAAAAGCTTTGTTAAAAACTTTTACCGCAAAATCGCCGTCACGATAAACTGTTTTTTTCTCTCTTTTTGCAATTACATTATCTAATTTCATTATATTTGCCTCCTTTATTAAACGGTTTCGTTATTTCCGTAATAAGCGTTCAAATACATTTGTTTGATTTCGCTCATAAGCGGATATCTCGGGTTTGCGCCTGTGCATTGGTCGTCAAACGCTTGCTCGGTCATATCGTCAAGACGGTCTAAAAAGTCTTTTTCGTCAATACCGTAATCTTTGATTGTAGGTTTAATGCCGACTTTTTCTTTTAATTCGTCAATCGCTTTAATTAAGTTTTCCAACTTTTCGCTGTCAGTTTTGCCTTTAATTCCGAGATAATCGGCAACTTCGGCATAACGATCGAGTGTGTGCGGGTGGTCATATTGCGAGAATGTACCCATTTTTGTAGGAACCTCAACTGCATTAAAGCGTAAAACATGGTCAATCATAACCGCATTTGCAACGCCGTGCGGTAAGTGGTGGAATGCACCGAGTTTATGTGCCATTGAGTGACAAACGCCCAAAAATGCGTTTGCAAACGCCATACCTGCCATAGTAGCGGCGTTAGCCATTTTTTCTCTCGCTTCAACATCGGTTTGACCGTTTTCATAAGCACGAGGCAAATATTCAAATATAGTTTTTAACGCTTTGAGCGCTAAACCGTCAGTATAATCGGTTGCGAGCATTGCTGCATAAGCTTCAAGCGCATGAGTTACTGCGTCAATACCCGAAGCGGCGGTAAGCCCTTTCGGCGCTGTCATATGAAAATCGGTATCGATAATAGCCATATTCGGCAACAACTCGTAATCAGCAAGCGGATATTTTGTGCCTGTTTTTTCATCGGTAATAACCGCAAAAGGCGTAACCTCAGAGCCTGTACCTGCCGAAGTCGGAATTGCAATGAAATATGCTTTTTCGCCCATTTTCGGGAATGTGTAAATTCTCTTGCGAATATCGCAAAAACGCATTGCCATATCCATAAAATCAACATCAGGGTGCTCATACATTACCCACATAATTTTAGCTGCGTCCATAGCAGAACCGCCACCGAGTGCAATAATGCAATCGGGTTTAAACGCTGCCATTTGTTTTGTACCCTCTTTAGCGCAACCAAGAGTCGGGTCAGGAGCTACATCAAAGAAAGTTGAATGAGCAATTCCCATTTCGTCTAACTTATCGGTAATTGGTTTTGTGTAACCGTTTTGATAAAGAAAACTGTCTGTAACAATAAAGGCTCTTTTCTTGCCCATAACATTTTTAAGTTCATCAAGCGCAACAGGCAAACAACCTTTTTTAATATAAACCTTTTGAGGTGCTCTAAACCAAAGCATATTTTCCCTTCTTTCAGCAACAGTTTTAATGTTAATAAGGTGTTTTACACCTACATTTTCAGAAACAGAGTTTCCGCCCCAAGAACCGCAACCGAGCGTTAACGACGGCGCTAATTTGAAGTTATAAAGGTCGCCGATACCTCCTTGTGATGAAGGGGTGTTAACTAAAATACGGCAGGTTTTCATTCTTTCGCTGAAAGTTTTTAATTTTTCTCTTTGAGTAACGGCGTTAAGATAAATTGAAGAGGTATGACCGTAACCGCCGTCGGCAATTAACTGCTCCGCTTTTTTCAAAGCATCTTCAAAATCTTTCGCTTTATACATTGCAAGCACGGGAGATAATTTTTCGTGAGCAAACTCTTCCGAAATATCAACCGACTCAACTTCGCCAATAAGCACTTTAGTGCTTTCGGGAACCTTAACGCCTGCAAGTGCCGCAATTGTAACAGGTTTTTGACCTACAATTTTAGCGTTTAATGCACCGTTTATAATAATTGTTTTTCTTACTTTTTCGATTTCATCTTCTTTTAAGAAATAGCAGCCTCGCTCGGCAAATTCTTTTTTAACCGCATCATAAAGTTTTTTGTTAACGATAACAGATTGCTCCGAAGCGCAAATCATACCGTTATCAAAAGTTTTTGAATGAATAATTGAGTTTACCGCAAGAACAACATCGGCAGTTTCATCAATAATTGCAGGGGTGTTGCCTGCGCCAACGCCGAGTGCAGGAGTACCGCTGGAATATGCGGCTTTAACCATTCCCGGACCGCCTGTTGCAAGAATAATATCCGACTCTTTCATAAGCAAATTAGTCATATCAAGGCTCGGAACATCAATCCAAGAAATAATGTTTTCGGGAGCGCCTGCTTTAACAGCCGCATCTAAAACAACTTTTGCGGCGGCAATGGTAGACTCTTTTGCTCTTGGGTGAGGTGAAATAATAATACCATTACGTGTTTTAAGCGAAATTAAAGTTTTAAAAATTGCGGTTGAAGTAGGGTTGGTTGTAGGAATAACCGCACCGACAACGCCAATAGGCTCGGCAATTTTTATTGTGCCGAAAGCGCTGTCTTGCTCAATTACGCCACAGGTTTTTGTGTTTTTATAAGCATTGTAAATGTACTCTGCCGCGTAATGATTTTTAATAACTTTGTCTTCAACAACGCCCATTCCGGTTTCCTCTACCGCTTTTTTGGCAAGCGGAATACGCTGTGAGTTTGCAGCGATTGCAGCCGCTTTGAAAATTTCATCAACCTGTTCTTGTGTGTAGGTTGCAAATTTTCTTTGAGCCTCTTTAACTTTTAAAAGTTCGGCTTCAAGCGTTTCAACGCTGTCAACAATAGTTCTTTCGTTTTTCATAAGCACTCTCCTTATCTGTTTTATGTTAATATTTTAACAAACTTTTTCACAAATGTCAAGTGTTATTTTTAAAGTTTGTTATTTTTTTAACAATTATTATTGCCTGACCATTTCATTTTCATTATACTAAATATTATTTCAAATTTAAAGCATTTTTTTATTTTTTTAAAAATAATTTTCAAAAAGCTCGCAAAACGCTATAAACAGTTGATTTTAAGTGAAAAATATGGTAAAATAATTTTATATTCGTATTTTTTGAGGGCGTAATAATGAAAAAATTTATATCAGTTTTTGTTTTGCTGATGATTATTTTGGGGTCAACGGGTTTTGTTTCTCTTAGCGAGTCTTCCCCTACTATTAAAACAAAAATCAGCGGTTTGAGCCTTACTCATTCTACTTCTATTAAAAAATCAATTACCGATAAGGTTACGTTATCTCCTGCAAGAAAAGGTAAAGTTTATTTACAGTTTTATAGCAAGGCAAAAAAGAAATGGGTTAGCAAAAAATCTTTTAAAATGAGCGGTAGTTCAACTAACAAAGCAAACGTTAAAATTAAATTTTCAAACGATTGGAAAAAAACGCTTGCAACCGCTTGGCGATTATATATTCCGGCCGATTATTATTATAAAAAATTTGTTTCTAATGAAATTACCGTTTTATCAAGAAATATTGAAACTTTATCTCTAAAATCAAAATCTGCTGTGCTGATAAGAGCTGACAAAAACGGCGTTTTATATAACAAGAAAATGGACAAAAAACGCCCTAATGCCAGCACAACCAAGCTAATGACAGCGCTTTTGGCTCTTGAAAACGGCGATATGGAGCAAAAAGTAGCAATTTCTCAAAATGCCGCCACTACACGTTACGGGGTGTTAAATGCAAGTGTTGGCGATGAATATTATTTTAAAGATTTATTTAGCGCAATGCTTATTTGTTCGTCAAACGATTCAGCAGCAGCTATCGGCGAAACAATAGGAAACACCACTAAAGAGTTTTCTGAAATGATGAATACTAAAGCTGAAGAATTGGGCTGTAAAAACACGCATTTTGTAAATGCGCACGGACTGCAAAACAAAAAACATTATTCTTCTGCTTATGACCTTGCTTTGATAATGTCGAAAGATTTAAACTTCAAAGAATTTGTTAAAACAATAGGCAAAAAGACTTATAGCTTTAAAAATGTCAAAAAAACCAAAAGTTATAAATTTGAAAACACCAATATTTTGCTAAAAGATTATGCTTGTATGCTCGGCGGTAAAACCGGTTATACAAAAAAAGCAGGTTGTTGCTTTTGCGGAGCTTATAAATATAAAGGCAATACATATGTTTTTACCGTTTTAGGCAGCAAAACTTCAAAAGGTCGCTGGAACGATTGCAAAAAAATTATTGATTACATTCAAAAATATTCATAAAACAAAAAACAACAGTCGCTAAAATGAACAAGTCCGTAAAAAATGGACAATAGAAAAAAACAGCCTCCTATGGTAGAATTAAAATAACTACCATGGGAGGTTTTGTTATGCCACGAAAA
>CACXOM010000018.1 GCA_902769255.1 Oscillospiraceae bacterium
TACTGTGCCACGACGCAATCCCAAACTCATAAGTGCCTCCTTCTTCATCTTTGAATACCGATTTGTTTATATCCTCGTCATCAATACTACCGTCTCCACGTGGGCGGTTCTTGGGAACATATCGACCGGTTGTACTTTTTGTATTTTATAGCCAAGAGATTTAAAAACTTTTAAATCTCTTGCGAGCGTTGCAGGGTCGCAAGAAACATAAACAACCCTTTTCGGTGCAAAGCCGTTGCAAACAGTATTAATTAGTTTTTCGCTTGCGCCCTTTCTTGGCGGGTCAAGAATTACAACATCCGCCTTAACGCCTTTTTCATCAAGCGTTTTTGCGGCATTTTCGGCGGTATCGCAAATATATTCAGCATTTTCAATTCCGTTTAATTTTGCGTTTCCTTTTGCATTTTCAACCGCTTGAGGCACAATTTCAACGCCGATTATTCTTTTAGCCGTTTTCGCAATGCTAAGCCCTATTGTGCCTGCACCGCAGAATAAATCAAGCACGATTTTGTCTTTAACATCGGCGAAATCGGCAATGGTTTGATAAAGTTTTTCGGTCATTTGGCGGTTGACCTGAAAAAATGCAAGCGGTGAAATCTTAAATTTCACGCCTAAAAGTGTTTCTGAAATATAATCTTTATCATAAAGCGTTTTATTTTTATCGCCCAAAATAACATTGCTTTTTTTGGTGTTGATATTCAAAACAATTCCGCTGACAAACTCGAATTTTTTAAGGTTTTCCACCAAAATTTCTTGGTTTTTAATGCTTTCGCCGTTGATAACTAAGCAAACTAAAACCTTATTCTCATAATCACTTTTTCGCAAGTAAATATGGCGAACTAAACCTTTGCCCGTTTGCTCATCATAAGCTGAAATGTTATATTGATTAAAAAAATCCAAACAAGCGTCCACTACTGCTTTAAACTCTTTTGGTTGCAAAACACAATCAGAACAAGGCACAACAAGGTGCGAATGAAGCGAATAAAAGCCTGCTATAATCTTTCCGTTTTTATCTTTTCTTACAGGGTACTGCCCTTTGTTGCGATAACGAATTGTTTTTTTATTACTCAAAACCTCGTTAACCTTTGTATCAATTCCGCCAATTCTCAAAATAGCATCTGCAACGCGTTTTTGCTTATACTTTAACTCTGCATCATAGTCAATATGGCGAAAACAGCACCCTCCGCAACGAGAAAAAACCTCGCAATCGGGCTCTACTCTGTCATTTGACGGTGTAATAATATTCAAAACTTTGCCAAAGCAAAACTTTTTAAGCTCTTTTACAATTAAGATTTCGGCTTTATCGCCGACAGCGCCGTTCGGCACAAAAACAGTCATTCCGTCTGACGCTTTTGCAATGCCGAAACCGTCGGTTGAATAGTCGATAATCTCCATAATTTCTTTTTCGTTTTTCTTCATAAAAACCTCTATTTGAAAAAACGCCGAAAAAGTCGGCGCGAAAATGAATATGCAAGCGAGTAAATCTATAAGCCGAGTTCTGTCGTGTACGGTTATCTATCTTGGACAATTGTTACCAACTGCCTCCAGCCATTTTTCAAAGGTAGCATCGAGCAAATGCATAGCCCTTTTATCAATGTTGCATCGGATAGGGTTTACATGGCACACGATGTTACCACCGTGTCGGTGGGCTCTTACCCCGCCTTTCCACCCTTGCCTGAAAAACAGGCGGTTTATTTCTGTTGCACTATCCCGGTAGTCACCTACGGCGGCCGTTAGCCGTTATCCTGCTCTGTGATGCTCGGACTTTCCTCATTCGTTTTCACGAACGCAACCGTATAATTTACTCGCTTTAACTATATTTTAAAGTATAATAAATAAAAAGTCAATGACTTTATTGAAGTTTTAAAAATATTGTGATATAATATAAAAAATATTTTTTTAATTTTTTTGAAACTTTTGTAAAAGTTTATTACACTAAGTAATCAGGAAGGGGAAAATTTAATGGGGACTTCTGTTTTAGAGCAGGTTTTTAACACAATTTATGAAGATACGAGCCAATCTGTTTTAGCGTTTATAACCGCAAAGTGTTGTAATGTAAGCGATATTAATGATATTTTTCAAGAAACATATACCGAAATTTATTTGACAATAAATAAAAAAGGCGAAAAGTACATAGAAAATCCGCAAGCTTTTGCTAAACAAATTGCAAAACAAAAAATTTATCGCTATTATTCGGCGAGAGAGCGGTTGAAAATGCAGATTTCTATTAATCAAACAGATAAAAACGATGAAGAATTTGATTTGACCGACACAATTGCAGACGATTATTCGCTTGAAGATGACTTTTTAGGAAAAGAGCAATTGCAAGAGGTTGCACAGTTTTTAAAAGAAAAAGATATGCTGACAAGAAAAATTTTTCACCTGTTTTATTCGCTTGATATGCAAATTCCGGAAATTGCGGAATTGCTTAATATAAATCAATCGACAGTTAAAAACAAAATTTACAGAACCTTAAATGAAATCAGAAAAAATTTTAATGTGAAAGAAGGCGCAAGAAGTGAATGATAAAGAGTTTTTTAAACAAGCATTAAAAGATGAAATGCCCGACTTAGAAAAAGTTAGACAACAAATTTTGAAAACCAATAGCACAGAAAAACCAAAAATTAAATCTTTTGACTCGCAAATTCTTTTGAAAAAGGTTTTGCCTGCGGTTGCTTGCGTTGCAATTATTGCCGTTTCGACTTTTGCTGCTTTAAAGACCGACAACTCTGATAAAATCGATGTTGTTCAGGGAACCAGAAACGATACTTCTGTCAGCCAAAAAGTAAAAGAAAAGGCAAAGAAAAAAGGTAAAGAAGATAATTCTGTTTCAAATAATGAAAATAAGAATAACGATTCAAACTTTAATAACAATAAGAAAAACAGCGGTTCAAATAAAAAGAATAAAAACAAAAACAAAAAAGCCGACTCGAAGGCCAAAAATTCCGAGAATAACGAAGTGCAAACAACAAGTTATCAAAAGGTTGAACGCAAAGATGCTTATTTATCAAGCCCTAAAAAAAGCAGTTATTATTTCGGCTCAACATCAGAATTAAAAAACTTTGCTTCAAAACTTAAAGTTGCAGATGACGGCACAGTTTATCACGATGATGAAAACAACACTTTTAGATTAACTTTTGCAAGAAATGAAATTTCAATGCTTTTAAACGGTTTAGTATATTCAAACAGCGAAGTTTCAAGCGGTGTTATTAAAAGAGTAGGCGGTGTTGTTTGTTGTGAGTTTAGCTTAAAAGGCTATAAAGTTGGTTACACTTTATCGCAAACTTCGATAAGTGATAACAATTACAAAACTAAAAGCAATGGCGGTTATTGTTTCTTTATCAATTCAGATTCAGACGAAGCAGAAGAATTGCTTGAAAACTTATCGTTTTCACCCGAATATTTTTAAAAAATCGTAATATTAAAATCCCAACGAAAATTTCGTTGGGATTTTTTTGTTTTAAAAATATAAGTTTAGCCCCAAATATCATCTTCATTTGGGTCAATACTTCCTTCATACAAAGACACCCATTTATCAACTTTTTCAGCATTAGCAAGATACAATGCGTTGTTTTGATTGTCGTTTTTAAACATATAGGCGACATAGCCTAACGAACGAGGCGAAGCCTTTGTATAATCAGCGTAAACAATTGTTGTATTGTTTTTGCTATCTGTTATTTTTGCGTAACCGCGGGCTACAAAATATCTTAAAATATTACCGCTTTTTTGGTTTTGTGTAGTGCTTTCTTTGATATTAACGATTGAGCCTACAATACCGCTGAAAGTTCCCTCTTCAAAGTATTCATTCGAAGTATATTTTACATCGACATATCGACTGGAAGCTAAATCAAAATTCAAATCACTTGCGCCGAGATAATCGTAAGGTGCAATAAGTGTGCCGAGTTCTACTGTGTAGCCTGCGTTTTTAAGTTGCAAAACTTTATCTTGGTCAACCCCAGTGTAAAAACGAAGTCCTGAACGATTATTGAGTCTTATTGAAGCGCCAACTTGAGTTGTCATTTCGATGTTTGTGTCAATAGGCTGTGTGGTCGGTTCGGTCGGTTCAGTTGGCTCGGTCGGATTAGTAGGATTGGTCGCTCCGTCTTCATTGTTAACAATTACATCATCTGTTGTATAAACTTCGATTTTTTCGATATAGCAAGGCTCTTGTGAGCTATTAAGTGAAGAATAAATTGCAACTCTATCCATATCACTCATATCAGAAATATTAATAAGTGTTCCAAGACCGCTTACCGAACTGTTAGCACAGTTTGCCGCTGTGTAGCCCGGCAAGAATGAAAACTCGCCCCAACGACCTGTATTAGTACGCGAACTCTTTGTTAAATCTCTTGTATCACTAAAAACTTTTACAGTTACAAATGAACTTGTGCCTTCGGTAAAAGCTTTAACTCTAACACCGTAAGTGTTTTGCGGGAATGCCTCTCTTGAAATAGAAATGCTATTTACAGAACTTGGTTTATATAAAACTTTAGTTGAGTTTGCATCTGAATTATTTACAGTAACGGTTATATCAGATTCATTTTTTATAGTACCGCCTGTAATATATTTGAAAGTGGTGTTGTCCACATCATAACTTTCAAAATCATATAAAGTTTTCCAAGATGCGTTATCAGGCAAAGTGTTGTCTTCAAAAACAAGTGTGTTTGCATTAGGGTCAACAGTTTTTGAAATTACTTTGTAAATTTCTCTGTTACCAAGGAACGATAAATGCAAATAGTCGGTTGAAGAACTCATATATTTTTTTGCATCTCTGACATTTTCGGTAACTTTTGCATGATAAACATTAGAATACTGACCTGCTACTATTTCCATAGGCTCGCTTTGGCAGTAACTTAACATTTCGTCCCAAAAAACGCCTAAACCGGTGTTTTTTTCAATAAAAGAGTTCGGGTTATCCATAAAATAAATGTTACCATCAAATCCACAACTGTCTAAATAAGTTACAATGTTAGTAAGATATGTAATTTCTACATTTCTAAACTGCTCCCAAGAGCGAACAGCACTTGTAAGATTGCTTTCATAAGTTGTTTTAAACTCTTCAAAAGCGTCTCCTTTTAAATTTTTATATTTTTCGGCATAAGCCAACGCCTCTTCAGCAGTCATAGCAGAAATTGTTTTGGTTTCGCCCGGTGCAACATTGTATGCAGCGATTTTTTCCGAGCCTGTATAAGTGCCGGAATAAGAAGCAGATGCAAGCCAGCCTGCAAGTCGGCATAAATCATTTACACCGCCGTCCAAAACAATTGTATCGGCATTTGCTAAAACAGTTGTGTCGCAAGCCATAATTTCATCTTCATAAATTGTGCCGTTATATGTTCCCGGTGCTCGAGTTGTTTCCCAATAAGATTTATCGCCTATTGTATAGCCGCATTTAGCCAAGTTAATAAACCATTTGCCGTTTGCGGTTGCGTCAGAAGTTTTTGTAATTCTGTTAAGCGAATATTCTTTACCCAAAAGGTTAATAAAATGCTCTTCACCGAATTTGTTGCCCGAGCCGTAACCCGAATTGCTGTCGCCGTAAACTACCGAATCACCAAAAGCGATAACCCTTGAAACTTGGGCTGTCGGTTCGTTATCGGCAAAAACAAAAACTGTGCTAAACAAGCCAAAAGCCACTATAATGGATAATAAAACTGACAATATTTTTTTCATAATTAAAACCCCAATCTGTTTTTATTGTAATTTTATTATATAATATTGTTTTATAAAAAACAATAGAAAAAACGAAACGAATTACTTGAAAAAACGCAAAATCCCAACGCTACTGCATTGGGATTTTATAACGCTTAAAATCTTATTCGGCTACATAATCTTCTGCAGCAGCCCAATTTTGAATTAATGTTTGATTGTCGGCAGAATAATTTGAAAGTGTGCCCGAATTAATAATTGCATTTGCAACTTGTTTAATTGAACGAGCGTTGCTGTCAGTTTGTTCTGAATAATAATATGTTCCGTCAACACAAACATAGCCTCTTGCAATATATTCTCTGCCCCAGTTTCTCTCTTTAATGTTTGAAACAGTTCCGACAACGCCTTCAAAATCGCCTTCAATGAAATACTCGTTTGAGGTAAACGGTATATTAAGCGCATTACCCTCTGCCGCATATTCAACGGTAAGAGTTGTGTTATAATCGGCGGGCGCAATCAGCGTTCCCATTGTAACGGTATGGCCTTGCGCTCTTAAACTTGCGATTTTATCAATATCAACATAGGTGTAAAAACGAAGACCTGTAACATTTGTCAAACGAATTGCCGCACCCTCTAACATATAAATTTCAACATAAAGTGGGTCGGTGTGAACATAAATTTCATTATAATCTTGAATAACGCTTGGCACAAAAAAGTTATCGGCATCAAGAATTCCCTCAATATCTGCACCGCCGGCGGTATCGCTTACAGTCCAACCGAGTTCAACATAAGCGTTGTTCCAGTTGTTTTCTGCAAATTTGCCGTGCTCTTTATAAATGTAAGCATCTTTAAGATGTAAAACAGATTTGCTATAAATGCTCAAAGGTTCGGAATACTGCGAAATTAAATTTGAGTTATCAATAATAACAGTAAGTCCTACGGAATCATAGTTCCTTCCTATACATTGATTGGTTGAAGTTTTTTGACCGTAATCGGCATATTTTTCAACAAAATCAGCCTCGTCAATTACTGTTGAATTTTTGATTGTTACAGTAGTACCTACAACATTGTTAGTGGAAGAAATCATACCTGCATAACCGTATGACTGAATGAAGTTTCCTGATGTCATATAAACAGAATCTAATACGAAACTGTTATAATTACCACAAGTAACAAATCCGTTAAAGTCGAATGCTTGATTGCCTCTTGCATCTGCCGATTGTTCAACTCTTCCGTTTTTAACTGTAAGGGACCTTCTATTCTCATCTTCTACAGCGTTAGAGCCTTGACGAACATCAAACAGCCAAGCCTGTTGAGAATAAAGCGTATGTTCGTTTAAGTCAACAATAAGGTCATAAACAGCGGCTTGGTTTGAAAATAAGTTCCTTGGTTTGCATAAGGTGTTGTAACATCGGTTAAAAGTTTTACAGTTTCACCTGTTTTTGCCGCATTTAATGCTTGCAAAAGTGTAGCGTATTCAACGCCTGTTTCTTCAATTATCGCTTCGTTACCATCGGCACTAATATTAAATGATAACCCGCCAAAAAGCGATAAAACAAGTGTTAGTGACAGTAATAATGTTAATAGTTTTTTCATTATAACCCTCCATTCCAATTATAGTTATATTTATTATAAACCATTTTCACAAAAAAGTTAATAAAATATAAAAAATAATTATAATAAAATACCAAATATGTTGAAATTGACGAAAAAATATGATATAATATTTTAAAAATCCGTATAGAGAAGTTTTTTGTTATGCATTATATTAAAGGTTATTTTAAAACAGATTTAAAAGTATTTACGAATAGTTTTCATAATCCCGGTATGCCTGCGCCCGAAAGGCGCGCATACCCGAACAGAATTGATTATTACGAAATTTTTGTTATGCTTAAAGGTACGGCAAAAGTCAACTATAACAAGCAAAAATTCACCCTCACCAACGGCAATATGATTATTTGCGATGTGGGCGCAAAATTTGCTTTCAACTTTTTAGAAAAAGAAGATATTTCTTATCTTGATATTATAGTTCACCCCTCTGTTTTAAGCGAGGTTTCGGAAGATTTGTTCTTTTTACGTTCTTTGCAGGATTTTCCCGATAATCAAAGAGTTTTTGACCTTCACGACAACGAATTGTTGTATGTAAAACCCTGCGTTGAAAGTTTGTTAAACTGTCTTAATCTCGATTTAGGCAGACCGCACATTTTACCGAGAATAAAATCTATTATTTCGGAACTTGATATTTTTTATGACCGCAAATATGCGACTGAAATTAAATCTACCGACAGTATTCCTGTTCAAATAATTCATTATGTTGACAGGCATTTTACCGAAAACATTACTTATAAATTCATTTGCGAAAAATTTTCGGTTTCAGAGCCTACTGTAAGAAGAATTTTTAAATCACATAAAGGTAAATCGTTAAGGGAATATATTGAATCGCTTAGAATGGAAGTCTTTGAAAAAAGAATTAAAGACGGTGAAAACATTATTGAAAGCGCCACGCTTTGCGGTTACAACGATTACACCACTTTTTTAAAGGCTTATAAAAAAACTTTCGGCAAACTGCCGAAAGAGTCTAAAAAGAAACAAACAGAAAAATATCCGCTATCATAAAAAACGAGCAATTAAATTGCTCGTTTTTAAATTATACAAAAAGGATTAAACAATTGAAAAACAACTGCAAACACAATTGATAATAAAATTTCAATTACAAATTCTTTAGGCTTTCTAAAAAGTATTACAACACCTATTAAAAAGGTGATAACTTCAGGCACATAAGTAATATAAATGCCTTGAGTTAAAATAACCGCCTGCGAAAGCAATGCGCCTAAAACGGCTGATGAAATTATAATCGCAATCGCTCCTTTGCCTTTTGCATACCAGCAAATATAAGCTAAAAAGAAAGAGGCGAAAGAATAACCTATCCAAATCATCATATAAGAAACAGGCAAAAATCCGACTACAAAATTGCAATATAAATAGTAGCCCGACACCATACTGATAAAGAACAAAAATGTATTTATTGCGGCTTTTTGCGGTGTTTTGGAATAAACAGAAATTATAGTACCAAGCAAAATCCAAATAGCGATTCTTCCGAAAAAATTTGTTATATCAAGTTGTTGTAAAAATAATGGTAACTCATTCACCACTGTATTATCAAGCCATTTTTGCAATACGCCGAGTGCTAAACCCAAAACTATAAATAGTAAACAAAACAACACTTTATTAAGTGTTGAACCGCTCTTATCCGGCGTTCTGATTTTATTTAAAAACGATTTCATTTATTCTCTCCAACATATCCACTAGATTTTAATTATTACAAATAAATGCCCTATACCGAATATAATACTAAATACAATCAAGCACAAACGCATCATTGTTTTTCCACATAACAAGAAATCCTGTCAAGCTGTTTTTTATGTGAAGGCTTATGAAAATGTAAAAGCCATATCAACCAATCAAAACTGTGTTTGCAAATAAATATACACAAAACATTTTTTTAGAGCAAAAGTCAAGATTTTAGTTTTATAAGATTTGATAAAGACTTTAACGCTGGCTTAAGCAAATCACCAGTCATGATGGTTGAGAGGGTTGTTTTTTATTAGCCAGAAATTATTTTTTTCTGTATGTTATTACAATTCCAATAACAGAAGCTAGAAATACAATTGGTGCCAGTCTTACAAACACAAATTCAAAGCCATGCATTATTGTTCCAGCAACAGCTAATTCTGGATTATTATAATTCCAATTTAAATAGGAACCGTTAATAGCTATAAGCACAATAAATATTACTGTAATTAACACGCATAACGAGATAAGCAGCCATCGAACCGTTTTAATTCTTGCCATCCTTCTTTTTGCTAACTGAAGATTAATAGCTTCTAATTTTTCTGATATCGTTTTCAAATCATCAGTAGCAGGTTCTGTTATTGGTTCTCCAAGTAACTCGCTGACAGAGGTATCTAATTCATCTGCCAAAGAAATCAACATACTTGAATCTGGAACTGATAATCCGTTCTCCCATTTAGATACTGTTTGCCTAACCACATTCAATTTAATAGCAAGTTCTTCTTGTGATAGCCCTTTTGACTTTCTTAAGTTTTTTATGTTTTCATTCAACATAATTTGTACCTCCTTGTTTTTTACAGCTTCATCTTACATCAAAAGAGTCGTTGCCTCAAGCAACGCAAATTAACATCCAGTTATTTACCGTAGCATATAATAATTTTCGCTTTTTCGGAGGCATCTATGCCACTACTCCCATAACATCTAATCCACAGCCTAAACCCTTTGAGCGTTTTTACAGTGGATATGTTTCAATATAAGAAATACGGACTCTCCTGAGCTACCTACTAATCTCAAAAAAGCCCGTAAATACGCTACTTTTCGTTATTTATTCTCTTTCCTAGACATCAACACCACCGTCTCCACATGAGTGGTATGAGGGAACATATCGACAGGTTGAATTTTTTTAACCTTATAACCGCTTTTACAAAGGATGAGCAAATCCCGTTTTTGTGTTTCAATATTACAAGAAATATAAACAATCTTTTCGGGTGCTAATTTTACAACACTTTGCAAAAATGCTTTGCTGCTACCTGCTCGTGGCGGGTCCATAAAAACAACATCTGCTTTTTGCTTTTCTTTTGCTAATTCCACCATAAACTCGCCTGCATCGGCACAATAAAACGAAGTGTTTTTAACACCGTTTATTTTTGCGTTGATTTTAGCGTCTTTTACCGCATCTTCATTAAGCTCAACGCCGATTACTTCGCCTGCTTTTTGCGAAGCGACAAGCCCTATTGTTCCCGTTCCGCAGTAAGCGTCAATAACCGTTTGAGTTTTATTCAAATCGGCATATTCAATCGCAGTTTCATACAAAATCTTTGTTTGAAAAGGATTGATTTGGTAAAAAGATTTCGGCGAAATGCGAAATTTCATACCGCAAAGTTCATCTTCTATGTAGCCTTTTCCGAAAAGCACTTGTTCACGCTCAGCCAAAAGCATACTCGTTTTATGTGGATTGATATTAAACACCACCGTTGTGATTTGAGGAAATTCTTTTAAAAGTGCTTTTGTTATATTATTCTTTTGCGGAAAAATTGGACTTGCACCGACAAAAACTACCATAATTTGATTGGTTGAAAAGGAGCGTTTCACTAAAATATGCCTTAAAAAGCCTTTTTTAGTATCTTCATTGTAAGGCAAAATTTTGAATTTCGGCAAAATTGAGCGAATAAAAACGATAATTTCATCGGCTTTTTTATCTTCAATCATACAATTATCAACATTGACAATTCGGTGCGAGCTCGACTGGTAAACGCCCGAAACTATTTTACCGCCTCTTGTAAGTCCAAAAGCCGCTTGCACTTTGTTGCGGTAATTATAAGGGTTTTTCATGCCAATAATTTTATTAACTTTATGAAATTTGCCAAGTGCTGAAACGGCTTTCGCCTGCTTAAAATTCAACTGCCTTTGATAATCCATATTTTGCAGTTGGCAACCGCCGCATTTTTTGGCATATTTACAACCTATTGCGTTATTCATTCTCCGCTCTCCATCTATATTTTTCAAGGTCAACTTTACCGTTTTTAACCTCTACCCCGTCGGCTTGCAACAAACTAATTTGCATATTTTCACCGCCGAAAGCAAAGGCGCTCGAAACCTCGCCGTTTCGATTGACCACCCTAAAACAAGGTATGTTTTCGGGGTCTGGGTTAACATGCAAAGCATAGCCCACAACCCTTGACCAATGCACATTTCCTGCAAGGAGTGCTATTTGCCCGTAAGTTGCAACTTTGCCTTTCGGTATTCTTTTTACAACGCTGTAAATTTTCTCAAAAGTGTTCATTTTATCACCGAAAATATTATTTCCACTCGTCAACAAAATATGCCCTTGTATTAGCGCGATTTCCCTTTTCGTCAACAACATCAAAACGAATATATTTCATATTATCGGAAACTTTGAAAGATGCCGAATTTACAAAACCCCCGTTTTTATCAAACTCTCGTTTAACATGGCGAATACCCGTTGACATTATGATTGATTTTGCGTTTGAACAGGTAATATGCGCCATGCCGTCTTCAACATATAAATCATAAATTTCAGGGCCTTGCGAGCAATAAAAATCTTGATTTTTAAGCGCTTCAAAAACGCTTTCATAAGTAAATTCTTTCGCTTTTATCATATCAAAACCGCCGAATGTGCCGGCAAAAATGCCTCTGTCTACATGATTGTGATTATCGTCAGCCATTTGAGCCGCAACTCTCATTCCGCTTCGGCACAAAAGGTCATAAAGATAAATATCATATTCCGACCAGCCCCAATCAATGTTGTCGGTATTATAAATTTCAACTGCGAAAAGCCCTTTGTATTGTTTTATTTCCTCAGGCTCCTGCAACGACCAATAAGGGTGATTTAAGCAAACAATAAAGTCGTGGTCGTTTGCCTCTTTAATAATTCTGTTTACACCCTCAATCGAATATTCCCTTTCGCAAATTTCACCGTAATATTCAACCGCATTTTTAACCTCATCACCTGCAAACCAAATAGCATCTGGATTATAGCAAACCTGCCTTTCGCTGTTTTTATCAGCACAATAAAGGTTTAAATGAGCACATTTGTTTTCGGTCCATTCATTGCTTTTTCGCTCGGTTATTGAAAGTTCGTAACCGTTTAAAAACAAAAAATCGTCATCAGAAAACTGATAATAATTTTTAAGCACCTCATGCTCCGAAATGCAAAGAATATCATAACCTCTTTTTTTAAACTCTTCTTTCATTTCAATCGGCGTAAAATGACCGTCTGAACCGGTTGCGTGAGCGTGTAAATTTGCCTTGTAAAATTTGCCCTCTTTCGGCAAAAGATACTTTTTCATAAAAAAATCTCCTTTTTAAAAAAGTCCAAACAAATTTTATCACAAACAAAAAACTTTTACAAGTGGTTAATAAAATAAAGTAAGAAAAAACCCAACAATATTCGACAAGGCGGTACTTTTTGTTTGTCCGTTAAGGAGTAGCTGTGACCACTCTGCTTTGCAGAGACCGTGGTCGCGCCTGCTTGACGGTTTTTTACTTCAAAAATGTTTCTGTTTAGAGTTAGGTGCTGACATTTTCAGAATTATTGTGTATACTATCTATATAAGACAGTTTGCTAAGGGGCTTAGACCCACTGCGGAAACTATTTTTGTTTCTGATTTTAGTAAACTGTCTTTTTTTATTTTTTCTTTAATTTTTTGTTATTTTTTCAAAAAATCGCCCTATTTGTCCTTTTTATAGCACATGATATGTGTAAAATGATATATGGAGAGAAATAATTGATGAATTGGAGGTATATTTATGGGCGTTAAAAACGGTGACGGTTGGGAATTTTTTGACCCGCTTGGAGAATTTGACCTAAACAATGACGGCAAGTACAGCGAATATGAAAAAAGTTTGCTGGTTGGCAATTGTTATGAAAGTTACTTAAATTCTACCAAAAACGACAAGCCGAAGTATAAAAAAACAGAAGACTTGTCTGAAATTGAAGAGAAAAGAATTGCAAGGTTGGCGCTGAAAAAGCGTATTAATAATAATCCCCTTTTAAAGAAGAAAATGTATTTAAAAAAGGCGATTATAATCGCAATTGCGGCGTTGTTTGGAATTGGCGTTATTTTGCTGTTGAATGTTGATAACATCAAAAAAGAAATAAGATATCAAGAAGCGCTTGATTATATCGAAGAGGAAAACTATTTTGAAGCGACTTGTCGATTGGTTTCTTCGAATTATAAACACTCTGAAAACCTCTATTATTATGCCAGCGCATTAGATGAATATAAATATAATGATATTGAAATGGCAAAATATTATTTTGAAAAAGTCGATACCGATTACTGCGAGCGGTTTTCTGATGATGCAAAAAAATTCGGCGAAAAATTAGCAAAAATTCCGACTCCGAGCCACCCTTACACAGGCGTTTATTCCTATGAACGCACTACTACAACAACCACAACTACTACCACAAAGGCAAATCGTTATTACGGCAGAAGTTATTACAATGATGATGACGACGATGACGATGATGACCCTTACAACGCAAAAGATTATGATAACGAAGAAGATTTTTACGAAGATAACTATGACGACTTTTTTGATTATTACGACGCAGAAGAATATTACGACGAATATAATTAATATTTGTTTGTGTAATTTGCACAATATCACTAATTAATTTGGTAAAACAATTGACAAATGCGTAAATATATTGTAAAATTTTTATAATAAAAAAAGTCTTCAACTAAGAAGACTTTTAAATTCGCCTATGCGAGTCGAAAAAATCGACGATTTCAACTAAAGTTGTTATTTGAACTTGTAGTGTAATCTTATATGGTAATTAATAAGACATCTATATAATATCACACTTTATTTTATTTGTCAAGTATAAAGGAGAAAATATTTATGAAAAACTATTATTTTGGAGCGGATATTGGAACAAATTCTTTAGGCCATGCAGTTACAGATGAGAATTACAATGTTTTATCAGCAAAATCGAAAAAGCTTTGGGGAGTTAGACTTTTTGATGAAGCAATCACAGCTGAAGAAAGACGAGTAAATAGAACCGCTCGACGCAGATACCACAGAAAAAAAGCAAGATTAAAGATTTTAGAAGATTTACTTGCCGAAGAGCTTTTTAAAACTGATAAAGAATTTTTATTTAGAACGAAGGAATCGCCATTTACTTTAAAAGATAAAAAATGCGAAGGCAAATTTTCTTTATTCAAAGATAAAAATTATACTGATGAACATTACCACAAAGAATATCCTACGATTTATCATTTAAGAAAAATGTGGATTGATTCGCCTGAAAAAATAACAATCAACAGTAAGCCTGATATTCGCCTTTTATATTTAGCACTTCATGATATATTTAAAAACAGAGGCCATTTTTTATTAAATATATATAGTGTTTCTGAAGCTATGGATATTACCGATAGATTGAATGAATTAAACCAATACTTATCAGAAGAATTCGGAATACAATTCGATTATGATAAAAAAGATGAACTTCAACAAGTATTAAAAAACAAAAAATTCGGTAAAAAGCAAAAAGAAAACAATATAAAACTCTTAAACTGTTTCTATTTTTCAAATGAAGAAGAATTAGAACAAACGAATAAAAAGCAAATAGAAGAAATTATTAAGTCAATAATTGGAAGTAAAGTTACTGTTGCAACTTTATTTGACAATGAATTATTGCAAGAAATTGAAAAGCCGAAGTTTTCCTTTACCGATTCAAATTTTGATGAAACATATTCAAAATTAGAATCAGATTTAGGCGAAAAAATTGAGCTTATCAATCTTTTAAAGGCCGTTTATGATTGGTCTGTTCTTGTGAATATTATGGACGGAAGTTCAACTATTTCAGAGGCAAAAGTTAAAATTTATGAGCAACATAAAAATGATTTAGACTTTTTAAAACGATTTGTAAAAACATATTTTTCGGAAAAAGAAAAAGAAATTTTCAAAATTTCAGTCGCTAATCTCTCTAAAACAGAACAAAGCGAACTAAAGGTTTCAGAGAAAAAAACCAATAACTATTCTGCATATTCCGGAATGTGTATGGTTAACGGTAAAAAAGTTCCTGTAAAATCTTGTAGCCAAGATGATTTTTGCGATTATTTAAAGAAAACTTTTGGTATTGATGAAAAACAAGGAGCAATATCTTGTAATGCCTCTATTCAAGAATGTGATAAAACCAAGTTTGAAGAAATGGCAAGAAGAGTTTTAAACCATACCTTTATGCCAAAACAAAAAACATCAGAAAACTCTGTAATTCCTTATCAGATTAATCTTGAAGAATTGAAAAAAATCCTTGAAAACGCATCAAGAATATTTGACTTTTTAAATGAAAAAGATGACAACGGTTTAAGTGTTAAAGAAAAATTAATTTGCACTTTTGAATTCAAAATTCCTTACTATGTCGGTCCTTTAAGCAGTAAAAATTCACAATTTGCCTGGTCTGTTAGAAAAGAGAGCGGCAAAGTATATCCTTGGAATTTCGAACAAAAAATCGATGTCAAAAAATCATCTGAAAAATTCATAACCAAAATGACAAATAAATGTTCATATTTATTTGGTGAAGATGTATTGCCTAAAAACTCAATTTTTTACAGTCAATTTACTTTATTAAATGAACTAAACAATATAACAATAAACGGCGAAAGAATTTCGCAAGAATTAAAACAAAAGATTTATGAAGAACTGTTTTTAAATCAAAAGCGAATTGTTTCAACTAAAACAATAAAAACACTTTTAAACGATAAAGAGGCAGTTGTTGGCGGAATTGACAAAACAGTCAAAACGACACTAAACTCTTATCACGATTTTAAAAACTTAGGTTTTGATGTTGAATCAAATTTAGATATGTTAGAAGATATTGTTTACCATCTAACTGTATTCCCTGACAGTCCAAAACTCATTAAAGATTGGCTTGATTCTACATATGGAAATTGCATTGATTCACAAAAAATCAAAAAAATAGCAAACCTTAAATATTCCGGTTGGGGCAGGCTTTCTAAAAAACTGTTAACGGATATTTGCGACATTGATGAAAACGGTGAAGTAAATATCATTAATATGATGAAAAACACCAATAAGAATTTTATGGAATTGCTCTCTAAAAACCATCTTTTCTCTGAAAAAATTGATGATTTTAACAACAACATAATCAACGAACAAAAGCTTTCTCCAAACCAAATGATTAATGAATTGACCATATCACCGTCGGTAAAACGCTCGGTCAATCAAACTTTGCTTGTTTTGAAAGATGTTGTTAAAGTGATGGGCTGCCCACCTAAAAAGTTGTTTATTGAAATGGCGCGTGGCGCTGACGGCAGCGGCGTAAAAGAATCACGCAAAAAGACTCTTGAAAATTTGTATAAAAAAATCAAAGGTGAAGATGAACTTTTCAACGAACTTTCTTCAAAATCTGATAATGATTTAAGAAGAGATAAACTGTTTTTCTACTTCACTCAAAAAGGTAAATGTATGTATTGCGGCAAACAAATACAACTTGAAAATTTGTTTACCAACGAATATGACATAGACCATATTTTCCCACAATCAAAAATCAAAGATGACAGTCTTGATAACAGAGTGCTTACTTGCAGGACATGTAACGCAAATAAACTTGATGTTTATCCTTTAAGTTATAAAACAAGAAAAAACCAGCGAGTAAATTGGGATATTTTAAAAAGCCAAGGTTTCATTTCGCCAAAAAAACACGAAAGACTTGTTCGTTCAAAACCATTCAGCGATGATGAATTAGCATCCTTTATCGGTCGTCAGTTAGTTACAACAAGGCAATCTACCAAAGCGGTTGCCGAACTTATTAAACAGTTATACCCTGAAACCGAAATTGTTTACTCAAAAGCAGGAATGGTATCGGAGTTTCGCCAAGAATTTGATATGCTTAAATGTCGTGATGTTAACGACTTACACCATGCCAAAGATGCATATCTTAATATTGTTGTCGGCAATGTTTACAACGAAAAATTCACTAAAAGTCCTATTAATTTTATTAAAGAATTATCAGAAGAGGAAAAGAAGAGGATAAGTGTAAATATTAAAACTATTTTCACTCATATTCAAAAGAAAAATGATAAAATCATCTGGAACGGCGAAAAAGACATTGCAAGAATACGAGAAATTGTAAATAACAGTCATAATATTCTTTTTACCAGATATTCTTCCTGCCAAAAAGGCGTTCTGTTTGATGTAAATCCAAAACCAATTATCAATGATGAAGGTATTCCTCGAAAGAATAACAAAAATGAAAACAGGTATAATTACATAAAATCTTATGGCGCATATTTAAGACCAAAATCTACTTATTTTTCATTGATTGAATACGATGGTAAAAAAGGCAGAGAAAGAATTATATTCCCTGTCGATTTGCACCTTGTAAAAAAATACGAAAGCAGTTTAGATTTTGCACTAAGAATAATTGAAGAAAAGGGTCTTAAAAATCCGCAAATAATTATACCAAAAATTAAATATAACGCTTTAATTGATATTGACGGATTTAAAGGTCATATATCAAGTAAAACAGGAAGTAAATTAGCACTAAAACCTGCTATGCAGTTATATTTAAGTTATAATCAGGAGGTTCTAATTAAAAAAATATCTTCTTTTGTTTCAAGAGTAAACACAGTTAAATCAAACGATATTGAATTTGATAAAAAAATTGATGAAATGACAAAAAGTTTTTATCACAATTTAAAAGAAAAATTCTCGCAAACTCAAGAAGATATAGAGAATAAATTTAATAATGACATTCTTAACATTTATGATATTTTACTCAACAAATTAAAAAATTCAAAATATAATGTAGCACTTAAGGCTCAAGTTGCAGGAATGGAAAAAGGCAGAGAAACATTTGTTAATTTACCGACATACCAAAAATGTATTGTATTTATGCAAATATTAAGTCTGTTTAGATGTAATGTTGTTACTGCTGATTTACAGTTAATTAATATGTCTAAAAAAGCAGGGTTAATAACAATTAATAGAAAAATCACATCACATGTAAAACTAATTAATCAATCTCCGAGCGGACTTTTTGAAAATGAGATTGACTTATTAACCTGTCCACCGCAAAAACTATGAGTTGGCGAACCGTTGTAATTTCAAGTCGGGCAAAGCTCGACTTGAAATTAGGTTATTTAGTTGTAAGAACAGAAGAAATTAAAAAAATTCATTTAAGTGAGATTTCTGTTTTGCTTATCGAAAGCACAGCGGTTTCTTTAACTGCGAGTTTATTAAACGAACTTGCTGAGCACAAAATAAAAGTAATTTTTTGCGACAAAAAAAGAAATCCTCAATCAGAGTTAGTTTCATTTTACGGTTGCCATGATACCAGCGAAAAAATTAGAACCCAAATAAAATGGGACCCGTTTTTTAAAGAACTTGTTTGGACAGAGATTGTAAGAAATAAGATTTTTCAACAAAAAGAACTGCTATTGTCGTTAGGACTTGTTCAGGCAGAATTATTAAATAATTATCTTAACGAACTTGAACACAATGACGCTTCAAACAGAGAAGGTCATGCGGCAAAAGTCTATTTTAATGCGCTTTTCGGCAATGATTTTACTCGCTCTGCCGACACGCCTGTTAATGCGGCGCTTAATTACGGTTACGGTATAATTCTTTCAATTTTCAACCGAGAAATAGTTTCAAACGGATATTTAACTCAATTAGGATTGTTTCACAACAATATTTTTAACTATTTTAATTTTTCTTCCGACTTAATGGAACCGTTTAGACCGCTAATAGATAAAGAAGTTTTAATAATGCAACCGCAATGTTTTGAAAGAGAGCAAAAACTGAAAATACTTGATGTTTTAAATCAAGAAATATTTATAGGCAGCCGAACTCAAAATGTTACAAATGCAATAAAAATCTATTGTAAAAGTGTTTTTGATGCTTTAAACGAAAACGAACTATCTCTTTTGAGGTTTTACAGAAATGAGTTATAGATTTATGAGAGTTATTGTGTTTTTTGACCTGCCCGTAAAAACGCCAATGGACAGGCGAAATTATAGAATTTTTAGAAACTTTTTAATAAAAAACGGTTTTTTAATGTTGCAAAACTCTGTTTATTGCAAATTATCTTTAAATGGAACGGCAACCGAACAAATAATTGCAAAATTGAGAAAAAACAAGCCTAAATCCGGTATTGTTCAAGTAATTGCCGTTACAGAAAAGCAGTTTTCAAGAATGGAATATATTACAGGTGAATTCAATTCAGAAGTTCTTTGTTCTGATGAAAGGTTGATTGTGTTATGAGATTATACTATCCTTTGTTGTCTGAACCAATGCTTTTTGAAGAAAACAAAATAAATGTTTTAACATTAGAAAACAATAAAGAGTATTTTAAATTAGTAAAGAATCTTTTAAACCAAATAGAAACCGATGACGGTGAATTTATTCTGTCAAAAAACTATGATGAAATACTTTTAAGCAAAAATTGTTTTGTAATAACTGATTTATTTTCAATAAAGTTTAATGATAAAAAGATTTTAAATTTAATCTATAAATCTCTTTCAAAAATTTCCAATAACGAAGAAAACTATATTGAAACAATTAATACAATTGAAAAGTTTGTTAGTTATTTTAAAGATATTTGTAATGAATCGCCTTATGATTTATCGGTTAATGATGAATTTGATGTTGTCGAGATTTTCAAAATGCTTGGTATAAAAATAAATGCCAAGCAAGAAGAGTTAACAGAAAAAATTATTGATTATTTATCTTTAATTGTTGAACTAAAAGGTAATGTTTTATTTGTTTTTGTTAATCTAAAATGCTTTTTAAATGAGGAGAATTTAAAAGATTTTTATAATGAAATATTTTTAAGAAAAATAAATGTTTTATTATTAGAAAATCACTCTTCATCAAGTTTAAAAGAATATGAAAAGAACATTGTAATTGACAACGATTTGTGCGAAATAATATATTGACATTTTTATGTTAATTATTTATAATTAATTTAAGGTACATTGCTATACCATATAAGGTAGCACACGATGAGTAGTGTCGTCGATATCTTGAACTTTGAGGTTTGAGAGTAGTGTAATCTTATATGGTAATCAAACAAAATACACAAACATATCACAGAAAATTATAGTTTGAGAGTAGTGTAATCTTATATGGTAATCAAACTTCGTCATTGGTGAAAATAAATCCGTCAATGTTTGAGAGTAGTGTAATCTTATATGGTAATCAAACAAAAGTAATGTTATAATAATTATTAGTTATGTTTGAGAGTAGTGTAATCTTATATGGTAATCAAACCTGTACCCGTGAAGCTTGCAGCCTGTACCCGTTTGAGAGTAGTGTAATCTTATATGGTAATCAAACAGATGCAGATACTGATGAGTATGTTCAAGCGTTTGAGAGTAGTGTAATCTTATATGGTAATCAAAAAACCTTTCCAAATTGGAAAGGTTTTTGTGTTTTGTTTTACCTATTTATTTTTACATTTTATTCTCATCATAATGAGCGCGTTCACCGCCGATGAATTTCGGACGTGTGCGAGCGCAAATTACATTCGCTTCGCCAATTTTTTTGAGCGATACTCTGACAGGCACAGCAACTTTTTTAAGGTGCATTCCGATAAGCGTTCCGCCTATATCAACACCGGCATCTGCCTTAATTTCCTCAACCGCAACAGGATTTTTAAAGTTTTTATAAGCCGCTGTTGCAAAAGAACCGCCCGCTTTCGGTTGCGGAACGACATTAACTTCATCTAACCCCGCTTTTTCGCAAAGTTCTTTTTCAATTATAATCGCTCTGTTTAAATGCTCGCAACATTGTGCAGCAAGAAAAATACCTTTATTTTGCAAAACTTCATAAACCGCCGAAAAAATTTCGTTTGCAGTATCAACCGAAGAATTTGTGCCGATTTTTTCGCCGATTACCTCGCTTGAGGAGCAGCCGACAACCAAAATATCGCCTTTTTTAAGTTTTGCAATTTCAATTAACTCGTTTACAACTGTTTTAGTTTGTGTTTTAATATCCATTTTCTTACACCTTCTAAAAAAGACTGCTTTTAAGCAGTCTTTAATAATTTCGATTAAATGCCGATTTCAAGAGCGACATCATATAATTTTTTGTCAAACTCCTGCTTCATTTGCAAAGCCTCGTAAATATCAAAATCAACAATTTTACCATCACGAGAAGCAATAACACGGTTGCCGATGCCTTTTTTAAGCAAATCAACCGCTGCAACGCCCATTTCGGAAGCCAAAACTCTATCTCTAACAGAAGCGTTACCGCCACGCTGAACATGACCTAAAATAGTTGCACGAGTTTCAATTCCCGTTGCTTCCTCAATTTTTTGAGCCAATTCAAACGAACCGCCTACGCCCTCGGCTACTACGATAATAAAATGTTTTTTACCGCTTGCTTGACCTTTATTAATTTTTTTAATCATTTCATCAAAAGTGGTTTCAATTTCAGGAACCAAAATATAAGTTGCGCCTACTGCAACGCCAACATGCAATGCAATATCACCGCAATGTCTGCCCATAACCTCGCAAACTGTGCAACGCTCGTGAGATTGAGCGGTATCTCTGATTCTGTCAATCATATCAACAGCGGTATTCATAGCAGTATCAAAACCAATTGTGATGTCGGTACAAGAAATATCGTTATCAATAGTTCCCGGAATACCTACACAAGGAACGCCTCTAAGCGATAAGTCACGAGCACCTCTGTAAGAGCCGTCACCACCGATTACAACACAACCTTCAATACCGTATTTTTTACAAGTTGCAATTGCTTTTTGCATACCCTCTTCGGTTTTAAACTCAGGGCTTCTTGCTGTGAAAAGCGCTGTACCGCCTTTGTGAATAATATCAGATACACTGCGAAGATTTAACTCTTCAACATCATCATTAATTAAACCGTTATAACCGCGGTGAATTCCGTAAACCTTAATACCGTTTGCAATTGCAGAACGAGCAACCGCTCTGAGTGCTGCGTTCATACCAGGTGCGTCACCGCCACTTGTTAAAACACCGATAGTTTTTACTGACATTTTTATTGCCTCCAATGTATTTAAAAAATCAAAATATATTATTAAGAAAAATAACTACATTTAATTATACTCAATTGCTTTAATAAATTCAAGTCTTTTTTATCATTATTTAACATAAACAGCGTATTTTTTCTTTTTTTTACAATAATAAAAACATTTTGTCTTGTTTTTTGTGATTTGTATGATATAATTATAAACGAAATTATGATTAAAGAAGGCAATTTATGGCTAAAATAAAGAAAAACGGTTTTATTGACGGAACGCTAGTTTCCTACATAGCGATTGTTTTTACAAAAATTTTGGGTATGATTTACATTATACCTTTTGCCGCTATGATAGGACCGCAGGGAAAATATATTTATTCCTGCGTTTACATTATATATAATTTGGTGCTTAATGCTTCAACTTCGGGAATTCCTACGGCTACGAGCATTTTGATTTCGGATTATAACACCCGCCAAATGCACAAAACAAAGATGAAAATTTATAAAGTCGGCAATACTGTTTCAATGTCGATGGGCATTTTTTTCTTTTTGGTGTTAGAAATTTTTGCAAATCAAATTGCGGCGTTTTATACCGATGTTATTACAAACAACTCTCAAGTTGTTGACTTGGTTGAATTTGCTTGGGCTATTCGCTGTATAGGCGTTTGCCTGTTGATTGTGCCGTTTTTATCGGTTTACAGAGGTTTTTTGCAAGGGCATAAAATTTTAACTGTTTCGGCTTTTTCGCAGGTTGTTGAACAAATTGTAAGAATTGCGGTTGTTTTGTTCGGCGCATATTTAACAATAAAAATATTTGAGCAAAAGCAAACTGCCGGTGTTGATGTTGCCCTGCTCGGCGCAGGTGTCGGCGCATTAGCGGCAATTATTTACTTAAAACTGAAAACCAAAAACAGCGATGAAGTTATTGTAAAAACCTCATCGGAAACAGTCGATTTATCGACAAAACAGATTATTAAAAAATTCTTATTCTACTGTATTCCTATTTTAATTGTTGCGGTTTCGGCGAATATTTACGAATTAGTTGACAATATTCTTGTAATATTCACATTATCGAATTTGCAAGGTTTTGACGGAAAAATGGCAGCCGATATTGCTTCGATAATTTCGACTTACGGGCCAAAAATTGCAATGATTATTACCGCACTTGCTATGGGGCTTACAAGTTCAATTGTACCTGAAATGTCGGCGCTTGCGGTAAAAAAAGACTATTTAAACGCAAACCGAAAACTTTGCTCGGCACTTAATATTATTTTCGCTATTGCGCTACCTATTATGACCGGCATTGTTATTCTTTCAACCTCTGTTTACGGACTGTTTTACGGCAAAGATGCAGGCGGTTGGGGTGATATAATTTTAAAAATAATTGTGCCTGTTAATGTAATTTCTTGTATTAAAATAACTCTTTGTATGGCAATGCAGGGGCTTAAAAAGACAAAAACTGTTTGTATTGCCACAATTACAGGAATTATCGCAAATTTAATTTTAGATATACCTTTTATGCTTTTGCTTTATTATTCGGGTTTGCAAAAATACTGCTATATCGGTGCTATGATAGCAACGGCTGTAGGTCAGTCAACCTGCATTTTCATTATTTTACACAATTTGAAAAAAACACTCGGTTTCAACTACAAGAGTGTGTTAAGCCCATTTGTAAAAACGCTTTACCCTACTTTGATTATGGGCGTTGCGGTTTATTTATTAAACTATTTCTTCCCTGTTTCAGCGGTTCGCAGTTTTTCGCAGATTATGCACCTTGGTCTTTATGCAGCAACAGGCGGATTAATCTATTTTGTTTTAATATATACAAACGGTGCTTTTGCCGAAGTTTTCGGTCAAAATGCAATTGATAAAATACTTAGAAAACTAAAACTTAAAAAATCTTAGAAGTCAACTAAAAAAATCTCCTCCGAATCTTTCCGAAGGAGATTTTTAAGTTGTTTTTATTTTTTAATCTCAATTCTTACCATAACAAGTTTATCATCAGCGGCAACTTTAAATTTGTGTTTACCGCTCGGCAATTTAACAGGTTGTTTGAAACTGAATTCTTTGCCGTTTGTACCGCTTAAACTCATTCCGTCAACTTCGTTGCCGTCAAGCAACACATTGCAATAGAATTGGGCTAACTCGTCTGCCTCAACTTTTGCGTTGTAAACAAATACATAATTACCCTCTTCTGCAATTTCAATATCATAATCTTTGTTGTTTTCGATATTTTCAAAGCAATGTCTAACGCTCATATTGCTGTCGTCAGTCGAAGCATAAACAGGCTTTTTGCAGCCACCTAAAACATAATTTTCAAATGTCGGCGATTTTATTATGTAATCGAGCAAATCCATACAGCAATACTGCAAGTCAGCAAGTGTTATATGTCCTTCTTCAAGACCTTCTTCAATATTATCAGGCTGTGCGTCAACGCATTTGCAAACCATATAAATATCGTTTCTCGCTCTTACCATTTGTTTTGTGTTCGAGCGAAAAGCCTCGCCGTTTTTGCAGTTCATTTTTGCCCACCAGTCAGTCATAACCATACCCTTGAAATTCCATTCATCTCGAAGAATTATCGTATCAAGGTCATAGTTGCCTGCGCACCAATAGCCGTTTAGCGAATTGTAACCTGTCATAACTGCGGTTGCTCCGCCCTCTTTTATCGCTATTTCAAAGCCTTTTAAATAAATTTCACGCAAAGCACGGGCAGAAACTATGCTGTCGGCATCTGAACGGGCAATTTCCTGATTGTTGCAGGCTAAATGCTTAATTGTTGCAGTTGTACCTGTTGTTGCCAAACCTCTGCAAACAGCAGCCGCCATTTTACCTGTAAGCAACGGGTCTTCTGAAAAATATTCAAAATTTCTGCCGTTAAGCGGATTTCTGTGAATATTCATTCCCGGTCCTAAAAGCGCATCAACCTTGTTTGCTCGTAGTTCAAGACCGAAATATTTATGCATTTGCTCTACCATTTCATCATCAAACGAGCAAGAAAGCAATGTACCTATCGGAATGGCGGTTGCTTTTGCGCCCGAGTCAAGACGAACGCCCGAAGGGCCGTCTGTAGCGCAAGCGACAGGAATACCAAATTCGAGCAAATTATCGTTAACACCGCCGAAAGCAGCGCCTGTCCCTGCGGTTACTTTATGCGAGTTCATTCCCTCGCCTTTGACCATATCACGCATATCTTTAACAGAAAGTTGTGCAACAAACTCTTTCATTGTGCATTTTCCGTCAGCAACATCAACTAATTTATAACCCTTGTCGCCTGTATAAGCGATATCTTCTTTTCTTCTTTCGACAACTCGTTTTTCAACATCAATTTGAGAAACAGGAGTTTTTTCATAAGAAACCGCAAAATTCTCGCCGTTTAAAACAGGTTTAATTCTGTCGAAAGTTTTTGGCGGGAACAACGCCTCGTTAAGTTGTTTTACAACAACTGTTCCGCCTACAACATATTTATCGGCAAATTTAACATTTCTAATGCTGTTGCCTACATATATATTATATTCGCCCGACTCTAAAACAAGGCAGTTTTTATTGCCGGTTACGCCAGAATCATCATAACTTGCCATTAAATCAATCGGCATTTTAAGAGTAAGACTCTCTTGCTCTCCTGCCAAAAGCTCTTTTGTTTTCAAATAAGCGCCAAGTTCTAATTTCGGTTTGCCCAAAACGCCTTGAGGTGCGGAATAATAAAGTTGAACAACCTCTTTACCGGCAAAATCGCCGATATTTTTAACGGTTACATCAACATTATAAACACCGTCTTCAATATACGCTTTATTAACTTCAAAATCAAAATCGGTATAGCCTAAACCGAAACCGAAAGGATACATAACCTTTTCGGGACAAAATGTTTCAAAATATCTGTAACCTACATAAATATCTTCTTGATAAATATTCTCTTTTTTGCCGCCGAAATTAGCGGTTGAGGGGTAATCTTCTATATTATAAGCGATTGTATCAGAGAGTTTTCCGCTCGGATAAGAGTCGCCTAAAACAAGGTCGGCAACTGCGTTTCCGCCCTCCATTCCGCCGTGCCAAACATAAAGCACGCTGTCAATGCCGTATTCTTCAACAAATTTCATATCAACAATGTTGCCGACATTTAAAATAACGCAAACTTTATCAAAAGCATCACAAATATTTTTAAGTGTTCTTTTTTCATCTTCATTAAGATAATAAGAGCCTTCGGTTGCAGAGTTATCTCTGTCCTCGCCGGCCGTTCTGCCGACAACAAACAAAGCAACATCGCTGTTTGAAGCGTGTTTTTTGGCGCTTTCAAGCGAAACATACATCTCTTTTTGGCACCAAGGCTCTTGAGCCCAGCCTTTGCCCTTGTCAAAAGGATTATCTTTTAACCACTCAACATACTCGTTATACAATTCGTTGTTAATCTGAATTTTATTTGAGTTTTTAAGCGCATCAATA
The DNA here is from genome assembly GCA_902769255.1 of Oscillospiraceae bacterium. Lineage (GTDB taxonomy): Bacteria > Bacillota > Clostridia > Oscillospirales > Acutalibacteraceae > RUG11462. The sequence continues at coordinate 26,656 of CACXOM010000018.1, forward strand.
ATATTTGTCATATATAAAACATTAACAAGACCGCCCGAACCTGTGCCTGATTTATTATAATCAAACTGGGTTCTGCCGAAAACGCTGACTCTTGTTCCCTCTTTCAAAGGAAGAATGTTTTTTTCATTTTTAAGTAAAACCGAGCCTGATGCGGCTGCTTTTCTGCAAAATGCAGGAAATTCTTTAATAGGCGCTGCTTCAAGGTTATATAAATTGTAACCAAGCACCTGTTTGTTAGTATCGATTTTCATTAAAAAACACCTCGCAAAACACATAAAAATTTATAACAACCTAATTATATAAGAATAAAATTATAATGTCAACCAAAAAAATCAATTTTATTGTTGTTTTTTAAAATATTTGTAGTATAATTAAATTTAGCAATTAAAAGGGGTTAAACAAAATGGATTTACTGGGATTGTTATTTATAACCGTTTCAGTTTTTGCAGGCGTTGCAAAAGGCTATTGCGGTAAACGAATAGGCACCTATGCCGAAACCATTACCGATTCGGCTAAATTAAATGTGCTTAGAATGATTTTGTGCTCTGTTATTACAGTTGCGGTTATCGCTTTTCAAGGAAATATTGAGAACATTTTTAACGCTTCACCGCTAACCCTTATCGTTTCGGCACTTTGCGCTTTTTCAATGTCGGTATTTATTATCGCTTGGCTTATGGCGGTAAGAGGCACCGCCTATATGCTTGTAAACGTATTTTTGAATTTAGGCGTTATTATTCCTATAACTTTAGGCACAATTCTTTTTGGCGAAGAAGTCGGTGTAAAACAAATTATCGGTATTTTAATTTTGCTTGTCGCAATTTGGCTTATGCTTGGTTACAACAAGCAACTAAACGCAAAATTTACCTTTAAAAACTTTTTAGTTTTGGCTGTTTGCGGTATTTTCAACGGTCTTAGCGACTTTTTCTTGGGTAGCACCTCAAAAATAAGCAACACTTTCGGGGGCGGAAAACTCGGCGTAATTGATACTACCGTTTTTAGTTTTTTCTTATACCTGTTCTCGTTTATTTTGCTTTTGGGTTATACCACAACCGCCAATTTTGCTAAACACAAAGCAAAAATCAAAATAAACAAAAAAATTGTTATTACAATGACTTTAATGGCGGCGTTTTTGTTTATTAATACATATTTTAAATCGCTTGCAGGCGCAAGGCTCACCTCTTTTGAACTGTTTTCAACCAACACCGGCTTTTCGCTTGTTTTCGCAAGCATTATGGCGGCGTTTATGTTAAAAGAACACCCGAATTTAAAATCGGTTATAGGTATTGTTTTAACATTTGTAGCCCTGTTTTTCTTAAAAGGTTAATAAAACTTAAAACCACCTGTTATTCAGGTGGTTTTTGTTTTAATGAATAATAAGGATTGTGCTCCGCTAATTTTATTCAATTTTAACTTTTTTTGATTTTGTCCATCTACTATATACGGTTTTTTTGCCCGACTTTTTATAAGCCCTAATTTGAACTGTATATTTTTTGCCTTTTTTAAGCTTTTTAATTCTTTTTGTAACTGTCTTTTTAGTATTAAACTTTTTAGTTTTCCATTTGCCTTTAATTCTGTATCTAACCTGAAAACCTGTCGCACCTTTTGCTTTTTTGTATGTAACTTTAAAAGATTTTTTACCTGATTTTAGGTTAAATTTTGGTCTGCGTTTTTTTATTATTTTACCTTTTTTAATGATTTTTTCGCATGTAGTGCAATACTTATTTCCCGAAAAGCCTGTCTTAAAATAAGTAGATTTCTTTGCATTTTTGGTTATTAAACTATGGTCCACTTCAATAAATTTCCATTTTTGTGCATTCGAATAGTTAGGAGTAAATATCCTTATATTTGTTCCATTTTCAGCTAAATTACAATATAAATCTAAAAACAGATTGCCACATTTTGTTTTTAAATAATAAGCCCCGTCACCTGCTGATAACAGATTCCATAATTGTGCATTTGATGAATTAGAGGTATATTGCTGAACATAAGTTCCGCTTGCGGCTGTGCCACCGCACACATCAAGCATTTTTCCCGAATGTTTAAATTTTATTGAATAAAAACCATTTCCCTCATATTTTACATATACTATTTGATTATCATTATGCTTATAGGTCCATAGATGAACAATATGAGAATCTTCATAAGAATACTCTTTAACATCTGCTACGTAATTAGTGTTGTTTGCCAAAGCAATTCTGTACCAACCATCATTAATAACACGTTTCTTACACTGGTCACAATAATCATAGTAATTCACCGAATTATAGTCAACGTAAGATGCCCCACAAGAACATCTATATTCATTATGATGTGGGTGAGAAGCCCAAAACCACGCAAGAGTATAATTATGAGTATGAACAAGAGTAACTTTTGGCGAAGTCACATACCAATAAGCCGTAAAGTTAGCAATTTTTCCATCTTGTCCTGAACCAACAATTGTTGAACTTGTCAAAGGTATTCTTCCTGTACTACTACCTGCAGGGTCAGCACAATAAAATATTCCATTTGTATAATCTGTAAGTATAACTGCATGCCATTGGTTTTGTTTTCCACCGTTATAAGCTACTACACCCTCAGGATGATTAGCTAAAAGTGATATTAAAGAGGATTTATTGATAGAGCCTCCAGGCAACGTACCATGTCCAACTGAAATACCATTATAAGTAAAACTCCATTTTAACCCGCTGTTTTCAACCCACGCTGTTCCTCGCATAGAACTTTCGGTAACAGAAGCCCAATTAGATTTCCCAGCCATCATTGAGGCACGCCTAACTACCATAACCGCCGATGCAAGAGTACAAGTGTAATTTGTTTGCTGTTTAACAAAAACCGAAGGTTGATTAATGTCTTCAAATGTCGCAGCATTAACACCTACAAATGCGCTTGGCGCAACAATAAATACCATTATAAGACTTAAAATAATTGATAATACTTTTTTCATTTTTGAATCCTCCATTCTATATTTATAATCCTATTTTATACTACTTTGTACGAATTGTCAATATTTTTTAAGATTTTTTGTTATAATTTGTGTAAAAAGGAGTGTGTTTTTATTATGAAACCTTTAAAAACGAAAGTCAGTATAACGCTCGACGAAGATATTGTTGAAAAAATAAAGGAATTAGCTGAATCAGATGACCGCTCATTTTCACAATACATAAATATGATTTTAAAAAAACATGTTAAAAGTTTTAATAAATAAAAGTATTCCTCCGCAATTTTTTTAGATTGTGGGGGTTTTTGATTTCTGCTTTTTAATTGAAATTTTTATCAATTATTCAATAAAAGTACAAATAAAAAAAGCCTTCTCCTCGAGGAGAAGGTGGCACACGAAGTGTGACGGATGAGGTGTCGAGTTTGTACAAATTTAAAACGGCAGGAGCAAGCCCCTGCCC
>CACXOM010000019.1 GCA_902769255.1 Oscillospiraceae bacterium
ATAACGAATGATTTTTGTCTTATTTTTATTAAACAATACACCATTAATTGATGAATATTTTTTATTCTTTTTTGAAACATTTATATTTTTTAATGATTTACACCCTGAAAACGCATAATCACTGATACTTTTTACACTATTTGGTATTGTTATGCTTGTTAATGATTTGCAACCATCAAATGCTCCATCACCAATACTCTCAACTTTTTTACCAAGCTTTATGCTTTTTAGTTTTATGCAGTTTTTAAATGCATATTGATCTATACTTTTTACGCTATTTGGTATTGTTATGCTTGTTAATGATGTGCAACCATCAAATGCACTCGAATCAATAGTTTTTACACTGTTTGGTATTGAATAAGATTTTTCTTTTTTACCAATAGGATAACGAATGATTTTTGTCTTATTTTTATTACATTTATATTTTTTAATGATTTGCAACCAGAAAATGCAAACCAACCAATACTTTCAACTTTATTACCAAGTTTTATACTTGTTAATGATTTGCAACCAGAAAATGCCTCATAATCAATACTTTCAACTTTATTACCAAGTTTTATGCTTTTTAGTTTTATGCAGTTTTTAAATGCATATTGATCTATACTTTTTACGCTATTTGGTATTGTTATGCTTGTTAATGATTTGCAACCAGAAAATGCCTCATAATCAATACTTTCAACTTTATTACCAAGTTTTATGCTTTTTAGTTTTTTGCAGTTTTTAAATGCCCAATCACCGATACTTTCAACTTTATTACCAAGTTTTATACTTGTTAATGATTTGCAACCATCAAATGCTCCATCACCAATATATGTTACACTGTTTGGTATTGAATAAGATTTTTCTTTTTTACCAATAGGATAACGAATGATTTCTGTTTTGTCTTTATTAAACAATACACCATTAATTGATGAATAGATACTATTATTCGCTAATACATTAATGTTTTTTAATGATGTGCAACCATCAAATGCCTCATAACCAATACTTTCAACTTTATTACCAAGTTTTATGCTTTTTATTTTTATGCAGTTTTTAAATGCACAATCACCGATACTTTCTACGCTATCTGGAACAGTAATCTTTTCCAAAGTTGATTTGCAAACAACCATTGCATTTCTAATTCTTTTAGAGCCGTTCGCTATTATTAATTCTTTGATTTTACAATCATCAAATGCATACTTATCAACGCTCGTTACGCTATCTGGAACATAATTCTTTGATTTTACAATCATCAAATGCATACTTATCAACGCTCGTTACGCTATCTGGAACAATAATCTTATCCAGAGTTGATTCGCATACAACCATTGCATTTCTAATTCTGTTAGAACCGTTCGCTATTATTAATTCTTTAATATTGCAACCAGAAAATGCATAATTACCAATACTTGTTACATTATCCCCGATTGTTATACTTGTTAATGATTTGCAACCAGAAAATGCATAACCACCAATGCTTGTTACGCTGTTTGGTATTACTACGCTTGTTAATGAAGTACACTTTTCAAAAGCAGCATCACCAATACTTATTACACTATCACTGATTGATACACTTGTTAATGATTCGCAACAATCAAATGCATGATCACCGATAGTTTTTACACTATCTGGTATTGTTATGTTTATTAATGATGTGCATGCCGAAAATGCAGAATTGCCAATACTTTGTACAGAATTAGGGATATTTATATTCTTAAAAGACTCACAACCCCAAAATGCTCCATCACCAATGCTTGTTATGCTATAAGGCATTGTTATGCTTGTTAATGATGTGCATGCCGAAAATGCCCAATCACCGATACTTTTTACACTGTATGGAATAATGACATCTTCCAAAGTAGATTCACAAACAACCATTTCTTTTGTAATTATTTCTGCATCATCTGCTATTATTATTTTTTTAATTTCGCAATAAGAAAATGCTGATGAACTAACATTTGTTACGCTATCAGGCATTGTTATGCTCGTTAGTGAAGTGCAACCTCTAAATGCTTCTGTACCAATACTTGTTACACTATTTCCTATTTTTACATTTGTTAATGATGAACAACCATAGAATGTATAATCATCAATACTTGTTATTCTATCTGGTATTGTTATGCTTTGTAGTTTTTTACAACCATCAAACGCCAAAATTCCAATTTCTATTACGCCATTAGGTATTGTAATGCTTGTTAACGAGGTGCAACCAGAAAATGCAGCAGTACCAATGCTAATTACACTATTCGGTATTTTCACGTTTGTTAATGATGTACAGTCAGAAAACGCACTCCAACCAATCCATTTTACCGGGTTACCGTTGATTGTCGATGGTATATTCAAGTTAGTTGCGTTACCACTATATTCGGTTATTTTAACTGTTCCGTTATCTAAAAGTTCATACTCATAATCACCTGAAGAACCACTTGTTGCTAATGCACTTGCATTCAGTGCTGTTGCTGGTATAATTGTAAACACCATTACTAAACTTAAAATCATTGCTATTAGTTTTTTCATTATAAATTACCTCACTTTTAAATAATTAATATAACCGTATGGTTATATCTTTGTGTAATTATACCATAAAAATGGTACAATGTCAATACCGAACGGTTATATGACAAGGTGGTATTTATGGATAATTATTACAGAAGAATTAAGGATTTGCGGGAAGATAATGATGTTACGCAACAAGAAATTTGTGATTATCTTAATATAAAACAACCTCAATACAGCCGATATGAGCGTGGTGTTCGTGATGTGCCGAGCGATGTTTTGATAAAACTTGCAAAGTTTTACAATACTTCTGTTGATTATATTTTAGAACTAACCGACAAAACTAAACCTTACAATTGAAAAGAACTGACCTTTGTTTTTAAAAAGTCAGTTCTTTTATTTTTGCAACCCTTCCACCGCAAGCGGTCCCCCTTCCCTTGACGAAGGACGGCTTGTGACACCTCATCCGTCACACTTCGTGTGCCACCTTCTCCTCAAGGAGAAGGCACTGTGAGCCACCGCTGGCATACTCTTCGTCTAAAGGTTGATAAAACTTTTAGTTTTACTTCGCCTCAGGGTTGAAGTTCGGTTTTACTTTGTGTCTTGCAACAATATATTGAGGTGCCCCTTGAGGGGAACTGTCGCCGACAGGCGACTAAAGGGTGGTTTTGCCAAACAAAAAACGGCGGGAATTTTCCCACCGTTTAAATTCTTTTATTCAATAATACCTAAACGCTGCAAGAGGCGTTTGGTTGATTTACCATCGGGATTGTTGAAGAATGTGTTTGCAAACTTATTCATTTTTGTAAAATCATAGTCTTCAACATTTTTAATTGCAATTGCAAGTGCTTTTGCATCGGTAAACATAGGAACAGGCAAAACAGCTTCATATTTAAAGTTGATTTGCTTTTGGCGAAGTCTTGCACGAAGGTCAGGAACAAAAGCATAAGCAGGTTTTAAAGCCGCAAATGATGCGAAGAAACTGTTTGTTAAAGAACCTACTACAACATCTGCTATCGCCACAGCCTCATAAGGAGTTAAAATTTTAGTAATATCTAACATACCTTTAGTATAACTGTTCATTGAAGGGGTATAGCGAGTAGGTTTGTCGTTAGGATTTTCAATTTCAAAATATTTTAAAATCACGTAATCCTTATTAAGATATTCGTAAAGATAGCTGTCACATTCTTTTTCAAATTTATTAGCTTTATTTACTTCTCTTTCAACAAAGTCAAGCAAAATCTTTTTATCGCCAAGTTTGACTTCTAATTTTTCTTCAATTTTTTCAAGCGCTTTTTTTTTGATTTTTTTGCTATAAAAACGGTCGGTTTTAACATCGCCAACATAAGTTAAACATTCTTCGCCAACGCCGACTGATTCGCAATAAATATCTTTAAAAAGCTCTGTAGGAGTTGCAACTTTATTAACTCTTTTATTAGTAGGAGAGATTTTTTCTTTTTGATAATAATGGCCACTTTTATAATCAAGAGTTGCTTTTTCAAATTTTTCAAAAGTAAAGCCAAATTCCGGAACATAAATTACCGAAGTATCATCTTTAATATTAAACAAATTAAGAAAATCGTTATTCTTTTCGATAAAGATAAACTCTGCTTCGCTTAAATGTTTAACAATCTCAACCAATTCTTTATGGGTTTTATTTTTAGTTTTTAACGAAACAACATCTTCTTTTCGATAACGTCTTATTAATTTGCTAAGGTCGTGAGAACAGTCAAGCAAAACAATTTTATTCGGTTTAACTTTATTATCTTTCAACTTGTTGTAAACTTCACCAAGAGATTTTTTCATGCTTTTAAGCGTTTCAAGTTGCTCAATATATTCCCTATACATAATTTGGCTTTTTGGCACAATGTTATAAGGTAAAACCTCTGTTTCGCCGTTTTTATGCTTTTCAAGTTCGCTTTCGCCAATTACATTTTCAAGTATTCTTTTTGTAGAGTTTCCGTCACAAGAACGCATGAATTTATAACGAAAATCTTTAACTTTTTGCTTATCAAAACGTTCGTCAAGATTTTCAATATAATCAATCATTTCAAGGTTTGTGGTGCAAACAGGACCAGGCGACATTTCATAATAATCATAATAAAATCCACGCCAGTCAAAATAAGTGTCAAGGTCATAAGCAAAGAAAATTATAGGTTTTTCAAACAATGAATATTCAAAAACAAGCGAAGAATAGTCGGTTATGCAAACGTCAGACACACAAAGCAAATCTTCAATTTCCATTGTTTTGGTGACATCAACCGCAAATTCAGAATACTCTTTAGGTATTCCCGGTCTTTTTTTAACAAGCGGGTGATGTTTGAATAAAACTATATAATCATCTTTAAACTTCTCATAAAACATTTCAATGTTAAACATATTAGAAGTTTTAGCACGTGCTACTCTGCCTCTAAAAGTCGGAGCGTAAAGAATAACCTTTTTGCCTTTTGCTTGCGGAACAATTTCATAAAGAGTTTCATAAGCATTTTTAATAAACTCATCATCATAAAAAACATCGGTTCTTGAAGAGCCGGTTGCTTGAATTACCTCTTTGTGTTCCGACAAATTCATAGCTTCTTCATAAGCCCAAGCAACTTCGGGACTTGAAATTGTAACCAAGCTGTAATTTCTGTTAAACGGGTGCTTTAACTGCTCTTTTCTGCTTGCGCCGAAAATTAAATCAGCGGTAGATAATCCGAATTTTTTAAACGCACCGCAACCGTGCCAAAGTTGAGTTATTTTAGTTTCAGGGCGTACTTCAATACTGCCTATGCAGTTTGAGCCTTCGTTCATAAACACATATTTTGCCGTTGCAATATCTCTTAACATATCGGTTGCACGACGCATATAAACATTTCTTCTAAATGCAGCGTTGCGCAAAAAATGAGTGTGAACGGTAAAATCATATTTACTAACAAGTTCATCGTAAATTACTTTAAAACTGTTTGAAAGCGAAGGAAGTCGAAGTTCAATAAAAACAACTTTGTTCGGGTCAACAGGTTTTTTAGCCGCCTTTTTATAAACCAGCGGGAAAATAAAGTTCAAAGTTAAAAATTTAAAAACCCTTGCAACAATTCTGTCTTTTAATTTTAAAAGTCTGTCCATTCTTTTCTCCTTATTTTAACACTATTCTCTATTTTTATCTTTATCAAAAATATATTGAAGAATTTTTTCGGTAGATTTTCCGTCACAAGAACGCATAAATTTGTAGCGGAAATCTTTTATTTTTTCTTTATCAAACCTTGTATCAAGATTTTCGATATAATAAATCATTTCTTTGTTTGTTTTGCAAACAGGACCGGGCGAAATTTCAAAATAATCATAATAAAAACCGCGCCAATCGCAATAATTTTCAAGGTCAAAAGCAAAGAAAATTATAGGTTTTTCAAACAACGAATATTCAAAAACCAGCGAAGAATAATCGGTTATGCAAATATCAGCCGTGCAAAGCAAATCTTCAATGCCCAAAGTTTCGGTAACATCAAAAGCAAAATTTGCAAATTCTTCAGCAATTACAGGCGGTTTTTTAACAAACGGGTGATGTTTGAACAAAACTACATAATCATCGCCAAAATGGTCCTCGAACATACCGAGATTAAATTTATTAGGCGTTCTTGCGCTCGCTACTTTACCTCTAAAAGTTGGCGCATAAAGAATTACCTTTTTCCCTTTTGCTTGTGGCACCGCCTCATAAAGTTTATCATAAGCGGATTTTATGTATTCTTTATCAAAAAATACGTCGGTTCTTGAAATGCCGAGTGGCTGTACTACCGAGTGGTCATCTTCAAAATCCATAGCCTCTTCATAAGCCCAAACAACTTCGGGGCTTGACACCGTGACGGTTGTATTATTTTTATAAAAAGGATATTTTTTCTTTTCTTTTCTATCTTCGCCGAAAATCAAATCAGCAGTTGAAAGACCGAATTTTTTAAATGCACCGCAACCGTGCCAAAGCTGAATTATTTGAGTTTCGGGACGAAGGTTTTTAATGCTTCCTATGCAATTTGAAGCATCGTTCAAAAAAACATATTTTGCTGTTGCAATATCTTTAAGCATATTAATGCAATTTTTAAAATACTGCTTCTTTTTAACCCTTGTTTCACCCAAAAAATGCGTATGAATGTCAAAATCATACTCATTTTCTAACTTATCATAAATTACTTTAAAACTGTTGGTTATAACAAGTGAACGAACCTCAACAAAAACAACCTTTTTATTATCAACAGGTTTTTTAGACGCCTTTTTATAAGCAGAAGGAAAAATCTTTTTAAAAAGAATCCATTTATAAATTCTGCCCTTTCGCCACTTAATATAGCCGGGGGTGAAATAGCCAAATAAATTTTCCATATTTCAACTCTTTCATAATTTTAATTAATATAATTTTACCATATATATTTATAGTTGTCAATATAGCCGAATGCACAATTTTATATGTTGATAAATGCTTATATTTATGTTAAAATCAAATTTAGGCAGGTGAATTTTTTTGAAACAAAAACACACAATTAAAAGCTTTTTTGATAAAAATTCAAAAATATTAATTTTAGGCAGTTTTCCCTCTGTAAAATCAAGAGAACAAGGATTTTTTTACGGGCATAACCAAAACAGATTTTGGAAAACAATTTGTGCGGTGTTTAATCAAATAGAACCTAAAACTATTGATGAAAAGAAAGAATTTCTTTTAAAAAACAACATTGCGCTTTGGGACGTAATCGCCGAATGCGATATAAACGGCTCCGCCGACAGTAGTATTAAAAACGTTGTTCCTAATGATATAAGCATAATTACAAATTTTTGTGATATTAAAATGATTTTCACAAACGGAAAGACTGCCGACAAGTTGTATAACAAATATATTTTTCCAAAAAACAATAAAACTGCGATTTGCCTTCCCTCAACTTCGCCTGCAAATGCGAAATTTTCGCTTGAAGATTTAATAGAAGAATGGCAATTAATAAAAAACTATATAAATTAAAAAGCACATAAAAAGACCTGTTGAAAAATCAACAGGTCTTAATTTTTAAAATTATTTAGATAATTTTTTAGTTGAAACAGCTACGCCGCAAAGTGCTAATAAAGCAAGCATAGGAATTGCCATTCCGTTATCAGAAGTTTTTGGTGAAGTAGAGCTTCCGCCGTTGTCACCGGATTTTGTTGTTTCTTCAGATTCGTTAGAATCAATTTTTTCAAATTTAGGTGTAGCAACTTTAGCTAAATGTTTAATGTCAACGCCTTTTTTAGGACGAATTACGATTTTGCCTGATGAAATATCACCTGAAACGATTTCATAATCGCTGTTAATTGTCCAACCTTTGAATTTGTAGCCTTTTTTCATATCGATGGTAACAGTAATATCACCCTTTGTAGGGTCATAAGTATAAGTAGCTGTACCGCCGGTGTGTTCTTTCTTAACAGTTGCTTGTTTACTCGGCAAAGCGAATACGCATACTGAAATCGAACTTACCAATAACAAAGCAAGTATAGCCGAAACAATTTTCTTCATAATAAACGACCTCCATAAACTAAAAAACCATAAATGTTATAAGTAATAATAACACACAAATTTTTTAAAGTCAATAGTTTAAATTAATTTTTACACATTTATTTTACTATAAAAATAACTAAATGTCAAGCAAAAAAACGCAAAAATTTTGATAATCTTTTTTCTTTACAAAAAAGGCGTTTTGTTATATAATGTTTAGTAATAAATTTAGAAAGGAAAGTTTAATGTTTGAGATTGTAAACAAAAAGGAACTCAACCCCACCGTTACAATGATGGATATTAAAGCACCGCTTGTGGCTAAAAAAGCGCAGGCCGGTCAGTTTATTATTTTGAGGGTTGATGAAGACGGCGAAAGAATACCGTTGACTGTTGCAGGTTATGACCGCGAAGAAGGTACTGTAAAAATTATTTTCCAAATTGTAGGCGGTACCACAGAAAGATTAAATCATAAACAAAAAGGCGATTTTATTCAGGATTTTGTAGGTCCTTTAGGCAAAGAAACCGACGTTGAAGGACTTAAAAAAGTCTGTATTGTAGGCGGTGGCGTAGGTTGCGCTATTGCTTTGCCTGTTGCTCAAAGACTTCACAAAATGGGTTGCGAGGTTCACTCGATTATCGGTTTTAGAAATAAAGATTTACTTATTTTGGAAGATGAGTTTAAAGAAGCCTCCGATAAATTAACAATTATGACCGACGACGGCTCTTACGGTGAAAAAGGTCTTGTTACCGAACCGCTTAAAGAAGCGCTTGAAAACGGCGAAAAATATGACGAAGTTATTACAATAGGTCCGCTTATTATGATGAAATTTGTTGTTGCAACAACAAAACCATTTGACCAAAAAACCACCGTTTCAATGAACCCTATTATGATTGACGGTACAGGAATGTGTGGCGGTTGCCGATTAACTGTCGGCGGCGAAACAAAATTCGCTTGTGTTGACGGTCCTGATTTTGACGGATTTTTAGTAGATTTTGACGAGGCTATGACTCGTTCTGTAATGTATAAAGATTTTGAGCGTAAAGAACACGAAGACGCTTGTAATTTGTTTAAGGGGGTTGAATAATTATGCCGAATATGTCTATGACTAAAAACCCTATGCCTTCGCAAGAGCCTGCTGTTCGTGCTCATAACTTTTTTGAGGTTGCGACAGGTTACAGCAAAGAAACTGCAATTGACGAGGCTCTTCGTTGCTTAAACTGTAAAAATATGCCTTGTGTTTCGGGTTGTCCCGTTAAAATTCACATTCCCGAATTTATTGCTAAAATAAAAGAGGGCGAATTTGAAGAGGCTTATCAAATTATTTCAAAATCATCAAGTCTTCCCGCTGTTTGCGGTCGTGTTTGTCCGCAGGAATCGCAATGCGAATCGAAATGTGTTCGCGGAATTAAAGGCGAGCCTGTAGGTATTGGCAGACTTGAAAGATTTGTTGCCGATTGGCACAACGAGCATTACAACGGAACCGTTCAAAAACCTAAGAGCAACGGCCACAAAGTCGCTGTTATCGGTTCGGGTCCTTCAGGCCTTACCTGCGCAGGCGACCTTGCTAAAAAAGGTTATGAAGTTACTGTTTTTGAGGCACTTCATTTAGCAGGCGGTGTTTTGGTTTATGGTATTCCGGAATTTCGTCTTCCTAAAAAAATAGTTGCCAAAGAGGTTGATACTTTAAAACAACTTGGCGTAAAGGTTGAAACTAATGTAGTAATCGGTAAAACAATTACTATTGACGAATTAATGAATGAAATGGGCTTTGAAGCCGTGTTCGTAGGTTCGGGCGCAGGTCTTCCCCGTTTTATGAATATTCCGGGTGAAAGTTTGAAAGGCGTTTACTCTGCCAACGAATTTTTAACAAGAAGTAACCTTATGAAAGCCTATAATGACGACTCGCACACACCTATTATGAAAGGCGGAAAAGTTGCAGTTGTCGGCGGTGGTAATGTTGCTATGGACGCTGCCCGTACCGCTCTGCGACTCGGCGCTGACAAGGTTTACATTGTTTACCGTCGTTCAATGGAGGAACTTCCGGCAAGAAAAGAAGAAGTTGAACACGCTATTGAAGAGGGTATCGAGTTTAAATTGCTCAATAACCCCGTTAAAATTTTAGGTTACAACAATCCTGATGATAAGCGTGACGCTAAAAACGGTTGCGTTATCGGAATGGAATGTGTAAAAATGGAACTTGGCGAGCCTGACGAAAAAGGCAGACGCAGACCTATTGAGATTGAAGGCTCAAACTTCACACTTGACCTTGATACTGTTATTATGGCAATCGGTACTTCGCCGAATCCGCTAATTAAATCAACTACCGAAGGTCTTGATGTAAACAGCAGAGGCGGAATAATCGTTGAAGAAAACACAGGTAAAACCACAAAACAGGGCGTTTATGCAGGCGGTGACGCAGTAACAGGCGCCGCAACGGTAATTCTCGCTATGGGTGCAGGCAAAACCGCAGCTGATGCGATTGACGAATATTTGTCTAAATAAATATACAACTTAAAAATCCACCCAAACGGGTGGATTTTTTTAATAGCCGAAATATTTTGCTTTTATAATATACAATAATAAAATGTGCAACGGATAAATTACATAAAAAGCATATTTTAAAACTTTTCCTTTAATAAATCCCCGCTTACCGTTATACATATTAATAGGTATAAACGAAACCAGACCCATTACCGCACTTGATAAAAAGAAACTGCCGATTAATGCTTGCAAAACTTTTTGCTCTCTCATTACATAAATAAAAAGAATAAAGAACACGCCTTTTGCGCCGTAATCTGAATGAATTAGCATAGAAATTGCTAAAACTGCCAAAAGGCTTAACAGCAACATTTCTTTATTATTTTTAAACTTTTCATATAAATATATTGCAACAAGTCCTAAAAACAGCGTAAAAAATACATTTTGCTTTTCGTAAAACAAAGTGCCTGTATGCTCCAAATTCCAAGGAATTTCAGAAATTAACGCAAAAGCCAAAAGGTTTATGCCGTATTTTTCTTTATTGCGAGTATGTAAAAAACCTTCGGTTATTAAAAAGGCATAAATCGGAAAAGCAATTCTGCCGATTTTTCGCAAAATGAAATATAACGATATTGCAAACGGACCTATTTTCGCAAAAGGCGTTATAAAAATAGGTATTCTCGATAGAATCACCAGCGTTGTGTGGTCCAAAAGCATTGTAAAAAGCGCAATAACTTTAAGCGCACTACCTGAAAAAATTCTAAATCGGTCAAGTTCAAGTTTATTGTTCATAAACAACCCCTTAATCTTTGGTAATAAACCTAAAATCAATTGTAACGCCGTCTTTTGAAGTTACAAGATTATTAATATCTTTTGCATAACTTACAGCGTTAGGAATAGCGACAATCGGGTAAATTATACCGCTTTTTACAAGATTTTTTTCGGCTTTTAGCAGTTTTTTTGCGGAATAGTTTTTCACCGAATAATCAATTACGCCATATTCTTTTAAAGTTAAAAAGCTTTCAGACGCCATATTATCTTTGCCGGTAATAGAAATAACCGCTATTTTAATTTCTTTGTTTTTCAAACCCTCTTTAATGTCATTTTCGCTCGAAGGCTCGGAATTAATATAAATATTAAAATCTTTTTGCCAGCCTTGAACAATTAAATTTGAAATAAGTTTTAATTTCTCATCATTATCAGGGTAAACCAACTTAACACCGCTTAATTTTTGTGAAGCATTATCATAAATTCCCAAAAGTTTAACCGCTTTTTTTCGGTTATATTTTGCATGAGCTACCTCTCCTACAGACTCTCTGTAATTTTCATTATCAAAAGTATTGTTAAGCGGAACAATGCCTTTGGGCAACAAATAAGAATCAGAAATATTGTTTGCAAGCGAATCATCGTCAATCGCTAAAAACAAACCTTTTCTAATATTCTCTGAAAAAGCGGATTTTGGTATATAAAGACAATAATTTGTGTTGTAAAAATACTTTGTGTTATTGCCGTGAGTTTCAAGCGATTTTGTATAAGAACACTCAATCGGCGCAACATCAATTTCTTTTTTCTCGAAAGATTTATAAATATCTTTATAATCTTTATCTAAATTAATTGTAACCGATTTTACTTTTGCTTTTTGCTCGCCCGAATAGTTTTGATTGTTATAAATAGAAACGGTATTGTCTTTTTCGTTTAACCTCGAAATATAAAAAGCGCCGTTTGTAATAATTTTTTTAGTGTCAAGCCCGTATTTTCCTATTGTTTCTTTAAAAAACTCTTTATTACAAGGAGCACAAACAGGCTGTGTCAAAAAGTCAAGCAAATATTCGCTCGGTTTTTCGAGTTTAATTGTTAAAATGTTTTTATTTGCCTTTACGCCAAGTTTTGAAAGTTTCATTTTGCCTTTGTTGATTTTTTCGGCATTTTTAATGCAGTAAAGAAGCGAAGCAAAAGGAGCGTTAGTTGCTTTTTTTACCGCTCTTTTAATACCAAACTCAAAGTCTTTTGCTAAAAGTTTTGTTTCGCCGTCAGACCACACCAAGCCGTCTTTAACGGTGAATTTATAAGTCAATTTATCATCTGAAACGGTATATTTGCTTGCCATACCAAGCACAATTTTGCCGTCTTTATTTTTAGTCATTAACCCCTCAAAACAGTTTGAGGCAATATTTATTTCCGCATTTGTTTTTGCTAATTGCGGGTCGAAAGATTCAACACCGTCTGTAACCGAATAATAAACGGTTTTATCGGAATAATCGCTTTTTTCGCAAGAAATTAACCCTAAACTTAATATTAGGCATAAAAGCGCACAAATTAATTTTTTCATTTTTCTATCACCGCCTAATATTATATATTATTTTTTTGTAAAACGCAATAAAATTATATAAAAATATAAATTTACTATTTATTTTTATGGCAAAATAAGGTATAATATTATTAATATATTTTTTTAGAAGGTGAAACACTTTGAAAAAAGCAATGTCTAAAACCGATATTTTGCTTGAAAATGCAAAAAATATTCATTTAATCGGCATAGGCGGTGCAGGTATGTACCCTATCGCCCAGATTTTATATACAAAAGGTTACAATTTAACAGGGTCTGACAACAACCCTTCCGACAAAACCGAGAAAATTCAAAAAATGGGTATTCCTCTCACTTTCGGCCATTTTGCGAAGAATGTTGAAGGCGCTGATTTAGTTATTTATTCCGCTGCAATTTCGCAAGATAACCCCGAACTTGTTTGTGCAAGGGAAAAAGGTATTCCTACAATGGAACGCTCTTATGCGCTTGGCGCACTTACAAGAAAATATGACAATGTTATCGGCGTTTGCGGAACTCACGGCAAAACTACCGTAACCTCGATGATTACGCAGGTTTTAGTTGAGGGCGGTTTTGACCCCTCTGCCGTTATAGGCGGAAGTTTACCGCTTATTCATTCTTACGGTCTTTCGGGCAATTCCGAGCATTTTGTGGTTGAGTCTTGCGAATATGTTGATACATTTTTAAAACTTTCACCTGATATTGCGGTAGTTTTGAATATTGATAAAGACCATATGGAATATTTTAAAACGCTTGACAGATTGAAAGAGTCTTTTATAAAATTTTCCAACTCTGCGAAAATTACCATTGCAAACGGCGATGATGAAAACACAGTTGACGCTTTAAAAAGCGTTAAGAATAAAATTATTACATTCGGTTTAGGCGAAAACAACGATTACTGCGCAAAAAATATTGAATATAAAGCCAAAACCGCAGGCGAATATGACCTTTATTTTAAAGGCGAATTTTTATCTCATATTGTTGTAAACGCACCCGGCAAACATAACATTTTAAACTCGCTTGCAGCGGCGGCGGCCTGCCATACCGTAGGGGCAAGTGGTGAACAAATTGCAAAATTTTTGCCAAATTTTAAGGGTGCCGGCAGACGATTTGAGATTTTATATAACAAAAACGGCATAACAATTGCCGATGACTATGCTCACCACCCGAAAGAGTTGCAAGTGACGCTTGAAAGTGCAATGGGAATGGGTTATAACAATGTTATTGCTGTTTTTCAGCCCTTTACTTATTCGAGAACAAAAATGCTTTTTGACGATTTTGTAGAGGTGCTTAAAATTCCCGACAAATGCTTGTTAACCGAAATTATGGGTTCTCGTGAAACCGACAATTTGGGCGTTTATTCTTGGCAATTGGCTGAAAAAATACCAAATTGCGAGTGTTTTGACAGTTTTGAGTCTATTGCAAGGCGTGCAGTAGAACTCGCCGGCGAAAACGATTTAATAATAACGCTCGGCTGCGGCGATATTTATAAAGCCGCCCACTTAATGATAGATTACCTTGAAAAATAAAAAACAAAACTAAAATCCTCCCTGTTAAATCAGGGAGGATTTTTTATGAAAATACTTTACGCTTTAATAATTTAATTTTATTTGAAATAAAAACAATTAAAATAGATACAATTAAAGTTACAAAAAGAATAAAAATAGGCATTAACCATTTAAAAATATAACCTTTTAAAATAAGATTTCTGCATATTATTCCACCTACCAACGGGTGTAAAATATAAATCCAAAGCGAATATTTTTTGCCGATTTTTTCTATTATTCCCTGCTTTCCAAAATCTTTTTTCTTTAAACAAAAAGAAAAAATTGCAATAACCATTATTATGTTCCCAATATACAAATCGTGCAATTTACCTGTTTGAATTGCCAATCCCTCAATTAGCACTAATGTAACACCTGTAAAAAACATAGCATAAACTTCACTAAACAAAAGATTGTTTAGTGTTTTTTCTTTGCTTTTTGCTAAAAAGCCTAACAGAAAAAACGGAAAACCGAAAATCCAAACATTTCTTACAATAGGAGGTGCTGTAAACACAAAACTCACATTAAACACAATGGGTAAAAACTCTGCAGCAAACAAATGTATCATTAATGCAACACAAATATAGAAAAATAAATATTTCTCTTTCACTTTTCCAAAAATGTAATACAAAATATAACAATAAATTATAGTTATCAAGTACCACAAATGCGGAGCAGTAATTTGAGGAGAGTTAAACACAAACACTTTTACAGCATTAAACAGCGTTATTTCTTTAAATATACTGTCAACACCTGAACTAATAATATTATAAATCAAATAAATTAGCGCACTTAATAAAAACAACCTTGTTAGCTTCAAAACGCTCTTTTTTATATGTTCTTTGTTACTGCCGTGTGTGAAATACCCTGATATCATAAAAAAGTAAGGAACCGCAAACCTCGCCAAAAGTTTAACGCCTGTGTCTATAATTGGAAATCCGCCAAAATGAATAAAAACTACCGCTATTGCAGCAATTGCTTTAAATGTATCAAACGAATGAACTCTTTCTACTACTTGTTTTTCTATTTCAATCACCTAAAAATATATGTATATACACTTATAGTGTATATACATATTATCATAGTGCATACTAAAAATCAAGTAAAAATGTTAAAATGATAAAAAATGAGGTGTTTAGTATGAAAACAGAATATTCTGATTATTATACAGAAATTGGTTTAAAAATAGCCTATTACAGAAAACTAAGAGGTTTAACCCAAGAACAATTAGCAGAAAAAATTAATAAAAGTTGGTCTTTTATTGCACAAATAGAAAGCATTAAAACAACTAAAGGGATTTCGCTTGACACCTTATTTGATATATCAATAGCGCTTGATATTTCTCCATATAAATTCTTAATTTTTGAATCAGAAGAATAATAAACCACCTGAAACTTCAGGTGGATTTTCATTTTTGTGAGTATTCTCAATATACTGATTTCAGATGTTTTCACATCGGGATGCACCGCACGCCATCCCCTACAAAGTCTGATAAAAACAAATAAATGCCTTGTAGGGCGGGGGCTTTGCTCCCGCCGTTTTATTCTGCACAAACCTTACACCTCATCCGTCACACTTCGTGTGCCACCTTCTCCGCGGGGGTGAAGGCTTTATTAATTCGTCCTTATTAAAAATTTGATAAAAATATTCCTTTTCACATCGGGATGCACCGCACGCCATCCCCTACATCGTAATTTAAAATTTTATCTATTTTTTGTAGGGGACGGCTTCCTATACGACCCGCTGTTGTCTGATAAAAATATATAAATCTGCAAAACGGCGGCAGCAAGCCACCGCCCTACAAGGTTAGTTTTATTTTGCACAAACCTTACACCTCATCCGTCACACTTCGTGTGCCACCTTCTCCGCGGGGGTGAAGGCTTTTTTGTTTGCGCGGTTATTCTAAAAATTCTTATTAAAACTACTTGCAAAATTTTGTTTTGTGTGGTATACTATAAAACGGTTAGCATATGCTAACTAAATAAAAGGAGGTTTTATTTATGAATTTACAATTCGGCGATGTGCAGGAAACAGCGCTAATTCCGCTTGCTATTAAAGCGAGCGAAACGGCAAAGCCAAATGCACGAATTAAAGACTATGTTGCAAAAGAAATTATTGAAACTTTAAATGTTGATGTCAGCAAATTTGACCCTTTTCTCTCGCACGAGGGCGTTATTGCCAGAACAATTATGTATCGTGACGAGTTAAAAAGATTGATTAAAAAATACCCAAATGCGCTTTGTATTAACCTCGGTTGCGGATTTGACGATAAGTTTTAGCAGGTTGACAATGGTAAAATTACTTGGTTTGATGTAGATTTACCCGACCAAATTAAAGTAAGACGAAAAGTTTATAAAGACAGGCAAAGGTGCAAAATGTTAGAGGGTAGCGCGCTTGACGGCGATTGGACAAGAAATTTGCCAAAAGCTGAAATGACAATTGTTGTTATGGAGGGCGTTTTGGAATATTTTTCAAAACAGCAAGTTAAAACCTGCCTTAATATGCTTTGCGATAATTTTGAACACGGATATTTATTGGCGGAACTTCACCACCCGTTTTTAGCCAAAAATTCAAAGCATCACGATGCAGTTAAGCATACTAACGCCACTTTCGGCTGGGGTACAAAATCTGCCGAAGAATATTTGCCGTTGGAGCCAAGACTTAAAGTCATTAGCGAAACGAGTTATGACAAGGAAATGAAAAAATATTCTATTAGAGGAAAATTGTTCGCAATAATCGGCAAAAACATTAACAACAGACTTGCGGTATTTAAATGGTAAAAATAAAAAACACAGTTGAATTTCAACTGTGTTTTTGTTTTACTGGTCCATATGTTCGTATTTTTTCTTAACCTTAATCCTTTCCATAGCACGAGCAAGCGAAGCGGTGGTTTTATAATATTCCCTAATGCTAAGTTCCTGACGAAGTTCCTCTTCGGCACGCTCTTTTGCCTGCCTTGCTCGGTATTCGTCAATATCTTCAGGGCGTTCGGCTGAAATTACGCAAATTGTAACATCACCGTCTAAAATTTCCATAAAACCTGTGCTTACAAAAGCCTCAAAAACATCGCCGTTTTCAGCGGTAATTTTCATTTCACCCGTTTCAATCGCCATAATTGCGTTGGAATGGTTAGCGAGGATACCGATTTTTCCGTCATATAACGGCGCAACTAAAGACTGACATTTGCCGTCAAAAAAGACTTTATCGCTCGCAATAACTTTTAAATTAAACGAACTCATTAAAAATCATATCCTCCTTTAAAATTTATTTTTGTGCGTTTTTTAATACATCGTCAATAGTTCCGCAGTTAAAGAAAGCAGATTCGGGAATATCGTCTAACTCGCCCTCAATAATCATTTTGAAACCTCTGACTGTTTCGCTGACAGGCACATAAGCGCCCGGAATTCCGGTAAACTCGGTTGCAACAAAGAAAGGTTGCGAGAGGAATTTTTGAATTTTTCTCGCTCTTTTAACCGTTAATTTATCTTCATCAGACAACTCTTCCATACCTAAAATCGCGATAATATCTTGCAATTCTTTATATTTTTGCAAATGTTCTTCAACTTTTCGAGCAACATAATAATGCTCTTTACCAACAATATCTTCCTCCAAAATTCGAGAAGAAGACTCAAGCGGGTCAACCGCAGGGTAAATACCTTGCGCAACAACTTTACGCGACAAAACGGTAGTTGCATCAAGATGCGCAAAAGTAGTAGCAGGAGCAGGGTCAGTAAGGTCATCGGCAGGTACATAAACCGCCTGAACCGAAGTAATTGAACCGTCTTTGGTTGATGCAATTCTTTCTTGCAATTCGCCAAGCTCGGTAGCAAGTGTAGGCTGATAACCTACCGCTGACGGCATTCTGCCTAAAAGCGCCGAAACTTCGGAGCCTGCCTGAACAAAACGGAAAATGTTATCAATAAACAACAAAACGTCTTGATGTTCGACATCTCTAAAATATTCCGCCATTGTAAGACCTGTTTCTGCAACTCTCATTCTTGCTCCCGGCGGTTCGTTCATCTGCCCGAAAACAAGCGCGGTTTTATCAATAACGCCCGACTCTTTCATTTCGCACCACAAGTCGTTACCCTCACGAGAACGCTCGCCAACGCCCGAAAAAATCGAGTAACCGCCGTGTTCTGTTGCAATATTTCTGATAAGTTCCTGAATAAGTACAGTTTTGCCAACACCAGCACCGCCGAAAAGACCGATTTTACCGCCTTTCGGGTAAGGTGTTAAAAGGTCAATAACCTTAATACCTGTTTCAAGAATTTCAACATTCGGATTTTGATTTTCAAAACTCGGAGCGTCACGGTGAATTGACCAATGCTCCTCATTTTCAAGGCTTTCGCCACCGTCTAAAGTTTCGCCTGTAACATTAAAAAGTCTGCCCAATGTTTTGTCGCCTACAGGCACTTTTATAGGACTGCCGGTAGCGGTAACCGCCATACCTTTATAAAGTCCTTCAGAGGAAGAAAGCATAATACATCTTACAACATTTTTACCCAAATGTTGCGAAACTTCCATTGTATTTTTTTTGCCATTGTTTTCAACTGTAAGGGCATCTTTAATTCTCGGCAAAGTGCCGTTTTCAAATTCAACATCGACAACAGGCCCGCTGACCTGAACGATTTTACCTTGATTGTTCATTTTCAGACGCCTCCTTTAATTTTAATGCGTTGGCACCGCTGACAATTTCAGTAATTTCCTGAGTAATTGCCGCCTGCCTTGCTCTGTTATAATCCATATTAAGATTTTTTATCATCTCGTTAGCAGCATCTGTAGCACTGCTCATTGCCATCATTCTGGCGTTATTTTCGGCGCAAAAAGCCTCAACCAAAGCGCCGTAAACAAAACCGCTTAAATAAATCGGCACTAATCTTTCAACAACATTGTCAACGCTCGGGTAAAATTCAACATTATCAATATGTTCGCCCTCACCGCTGTGTTGTGGCAACTCAAGCGGTAAAATTCTGTCGATTTTTACATTTTGAGTGTTGTGTTCGCCCATTTCGGTATAAACTACATAAATTTCATCAACCTTTTTTTCGGCGAAATATTCAAGCAGTTTTACCGCAATTGCTCTCGCCCTGTTTACATTGGGGTCTTGAGCAGTATAGCGAAACAACTCGTCAATTTTTTTGTTTCTTTTTTGAAAATATCTTCTGCCGACTTCGCCGACTACAAACAAAAGGTTGGTTTCATCGTTTTCAATTCTTTTTTCCGCAACTTTAATAACATTGTGGTTATAAGAACTCGCCAAACCTTTATCAGCAGTTATTACAAGGTAACCTTCGGTGCGCTCCTCTTGCGACAAATATTCACGCTTATCAAAAAACCTGCTCTTTAAAGCATCGTCATTAATGCAATCAAGCAATTTTGACAGCGAGGCTTGAAGCGTTTGGAAAAACGGCATAGTCTTATCAAGGTCACGCCTTGCTTTTTTAACCTTAGCCGAAGAAATCATATACATAGCGTTAGTGATTTTTTGAGTATCTTTAACGCTGTTGATACGGCTTAAAATTTCTCTTGAATTAGTCATTATAAATCTCTTCCTTATAATTATTTGCCGTTTCAATAATCTTTTCGACTAATTCGGGATTAAGCGCTTTTTGAGTTGAAATTTCAGCTTCAATATCAGGGTGATTTAAAGTGAAATATTCATATAAACCGCTCATAAACTCTTTAATATGTTTTTTAGGAATATCGATTAAAAGTTTATTTGTAGCAATAACAAGGCTTATTACCTGTTTTGCCATAGAAAGCGGTGAACAAAGCGGTTGTTTAAGCAATTCCATCAAAGATGCGCCATAAGCCAACTGCTCTTTTGTATCTTCATCAAGGTCGGAACTAAACTGCGAGAAAACCTCAATTTCTCTATATTGAGCCAAATCAATTCTAAGCGAGCCTGCGGCTTTTTTCATAGCTTTAGTCTGCGCTGCACCGCCTACACGTGATACTGACAAACCTACATTAACAGCAGGGCGCATTCCTGCAAAGAAAAGGTCGCTTTCAAGGAAAATTTGACCGTCTGTAATTGAAATTACATTTGTAGGAATATAAGCGGAAACATCGCCCGCTTGTGTTTCAATTATCGGCAATGCGGTAATTGAACCGCCGCCGAGTTCATCTGACAATTTACTTGAACGCTCAAGCAATCTTGAATGTAAATAGAAAACATCACCAGGGTAAGCCTCACGACCAGGTGAACGACCGAGCAAAAGCGACAATGCACGGTATGCTACGGCGTGTTTTGACAAATCGTCATAAACTACCAAAACATCTTTGCCTTTATACATAAAATATTCTGCCAAAGCAGTCGCCGAATAAGGCGCAATATATTGCAAAGAGGCAGGCTCTGAAGCAGTTGAACAAACGATAATCGTATAGTCCAAAGCATCGTGTTTTTTAAGAGTGTTAACTATTTTTGAAACGCTCGAAGCCTTTTGACCTATAGCGTTGTAAATACAAATTACATCTTTACCTTTTTGGTTTAAAATTGTATCAATTGCGATTGAAGTTTTACCGGTTTGGCGGTCGCCGATTATAAGTTCACGCTGACCTTTACCGATTGGGAACATTGAATCAATCGCCAAAATGCCCGTTTCAAGCGGTTGACAAACCGACTGTCTTTGCGGAATTGAAGGCGCTGCGGCTTCAACTGTTCTGTAGTCGTCTGCCTTAATTTCGCCCAAACCGTCAATCGGCTCACCGAGCGCATTAATAATTCTGCCTACAAACTCATCGCCTACAGGAATACCTGCGTTTTTCTTGGTACGAACAACTTTGTCGCCCTCGAAAACTTCGCTGTCGGCGCCAAACAAAATACAACCGACATTGTTTTTGTTAATATTTTGTACCATACCTTTAATACCGCTTTGGAAAACAACAATTTCACCGTAAGCGACATTTTCAAGTCCGTTTACAACGGCAACACCGTCACCGATTGAAATAACGGTACCTACCTCTTCGGCTACCGCTTGCGGTTCAAATTTTTCAATAGTTTCTTTTAAAAGCGATATAATATTGCTGTTTTCTTCGGCATTAATGCTTTTTAATTCTTTTTCAAATTGGTCAAATTTGCCCTTTAAACTCCAGTCATAAACTGCGTCTAAATTCCAATTATAAGTTGCTTTGCCGACTTCAAGACGAAAGCCGTCTTGAACTGTTTTATCTTCTTTAAAAGAAAGAATAACAGCGGAATTATACTTTTTTTCTAAAAACTTTTTAATATTTTCTTTTTGCTCTTTTGAGGGCTCTAAAGCGCTGTGAATAACAGCCTCAATTTCGACTTTTCTAATCTCGTTTTCAATCATTCGTTTTCGCTCCCCTCTTTAGTGGCGCTTATGAATTGATTGAAAGAATCAGACTGTTCTTCTAACAACTTTTTGGTAGCGACAACCGCCAAAGCGGCAATTTCTTTTTGCGCTCCCTCAATAATTCTTTTCTTCTCTTTTTCGGCAGAAACTTTTGCATTATCAACAATTTGTTTAGCCTCTTGTTCGGCAGCTAAAATACGAGATTGAGCCAATTCTTCCGACTCTTTTGCGGCTTTTGCTCTTTTTTTACTTATTTCATTGTTTACATTTGCAATTTTAGCCTCGTAAGCGGCTTTTTCTTTATTGGTTTCCTTAATTTTCTTGTTAGCCTGTTTATCAAGGTCTTTGTAATATTTAAGCCTTTTGTTCATAAACTTTTTGACAGGGCTGTATAAAAGAAAATAAAGTCCGCCGGTAAGAATTACAAAATTGAACAAATGCAATAAAATTTGCTGCCAATCTATATTCAAAGGAATATTCATTTCTTATTCCACCTTTTACAGTACAAAAATAATCAAAATAGCGATAATCAACGCATAAATAATGGCTGTTTCAATAAATACAAGACCAAGCATAAATAATTTTTGGATTTTGCTTTCTGCTTCCGGCTGACGCGCAATTCCCTCAGATGCCTTTGCTGCTGCAAGACCCATACCGATAGCACCGCCGAGTGCTGCAAGACCGATAGCGATACCCGAGCCGAATGCTTTACCGCTTTTTTCCGTTGCCTGAGCAGAAGAGCTTTCAACGCTTTCGCTTGCAACTGTGTCATTTGTTGCTTTAGTTTCAGTTTCAGCCGAGGCTGTAAACATTCCACCGATGATGGTTACTACTGCAAGCAACATTAAACATACAAATAATTTTTTTACTACTGAATTCATTTTAAAAATACCTCCCAATTGTATCTTTATGCTTTCACTTTTTTAGTTTTTTTCTTTTTATTTTTTACCTTTATTTCAGGCGGTTCGGAAACTTCGCCATAAAACATTGCCGTAAGCATTGTAAGTACATAAGTTTGAATTAATGCGTGTAAAACCGTAAACATTACCGCAACTATTACCGGCAAAACAAAGCTTAAATACAGCGAATAATAAACAAGTTCCGTAACCAGCATACCGCTTAACAATGCACCGAATAAACGAAAACTCATTGAAATAGGAAGCGAAAACTCTTTTAAAGTTTTTAAAACGCCTTTAAACTTATTGCAAATAATACCGCCCGATAAAATTACGCCGTAAGACAGGCAACCGAGCATTATTGCGCCGTTTATATCTGAAAGAGGTGCTGGCAGAGCTACAGAACTGCCGGAAGTTGTAATAACCTGAACACCGAAAAGTTCAAACAGCGTTCCAAAGAATATATAACAACCTGCCGAAAAAATGTAACCGCCTAAAAAGCCGTTTTTTCGAGGACTGTTTGTTACCGCAAGGTCATCAAAAAATCCTACAAGTTGTTCAAGAACAAGTTGAACTTTACCCGGAATCATTTTAAAGCGTGGAATTACAAATATTCTTAACAGCAATGCAACAAATATAATCGCCGCTGTTACAACATAAGCGGAAATAAGACCGGGGTTTACATCAATCAAGCCGAATAAACTTATTTTTTCGGTTTCGTGAAGTACCGCCTCTCGCAACGCTTCCGATAGAGTCTCGCCCGAAGCATTGTTAAAATTAACGGTAACAATTAATGTAAATAAAATCAATAATAAAGCGCCTAATCCCGCGCCTAAAATCAATTTTCTTTTTTTGCTCATTTTTCTTATTCTCACCTCTTTAAAAAAGCATTTACGTTTTGTATTTTAATACTTTTATTTTCAAAGTCAATAAAAATTACAACTTTGTAAACTCTTGGAAAACTTGCAGTCAAATTATATACAAAAAAACCTCGCATTAGCGAAGTTTTTTGTTATTATTTTTATCGATAAACGACATTGAAATAAACATAAAAACTATAATAACAACAGCTTGTAAAACAACAATTATCCAAGGTGCCAAATAGTTATCTGTAAAGGTTTTTTCAAGAATCTTTGTAACTAACGATTTTGTTTCGGTGTCAGCTTCAATTATATAATTGTTTATTTTGTTAACAATGCTACCGCTTAAATAAAGCAACATAATTGCAAAATTAACAACAATTCCGAAAGCTAATCTGAAAATTGCAAAGAATTTAAGATATTTTGCAAAATTTCTTGATTTAACTAATTTAATAAACGATGTTTTTTCTACAAAGCTTTCAGCATTTTTTTCATTAGAAACCAAAAGAGCGTTTTTAACTTCGCCACAGTTTTTAGCAACATAAGTTAACCCTTTTTCATCTTGAACTTCATTTAAATATTCGTCAAAACCTATTAAATCAGCTTCGGCGCTGTTTTCATCACCAAGATAAGCAGTTTTAATTTTCATAACCTCTGCCACTCTTACCGCTTTAACCGCATCATTATTCAAAGTGTTGTCACTCTCGCATACTGCTCCTTTATCAAAAACAAACGTTTTGGTATTTGAAAGCTTTTCTAAATCAACGCTATTTTTTATTTCAACGCCCGAATTTTTAAGCGAAATAAGACTGAAAATGCCTGCAAAAACTATGCCCGAATTGAGCGTTACAGGATTTGCAAACAGCGTAAACAAGCCCAATTTATATAAACCGTCATACATACCTGCGCCGTTTGCAAGCGATTTTACAAACAAAAATACAGCAAACAGCAAAATGCTTGCAACATAAGCGTAAGTTGCAATTTGAAGTATTTTTTCGGTTTTTGACATATCTTTTTTGTTTATAACCGAAAAGTCAATTTCATAATCAGAAATACTGTTTACAGTTACTTCTTTTTCATCTGCCAAGTTAAAATAGCCTGCTTTATAAACTCTTTTAGAGCCTTCAACAGTATAGCTAAAAGCTAAATAATCGCCAAAATGTGCATTAACCTTATCACCCTCTTGCAAAGCGGAATAAGGAGTTTTTGTTTCTTTTTTATTAGAAACTACGTTATAATAAAGTTGCTCCGGCAAATTTTCAAGAATTCTATCAGAAAAATCAGCACTAATTAAGTCTGCAATACACTTGCAAAAAGCATAAACTGTTGCAACAATAGCAGCCGATTCAAACTGTTGTGCAGCAAAAATAACCAAAACCGCAAAAACAGAAATTAAATTGACATCAAAACGTTTTAATATTAATTTTTCAATTGCTTCAACCGCAATTTTGCAATAAGCAACCGCAATTGCCACAGCATAAACTATAATAGTATATTTTCCTGTTCCGCTGGCGGTATTGTTATTAAAAACTTTTGCGCCTGCAAAAACAAGCATTGCCGAAACAATAACAATAATCAAATTAGTTATAAAATCATTTTTTGATGAATTTTTAAAAGAAAATTTA
This sequence comes from Oscillospiraceae bacterium, assembly GCA_902769255.1. Taxonomy (GTDB): domain Bacteria; phylum Bacillota; class Clostridia; order Oscillospirales; family Acutalibacteraceae; genus RUG11462. The sequence goes on from CACXOM010000019.1 coordinate 25,007, forward strand.
CTATTTTTCATTTTATAGCTCTCTCCTGTAAAAAATACATAAATATTTTATCATTTTTTAACGTTTTAGTCAATGCTTTTATTGTCAAAAAATCTAATAATTCATAAAATATAGCAATAGCATTATTTTTTGAAAGGATATGATTTGTTGATAACGGTTTTAGGTGGCGATAAGCGACAAAAAGAGCTTGCTAAACTTCTAAACGCAAACTTTAACACGCTTTATTTAGACGGGAGCAACGATTTTTCTGAAATCAAAAACTACATTTCACTATCTAAAGCGGTTGTTTTTCCCTACCCATTTTCAAGAGATAAAATAACTATTAGCACAACAAAATACGATATTTTAAAAATAAAAGAAGCATTAAGACAAGACTGTGTTGTTTTTGGCGGAGGTATCTTAAACTTTTTTGAAAACAAAACGATTGATTATGCAAAAGATGAAAATTTTTTATTAAAAAACGCTTTATATACAGCGGAGGGCGCAACTTTAATTGCAAAGCAATACACAAATTATTCGCTTAGCGATTTAAACATTTTAATTGTCGGCAACGGCAGAATAGGAAAATATTTATCAAAGATTTTATCTGCCTATTGCGAAAAAATTACTGTAAGCGCAAGAAAACAAAGCGATTTTGATTACCTTAAAACCCGTTCGCTAAAATATTTTCACACAAACAAACAAGAAAATTTGAGCGAATTTGATTTAATTTTTAACACAGTAAACCAAAAAGCGTTAAATGATATTGCGATAAAATCAATTAAAAATGACGTTTTGATAATAGATTTAGCCTCAAAAAACAGCGGTCTTTTTAAAGAGCAAAATTATATTGATGCAAAGGCGTTGCCGACAAAGTTTTGCGCTTTAAGTAGCGCAAAAGCTATTTATAATATTATTTGCAATACATTAAAAAAGAGGTGATTAATATGAATAATGTAAGGGTAGGCTTTTGTTTATGCGGCTCTTACTGCACATTTTCAAAAGTTATACCTATAATTGAACAATTGGTAAAAGAGGGTGCCGAAGTTACCCCTATAATGTCGGAAAACGCTTATTCAACCGATACACGTTTCGGCAAAGCAAGCGAGCATATTGACAGAATTGAAAGCATTTGCAAAAGAGAAATAATTTCAACAATCGCAAAAGCGGAGCCGATTGGCCCGAAAAAACTGCTTGATATAATTATTATAGAGCCTTGCACCGGCAACACACTCGGAAAGCTTGCAAACGGAATTTGCGATACTTGCGTTACAATGGCTACCAAAGCGCACCTTAGAAACAACCGCCCTGTTTTAATTGCGGTTTCGACAAATGACGGGCTTTCAACAAGTTCAAAAAACATAGGCGCTTTGCAAAATGCGAAAAACATTTATTTTGTGCCTTTTCGCCAAGATGACCCGCATTTTAAACAAAACAGTTTAGTGGCGGATTTTGAAAAAACAATTATTTCAATGCACAATGCACTTGAGGGCAGACAAATTCAACCTGTAATACTGTAAAAAAACTATTGAAAAATGAATAAAATTACATTATAATAAAGATAATAACAAATATATTGTAAAGCGCAGGAGAATATTATGAAAAAAAATAATAATTTTAAACAATATTTTTATATTGGTTTAACATTGTTTGCGGCAATGGGGCTTACTGTTTTGCTTTATTTCTTTTTAGATTGGATTCCTACTATTTCAAAAACAGTAAACTCAATTTTTTCAATTATTAGACCGTTGATTTACGGCGCTGCAATTGCATATATTTTATATCCTGTTTGTGTTTTCTTTGAAAAAGTTTTTTCAAAAGTTTTTTGCAAAATAAAAAAGAAAAAGCTAAAATTCAAATTGGTAAGAGCTTTTGCAATTGTTTTTAGTATGCTTTTTGGCATAGGCGTTATTTCGTTCTTGCTTTATATGATATTGCCTGACATTATAGCGAGCATTACAAAAATTGTAAACAGTTCCGATGTTTATATTGATAAAATTCAAAAATTCATTAACACTCAGCTGTCAAGCAATGATGACTTGCGCAAATTTATTACTGACGCTATTAAAGATTACACCAAAGATATTACAAAACTTCTTACAAATTGGAGCTCGCAACTCGGCAACATTGCCGAAAGCGTCGGAAAAGGCGTTGTAAGCATTACAATTCTTATTAAAGACTTCTTTATAGGTTTGATTGTTGCGATTTATTTGCTTGCAGACCGCAGTAATTTCAAAAACGCTTGCAAACGTTTTATTGAGCTGGTATTTAACAAAAAACACGCTGTTGCGGTTAAAGATGAAATTCGTTTTGCAAACGGTGTAATTTTAAACTTTATTTCAGGAAGAATTTTAGACTCTGCTATAATCGGAATTTGTTGCTATATTTTAATGATTATTCTTGATATTCCTTTTGCGCTTTTGGTTTCGGTTTTAGTCGGCGTTACAAATATTATTCCGTTCTTCGGTCCGTTTATCGGTGCAATACCTTCGGCATTATTAATATTAATTGAAGACCCTGTAAAATGTTTAGTTTTCGTTATTATGATAATAGTGTTACAACAAATTGACGGAAATATTATAGGACCTAAAATTGTTGGAAACCAAATCGGTTTATCAAGTTTTTGGGTACTTTTCTCAATGCTGTTATTCGGCGGACTTTACGGACTCACCGGAATGATTATAGGCGTGCCGTTGTTTGCAATTATTTATGATATTGTTAGTAAAACTATTAAAAAAGCCGAAATTAAGAAAAATTCTCGTGAAAAATTAAAAGAAAAGAATGAACAAAGCAAATAATAAAAAGGAATGAATTATTGAAGTGATATAATGATGGTAGACACAAAAAAGTGTCTACCATCATTTTTATGTGATAAAATAAAGAAAAAGGAGTTGAAAAACATGGGAAGACAAAAA
>CACXOM010000020.1 GCA_902769255.1 Oscillospiraceae bacterium
TTCGTTTTACCAACGCAAGTTTCTCTTCTTTGCTATGGCTTACATTTGTTCCACCTTTTGGTCTTCCCATGTTTTTCAACTCCTTTTTCTTTATTTTATAACATAAAAATGATGGTAGACACTTTTTTGTGTCTACCATCATTATATCACTTCAACCAAAATGGTTGTTCCTTTTTAAATTTGTGTGTTAGTGTTGATTTGTTAAAACATTTATATGTTAGTGCTTAAAAAGTTGTCAAAAAATTATCAATAATCGATTTACTTTTTTCAAAAAATATGTTAAAATATATTAATAATAAAAAAATTTGGATTTATACCAAGGAGGTAATTACAATGGGCAAAACAATTGCAGAAAAAATTATTGAAGCGCATTTAATTTGCGGTGAAATGAAAAAAGGCGAAGATATAGGAATTCGCATTGACCAGACTCTAACTCAAGACGCTACAGGAACAATGGCTTATCTCGAATTTGAGGCTATGGGTGTTCCGAGAGTAAAAACTGAAAAAAGCGTTGCTTACATTGACCATAACACCTTGCAAACAGGTTTTGAAAATATGGACGACCACCGTTTTATCGGCTCGGTTGCTAAAAAACACGGCATTTATTTTTCACGTCCCGGTAATGGAATTTGCCACCAGGTTCATCTTGAAAGATTTGGTATTCCAGGCAAAACACTTATCGGTTCTGACTCACACACACCAACAGGCGGCGGTATCGGTATGCTCGCATTCGGTGCCGGCGGACTTGATGTTGCAGTTGCAATGGGCGGTGGTGAATACCACATTACAATGCCGAAAATGACAAGAATTAATCTTTCCGGTAAACTTTCCCCTTATGTTTCAGCGAAAGATGTTATTTTAGAAGTACTTCGCATTATGTCGGTTAAAGGCGGCGTTGGCAAAATTGTTGAATACGGTGGCGAAGGCGTTAAAACTTTAAGCGTTCCTGAGCGTGCAACCATTACAAATATGGGCGCAGAACTCGGTGCTTCAACTTCGGTTTTCCCTGCTGATGAAATTACAAAAGAATTTTTAAAAGCACAAGGCAGAGAGGGCGATTTTACCCCTGTTTTTGCTGATGAAGACGCAGTTTATGACGAAGTTATCGACATTGATTTGTCTGCTTTAAAACCTGCCGCAGCAATGCCTCATATGCCTGATAATGTTAAAAGCGTTGAAGAAATCGGTCAAATTAAAGTTGACCAAGTTCTTATCGGCTCTTGCACAAACTCATCACTTCGTGACTTGCTTCGAGTTGCAAGCATTTTAAAAGGCAAAACCGTTCACCCTGATGTTTCAGTAGGTATCGCACCCGGCTCAAAACAAGTTTTCACAATGCTCGCTGAATGTGGCGCTTTGGCTGATTTAATTTCGGCTGGCTGTCGTATTTTAGAGTGCGCTTGCGGTCCTTGTATCGGTATGGGTCAGTCGCCTAACTCAAAAGGTATTTCGCTTAGAACTTTCAACCGTAACTTTGAGGGCCGTTCGGGTACTGCTGACGGTCAAATTTACCTTGTTTCTCCTGAAACAGCGGCAGCTTCCGCTTTGTCGGGCGTTTTAACCGACCCTACAACTTTGGGCGATTATAAAGAAATTGAAATGCCTGAAAAATTCCTTATTTGCGACAATTTAATTGTTCCTCCTGCAAGCGAGCAAGAGGCTGATAAAGTTGAAATTTTACGCGGTCCTAACATTAAACCTTTCCCTGTTACAACCGCTTTGCCTGAAAGCATTTCGGCTAAAACTGTGTTAAAAGTTGAAGATAATATTACAACCGACCACATTATGCCGGCAGGCGCAAAAATTTTGCCTTACCGTTCAAATATTCCGCATTTATCGCAATTCTGTTTCAAACAATGCGATGAAAACTTTGCCGAAAACTGCAAAAAAGCAGGTAGCGGTGTAATTATCGGCGGTGCAAACTATGGTCAAGGCTCATCTCGTGAACACGCCGCTTTGGTTCCTTTGTATCTTGGCATAAAAGCGGTTATTACAAAGTCTTTTGCACGTATTCACGTTGCAAACCTCATTAACGCAGGCATTATTCCTATGACTTTTGTAAACGAAGCTGATTATGACGGCGTATGTAAAGATGACGAATTGTCGTTTGAGGGAATTGCCGCTGCAATTAAAAACGGCGACACTCGTTTTAGCGTTAAAAATGTTACAAAAGGCACAGAATTTGAAGTAAATCTCGACTTTGCACAAAGACAAAGAGATATGCTTTTAGCCGGCGGACTTCTTAATTACACAAAGGAAAATGCTTAAAATATAAGAAGGTGTATTCTTATGAAAAAACTTGTTGCTTATGTGTTGTTGCTATCGGTAATATTTTCTCTTTCGGGTTGCTTTTTTGACGACCCCGTTAAAAACAACCCTATTTTTACCGATTTTGACAAGCCATTTAAGGCAAAGTTAGAAAAAATTGACGACCCTTTTGCTGAAATGTATAGCACGCAGTTTCCCAAAAATCCTTGGGATATGCAGGTTTTTGATAATAAAATTTTCATAGGCGCCGGTGATTACGCTGAAAACACCGGCTGTGTTGATATGAAATATTACGACATTAAAAAAGATGAAATGTGTTATGCAGGGGCAGTCGGCTCAGAGCAGATTTCAAGGTTTTATTTGTATGATAATGCCTTATATACTGTACCGCTCGACCCTGTTGAGTGGGGTGTCGGCGAATATGAAAAATATGAAAAAGGGCACGACCAATTTGATATTTACACCGTTATACCGCAATGCGTTCATTGCCTTGATATGATAAAGTTTGATAAAAAATATTTTTTCAGCGGTTCGGTTTTAGACAACGAATCTTCATCAATGGTAGTTTATATTGATGAGAAAAATATTGATTCTAACGACAGACACGATACAAAAGACATTTGGTTTTACAAAAACGGCAAAAAACTTGAACCCAATGAATGTTTTAGAGTTTACGATTTGTTCGAGTTTGAAGGCAAACTTTACGCTTGGCATTACGGCAATTTTGATGAAGGACTTTTTGTCTATAATAAAGAAAAAATGCGTTTTGACGCTTGTCAAGACGGCAAAACGCTAAAACCTGTTACAGATAGATATACAAGAAAAGAATTTTATATTTTTATCAATCACGATTTTTCTTTTGACGGGCATTATTGCTTTATTAATCGTGGAATGCAATATACCGATGACCTTAAAAAATATAAAAATGTAAATGTCGGAAAAGGCTATATTATTCGTGATGCCATTATTCGTGACGGCTACCTTTATTTGCTTGCGAGCAAAAAAACAGGCAAAAAATATCAAACAGCGGTATTTTTGACCAATAATTTAAAAGATTTTCATAAAATGTGTTATTTTACAATCGAAAGTTATATGATTAGTTTTGAATATTGCAACGGTGTTATGCTTTTCGGCGAGGGCGGACCTGAAAAAACAACGCTTAAAAGTGTAGGAAATATTTATAAATTAAAGCTTAAATAAAAGGTGTATTTTTATGAAAAGAATTATTGCTTTTGCGTTGTCGCTTTCGGTAATGTTCTTTCTTTCGGGTTGCTTTTTTGATGACCCTGTTAAAAACAACCCTATTTTTACCGATTTTGACAAGCCATTTGAGGCAAAATTAGAAAAAGTTGACGACCCTTTTGTCGAGTTTTACGACATTTCTTTTCCCAAAAACCCTTGGGATATGCAGGTGTACGACAACAAAATTTTCATTGGAGCTGGCGATTACGACAGAAACACCGGCTGTGTTGATATGAAATATTACGACACAAAAAAAGATGAAATGTGCTTTGCGGGCGCAGTCGGCTCGGAACAAATTTCTAATTTTTATCTTTATGATAACGCAATTTATACGGTGCCGATTGACCCTGTTGAATGGGGTGTCGGCGACTATTACAAATATAAAAAGGGCAACGACCAATTCGATATTTACACCGTTTTACCGCAAAATATTCATTGTTTTGATATGATAAAGTTTGATAAAAAATATTTTTTCTGCGGTTCGGTTATTAACAACGAAACTTCATCAATGATAATGTATATTGATGAAAAAAATATTGACTCTGATAGCAGATACGACACAAAAGATATTTGGCTTTATAAAGACGGCGAAAAAATTGAACCTCTTGACTGCATTAGGGTTTACGATTTGTTTGAGTTTAAAGGAAAACTTTATGCTTGGCATTTTTTGGGTTATAAAGAAGAAATGTATGTTTACAACAAAGAAAAATGCCGTTTTGATTTTTGTAATGACAAAAAAACGCTAATGCCTGTTATTGAGCAAAAAGCGCCTAAAGAGTCTTATTCTTACATTTCTCACGATTTTAGCTTTGCAGGGCACTATTGCTTTATAAATCAGGGTATGAAATATACAGACGACCTTGTAAAATATAAAACGGTGAATGTAGGAAAAGGTTTTGTAATTCGTGACGCTATAATGCGTGACGGCTACCTTTATTTGCTGGCGAGCAAAAAAATAGGCGATAAGAATTATCAAACGGCAGTATTTTTGACCGATGATTTAAAAGATTTTCATAAAATGTGTTATTTTACCGCACAAAGTTATATGATTAGTTTTGAATATTGCAACGGCATTATGCTTTTTGGTGAGGGCGGACTTGACGGCTCAACGCTGAAAAGTATCGGAAATATTTATAAATTTGATTTAAAAAAGTAGGAGAATGAAATGAAAAAAAATGTTTCGCAAAGCGTAGTTAAACGACTTCCGAGATATTACCGATTTTTAATCGACCTTGAAAAAAACGGAATTTCAAGAATTTCTTCGGGCGGACTCGCAGAAAAAATGGGGCTTACCGCCTCGCAAATTAGGCAAGACTTAAACTGTTTCGGCGGTTTCGGTCAGCAGGGTTACGGCTACAATGTACCCGAACTTTCACGTGAAATTGCCGAAATTCTCGGCATAAACCGCAGAGTCGGTGCAATAATTTTGGGCGCCGGCAATTTAGGTCGTGCAATTTCTACACATATGTCTTTTGAAAAATTAGGATTTAATTTAATTGGAATTTTTGATAAAAAAGAGGCAATAATAGGACAAATGGTAAACGGCTTGCCTGTTCGCAGCGTCAGCGGTCTTGACGAATTTTGCCGTTCTTACAAACCGCAAGTTGCGGTGCTTTGTATTCCGCAAGAAGAGGCGGAAAAAGCGATAAAACAGTTGTTAAAACTCGGCATTAAAGGATTTTGGAATTTTTCGCACTATGATTTTAATGAAAAATTTCCGAATGTGCCGGTTGAAAATGTCCATTTGAGCGACTCGCTTATGACATTTTGTTATAAAATTAAAGAATTCGACGAGAATAATTAATTTTTATTTTGAGTAGAATATATATGAAAAAACTTTTTAAAAACTTAATTAATGTATTTAACGGAATTTCAAAAGAGGTCGCAAGAAATCACACTTTCGCCTATGCTTCGCAGTCGGCGTTTTTTGTGGCGGTTTCGGCAATACCTTTTGTTATGATTGTTTTGTACATTTTGCAATTGGTGATATCTTTTTCACCAAGCGAATTTTCGGCGTTTGCTGATGAATTTTTGCCCGCACAAGTGCAAGATTTTATTGTAAAACTCGTTTTTGACGCTTATTCAAAAGTTACTGTGCCTTCTGTTTCGGTTACTTCGTTATTTTTGATTTGGTCGGCTTCAAAAGGTTTAAAAGCGATTTGTTACGGGCTTAGAATTACTTTTAGAACAAATGACAATGCAAACTATTTTAAAATTACACTTTGGTCGCTTGCTTACACTTTAATTTTTACTTTAAGCTTTATAGCTTTTGTGGTAGTGGTCGTTTTCGGCAAAACGTTAGCAGGCGTTATTACAGCTTATTTTCCTGACTTTGAAAACGTTGTAAACATTATTTTAAGTTTGCGCTACATCGTGTTTTTGCTGCTTTTAACGCTACTTTTTATGTGCTGTTACAAGTTTTTGGGCAAGTCGCCGATTATATTTAGAAAACAGTTTTTAGGCGCATTTGCAGCGGCTTTTTCGTGGTTGGCGTTTTCTAACCTGTATTCTTTGTTTTTGATGAATTTGAGCAGGTTTTCTTACATTTACGGCTCGCTTGCCGCAATAATCTTTATGCTGATGTGGTTGTGGTTTTGTATGCTGTTTTTGCTGTTCGGCGCACAGCTTAATTATTTTATTTTTATTAAAGATATTAAAATTACACAAAAAATCAAAAGCATTTTGCTAATAAAGCGAAATAAATCTGTATAATTTGTATAAAAAATCAAATTATTTCAAAAAAACTCAAAAAAATTATTGACATTTCATAAATAAATGATATAATAAAGACAGATAAAGAGATTAGGAGTGATTCCAATGGACAATAAAGATAACACTTTAAAAAATATATTGCTGATTGCCGGTTTCGTTGCAATAGTTGTTGCAATCGCAGGCGCAGTTTATGGGGCTTTAAAGTTCTTCGATAAAAAGAAAACAGAAGAGTTTATGGATTATTATTTTGATGATGACGATGAGTTTGATGATGACTTTGAAGAAGAGGAAGTAGAAAACATTATCGAAGAAGCGAAAGCCGAAGATGAAAAGAAAGATTAGGCGACTCGCGTTAAAAAAATCCGCAATCATAAACCGACGTTTTGACTTAACATAAAAAAGGATGTAGGTTGTGATGTATACTTAATCAATTATTATAAAAATAATTGTAAAGGAATTTAAGCCAATGAGAAATTAAATTTTAACTCGAAATTTAATTTAAGGTTTGATACCAATGTATAATTAAAAATTAAATATTTAAAATAAAAAAACCAAAGGTAAAAATACCTTTGGTTTTTGCTTTGTTGTAAAATCTTTTTAAGAAAGCAACATTCTGTCGTTTGCAAATTCGCCGTTGCTTGCTTTTGCAAACAAATCAAGCAAATCAGGAACTTTAAGATTTTTCTTTTTCTCGCCCGAAATATCGTAAATAATTCTGCCTTCGCTCATCATAATAAGACGGTTTCCAAGGCGAATAGCGTCTTTCATATTATGAGTAATCATAAGCGTGGTCAAATTATTTTCTTTTACCAATTCTTCAGTAAGCGAAAGCACCTTTGCCGCAGTTTGCGGGTCAAGCGCCGCCGTATGTTCATCAAGCAAAAGCAACTGAGGCTTTTTAAGTGTTGCCATTAAAAGCGTTATTGCCTGTCGCTGACCGCCCGATAGAAGACCGACTTTTGAAGTTAATCTGTATTCAAGTCCGAGGTCTAATTTTTTGAGCAATTTTCTGTAAAGTTCTTTTTCGCTTGAGCGAATACCTGGAACAAGCGTTCTTATTTTACCTCTGCGAGAAGCGAGCGCAAGATTTTCTTGAATTTCCATATCGGCAGCGGTACCTGTCATAGGGTCTTGGAAAACCCTGCCGAAATATTTTGCACGCTTATGCTCTGCAAGTTTGGTAATGTCAGTACCCTCAGTACCGACTTTAATTGTACCGCAGTCAACGGGGTAAACGCCTGTAATCATATTAAGAAGTGTTGATTTACCTGCGCCGTTACCGCCGATAACAGTAACAAAATCGCCCTCGTTAAGTTTCAAATCAAGACCGCAAAGCGCTTTCTTTTCGTTGATGGTGCCGGGGTTAAAAGTTTTATGAACACCTTTTATTTCAAGCATTGTCGGCACCTCCGTTATTATTTTTAATTCTCTTCGGAGCAATTTTTGATTTCCAATAAGGAATACCGAGGAATATTGCAACCACAACCGCCGAGAAGAGTTTAAGGTCGTTTGCGTTAAGACCCATTTTCAAAACGAGCGATTGAACTATAAAGTAAATTATTGCACCGATAACTACTGATAAAAGACGAAGTGCAAAGTTTTTGAAAATCTTTGAGAAAATAACTTCGCCGATAATAACAGCGGCAAGACCGATTACAATTGCGCCTCTGCCCATATTGATGTCGGCGCTACCGTCAAACTGTGCCAAAAGTCCGCCCGAAATTGCAACAATTCCGTTTGAAACAATAAGGCCGATAATTTTTCTTGTATCGGTATTAATTCCGTTTGCTCTCGCCATTGACTGATTACAGCCTGTTGCTCTTATCGAGTGGCCGAGTTCTGTTCCGAAAAACCAATAAAGAATAGCAATAATCGCAACAATGAATATAGCAATAATTAAAATTGTATAGCCCAATTTATTGGTATTTGAAGTAACTATTAAATCGTAATTTCTACCCGAAATCGGCAAGTTTGCTCTGCCCTCTGCCACACGCAAATAAACCGAATAAAGCGCAAGTTGCGTCAAAATACCTGCGAGAATTGCGGGAATTCCGAATTTTGTATGTAAAATACCCGTAACAAAACCGGCAACGCAACCGGCAACAAACGCAATGCAAAGCGCCAAATAAATATTCATACCGTTTGTGGTAAGCATTACCAAAACAACACCGCCAATGCCCAAAGTGCCGTCAACGGTCAAGTCGGCAAGGTCGAGTATTTTAAATGTAATGTAAACGCCTATCGCCATAATGCCCCAAATCATACCTTTGGCAATCGGCGAAGGTAACGATTGTAAAAACTCTAACATTTTTTATTTTACCCCTCAGTAAAATAAAAGCGATAAGCGTTTTACTTATCGCTTTTACAATTTTTTTGCTAAATTTAATTATTCGGCAGCAATTGCCTCGTAATCACTTGGAATTTTAATGCCTATTTTTTTAGCTCTGTCAGCAAAATATTTTTTAGTTAAATCTTTTGCATATTGAACTTCCATTTTGCCAGCTTCTTTGCCGTTTACCAAAATGTCATAAGCCATTTCACCGGCTTTGTAGCCGATATCATAGTAGCTGATTGAAAGTGTAGCAATACCGCAAGCTTTGCAAATACCCTCTTCACCTGCAATCAAAGGAACTTTTTTAGGCTCTAAAACATTGTTAATAGCTTCGCCGTTTGAAGCAACTGTGTTATCAGTTGGAGCGTAAATTACATCGCACTCGCTTGCTGCTTGAGCAGTAACATCAGTAACATCTTTAGTATCAACAAATGTAAAGTTTTTAACTTTAAGACCTAATTTTTCAAAAGCAGGAGTAATTGTATCTGCTTGATATTTTGAGTTAGCTTCGCTTGAGCAATAAAGAATACCTACTGTTTTAGCGTCTGGGCAAACTTCTTTAACCATATCAGCCTGTTTGTCAAGCGGAGGTAAGTCAGAAGTACCTGTTACATTAAAACCAGTTGTGCCTTTCCAATCTTTAATGTCAAGAGCGGTAGCATAGTCGGTAATAGATGTAGCAATAATCGGAATATTTTCGGTTGCTTGTGAAGCTGCTGTTAAAGCAGGAGTAGCGTTTGCCATAATTAAATCAGCTTCATCAGAAACGAATTTTGAGCAAATAGTTGTGCAGTTTGTTGTTTCGCCCGAAGCGTTCTGCTCGTCAAACTCAACTTTTTTGCCGAGTTTTTTTGTGAGTGCTTCTTTAAAGCCTTTAGTAGCAGCGTCAAGAGCTTCGTGTTGAACTAACTGACAAATACCTACTTTGTAAGTTTTTTCAGCTTTTTCTTCTTTTTTCTCTTCTTTGCATGATGTCAAGCAAAAAGCACACATTACAACTGCCATTGCAAGACAAACAATTTTTTTGATTAAGTTGTTCATTTTATTTTTCTCCTTAAAATTATTTAAAGCATAATCGCTTTTTAATTACTAACTATTATACACTATTACTTATTATAAGTCAATAAAATTTTTTGCGTAAAAATGCGATTTCATCAAATTTGTATCAAAAATGTGCTTTAGAATTAACTTGAAGAAATATTTGCTCTTGAATTTATTGTTTTAAGGTGTTATAATTATTTTTAGGGCTCATGTTTTTTTAAATAATAGAATGGAGAAAAAGAATATGAGAAAAATTTTGTGTTAAGCACTTAGCGTTTGCGTTTGTTTTTGCGCATTAGCTTTTAACTCACAAATAACAAAAGGCGATGCAACCGAGGACTTTTCGTTGCCAGCAAATGTTTTTGTCGGAAAAATCGGCATAGGCTGGAACCTTGGCAACACGCTTGATGCTCACCCGACTTGGGGAATGGGTAGCAACCCTACTCCTTATGAGCAGGAAACCGGTTGGAAAAACCCTTATACCTCTACTGATATGATTGATTTGATTAAAGACTCGGGCTTTAACTCTATAAGAATTCCTGTAACCTGGTATCCGCAGGTTAGCGTTAAAGACGGTGTTTACACCATTAATTCCGCTTGGATGAACAGGGTAAAAGAAATAGCGCAGTACTGTGTTGATAAAGATATGTATGTTATAGTCGATATGCACCATGACGACCGCAAATGGTTAAACATATCTGCAAAAGAAACAACTTGGCAAAAGGTTAAAGAAGAATATACTCAACTTTGGACTCAAATTGCCACCGCTTTTAAAGATTTTGATGAACACCTTATTTTAGAGGGTGCAAATGAAATCGTACCTACTTCTAATTTTTGCCCGAAAGATTATTCTTCTACCCATGAATTTAAATATACAGACGGCGATTATGTAACCGGCGGTTTGTGCTGGTGGGGACTTCACAACCCGAAAGCGCAAGAGCGAATTAATGAGATATATAAGATTTTTTGTAATGTTGTAAGAGCTTCGGGCGGTAATAACGATAAGCGTTATTTAATGTTGCCGACCTTGGGCGCACAATGCGGAAATTCCTCTTATTTTGAAAAAATTTATAAACCTGCAAACGATGACCATATTATAGTTGATATACATTGGTATACTCTTGGCGACCAAATTGACAATGACAAAAGAGCAAATTACACAGCTATTTGGCAACAGCAAATGAATAAATACGGTTTTGCAATTGTTATGGGCGAGTGCGGTTTTTATGAAGATGTTGCTTCACAAACAAAAGTTCTTTGGGCAAGTAGATTTGTTAAAGATTTGAGAGATAATTTCAACATTCCCGTTTTCTTGTGGGACGACGGCGGCGATATGAAAATTATGAACAGGTCGGCTGCTTCTTGGGTAACAAAAACGGCAGATAACACCGCTTATGTGCAAGCAGCTGTTGAGGCAGGCAAGGTTGATGAAAACTTTGTATTTACCACAAAACCGCCAAAACCGGTTTTGGGCGACGTTGACGGCAATTTTAAGTTAGAATTAAGAGACGCTTTGGTAGTAAAAAATTATCTTGCAAAGAAAAGCGTTCCTGCTGATTGCACCGTTTCGGTTTCAACTGCTGATATGAACTATGACAAAGTTATTAATGCGGTTGACTTGTTGATTATAAGAAGAAAAATTGTTAATTCTTTTAGTTAATTTTCAATGCAAAATTTAAAATAAATGCCCTACTAAAATGTAGGGCATTTTTGCGAAAAGAGGTTTTATTTTGATTGAACTTTTAAAAAAATATACCGCAATAAACGCGCCTTCTGGCTCGGAGGAGAATTTGCGAAAAGTTATAATCGAAGATATTAAAGATTTTGTCGATGAATTGAAAGTCGATAATTTGGGCAACATAATTGCATTTAAAAAGGGCAAAAACCGCGCAAAAAACAAGGTTATGCTCGATGCTCATTTAGATGAAGTCGGCTTTATGATTTGCGGAATTGATGAAAACGGCGATTTGCGTTTTAGCAATCTTGGCGGAATTGATGCAAAAGTAATTTTCGGCAAAAGGGTTAAAATCGGCGATATTTACGGCGTTATCGGCGGTTCGGCAGTTCACCTTTTAAAAGGCGATGAAAAAACTGCGGTAAAATCTGTCGATGAACTGCGAATTGATATTGGTGCAAAATCGAAAGAAAGTGCGCAAAAGTTAGTAAAAATCGGCGATACAGCGGTTTTTGATACCGAGTTTTCTGATTTTGGCGAAAAAGTGTGCGCAAAAGCGCTTGATGACAGAGTAGGTTGCGCTGTGCTTACAAAAATTATTCAAAGTGAAACTGATTATGATTTGTGGTTTTCTTTTTCGGTGCAAGAAGAAATAGGTTGCCGTGGCGCAACCGTTACCGCTTATAACATTGCGCCCGACTGCGCAATTACGGTTGAGGCGACCACCGCCGCCGATATTTTCGGTGTAGATGATGATAAAAAAGTGTGCCTGCTTGGCAAAGGTGTTGCACTTTCGATGATGGACAACGGCACGCTTTACAATAAAGATTTGGTTAATAATGTGATTGATTTAGCCGAGCAAAACGGCATTTTAGCGCAGAAGAAAACGGCGGTTGCAGGAGGTACAAATGCCAGCGCAATTCATAAATCGAGAAACGGTGTTAAAACGCTGAATCTTGCTTTGCCTTGCCGTTATATTCACTCGCCTTACGGCGTTGCCGCCAAGGCCGATGTTGAGAATTTATATAAACTTACCGCACTTTGCGCAAACAGTTTTGCAGAAGATAAAATATGATAAAAGAAGTTGACATAACTGAAAACTTTTCGGAAGACGATTTATTTTTAATCAAAATAAAAGCAAATGCACTTTGTTATAAAAATTTTTCTTTTTGTGAGAATTTTTCTCAGCAAAAAGACGGAAAAACTACTGCTTTTATTAGCTTTTTAAACCAAAACGCAACGGTTTTTGCAAAACCTAATTCCGATTTTGAAGAAATGAAAAATTTTCTTTTGTTTAAAGGTGTAAAGAATGTTTTTTGTAGCGATTTTTCAGCACAAAAACTTGGCATAACCCCTAAAACAAAAGGGTTTGTGTTAGAGTTTAAAGAAAAGTTAAACAAAAATACAGATGAAAAATTTTGCTTTTTTCCTGATTATAAAAAAGTTTTTTCTTTGCTTGAAAATGAGTTTTTGATTGAAGATTACAACGATTTTGTTTCTGATTTATCGTTTAGAATTAAAGGCGGTTTTGCAAAACTAATAACAAATAGGAACGGTGTTATTTTTTCGGGCTGGGAAACGAAAAATTCTTCTGTTATCTCGGCAATAGCGGTTGACATAACAAAAAGAAATAAAGGCTTCGGAACTTGCCTTTTAAACTCGTTTTTAACTTTGCAAAAAGATAAGAAGATTTATGTTTATTGCGAAGAAAATATGGCAGAATTTTATAAAAATAGAGGATTTGAAATTATAGAAAGGTTTGCAAATGGAAAATATTTTTAACATTTCAAAAGAAACACTGAATTTAGCGAAAAAAGCGCAAGAGGCGGTAAAAGAACAGTTTAAAAGAATTGAAAAAATCACCGAATATAATCAAAATAAGGTGTTAAAAGCGTTTATTGAAAACGGCGTGAGCGACTCTTGTTTTAACTCGACTTACGGCTACGGCTATGACGACAAAGGCAGAGATACGCTCGAAAAAGTTTTTGCAAATATTATGGGCACCGAAGACGCAATAATTCGTCATAATTTTGTTTCGGGTACTCACACAATCACAGTCGCACTTTTCGGAATTTTGCGACCAAACGACACTTTGCTTTGCGTTACAGGTATGCCTTACGATACTTTGCGAGGCGTTATCGGAATTTCTAAAAAAGACGGCTCGCTTGCAGAATTTGGCGTAAAATATGAGCAGGTTGATTTAGATAAAAACGGTGAAATTGACCTTGTTGCTTTGGAAAAAAGGCTAAAAAAATCGCCGGTAAAAGTTGCTTATTTTCAGCGAAGCAGAGGTTATGAAACACGCCCCTCTTACACGGTAGAAAAACTGCAAAAAGCGATTGAAATTGTTAAAAAATTATCGCCCAAAACTGTTGTTATGGCTGACAACTGCTATGGCGAATTTACTCAAAAAATCGAGCCTTCAAATGTCGGCGCCGATATAATTATCGGCTCGCTTATTAAAAATGCAGGCGGCGGAATTGCGCCAACAGGCGGTTATATTGCAGGCAAGGCGAATTTGGTCGAAAAATGCGCTAACCGCTTAACCGCACCGGGAATAGGCAAAGAAATCGGTGCTACGCTCGGCAATTCAAGAGAGTTGTATTTAGGCGTTTTCAACGCACCCCACGCAGTCGGCGAAGCGCTTAAAACCGCAGTTTTCGCAAGCAAAATTTTTGAATTGGCGGGCTATCAAGTTACCCCGAAATCAGATGAAACAAGAGCTGATATAATTCAAACAATTATTTTAGGCTCTGCCGAAAAATTAGTCGGTTTTTGCAAAGGACTTCAAAAAGGTATGCCGATAAATTCTTTCGTTGCCCCCGAACCTTCCGAAATGCCGGGTTATGACGACGAGGTTATTATGGCGGAAGGCTCGTTTACCGCAGGCGCAACAATCGAACTTTCGGCAGACGGCCCTTTAAGAGAGCCTTATGCCACTTGGTTGCAGGGCGGACTTAATTTTCACAGCGCAAAAACAAGCATAATGCTTGGAATTGACGAAATGAAAAAAGCGGAGAAAGAGTAATGGCTGACAGATTTTCAAGAACCGAATTGCTTTTCGGTGCTGACAATATGAACATTTTAAAAAACGCACGTGTCGCCGTTTTCGGCGTAGGCGGTGTCGGCGGTTATACTGTTGAGGCGTTGTGCCGTGCAGGTGTCGGCAACATTGATATTGTTGATAACGATGTTGTCAGCATTACAAATATAAACAGGCAAATAATTGCAACGCAAAAAACTATCGGTCAAAAAAAAGTCGAGGTAATGAAAGAGCGAATTTTAGACATTAACCCCGAAGCAAAAGTAAAAACTTACGATATGTTTTTTCTGCCCGAAACTGCCGATAAATTTCCTTTTGAGCAATATGATTACATTGTTGATGCAATCGATACTCTCGCAGGCAAAATTGCGCTGGCGGTTTTGGCGCAAAAGCACGGTGTAAAAATAATCAGTTCAATGGGAGCCGGCAACAAAGTAAACCCCGAAATGTTTGAGGTTGCCGATATTTCTGAAACCAGCGTTTGCCCGCTCGCCCGTGTTATGCGAAAAGAGTTAAGGAAAAAATGCATAAAAAATTTAAAAGTTGTTTATTCAAAAGAAAAAGCGTTAACACCGCAAAAAAGCGATGAAAACACTTCAAAAAGGCAACTCCCCGGCAGCGTATCTTTTGTGCCTTCGGTTGCAGGGCTTATTATCGCAGGCGAGGTTGTAAAAGATTTAATAAATTTTAGAAATTAAAAAGCGACTGAAAATCAGTCGCTTTTTTGCTATTTAAAAAACTTTCCGAGCACTTCTTTTCTCGACTTTGTAAAAGAGTTTATATTTTCCGCTAAATCAACATCGCTGTTTACAACTTTAAAAGCCTTTTTCTCACGTTTATAAACTTTTTCGCCTACTTGCGCTTTAAATTTATCAAACAGCGAAATAATGTTTGTCGAAGAAAAAACGGTATCTTTTGTTTTTAAATATCTGTCTTTAATTTCAGGGTAAAAACAAGTAATCATTTTTTCAAAAAGCATTGAAGCGGTGTCAGAAACATAATCGCCATTATCGGCATTCGCCTTGTCGGGCGCAAGCACTTTTTCAAAATTGTCAATTCTTCCGTTTGTGTTAAGCCCGAACGAAGCGTTTGCGCTAAACAAAACAGGTGTCCAAACCTTGCCATCGGCAGTTTGAAGCATTAAATTATGCGAAACGTTGTCAGCGGCACATAAATTGTAAACCGTTACCATATAATCTATAGTTGCGTTTACATCAAGATATTCAGAAATACCTTGTTTAAACTCGTCGCCGTCAGCGTTATAAACAAAATTAATAAGCTCGTTTAGCGAATCATAAATCCACTCGTTTTTCTCAATTATTTCATCATCATTTAATTCTTCGGTATTTTTCGGCAATTCATAGTTATATTTCACTCGCCAAGCACCGCTTTTGTCGGTTTCAGCTTTAAATTTTGTGTCGCTTGAAGAATAATCAGCGTTTACAATCGCTTTTAAATCGGTTGTAGTTTCCTCGTTTACTGGGGCAAAAAGTCGGTAAATTCCGGCAAAAGTATTGTTTACATACATTAAAACAGGCTCGCTGTTTACTGTGCCAAAATCGCCCGAAGGCGCTTTGTTTAAAGCGCTATAACTGCTTCTTACTTGCTTAAAAGTTTCGTTTGCAACTGTGCTTCGCAAGTTGTAATAATCGTAATAATTGCCGTAAAGCGCCCAAGTTGAACGCGCGCCCTCGCTATTCATAAGATTTATTGTATCTTTTTCGTCATAATCGTCATTAGCATAAAAAGTTATGTTGTAATTATGCTTAACATATCTTGAAGTGTTGCGGTCTGAATATTGCATTTCCGCATATTTTTCAATGCGCTCACCGTTATAGTCATAAGTCAAAATTCCTTGTGTAACCATATCGGAATTAACCTCAAAAGGCGCGCCCGAAAAATAAAACTTTTTCATTTTCGATTTTGGAAAAAGAGGATAAGAAACTTCGTTTTTACATCTTTTACAGGTTTTAATTTTTTCGCCGAAGTCGGTTTCGCTCGCCTTTGTTTTAAGCTTTAATTCGCCATAGTCGTGACCCAAAGCAGCGGTGTAGTTTTTTCTTATGATTTTATTGCAAAAAACACAGGTCGACTGAGTGTAGCCTTTATCGGTGCAAGTAGGGTTAATAACCTTAACCGTATAAGAATGATAATTTTGCAAAAACAACAAAGTGCCTAAGCCCAAAATGCTAAGCACAACTATTAAAACAATAATAATTGTTTTTGTTTTTTTGCTTAATTTATTGTCTTTTACTTTAATTGAAATTTTTTGCATAATAACTCCGTAAAATATATATTTTAATATAGTTTATCATTAAAATAAATCAATGTCAATTAGCATTATACCCAAAAAAGCCAAAAATTTTTGTTGATTACAGAATTGTAAATAAAAAACTATTGAAAAAAGCCAAAAAGTATTGTAAAATAAATTAAATAGATATAAAGAAGGGGCTTAAAGATTATGACAAAAAGAATTATTTCTGTTTTGCTTATTATTTGTCTTTGTTTTAGCTTGAATATTTCTTCTTATGCCGAAGGCGAAGAAGTAGTAGAGGTTCAACCGATTGATTTAAACGATTGTACCGTTAAAACTGCAAAAGAAGAATATGTTTATACCGGTAAGGCGATTGAGCCGAAGGTCAGCGTTAAATATCAAAAAACCACTTTTAAAATAGATACTGATTATACGGTAAAATATTCTGACAACAAAGATGCAGGCATAGCTACTATAACAGTAACCGCTGTAAAAGACAGTCAGGTTTTAACAGGTAAAAAGAAGATAAATTTTAAAGTAACTCAAAAGTCTATTTCAAAATTATCAAATAAAGGTCTTTCAGACGTTGCTTTTGTTTATAACGGCAAACCGCAAAAACCGACTATCGAGTTTAATGATGAACAGTTTAGCCCAAAAGCAAATGTTGATTATAAAATGACTTATAAAAGCAATGTAAACATTGGCCTTGCAACAGCAAAAATAAAAGGGCAAGGTAATTTCAAAGGTACTTTTTATAAAACTTTTAAAATTTATCCGCAAAGCGTTAAAAAACTTAAAGTATCGAATTTAAAATCGACAAAGTTTAAATTAAGCTGGAAAAAGGTTTCAGGTAATGTAACAGGCTATAGATTATACAGAAAGGTTTCCGGTAAAAACCCTTATACTTTAGCGGTAACAACCAAAAACAATTATTTTTATGTCAGCGGAAGAACTCCTGCAAAAACCTATACTTATATGGTGCGGGCATATAAAAAAGTTAAAGGTAAAAATTATATTTCTGAAATCGGCGGTGCAAAAAAAGTTACTTTAAAACCTGCAAGGGTAACAGTTTTAGGCGGTGCGTTTAAAGGTAAAAAGTTTAAAGCCAAATGGAAAAAAGTAACCGCAGACGGCTATCAAATTTCTTATTCAAAAGATAAAAAGTTTAAAAAAGGCGTAAAAACAATTAATGTTAAAAAAGGCTCGGCAACTTCTAAAAAGTTTAAATTAAGCCAAAAGAAGAAATACTATTTCAGAGTAAGAGCCTATGTAAAAGTAAACGGCAAAAAGCTTTACGGTCAATGGTCTGAAAAAAAGACAACCTCGTTTAATAATGTTTATGCAACATTTACCACTTATTTTAACAGTCCTTACGGCAGAACCGTTAATATAAAACGTGCTTGTAAATATATTGACGGAACAGTTTTAAATCCGGGCGATATATTCTCGTTTAACGGCGTTGTTGGTCGCCGAACAGAAGCAAGAGGCTTTAAAATGGCAACCGTTTATTCGGGTCAAAGTGTAACAAGCGGTCTCGGCGGCGGTGTTTGTCAGGTTTCAACAACAATTTTCAATGCAGCGTTGCTTGCAAACTTGCAAATTGTTGAACGTCATCAACACACAATGAAAGTGCATTATGTTGTGCCGGGCAGAGATGCGGCTATTTCATGGGGCACTTGCAATATGAGATTTAAGAATAATACAAAGAATTCAATTAAAATAAGCGCAAAAGTTTATAATAATTCTAAAATTGTTGTAAAATTGCTTACAAATACCGATAGCAAACATAAAAAAGTTAAACTTTCTGTTTCAAGGTCGGGTTCGACTTATAAGCTAACAAGAAAAGTCGGCGGCAAAGTAAATTACACAACTTATTCAACATATTAAACCTAAAAAGAACGCCAAAAGGCGTTCTTTTTTAAATTGCAAAAAAATCTTATAAAAGAAAAAATTCCGTAGAAATTAATCTACAGAATTTAATTTGTTTAACAAACAAATATTACTCTGCTGCTTCAGGTGCTTTTAATTTGAAAGCGCCGATAAGGTAAAGAACAGGTAATACAAGACCTGTAAACACGCTAAAGATGCTGAAGCTATCAGGATAAGCGATAAGTGTAACAACATTAGATACAACTGTTAACGCAATGATAATGATACCCCAAACAATGCATGTTTTAGCTTTTTCAGGTTTTTGCCAACTTGCAACACCGATGATACCGGCAACAAATTCAGCAATGCAGCCAACTAAAGCAACGATAAGAGCAAACCAGATTGCGCCTGTTGGTAATGCAGTACCAAGAGCAGCTTCTAATACGCTCATACCTGCGATTGCGATTATTTCCATAACTAAAGCAATTGCGCCGAAAACAATCATAAGTATGCCTACAACCTTTAACATTTTTGAACCTTGCATAAAAAATTCCTCCTAAAAAAATTCTGATTAAAATCAGTAACTTAATTATACAATAAAAAGCAAAAATTGTCAATAAGTACAAGTTTATTTTTTAAAACATTCAGCGATTTTGTTAAAAACTTATAAATAGTTGGTATGGCGGTGCGGCTCTTTAGGTGTTTTCAATTTTTATCACAAACAAAAAAGGAACGCCTTTTGGTGAAGTGATATAATGATGGTAGACACAAAAAAGTGTCTACCATCATTTTTATGTGATAAAATAAAGAAAAAGGAGTTGAAAAACATGGGAAGACAAAAA
>CACXOM010000021.1 GCA_902769255.1 Oscillospiraceae bacterium
AAGGAATGAGCCCTGTTCAATACAGAACTCATTCAAATGCAAGTTAATATTTAATTTTTGTCTAAACTTTTGGGTTCACTTCAAAAAAGCAACTCTTTTTTATTAATCACCAATTTTTTGTTCATAAACCGCACAAACTTCTTCAGCAGAGCCACTTGCAATAATTTTGCCGTGTTCAAGCAAAATTGCTTTGTTGCAAAGCTCTTTAACCTGCTCGATATTGTGAGATACAAAAAGCACAGTAACGCCTTTATCAAACATACTTTGCACTTTTTTTTGACTTTTCTTTCTAAATTTTGCATCGCCTACAGACAAAACTTCATCAAGAATTAATATGTCGGGTTGAACTGTTGTTGCAATGGCAAATCCCAAACGAGATTTCATACCCGAAGAATAGTTTTTAAGCGGAACGTCCATAAATTTTTCAAGTTCCGAAAACTTAACAATTTCATCATATTTTTCAGCAATGAATTTTTTAGAATAACCCAAAACTGCGCCATAAAGATAAATGTTTTCAGAGCCTGTATATTGCGGGTCAAAACCAGCACCAAGCTCAATTAACGGAGCTATTACACCTGTTCTGTAAACGCTTCCTTCTGTTGGGTTGTAAACACCAGCGATTACTTTTAACAAAGTAGATTTACCTGCGCCGTTAAGTCCTAAAATACCTAATCTGTCGCCTTTTTTTACTTCAAAATTAATATCTTTTAACGCCCAAAATTCATCGTGCTTAATATCTTTTTTTACAAATTTAATAAAGTATTCTTTTAAACTGTCAACTTTTTCGGAACTTAAATTAAATTTCATTCCGACATTTTCAAGTTTTAATGCTGTTTTAGACATTTTTTTACCTCTTTTTAAACGTAAAGAATAAATCTATCTTGATTTTTACGGAAAACCAATGCGCCGATACCTATTAAAATAAGGCTTGCTGCAAGAGAATATAAAGCGTAATAATAATTAAACTGCACCGCTTCCATAATATCTTTGCCTGCTTTGGTAGTTCTGTAAATAAAATCACCGCTGCCCGCAATGCATTGCCTGAAGTTAGTAATAATACAATAAAGCGGATTAGCTTTCATAAAATATGCAACCCAAGGATAGCTACTTTGCTGAATTTTATTTATAGGGTAGAAAATTGCACAAGCATAGAACATAAGTGTCATAAATACATTCCAAAGATATTCAAGGTCTCTGAAAAATGTTCCGAGTGTTGCTAAAATTAAGCTTGAGCCCCAAGCAAATAAAATCAAGTTAATAAGCGGAATAAACGAAAGCAATATACGTGTTGTAGGGAAAGGCTGAAGGCCTGACGCCATCATAACACCGCCTACTACAACGAGAACTATTAATGAAATAAGGAATAAAATATAGTTAAAAATCAAATGCGAAAGCGGGAAAAGATATTTCGGAATATGTACTTTTTTAATTAAAGCCGCATTTGTTCTTATAACTCTGGTACATTCTTTTGTGGTTTGGTTATAAAAAGAATACAACAATCTACCTGCAAGAATGTAAACCATAAAAGACAGCTGACCGTAAACTTTTAATTGATGTTCCGGTGTACCGCCTCTGCCTAAAACGGCGCTGAAAACGAAATACAATACTACAGAAGTTAAAAGCGGTTCAAGCAATGACCAAAAAATACCGAGATAACTTCTTCTATATCTTAAGACTATGCCTTTTTTGACAAGCTCTGATAAAACAAATTTATATCTGTTAAAATGATTTATCAAACTTCTCATAAATTCACTCCTCTTTTATTATTAAATCCAATTAAGGATTATAGCACATTTTTCTTGTTTTGTAAATACTTTTTTACTTTTTTAATAATCTGCAAAACAATAAAAACAGCTAAAAACGCCAATAAATAACCGCAAATATCTATCCAAACATCGCCTACTTCGCCACTTCGCTCAAGAGCGGGTATTAATTGAATTGTTTCGTCAACAAACGCCGTAAGCGCACCAATATATGTAATATTAAGTAAAGTTGTTTTGTTTTTTTGCAAAAAAGCGTTTCTAAAAAGAAAAACTTCGGCGCCCAAAATAAAATATTCTGTGAAATGAGCAATTTTTCTTATAAACGCCATAAAAAATGTTTCTTTTAAATCAATTCCAAAGCAATATTCAAAAAAATCAATAATTAATTGTCTTAAACCGTTGCTTGCTTCTTTTGAAACCTCGCCGTTGCGAAAAGAATTTGACCAAATAAACAAAACAGAGCAAACAATTACAGCAATAAAAATTGCTTTTTTAGTTTTTGTTTTCACTATTTTCTCCTTTATAAATTGATAAAATTGCGCCCGATGCCATTAGGCTGAAATTATCATAATTATTATTTTTTAAAACAATTTCATTTTCGGCGACTTCTTGACCGCCAAGCGTTTTCGCCTTTCGACAAAAAGCAACCGTAACACTTTCCCCCACTACTCCCGAAAGCGAAACTGTATCGCAAAATCTCATTCCGCAAAGAATTATTTGAGAAATGGGGTTTTTAATTTGTTTTAAAACCCGTTTGTTTTCAGAATTCAAAATAACGGTATTGGCATTTTTAAAAACCGCAAAATCAATGCTTTTATCAGTTTCGCCGCAAACTAAAATAAAGTTTTTTGCAGTAATTTTTTTAAAATCTTCACACTCAAAAAGCAAAATTTCAGCGTTTTTGCCACTTTTTTGCAGTTTTTTGCCCGAAATTAATATACAGTCGGTTTTTGTTTTAAGAATTTCAAAAATCTGTTTGCCTAAATTCTTTTTATGATTATCGTTTAAAACTAATACTTCTACCACAAAATCACCAAAAATTTTTTATTAGTTTTTGCGGTATTTTTTAATTAATTCAAATTCAGCGTATAATTTTCATAGGTGTAAAGCGCAATCCTTTTTCAAACTGCTCTTCTTTTTGCTTTTTAAAGCCAAAATGCTCGTAAATCGGAACGCCGAAAGGCGAAGCGTTTACGGTAAGCGATGATGTGGGACTGTTTGAAATAGCGGTTTCAAACAGTTTTCTGCCTATTTTTTTGCCGTGGCATTTTCCTAAAACATAAAACAGCGCAATGTGATTACCGCCATTTTTTGTAGCGATAACGCCTAAAATTTCATCGTTTTCAACGGCACCGTAAAAAGTCAGCGACTCTAAATATTCCCTATTATTTATAACGCTGTTGTAAAACTCGTCTACACCCTCTTTTGTGTAATCGGGCGAGTCAAATTCTAAAAAAACTTTCCAAACCAAATCGCTTGCTTTTTTTATTTCGCTTTTTTCTAAAACTCTGATTTCCAATATAAAATCTCCCTAATCTAACTGTAAAGCGGTTTCAAGCGCCAATTTCATCATATCGGTAAAAGTTGTTTCACGCTCTTTTGCGCTTGTGTCTTCGCCTGTTATAAAATGGTCGGAAATTGTTAAAATTGAAAGTGCGTTTTTGTTCGCTTTCATAGCGTTAATATACAAAGCCGCCGTTTCCATTTCAACCGCCAAAACGCCCATTTTTGCGAATTTATAAAGTATTTGCTGTTCTTTTGGCAAAAATGAATTGTCATTATAAAAAGCATCGCTTGTAAGCACATTGCCGACTTCAAAGTTTAAATTCAACTCTCTTGCGGTATTTACCGCTTTTTCAAGCATGTTAAAATTAGCCGTTGGCGCTAATGTGCCGTCAATTCCTAAATTTTTAGGATAATTTGAATTTGTGCAAGCGCCAAGCGCAATAACAATATCTCTAACATTAACCTTTGTTGAAAGTCCGCCTGCAGAGCCTATTCTAATAATATTGTCAACTTCAAAAAAGTTAAAAAGTTCGTGAGAATAAATAGCCATTGAGGGCATTCCCATACCGCTTGCCATTACAGATATTCTTTTTCCTTTATATTCGCCTGTGTAACCTTGTACTCCCCTGACATTATTTACAAGTTTTGCATTTTCTAAAAAGTTTTCGGCAATAAATTTTGAGCGCAAAGGGTCGCCCGGCATTAAAACAGTTTTTGCAAAATCATCAGGTGTTGCATCAATATGCGGTGTAGGATAATTCATCATAATAACTCCTTTTTAATTATTAAATATATTATAACACACAAAGCAAAAAAAATAAAGTCAAAAACCTTTTAAAAAATGCTTGACAAAGATAGTTTTTTATATTATAATCTTAATGTTGCAAAAAACAAATATGGTGGGTATAGCGTAGTTGGTTAACGCGTCAGTTTGTGGCACTGAAGACCGTCGGTTCGAATCCGTCTACCCACCCCATTAAAAAAAGCGTTTCTTTAAAGAAACGCTTTTTTGTTTTATAATTCAACAATGTTAGTTACAATACTGCCACCGACTATTTCAATAAAAGCATAAGTCGGGTGAAACGACATTCCCGCAGAACCGGGATTTACAAGGTACATTCCGTCAATATATTTGTTATAAGCGTCGTGTGTGTGCCCGAACAAAACAATATCAGCTTGTCTTCTTTTGCCCTCTTCAATTATTCTGTTGTAGCCAGATTTTACGGAATATTTATGGCCGTGTGTAAAAAACACCGTTTTGCCGGAGAGTTTTATTTCCTGCTCAATCGGGTAATCAGCAAAGTCGCAGTTGCCTTTTACAAAGTAAAACTTTATATTAGAATAAATAAAACTTATATCTTCGACCTTTTCGGTGCCGTCACCGCAATATATAAAAACATCGGGGTTTGAACGCTCAATAGCCTGCTCAACCGGCAATGTTCTGCCGTGACAATCAGACATAACAACTATTCTCATAACAAATACTCCTTCTATTTTTTTAACTCTTTGCATATTATATAACAAAAGGAGTGTTTTTTCAATGATAGATAAAAATAAAATTGACGAAATGATGAAAATTGCCGAAAAAAACAACTTTAATCAAGAAAAGGTAAGCAAAATTATGAACGGTTTAAGCGATAGTGATAAGAAAAAAGTAAACGATATTATGAACGATAAAGAAAAAATTAACAAAATTTTATCTAACAAAAGTTTATCACAGCTTTTAAAAAAGTTCGGCAACAACAATGAATGACATAACTTCGCAAATTACCGATATTTTAAACAATCCCGAAAGTATGAAAAAGTTTAGCGAAATGGCTTCGGGATTTTTAAATTCGAGTGAAAGCGATACAAAAGAGCCTAAAAGCGAAGCGTTTAACTTTAATCCGCAACAAATGGGCAGTATTATGAAAATAATGAATGTTTTGCAAACTAAAAATTTTAAAAGCGATGATAACACAAAACTGCTTTTAGCGTTAAAACCGCATCTCTCACCCGAAAGAAGCAAAAAAGTCGATAAAGCAATTTCGCTATTAAAAATTGTTAAAATTCTGCCCCTTTTGAAAGAAAGCGGACTTGAAGACTTGCTCGGAGGTGGCTTTTTTGCCTGAATTTTCGCAAAACCAAATAAAAAGAATGGAGCAAGAGGCAACCCTTCGAGCAAAGAAATTGGCGAGTATGGCAAAACCGCCCGAACAGCCACAAAACAAACCGCCTTCGCCACCGCCTAAAAAACGCAGTTCATTAGGCTTTTTAAATGCGCTTGACCTTAAAAAACTTATAGGAGAAAATTCGGAACAAGCGCTTTTGCTTTTGCTGATTTTGATTTTGGCAAACGACTCAAACGGTGATGAATACCTGCTTTACGCCTTAATTTATATTATGCTTTAAGAAAACAAAGATTTAATATCTTCAAACCACTCACAAACTTTAAATTTTACAATATATTTATCTTTGTTTTTTACAATTTCAGCATCGTTTTTATCTAAAACATCGTCAATTTTCTGCGTTGAGGCAGGCAGACAAAGCGAAGGGTACATAACGCACCACCAATTATGCCCTTTTGCCTTGCCTATTTTTATTTGCAAAGCGTAATATTGCCCTGCCGGCAAAGAGGTGTTGCCGTAAGTTCTGACGGTAAAATCTGTTTTTTCAACTTTTGCGCTGACATTTTGACTACAACCGTTTTTTAAAAGTTCGTCTTTTGCGCTTTTTTCAAACTTTTTCAAATTATTGTTAGCAATTAAAATTGTTTGAGATAAATTTTCGCTGTTTTCAAAAAGTTCAAAACCGTCTTTTAAAAGCCTGTTTCGCACCTTAATTTTTAAGTTTTGGTCATATTCTGAATCAGAATTTGCAAGAATATGTAACCGAAAAACGCTTTTTCTTATATTGTTGCTTGTAAACTCAAAATCAAGACAACTTAGTGTTATTGTAAAAATCAACGCCAACAAAACACTTAATTCAATTTTTTTAATATACATAAAAAACACTCCCTGTCGAAATAATTATCGACAGGGAGTTAAAGATTTATTCAATTATTTTCCTGCTAAAGCGCGTTCAAGCCAAACAGAGCCAATGTCCATTGCGTTGTAAAGACCTGTTTTTTCGCTTTTTTTAATAATTCTTTTAGCAGGGTCAAGCGAAGTATCAGTATCAAGCAATTGAATTAAAATTGTGTTTGATTTTTCAATATCGCCGTCTTTTTCGCTGTCTTTAACGGTAAGTTTAACAACATATTTATCAGCCATATTGCCGTAATAAATATCATTACCCTTTCTAACAAGCGGTTTTCCTTTATACTCTAAAAATTCTGACAAAAGAATCACTCCTCAAAAACTGTTTTATATTATTTTAACACACTTTTGTCTTTGTGTAAAGAAAAATTTATAAGTCGCATTGAATTTAAAACCGCCAAAATTGCAACACCGACATCTGCAAAAACTGCCGCCCACATAATTCCTTTTACACCGATTGCGGATAAAATCATAATTAAAACCTTTACGCCAAGGCAAAAAACAATGTTTTGTTTTACAATTCTTTTTACCTTTTTTGCGAGTTTAAACAAATACAACAGTGAGAATAGGTCGTCGTTCATCAAAACAATATCAGCCGCTTCAATTGCGCTGTCAGAGCCTGCAGCACCCATTGCAACACCTACATCAGAAAGCGCTATTACAGGCGAGTCGTTAATGCCGTCGCCCACAAACACAGTTTTGTTGCTTTTTGATAAATTTTCAATATATTCCGCTTTTTGTTGTGGCAGACACTCTGCTTTAAAATCATCAATTTCAAGTTTTTTTGCAACGCTTTTTGCGGCTATTTTGTTATCGCCCGTAAGCATTGCTATTTTTTCAAGCCCAAGTTTTTTAAGCGATGTAATTGTTTTAAAAGAATTTTCTTTAATGTCGTCTTCAATCAAAATAATGCCTGCGAAAACACCGTCAATTGCGATATAAACGCAGTTTTTTTCGCAAAGCGCAAACTTTATGCCTTTATTTTCAAGCAGTCTTTTTGAGCCTACTAAAACAGTTTTTCCTTTGTAAACCGCCATAACGCCGTTTGCAGCAATTTCGGTAATATCGCCTAATTTTTCTTTTTCAAAATCTGCACTTTGGCTTATAGATTTTGCAATAGGGTGCGAAGAACCGCTTTCGGCGGCTGCGGCATATTCCAAAACCTGCGACTTTCCAAAACCGTTTTCGCACAAGCAAGAGCCTACAATAAATTTACCGCTTGTAAGCGTTCCCGTTTTATCAAAAACAACCGCTTGAGTTTCGGTAAGCGCTTCTAAATAGTTGCCGCCTTTTATTAAAACACCGTAGCGCGCGCCTGCACCAATTCCGCAAAAATAGCAAAGAGGAATTGAAAGCACCAATGCACAAGGGCAAGAAACTACCAAAAACGCTAACGCTCTGTAAGAAAAGTCTGCTACATCGCCCGAAAGTAATGAGCCGATAACGCCAAGCAACAACGCAATTCCTACTACTATAGGCGTATAAACTTTTGCGAATTTTGTTATAAAGTTTTCTTGTTTTGCTTTTTTCTCATTTGCGTTTTCAACTAAATCAAGAATTTTTGCAACGGTAGATTCGGCAAAAGGTTTGGTAGCTTTTATTGTAATAACCGAATTTAAGTTAATCGAACCTGAAATAACTTCATCGCCGACTTTAATTTCTTCAGGCAGGCTTTCGCCTGTAATTGCCGATTTGTCAACCGCCGAAGAACCGGAAACCACAGTTCCCTCAAGCGCAATTTTTTCGCCCGGCAAAACTTTAATAATTGTGCCGACTTTAATTTCTTCAGGCGGATAAGACGCTTCAAATCCGTCTTTTACTACCCTTGCGGTATCAGGCTTAATTGCCATTAGTGATTTTATTGATTTTCTCGAGCTGTCAACCGCTTTTTGCTGGGCAAATTCGCCTAATTGAAAGAAAAGCATTACCGCAATTCCCTCTAACCGCTCGCCTATTATCATAGCGCCGACAGAGGCTACAACCATTAAAAAGTTTTCATCAAAAAAATCAAATCTTTTAATCTTTTTAATAAGATTTATTATTATTTTGTGACCTATTAAAAGATAAGCCGCAATTGCAAAAACAAGCGATACTGTATCACCTAAATTTATAATATAAGTTACGGCAAAAAGCAAAATTCCGATAATATCTACAAATAAATCAACAAGCGAAATTTTCTCTTCTTCCTCATTAGAAGAAAAATCTTTCACTTTAACATCAGGCTCAATTTGAGTAACAATTTTCTTTGCCATCTCAAAAGTTTTTTCGCTGTTTGCCGAAATTTTAAGCGTTTTTGTCGCAAAATTCAGTTGCGCTTGTTTTACATCTTCAAGCGCATTGATTTTATCATTAATTTTTTGAGCGCAATGAGCGCAGTCAAGCCCGTTTAAAATATATATTTTAGTCATAAATGCCTCTTTACTCGTTAATATGGTCAAGTCCTTGCTTGAAAATAAGGTTTACATGTTCATCAGCAAGCGAATAATAAACGCTTTTGCCTGATTTGCGGTATTTTACCAATTTCGCCTGTTTTAAAATTCTTAATTGGTGCGAAATTGAAGATTTTGTCATATTAAAAAGACACGAAATATCGCAAACGCACATCTCGTTTATTGCAAGCGCTGATAAAATTTTAATTCGGGTTGAATCGCCGAAAACTTTAAAAAGTTCGGCTAAATCATAAAGCGTTTCATCTTTTGGAATAGTTTTTTGAACTAACTCTACAACATCATGATGAATAATGTTGCAATCGCATTTCATTTCTTCTGTTGCCATAATTTTTACCTCCAAACAGTTGAATAATTATTCAACTGTTATTATTATACACTCGTTTTTTTAATTTGTCAACTGTTTTTTAAAAAATAAAAAACGGCTTTTTTAAAAAGCCGTTTTAATTTATTTTTTCTTCTTTTTCATTTTTGATTTTGGTGTATAATTTATAGCAACTTGCGACAGCGTCAAATTATTTATAAACGCTTTATCTTTGCCGGTGAACATAATAATATAATCATTTATATCATACCAACAATACTGACCGCTTTTATTTTTATAAATATCTTTTCCGCTGTTGTCGGTAAAAGACAAAGTAAAAGCAGAATCGTTTTGGTCGGTATCATAAGAAGTGTAAACCCTTAGAGCGCATTGCTTTTTATTTTTACCTTTATAAATAAAGCAGAAAAAGTTGCTTGAAGTTAAATAAATCTTTTTAAGCTTATAACCTTTCGGCTCGTTTGGAAGATAAAAATATTTGCTGTTAAAAATCATTCCAAGCCCTTGCTCACTAAACGAATTAACCGCATTTGCGTTTCTTTCCTCGCTTATTTTGCCCGATTTAAGTACTTTTTTTAAAGATTTGTAGGCTGAAACTTTTTTATTTAAATCATTTAAATCTTTATATTTGATTTTTAGTTGATATTCCGAATCAATTACCGCTTTTGTTGTAGTTTCGGCTTTTTCCGAAACGGTAATTTTAGGGTCAGTAAAAGAAACCGACTCTTCATTGGAGGTAGCCTTTTTATAATTATTAGCTCTCACGCTCGTGTAAGTTTTACTTTTCCCTTTTTTATAAGTATTTACAGTTTTTGTTCCGATTGTTTCAGAAGCCTTATCAGCAGTTGCTTTCACATCATTTTTATTTTCTGAATTCTTTTCACCGCAAGCGCTAAGGCTCAAAATAATTAAAGCCAAACAAAAAGCAAATATTTTTTTCATTTTCTGTTTCTCCTTATTTTTCGGTAACAAATTCTAAATGCGTAGCATCGCTTAAAGCAGTTATTGTACCGCTTTCGCTTGTTTTATAAATATTTACACCGGCATTTTTAAGCATATTCATAACTTGAATATGCGGGTGATGATATTTGTTTCTTTGCGCTGCACTTATTATAGCATATTTCGGCATAAGAATTTTAAGCAACCTTTTGCTTGTTCCTGTTTTACTGCCGTGGTGACTGACTTTTAAAACCTCAATAGGCTCTAAATCATATTCAAGCAATGTTTGATATTCGCTGTCGCCCGTAAACAAATAATCAGTTTCAAAATAACTTACCTGCAAAACTACCGAGCTGTCGTTTGTGTTTGTATATGTTCTGTTTTCAAGCGGACCTTTAACCTTAATATCAAGATTATTCTCTTTAATTATATGGTCGTTTGAATGAGGATATTGAAGTTTTATTCCCTCGTTTTTAACCGCTTTTACAAAATTTTTATAAGTTCTTGTATTTGATTTTACATTTGAAGTATAGCAATTCTTAATCTCAAAATCATCAAAAACCTCTGCCATTGCGCCGATATGGTCGGCATCGGCGTGAGTTGCCACAACATAATCAATTTCGCCATAACCTAACGAATTAATATAATTTGTAACAACATTAGAATGTTTTGCATCGCCCGAATCAATAAGCATAGTTTCATTATTAGGCAGTTCGATAAAGCAACTGTCGCCCTGCCCCACATCAATAAAATGTACTTTAATTTCAGCTGTACTGCTTGAATTTGAGTTGTTGTTTTCCTCTGAATTTTTAAAATAGCATTGTCTTAAACCAAATGCTATTAGAATAATAACAACAATAATTAAGAATACTATTATCTTCTTTTTCATTTTACTCCGATTAATTTTAACGTTTTATTTTTAAAACCTGCTCTATCAAGTGCAAAGGCGAAAACGCAGAAAATAATTACGCTTCCGACTGATTGAATTACATTTCCGTAAATTGCGAAAACAGGCGTTTGCCAGTTGCCGTAAATTAAAGCCTCTGCCAAATAATAACCGCCTATTGTAACAACAGTCATTGGGAAAAAGCCGACTGCATTGCGAAGATTTAACAATTTTTCGCCTTTATTTGAATAGCATAAAGCGACCAACGCTTTAATAACAAGCGTGAAAGGCGCCCAAAGAGGCGCGCCTGCCAAAAGGTCTGCCACACCGCCGCCGACTGCGCCGACAAACACCGCATAAGGTGTTGGCAAAAAAGCAGCTGAAAGCATAATAACCGCGTCGCCAAAGTGAATATAGCCCTCGTTTGTTAAAACTCTAAACGAAAGAAACGCTGTGCAAACAGCGGTTATCGCCGTGAATAAAGCCGTTATTACTATAAGTCTTGTGTGTTTTTGCGTATTGTTCATATTTTTTATCTCCTTTTTTATTTTTATACCTTTATAATATCACTTCGAAAGGATTTTTCAAATACATAATAACAATATGCAAATATAGGAAAAATCTATAATTACAAAGTTTTATTACCGCTTAAATATTGTACGCCCGGTTTTGGCGCAGAACCTGTTTTAATTTTAATAAGTTCGCTGACCGTTACAAACTGATAACCTTTTTTAAGCATTTTAGGCACAAGTTTTTCAACCGCATCGGCAGTTTGGCTGTAAATATCATGCATTAAAATAATATCGCCATCTTTTGCGCTCATTGCTTTTTTAATAGTCTTTTTAGCATTTTTTGTTTTCCAATCTTTAGTGTCAACGCTCCAATAATAAAGCGACATTCCCTCTTTTTTACATTCGTTTCTTATTGTTTGAGTTGTATTGCCACCGGTTGAGCGAAAAACAGTAGGATTAGAACCGGTAATATTTTTAATAACCGCAGAGCATTTTGAAATATCTGCAGCCGAAACTGACGCACCGTAATGATTGTGATTATATGTATGATTACCGATTTCACAGTTAAGTTTTACTTTTCTTTTAATGTTATCAGGATTGTTTTTTGCATTTTCACCGACTGTGAAAAACGTTGCTTTAACTTTGTATTTTTCAAGCACATCTAAAATTCTTTTGCTCGCACCGGCATAATCAGGACCATCATCAAAAGTTAATGCAACAACCGGTTTTCCTTTAACAACAGACACCTTTTTAGTTTCTTTTTTAACAGTAGCCGAAACGCTTTTGCTGTAATCGCTGTAATATTTTATTCCTTCAAAAAGCGTATAAGAACGCATTCTTAAATGATAAGTTTTCCCTTGTATTAGGTTTTTAATATCATAAGAAACAGTTTCTTTATCATCGATTATGGCTTGTTGAGCGTCAGAAAAATCGCTGTTTAAAGCAAAATCAATTTCATAACCAGAACAGTTTATTCCGCTGCTCCAATTAACGCTTAATGTAGATTTTTCATCATTAGTTACGCTTGAAATGCTTTCGCCTTTTGGCAGAGTAATTGTTTCAACCATCTTGCTTTTTTTACTCTCTTTTTTATAGCCAAAAAAGCTTTTAAAAGCGGAAATTTTGAAAAAATAATGACTTTCCATATCAAGATTTTTCACTTTATAGCTTGTTGTGTCGCTGTCTTCAATAGTTTTAATCAAAGTATATTGAGTCGAGTTTTTGTTTTTTTGATAAATATTATAACCCGAAACGTTAGAATTCGCTTTCCAACAAAGCCTTGTAAAAGTTAAGCCTTTATCTTTAACAGAAAAATCTTTAACTTCCGATACATTCAGTCCGGAAAACGAATAAGCGAGTATTGCGGTAAATACTACTATCGCAATAAAACCGGAAATAATTTTGATTGCTGATTTCATTTTTAAATCACTTTCTCCTAAAACTAATCTTTATAAACACTTTTTATAAGCTTTGATTTCATATTGTTAAACTCTGATTTTGAAATATTTTTGGGGTAGCTCATAATTCTAAGCGGTAAAGGTTTGTCGCCCTTGTTAAGCGGTGCTTGGAAATATTCAAAATCGTTATAGCAAAAACCGAGTTTTTTGTAAAACTCAATTCTTTTAACATTCACTTCATTATATGGCAATTCTACTTCGAGAATAACATTATTTTTATATTTCGACAGCAAAAAATTCATCATTTTTGAACCTATGCCCTGTTTTCTAAACTGCTCTTTAACCGCAAAATGTTCAATAAATGTAAAATTTTCTAAATGCCAAAAAGCCATTATGGCGATTACACTTTCATTTTCAAAACAAAAAAGAATGTTGTAAGCATCTTTTTCAAGCAAATCTTTTTGTTTTTCAAAACTTCTGAATTCTTCTTTTAAAAAACTGTTTTCAAGTATTTTGAAAAATTCTTCAAACAAAGAATTTGAAATATTTTGTTTCTTTAAAATTTTAAATTCCAAATTTTTCACCTGCTTGTTAATATAATAACATAAAAATTCAGTTTTTACAATAACATTTGTTAGTTGACTAAAAAAAAATAATATGATATAATGTAAAAGATAAAAAATTATCAAAAAGAAGTGGTGTTTATGAAAACTTTTTGGAAAATTTTATTAAGTATTTCGCTTGTTGTTTTATTTGCCTGTTTGGGTTTTTTCGGGTATCAGTTTTTTCAAAATCAAAAAAGCGATAAAGTTGTAAAAGATTATACACAAGCGACTTCTCCAACAACTGAAAAATTGCTTGAAAATCCTATAAATTTCAAAAAACTACAAAAAACTAATAAAGATATTTATTCTTGGATTAAAATTAAGAATACTAACATAAACTACCCTATTCTAACAACTAAAAATCAAAAAAGTAATGATTTTTATTTAAGAAAGAATATTTACAAAAATTATGATAATCAGGGTGTTATTTTCACGCAATCTTATAACAGAACCGATTGGTCCGACAGAGTAACCGTAGTTTACGGACATAACATTTGGACAAGAGGCACAATGTTCTACCAATTGCATAAATTTAGAGATGAAAACTTTTTTAAAAAGAACAAAAACATTGTAATTTATGCACCGCAAAGAAAATTGACTTATGAAATCTATTCTGCTTTTGAATATGACAACCGTCATATAATGAATTCTTTTAATTTTGATAAAGAAGAAGATTTTGTTACATTTATAAACACTACGCTCTACCCTGTTACGCTGGCAAAAAATGTTAGAGAAAATGCAACATTTACAACAAGCGACAAAATGCTTGTTTTAAGCACTTGCATTAAAAATAAAGAAAACTCAAGATATTTAGTAGTAGGAAAGTTGATTAAAGATGAAAAGACGAAATAGAGGGCATAATAAATTATCTCTTTTAAAAAGAAAGAAAAATGTTGGATATATTGGCTCTACCAATAATTCCAACTATGAGCAAAACTACTATAGAATGGTAGATGAAAGCCGAGGCGGCAAAAACAAAAAGCGTAAAAAGCACAAAAAACTTAAAAAAGTTTTGCTAATTCTTCTTTGCATATTTTTAGCGCTTTTAATTATTACCGGTGCAGTTTTTGCTTATCTTTATTATAGTGGCAAAAGCCAATTTGAACAAGAAAACGTTAATATTAACCTCCCTGCTGAAATTAAGGCGGAAGATAACGGCCAAACCGTTTTTTATAAAGGTAAAAAATACATTTATGATGACAATATAAAAACGATTTTGTGCATAGGCGTTGATAAAAACACCGAAACCCAGCAAAAAGCTGAATATTTCGGTGAAGCCGGTCAAGCAGATGCGCTTTATCTTTTGTGCATTGATAACGCCGAAAAGCAATATAACGTAATTTCAATCAACCGTGACTCTATGATTGATGTTGATGAATATGACGTTACAGGAAAATATTTAGGTACTAAAACCGAGCAGGCTTGTCTTTCGTTTGCTTACGGTGACGGCAAAGAAAAAAGTTGTAAAAACACAGTTAAAGCTATTTCAAGAATGCTTTACAACATACCTATTAACACCTATTTTTCGCTCAATAAAGCGTGTATTCCAAACCTTAATGATATGGTTGACGGTGTTGAAGTGCCAGAATTTGATAATGACGGCAATAAAACCGGTAAAACAATATTTTTAAACGGAAAAGCGGCTTATAAATATATTCACGACAGAGATATTACAAAACTAAATTCAAATGTTATAAGAATGGAACGTCAAAAAAGTTACATTCAATCATTTGCTAAAAAAACAATTCAAAAAACTAAAGAAGATATTACAACTCCGCTTGATTTGTTCGACACAATTTCAATTTATTCTACCACTTCGCTAAACGCTTCTAAAATAACCTATCTTACAACAAACGCATTTTCAGACAGAAACGATATAGAAATTAATTTCAAATCTATTGCCGGCAAACTGAGTGCAGGCAAAGACGGATATACCGAGTTTAATGTTGACAGCGACAGTTTAATGGATTTAGTTATTGAAGTTTTTTATGACGAAGTAAAATAAATTTTAGGAGATATTAAAAAAATGAAAAAAATTCTTTCACTTTTACTTGCAATTTCACTTTGTTTCGCATTCGCCTCTTGCGGCACAGTTGAGCGTGACGCTGATTACGAAGAAGAAAATGAAACTACTGCTTATGAAGAAGTAACACAAGAGCAACCTGAAGAAACCGAAAAATACGAAGTAACAACTAATAAAGATACTAAAAATTACCCGAAAGTTGAAATAAAAGTAAAAAACTACGGCTCAATCAAGCTTCAACTTGATTCCCTTCAAGCCCCCGAAACAGTTAAAAACTTTGTTTCGCTTGTAAAAAAAGGTTTTTATGACGGCTTAACATTCCACAGAATTATGAGTAATTTTATGATTCAAGGTGGCGACCCTAAAGGCAACGGCACAGGCGGAAATGTTGTAAACGGTCAAGAGGTTAATGTTAAGGGCGAGTTTTCGGCAAACGGCGTTAACAACACAATTTCTCACAAAAAAGGTGTTATTTCAATGGCTCGTGCAACTGCTTATGACACCGCATCATCGCAGTTCTTCATCTGCAACGCTGACGCTTCAGCAAGCCTTGACGGTCAATACGCCGCATTCGGCTATGTTTACGAGGGCATTGAAGTTGTTGATAAAATAACTGCTGATGTTGCTCCAAAAGCGACTGATACAAACGGCACAATCCAATCAGCCGACCAACCTGTAATTCAATCGATAAAAGTTATCGAAGAATAAAATAAACAACACAAAACGGACTGTTTTAAACAGTCCGTTTTTTTATTTCTCAACCGCTGATTCAAAGGCTTTTTTAATTGTGCGAACACCTACAACCTCAATCGCCTCTTTGGCTTTTTTAGAAAGCCCCTCAACATTGTGAATAGGAATTATACACCTTTTAAAACCGAGCCTTGCCGCCTCTAAAACACGGCTTTCAGCATTAATCACCGTTCTGACTTCGCCTGCAAGACCTATTTCGCCGAATGCGATAACATCTTCACGCAAAACCGCATCTTTCATGCTCGAAATGAGCGACAAAACAACCGGCAAATCTACCGCAGGTTCAGCAAGTTTTAAACCGCCTACAATGTTGACATAAGCATCAAACGATGAAAAATGAAAACCTACTCTCTTTTCCAAAACCGCAAGCAAAAGGCTAAGTCGGTTATAATCAAAACCGGTTGACATTCTGCGAGCGTTGCCATAACCTGTTTGCGAAACTAAACCTTGCACTTCTGCCAAAATTGGTCTTGTTCCCTCTAAAACACAAGCTACACAAGTACCCGAAACGCCTCTCGGTCGTCCGCTAATTAGCATTGACGATGGATTTTGCACTTGTTTTAAGCCTTTGTCATACATTTCAAAAACGCCAATTTCGTTAGTAGAGCCGAAACGGTTTTTAACCGCACGAAGCACCCTGTAAGTTAGATTTTTCTCGCCCTCAAAATAAAGCACCGCATCAACAATATGTTCAAGCACTTTAGGGCCTGCGATTGCGCCGTCTTTATTTACATGACCAACAATAATTATCGGAATATCCATTGATTTTGCGGTGTGTAAATAAGCGTTTGTACATTCACGCACCTGCGAAACCGAGCCGGGAACGCTCGAAATATCTGCTCTCGACATAGTTTGAATTGAATCAATCATAACGATATCGGGTTTGGTTGAATAAATATAATCGTTCACCGTTTCAACATCAGTTTCGGTTAAAACGCTCAAATTTTCGGTAGTAACTTGCAATCTGTCGGCACGAAGTTTAAGCTGGCGTTTCGACTCCTCGCCCGAAACATACAAAACGCTTAAAGTTTTGCCAAGATGCTCGCACATTTGCAAAATTAAGGTTGATTTTCCGATACCGGGGTCGCCCGACAACAAAATTACCGAGCCTTTTACAATTCCTCCGCCAAGCACTCTGTCGAGTTCTCCAAGCCCTGTTTTATAACGGCTTTCTTTATCTGTTTGAATTTCTGAAAGCGTTACCGCTTTCGCTGTTTTCACACTTCTTTGCATACCGCCAAGTGCTGTTGGGGCAGGCGCAATACTTTCTTCAACAAAAGTGTCCCACTCACCGCAGTTATTGCATTTTCCCTGCCATTTCGGCACTTGCGCACCGCAATTTGAACAAACAAAAACCGATTTTGCCTTTGCCATTTATTTTAATTCCTTCCGTTAATAATTCCGTTTAAAATACACAAATTTATTTTACCGCGATAATTTTTATCAAGCAAATTTCGCAGTTCATTTTCATTCGACATAAAACCGCACTCAACCAACACCGCAGGTTTTGTTGTGTGATACATAAGGTAAATATTTTTGCCACATTCTTTAACAAGGCGATTGTTGTTCGGCTGAACAAAAGTTTTAACGCTGTTTTGAATGTTTTTTGCAAGCGTTTTGCTGACATTATTATTTCCCGAATAAAAAACCTGCGTGCCTTTAAATTTCGAGGCGGAAAAAATATTTTGATGAATACTTACAAAGCACTCAATATCGGTGTTTTCAACTAATTTAAGGCGATTTTTAATATCGCTTACTTTTTTTTGGCGAATTGTGTTTAGCCCCTCAGCGTCTGTGCCGTAGTCGCCTGCCCTTGTCATAATAACATCATAGCCAAACGCTTTTAAAAGCGGCTCAAATTCGAGTGCAAATGAAAGGTTAATATTCTTTTCAAGCACTTCTCCGTTTACCGCACCGCCGTCAAAACCACCGTGCCCTGCATCTAAAACAATTTTCGGCATAGCAACTTTTGCAACCGCATTGGCATTTTTAATCGCATTGTTGCTTTTAATTGAAATAATAACTGCTAAAAAAATTATCGCCGAAACCAAAAAGCACAAAACTTTTTTCAAAACTTATCACCCGATTAATTTTATTAACCGAATGAAAATTCTATACTAATTGTAACACAAAATAA
This sequence comes from Oscillospiraceae bacterium, assembly GCA_902769255.1. GTDB lineage: Bacteria > Bacillota > Clostridia > Oscillospirales > Acutalibacteraceae > RUG11462. The sequence goes on from CACXOM010000021.1 coordinate 18,305, forward strand.
AAATAAAACAATAGTTTTTTCTAATTACACTAATGTTTTTTAAATCAAACATCTAAAAAAATCATTGACATTTATTCTGTAATTCATATATAATATAATTGTAGTAAAAAACTGCAAAATGAATTAACTTAAAGGAGATGTTAAAATGAAAACAAAGCAAATTATTTCTCTTGCGCTCGTATCTTTAATCGCTATTTTGTCGTTGACAAGTTGTTTTGGTTCAAGCGATTTAAAAAAGAGCGTTGAGAATGCGTTGAACAATGAAAAAGTGACCACCGAGCAAACAACAACTCTTGAAACCTCTGATGATAAAGATGTTGATGTTGACTCGGGTTCCGGCAGCACAAATTGGAAAACGTTTTTAAAAGAATATGAAGAATGGGTTGATGAATACATAGCAATTACTAAAAAATATAAAGCAAACCCAAGCGATTATTCAGTTTTATCGGAATATACAAAATTAGCGCAAAAAGCGTCTGAATGGTCTGTTAAAGCAGATGATATCACCAAAGAATTAAAGAACGCTTCGGCTGCTGAACTTGAAGAATATGATAAAGAATTATCAAGAATAAGCGATAAACTTAACAGCGTTGACAACGAATAATTTTTTACAAAATAAAAATCCACCCGCTTAGCGGGTGGTATTTCTTTTTCGGGCAAAGCCCTAATACTATTGGCGGCGCACAAGTGCGCTTTTTTATTGGCCTGCCAGC
>CACXOM010000022.1 GCA_902769255.1 Oscillospiraceae bacterium
AAGTGAATTTATTATCTTTTGTAAGCGATTTTGAAAGATATAACGACGCTTTAAGCTCATGATTATCTTTATAAATATTTCTCATATCATCAGTAACTGTGATTTCAAGGTTTGCAGAATATTGCTCGCCTGTTATTGCCAAAGTTGCCGATTTATTTTCGTTATACTTTTTAGATGCGCCCTCAGTTGTGTCTTCAGCCGCATAATCTTTTGACGGTGAATCTGCCTGACCCAACAACTCGTTCATTTTTGTACCGGTTATGAAAGAAGCGTTCAAACCGCTGTCATAATCGTACAAATAACTTGTGCTTGACTCATTTTCAGCCAATGCGCTCATAAGTCCGAATGTTCCGACCATAACCGCAACAGCCAAAATGATGCACAAAACTCTCTTTGAAATTTTCATAAACTAAGCCTCCTAAGCATAGATAACTTTCATTAAAATGTTACCAATAATTTAAAGCAACCGATAAAAGCCCTTTTTACACATTAATTATAGCAACAAATTAATATTTTTTCAATCTTTATTTTCAAAAACTATCTTTTGCACAAAATATCAATTTATATTTGTGTAAAATAGACAATCTTTTTGATTATTAAGCGTGTTTTAGCTTTTAAAAAGTTTCATTTTTTGTGAAATTTTTATATTTTTTTATTTTTTAGGCAAAATATAATAAAAAAGGACTGATTATTTATGTTGATAAGCGTTACAAGAACCGCCGTTTTATATTTTGTTGTGATATTTTGTATGCGAATAATGGGCAAACGCCAAGTCGGCGAATTGCAACCGAGCGAACTTGTTATAACAATATTGATTTCAGAACTCGCCTCAATTCCTATGCAAGATTTAAACCGCCCGATAACAAGCGGTGTTATTGCAATTTTAACGCTTGTTTTTTTAGAACTTGTTGTTTCGGCAATTACTCTAAAATCGCAAATTTTCAGAAAGATTTTCGAGGGAAAATCGGCGATTATAATTAAAAACGGCGAAATTGATCAAAAAATGATGAAAAAATTGCGAATTACAATTGACGACCTTTTAGAAGGATTAAGGCAGGCCGGCAATTTTTCGGTTGATAAGGTAAACTATGCGATAATGGAAACAAACGGCAGAATTTCGGTTCAGTTAAAAGATGATTTCGATTCGGTTACAAAACAAGATATGAATATAAAACCAAAGTGCGAGGGTATATCACAAGTTTTAATTGCAGACGGCAAAATTGCAAGCGACAAAGTAAAATGTGATGCCGAAGAGCAACTTAAAAAACGAGGGCTTGAAAAATCACAAATTTTTTTGATGACCAAAAACGATTTAGGCGAATTTTATATTGTAAAAAAGGAGAAATAAAATGAAAAGACTTTACTTTGGTTTAGGCATTGCATTAGTAATTTTCGCAATTATTTTTTGCGGAACCAAGGCAGTAAGAGGCGCCGAAAAAGATATGAAAAATGAATTTTTTGTTTTACAAAAATGCGTTGAAAAAAATGATTTTGAAAGTGCCGAAAAACTTGCCGAAAAAGCAGAGAAAAAGTGGGTAATTTATGAAAAAAACCTCTCTTTTTTCGTAAATCACGCTGAAGTTTGCGAAATAGGCGTTACCCTTTCGCAACTAAAACCGCTGATAAAAGCAAGACAAAAAGGCGATATAAATGCGCAAATTAAAAAGGCTCAAACGCTACTTTTGCACCTTGCAAACATTGAAAACATTACTCATTAATAATGCTGTTTTCTATTGACTTTTTTTGCGTAAAATTGTATAATTATAATGTATAATTATGTTTTAAAAAGGGTTTTTATGAAGAAAAATTTACTTGATGAAAGACTGCTTGCCTGCGCCGAATTTGTAAGAGAAAAAAGCGTATTAGCAGATGTGGGAACAGACCACGCTTATTTGCCTGTTTCGCTTATTTTAGACGGCAAAATCGAGCGTGCGCTCGCTTGCGATATTAACGAAAAACCGCTTGAAAAAGCTAAAGAAACCGCACAAAAATATGATGTTTTTGATAAAATTTCATTTAGACTGTGCGACGGGCTTAAAGGCGTTTTTGAAAATGAATTTTCGGATTTGGCAATTGCCGGAATGGGCGGTGAAATGATTGCAAAAATTCTTGAAAACTGCCCTTACATAAAATGTGATAAATATAATCTAATTTTGCAACCTATGACAAAAGCAAATGTTTTGCGAAAATTTTTGTGCGAAAACGGTTTTGAAATTGTTGACGAAAAAGCGCTAAAAGCAAACAGCAAAATTTATACTGTTATAAACGCAAAATATTCAAAAAATGAGCAAAAATGCGATTTGCTTTTTGAATATTTAGGAAAATTAAGCGAAAAGGGCGATGAAAACGCTCTTGCTTATAAAAGGAAAGTTAAAAATTCGCTTTTGAAAAAAGCGAAAGGAATTTTATCTGCCGATAAAGAGAATGAATTTGCCAAAAATCTAATTAAAACGGCGGAAAAAATAAAAATTTAAGGAGAAAAACAATGGCAACAGTAGGAGAAATTTATAATTTAATTGACAAAATTGCCCCTTTTTCAAACAGTTTTGAGTTTGATAATGTAGGCATTTTAGTAGGCGATGCGACAGCAAAAGTGCAAAGAGTCGGCGTATGCCTTGATATTACAAACGAGGTTGTTGAAAAAGCGGTTGAAAACGATTGCGATTTAATAGTCGCTCACCACCCTGTTATTTTCAACAAACTTAGTAGCATTACCGCTGAAAGCGTGCCTTTTAAACTTATTAAAAACGGCATTTCAGCAATTTGCGCTCACACAAATCTTGACAGCGCAACAGGCGGTGTAAACGACCGCTTGGCTATTACGCTCGGTATTGAAAACGCTGTGCGCCTTGTTGACGAGAATTTTGACGAGGGCATTGAAATGGCGAGAATTGGCGCAATTGAGCCGAAAACTCCGCTTGAATTTGTAAATTTTGTTAAAAATCAACTTTCTTCGCCTGATGTTCGTTACATAGAAGGCTCAAAAATAATCAACCGTGTTTGCGTTTATGGGGGAGCCGGCAACGACTTTATTTTGCAGGCAAAAGCCGCAGGCGCTGACGCTTTTGTAACAAGCGAAATTAAGCACCACCAATGGCTTGAAGCGAAAGATTTAGATATTACAGTTATTGACGCAGGTCATTTTTCAACCGAAAATGTGGTTGTAAAACCGCTTGCTTTACTGCTTAAAGATAAACTTGATTGCGATGTTCGCATTATCTCGCAAAACCCACCCTACAACGCTTTATAAAGAAAGGAAATTAAACTATGGCACTTGACGGCGCTTTGCTCGGTATAATAAAAAAAGACCTTAATGATACTGCGCTTGGCGCTCGTATTGAAAAAATTACAATGCCTTATAAAGATTTAATTTGTCTTTTTTTAAACAAACCGAACTTTAAAAAAACTCTGCTTATTTCAGCAAATCCGAATTCTTCAAGAATTCATTTTACAACTGAAAAGTTTGAAAACCCCCAAGTTCCGCCTATGCTTTGTATGCTACTGCGAAAACGCCTTGCAGGCGGTAGGCTTAAAAGCGTTTCGCAATATGGAATTGACCGAGTTTTAATTCTCGAATTTGATTGCAAAAACGAAATGGGCGATGACGTTGTAATAAAAGTTATTGTTGAAATGTTCGGCAGACTTTCAAATGTAATTTTTGTTGAAAACGGCAGAATTATTGACGCTTTAAAGCGAGTTGACCCTGCCGAAAACAAGCGTTTTATTTTGCCGAATGCGGTTTATGAGTTTCCTGAAAAACAAGAACGACTTAACCTTTTTGAAACCGAAACGGCGAGCGTTGTTGAAACAATAAAACAGCAGACCGACAAAACCGCTTTAAAAGCGATTTCTTCTGTAATTGACGGGCTTTCCCCTGTTATGTACCGTGAATTCTGCTTTAAATCGGTCGGCGATTTTGAAAAGCCTGTAAACGAGATAAACGCTTATCAGTTTTCAAAACTTTTTGATGTTTTAGAGGAGTTTAAAAACAATTACCCCAACAACACAACGCCTTGTCTTTTGCGTGATGAAAACGGCGTTATAAAAGATTTTACTTTTATTAAAATTTCGCAATACGGCGAAAAATATTCGGCACAATATTTTGAAAATGTTCACGAACTTTTGCAAAACTATTTTTCAAAAAGAGATAATGAAGAGCGAATTCGCCAAATTTCGCTTGCGATTACCAAAACCGTTAACACGCTGATTTCAAGAACAAAAAGAAAAATTGCGCTTCGAGAAAAGGAACTTAACGCAACAAAAGAAAAAGAAAAGTTTAGAATTTGGGGCGAACTTATAAAAGCGAATTTGCATTTAATTAATTCGGGCGACAGTTTTCTTGAATGTCAAAATTATTACGACCCCGAATGTAAAACGGTGAAAATTCCGCTTGATATTAGCCTTTCGCCTATTAAAAACGCTCATAAATATTTTAAAGACTACCGCAAACTTTCAACTGCGGCAGGAATGAAAGAAGAATTAATTTTAAAAGCCAAAGCCGACCTTGTTTATTTTGAATCGGTTTTGGATTGCATTAAAAGAAGCGAGCAACCCTCTGATATTGAAACAATTAAGCAAGAATTAGTTGACGAAGGCTTTATTCGATTAAAGAAAAAATCTCGACAACAAAAGGCGCAAAAGCCTGTTTGCGAAAAATATATTTCTTCAGACGGGTTTGAAATTTTAGTCGGCAAAAACAACTATCAAAACGACTGGCTGACAACAAAATTTGCCTCAAAACAAGATATTTGGTTTCACACCAAAAACATACCCGGCTCGCACACCGTTGTTATTACAAACGGTGTTGAGGCACCAAACACAACGCTGACCGAAGCGGCAATAATTGCGGCAACTCACTCAAAAGCGCAAAATTCACGGCAGGTTGCGGTTGATTACACAAAAATTAAAAATGTTAAAAAACCTTCGGGCGCAAAACCCGGTATGGTTATTTACAAAACCAATCAAACCGCCTATGTTGACCCTGATTTTGAACTTTGCGAAAAATTAAAGGAGAAATAAAAATGGCATTACCAAGCGACCCTTTTATTTTGCTTAGTTTTGTAAACACAAAACTTCGTGATGAGTTTGAAAGCCTTGAAAAATTTTGCGAAATTACAGGCGAAAACAAAGAAAAAATCGAAAAAACGCTTGAAAATATAGGTTATTTTTACGATAAAGACAGCAATTCTTTTAAATAATATCAAATTTTCATCATTTTTAGGGGTTATATTATTTACAGAATTTTAAAGATAAGGAGAATTTTATGAAAAAGAAACATTTATCTTTGATTTTATCCTTAATTTTAATAATCAGCAGTTTTTTCTGCGTTAATATTACAGCAACAGCAAAAAAAGGCTATGTTGCAAGAAGCACCAGCGACCTTGGTGTTAGATTTATTGAGGCTTTCGAGGGCTATTTTGAATATGCTTATTGGGATTATGAGCATTACACAATAGGCTACGGCACATATTGCGAAAAAGACGAATACCCTGCCGGAATAAGCGAGCCTTTTGCTCACCAATTGCTTGTTAAAAAGCTCCCCTCTTATGAATCGGGGTTAAATTCTTTTTTGAAAAGCAACAATATTTATGTCACTCAAAACCAATATGATGCGCTTATAAGTTTTACATATAATTTTGGCGCTTATGTTTGGAACAGAGAACCTACTATAGCAAAGTATTTGAAAAAAGGTATTGAAAAATATAGCGCAAAACAAATTGCCGATGCTTTCGGGCTTTGGGTAAAAGCAGGCGGTAAAGTTTTACAAGGACTTGTTGAGCGAAGAGCTTCTGAAGCGCAATTGTTTAACACAGCCGATTATTCCGCCGCAAAAGAGGTTTATGTTGTTAATGGTTCTGTAACAATCAGAAAATCGGCAAATTATTCCTCAACCTCTTACGGTTCATATAAAAAAGGTGATACCGTTGCAGTTTTGCAAAAGAAATATATAGGCACAACCACTTGGGGTAAAGTTAAGTATAACGGTAATGACCGCTGGATTTCGCTTAACAGCACAAAATATGCAAATTGTCAGGCTACAGGTTCTTCTTTTGTTGCAACTTGTGTTTATAGCGCTGAAAACGTTAAAAAAGGAATTAAGCTTACTTGGAAAAAGGTTCCCGGTGCTACAGGTTATAAAGTTTACAAAAAGCCGGACGGCGAAAGCGAATTTAAACTTTTAAAAACAATTAAAAAGAATTCTACTGTTTCTTATACCGACTCTTCGGTTTCCACTTCAAAAACATATCATTATTATGTAACAGCTTATAACAGCAAAAAAGATGCTAAAAAAAGCGGAAATGTAACTATAAGCAGAGTTTCAACACCAAAATTAAAATCGTTGAAAAAACTTTCAGACGGCTTTAAAATTACTTGGGCTAAACAGTCGGGCGCTACAGGTTATTATGTTATGAGAAAAGGTGCAGGCGACTCTTATTACACAAGAATTGCTACCACCTCTTCAACCTCATATACTAACAAAACTATTGTAGGCGGAGTAAAATATTATTTCGCAGTTAAAAGCTATAATTCTTACGGAATTAGCGGTTTATCAAACGCTAAAAGCGGTATGATTATGATTGCGCCGACAATAACTTCAAGTTCAAATTCAAAATCAAAAATCACGGTTAATTGGACCGTTTCAAGAGGTGCTAAAAGTTATTATGTTTACCGCAAAGTCGGTAGCGGTTCGCTTAAAAAAGTTGCTACCGTTAAAGGTACTTCTTATGCTGATAAATCAGTAAAATCTTCAAAAAAATATACTTATGCGGTTATCGCTCACGCTTCGGCAGCAGATTCTACTTACAGCAACCACTTTACAACAAAGCTTTATTCTCCGCCGAAAATGAAAAGCATTTCAAGCGAAGCAAACGGAATAAAAATCAGCTGGAAAGCTGTTGGCGGTGTAAACAAATATAAAGTTTACAGAAGAATTTCAACCGCTTCATCTTATTCGGAAATTGCAAATACTTCTTCAACCTCTTATACCGACACTTCTGCTGTTTCGGGCAAAAAGTATTATTATAAAGTTGCTTCTTTTGACAACGGCAACCGATTAAGTTATAAGAGTGATTTTAAAAAGACAACGTTTTACGGTTCTACTAACTTTACTTCTTGTGTTGCGACTAAAGACGGACTGAAATTAAGTTGGAGCAAAGTTGACGGTGCAAAAACCTATTCGCTCTACTCTTATTCAAATAAAAAATACACCTTAATTAAAAAGCAATCTGAAACAAATTATACCGACACTTCGGTAAAAGTTGACAGCTCGAAGAAATATGCTTTAAAGGTAAATTACAAAAAAGGAACAAGTTGTTATTCTCCTGTTTATACTGCTTATCGCCTTGCAACGCCTAAACTTAGCGTTACAAAATCGACAAACGGACTGCTTCTTTCTTGGAAAAAGATTAAAAACGCTACGGGTATTATTATTTACAGAAAAGACCCCGGCGAAAAGAAATATAAGCTTTATACAAGAAGAGAAAATTTTGATTCTTGCACTTTTGACAACACAACTGTTAAAAGCGGTAAAGAATACGGTTACTATATTAAAGTAATAAGAAATACCGCAACTTCAATGTCATCAAACAAAGTTAGCAAAAAAAGATAACAAAACACAAAAGGATTGACTTATTAAGTCAATTCTTTTTTTATTCTGTTTTAGCAGCAGACACGCAATAGATTTTTAAAACTCCTTCGAGCCTTAACATTTTCGCACACTCGTTCATAGTTGCGCCCGAAGTCATAATATCATCAACCAGCATTACCGTTTGGCACTCAATCGGAATGTTTTTAGCTTTATAAATTCCGCTGACATTTTGAAACCGTTGTTTAAAATTCAAATTGTGTTGCGAGCGTGATTTTTCGGTTTGAGTTAAACAATCTAAATTAAGCGCAACACCTTTAATTTTAGCGATTTCAGCCGCTATTAACTCGCTTTGGTTAAAACCGCGTTGTTTTTTTCTTTCTTTAAAAAGCGGAACAGGAATTACCGCATCAATTTTAACATCACCGTATTTTTTATCAAAATCCGCAACTATTTTTTCGGCGAAAAATTTTGCAAGCCGTTTATGCTTCATTGTTTTTAATGTTAATAACGCATTTTTAGCCGAGTTTTGATAAATAAAGGGTGACAAGCTTCTAAAATAAAACTTTGGTCTTTTAGCGCAAGAGCAAAACTCTTTTTTATTAAAGCAAACTTCGCACCGCTCGCCCGTAGGGTAAACAAAATCCTTTTCGCATTTTTCGCAAAACAACTTCGTTGCCGAAATTGCCTTATGACAACAAGGGCATTTGTTAGGGAAAAATATATGCAAAAGTTTAAGTTTTGTTTGCTCTTTCATATTAAAAATCTCCGTTAAAAGTTATTTGCCCGCTTAAAAAATGCTTAAAAGCGGTATAGCGCAAAGTCTTCTTATCGTTATCAACCATAGCCTTAATATCAGCACCTTTGCCGATAATAATAAGCAGTTTTTTCGCTCTTGTTACAGCGGTATAAAGCAAATTTCTATATTTTAGTTGTGGCGGTAAATCACAAACCGGCAGAATAACGCAATCGAACTCGCTACCTTGACTTTTGTGCACCGTAATTGCGTAAGCCAAAGTAATATCGTCTATCTCCTCGCCTGTGAACATAACGGTTTTGTCGTCAAAAATAACTGTAATTGTAGAAGTTTGTTTATCAATTTTTTCAAGTACGCCGATATCGCCGTTAAAAATTCCGCTTCCGTGCTCGCCGTTTTTCTTTGTCCAAATAACATCGTAATTGTTGCGAATTTGCATAACCTTATCGCCCTCACGAAGCACAAAACCTTTTCGCTTAATTTCTTTTTTTACCATTAAATTTTCAGGGTTAATTATGCTTTGCAGTCTATTATTTATATTAACTGTGCCTGTTCTTCGCATTTTTGAGGGGCATAAAACCTGCGTGTTTTCAGGGGTAAAGCCGAATTTTTCTTTAAGTCTTGTACTGTAAAGCGAAGTTATAAGCTCATCAGGCTCGGCTGAATTTGCTATATAAAAATCGCTTTCATTTTGCGAGATTTTCGGCATTTCGCCGTTTATTATTCTGTGGGCATTGGTTACAATAAAACTTTTTTGTGCCTGACGGAATATTTTTTCAAGTCTTACTACTGAAACTTTGCCCGACTCGATTATATCGTTAAGCACATTGCCAGCTCCTACTGACGGCAACTGGTCGACATCGCCTACCAAAATCAAACGGCAGTCTGCTCTCATTGCCCTTAAAAGTGCTTCAAACAGTTTTATGTCCATCATTGAAAGTTCATCAACAATTATGCAGTCAAATTCTAACGGGTTTTTTTCGTTTCGCTTAAAAATCTGTCTGTCGTTTTCGCCCCATTCAACCTCTAAAAGTCGGTGAATGGTTTTAGCCTCTTCGCCGCAAAGTTCGCTCATTCTTTTGGCGGCTCTGCCTGTCGGAGCGGCAAGCGCAATTTTAGAGCCGTTTTCTTTTAAAATAGCGATAATGGCTTTTAGCGTTGTGGTTTTGCCTGTACCCGGACCACCTGTAAGTACTAACATACCGCTTGAAAGCGCCGTTGTAATCGCCTGTTTTTGAACTTTGTCGTAAATTACGCCTGTTTCACGCTCTATTTGCTCGAGCCTTGAAAGCGATACGGGAATTTCGCTCGGAGGAACAGAAGCGCTTAACAAAATTCTGTTTGCGCAATATTTTTCGGCGTAATAATAATCGGGTAAAAAAACAAATTCTTTATCTTCTATTTTCGCTTTAACAAGCGAGCCCGAATAAATTAAGTTTTCTAAAATGCTTTCAAGGTCGGCAAAATCATAAGAAAGCATTTTTTCAGATACCGCTAACAGTTTATATTTTGGCAAACAGGTGTGCCCGTTTGATAAATTGTGTTTTAAAATATATTCAATACCGGCTTCAGCACGAAAAGCGCCGTCAACCTCGGTTTCAAGATTATTTGCAATTTCATCTGCTCGGGCAAAAGAAAAGCCCAAATTGCCTTTGCAAAGCATATAAGGATTATCGGCAATTTTTTCGATTGATTTTAAACCGAATTTTTTGTAAATTCGCATTGCCTCGTTTGCGGTTATATTAAAACTTGAAAGTTTCATCATAACCTCACGAACGCCGTATAATTTCATATATTCATCGCCGATTTTTTTGGCTTTTTCTTTAGAAATTCCTTTAATTACCGCTAATTTTTCGCAATCGTTTTCAATTATATTTAAAGTTTCATCACCGAATTTTGAAACAATCATTTGAGCGGTTGCAGGGCCTATTCCTTTAATTGCGCCGGAGGAAAGATATTTTAAAACGGCAGCGGTGGTTGAGGGCATTCTTCTTATCGCTTCAACCGCTTTAAACTGCCTGCCGTATTGCGGGTGAATTATATAATCCCCTTTAAGCTCCAACTGCTCGCCAACATTTATATAAGGAAAAATGCCGACAACGGTAACAGGTTCGCCGCCTACATCAACGACAAACACGCTGTAACCGTTATCTTCATTTATATATGTAATATCTTCAACAGTTCCCGTTATTCTTTCAAATTCTTCGCTCATTTAAGTTAAATATTCTCCGACTTCTTCCTTAGTTATCAAAGGTATATTATAGTCTTGCAACAATAAAATCACCGCATTTTTATCGGTTTTTGATATTCCGTTATCAACCGCAACGATTTTTTTAAACTTTAAATTGCTTCTTCTTATTTGTTCAATTATAGCACGGGCGTTAATTTCGCCCCCGTCAAGCATTATTACCGAGTAAACATTTTTGCCCGTATCGGTTTTTAAAAAGCCGTAAAACGCCGATTTTATTATATAAGCAGTACCCAACAACACAAGCAATGAGAAAATTATGTAAGAAAATGTAGCCAAAAAATCACCTTCCAAAGCGTTTTTAATACATTTTATGAAACACCTTAATAATTTGCTACACTCGTGTAATAGGGCTTTTATTATTTTATCATAAATTAAATATCTTTGCAATAAAAAAGGAGTATCATTTTTGATACTCCGAAATTTTATTTTTTAACATAATCACATGGATTTACAGGACCGCCGTTATTCGGGTGAACTTCAAAATGCAAGTGGTTTGCAGTTGAATGTCCTGTACAACCTACAAGTGCAATTAAAGCGCCTGCTTTTACATTATCACCGACTTTAGCAATAAGTTTTGAGCAATGAGCATATCTTGTAAGTGTGCCGTCTGTTTGCATAATATCAATGCAATAACCGTAAGTTGAAAAAACAGATGAACGAACAACTTTACCGTCAGCCGCTGCTACAATAGCTGTGCCTTTATCAGCGATAATGTCAATACCTTTGTGGAGTTTACCGCCACGGTAGCCGAAACCGCTGCTTATATAGCACGAAGCGCCTTTTTCGAGCGGCCAAACATAAATTCCGCCGTTTTTATCGGTATTAGGCGATTTTTTTGTGCCGACTTTTACAATTCTGTCAACTGCCTGCTTTGCAATTTTTGTTTTAACAACCTTTTTATCGGTTTTTTTGCCTTCAATATAATAAGTTACTGTTTTTTGAATTTTTAAGCCGTTTGAGCCGTTTACTTCAACAGAGTTTATGCCTTTATAAAGCGAATTGTCTTTTTGCTCAATTGTTTTAAACTTAATAACCTTTTTAACATTTTTTACAAAGCCGAGTTTAACTTTAACATTTTGGTTTACTTTATTAATAATGCTTTCAAGGTCAAAATCAATTTCAGACTTCAACGCCAAAACTTCTCTTATTTCAACATTTTTATCAAATTCGGCAATATCAGCTTTTGTGTTTTTCAAAGCATTTGATTTAATGTTTTCTAATGCGTTCATTAAAAAAGTTTTATCAATACTCATTGAAACACATTTGTTATCAACATAAATTCCGTAAGCCGACAAAATGTTTTCGCTTTCAATAATTCTTTTTGAAATATCGTCAGCGTTAGCAAGCGAAGTGTTTGCAACAATTGTTCTTGAAAATTCAGGTTTAATTTCAACATCGGCCATTTCAGCTTTAACAATGCTTTTAGCGTCTTTTAAAACCTCTTTACCCGAAACAAAACCAATTGTTTTATTATCAACTTTAAGTTCATATGCAAATGTTACAGTACTAAGCGGACTAATTGGCAAAATCAATATTGCCGATGTCGCAACAACTGTCAATACTAAAATTCTTTTTCTCAATTTTGTGCTAAAATGTTTTTTCAGATTGGCAGTCGCTGATTTAATTCTTTTAAAACTAATCATAAAATACCTTTCTTAAATTCATTTAGAATTTGTTACAACTTTGTAACCAACGTCAAGAATTATAACTCAAAAGTTACAAAATTGCAACCTTAAAAAAGGAATTTTGGTTGTTTTAATACATTTTTTCAACTTTTCAACACAGTTTTTAACATTTTTACACAATAATACGCTTAATATTGCATATCGTTTTCGGTCAAAGGCGTTAAAATGTGTAACATTTTCTGTGCCTCAATCTTAGCCAAAGGCAAATTATGGTCACGGAAATTACCACATTCTACCGCAGTTGAGCCGGGAATTTCGCCCTCAAATTCGGCAATAAACTTAAAAGCGTTTTTAATTATTTGCAAAACAGTTTTGTTGCTTAAATTTCTTGTTAAAAAGTAACAGCCCGTTCTGCAACCCATAGGTCCGAAATAAATAACCGAATCTTTATATTCGCAATTTCGAGCATATGTTGCAAATAAATGCTCAATAGTATGAATTGCGCCGTTATCAAGCACTTCTTCGACATTAGGCTTTTTCATTCTTATGTCGTAAGTGGTAATGTCGCCGTCAATTCGTGATACATAAACGCCCTTTTCAAGTTTTGTGTGGTCAACGCAAAATGACGCTATTCTTTCCATATTTTTATCTCCTTATTTATGATTTTGTTGTTTAAGCCATGTATTCATAATAAAATTTTTCGGCAAAATTTTTACTGCAACCGCCAAAAGTTTGTTTTTAAAACTCGGTATTAGCAAAACTTTTTTAGAATTCTTTATTTTTTTCAAGGCATAATTTGCTATTTCCTCGGCGGTAAAAAATCTGCCGAATTTTGTTACTGCACCGTTTTCATTTCCTGCGTTATCAAAAAACTCCGTTTTGGTCCAGCCGGGGCAAAGCGCATAAACTCTTATTCCCTTTTTAGCCAATTCCTTATCAAGCGCAAGCGAATAGTTCATAACAAACGCTTTTGTGGCGCCGTAAACGTTTAAATAAGGTATAGGCTGAAAAGCGGCAATTGAGTCAACCTGCAAAATTTTTGAGCCCTCTTTCATAAAAGGAACGCAAATTTCGCTTAAATATATCAACGCTTTGCAGTTTAAATCAACCATTTTTAAAGAGTCTTCAACCGCTATTTCATCATATTTACCGAACTTGGCAAAACCTGCGCAGTTAATTAAAAGCGAAATTTCGGGGTTTTGATTTTCAAGTTCTAATTTTACGCTTTCTAAATCATCAAAATTTGTTAAATCAAGCGCAAAAGGAACGATTTTTTGCCCATATTTCAACTCTAAATCTAAAAGTCTGTCTTTTCTTCTCGCAATAATCCAAATTTGTTCAAACTCTTCCCTTTCAGCAAGTTTTTTTACAAACTCTTTTCCGATACCTGAGCTTGCTCCTGTTACAACAGCAATTTTCATATACGCTCACCTCGATACTTATTTAAACACATATCTTTTAAAAAATCAATAAAATTTCTTAAAAACGGTTGAAAAATTGCTAAAAAAAGAGTAAAATTATATTTAGACTAATTTTAAGGAGAAATAAACAATGGATAAATTTATTATTGAAACATCTGCAAGACATGTTCATGTCTGTAAAGAAACTTTGGAAATTCTTTTCGGTAAAGGCCACACATTGACCAACAAAAAAGATTTATCACAACCGGGTCAATTCGCTTGTGAAGAAAAAGTTAGAGTAATAGGCCCTAAGCGTGAACTCACCGCTACTATTTTAGGTCCTGAAAGAAACGCTGACCAAGTTGAACTTTCTGCTACTGACGCTCGTTCAATCGGCGTTGCCGGCGTAATTCGTGAGTCGGGCGACATTGCAGGCACACCTGGTTGCAAACTCGTAGGCCCTGCAGGCGAAGTTGAACTTAGCGAAGGCGTTATCGTTGCTAAAAGACATATTCATATGACACCTGCTGATGCTGAAAAATTCGGCGTTAAAGATAAACAGATTGTAAGCGTTAAAGCAGAATCTGCTGAAAGAGGTTGCGTTTTTGAAGATGTTGTAGTACGAGTAAACGATAATTTTGCGCTCGCTATGCATATTGATACTGATGAAAGCAATGCTGCATTCGGTGTTAAAGAGGGCTACATTGTAAAATAATGCCTAACAACGAATTTTTAATAAAAACACCGCTTTGGTTTGACGAGTTTTTTGAAAGTTTAACCGCAAGAGAGGTTTATTCTTTAAAAACAAGCGAAATTATAAGCCGTTCGGGAAAGTCGAGAGAGCATTTAAGCCGTTTGTTTAAAGCCGCAACGGGACAGACAATCGGTAATTACTTAAATGACCTTAGAATTGAACACGCTGCCGCAATGCTTACTACCACTTATCTTGACATTATTAACATTGCGCTTGAAAGCGGTTTTGAAAACCTTTCTACTTTTTATCATCTTTTTAAAAAGAAAAAAGGTATTTCCCCAAACCAATACCGAAAACGATATTCTTTTATTTATTAAAAATAGCAAAAAACAGCCTGCCGAATTGACCTGCCCCAGATTGTGCAGACAGTACAAAAACAACCTAATTGGTAGAAAATTAAATTTTAAGCAATAAACTGATTTCGTTTTTCAAGCGGAGTCA
>CACXOM010000023.1 GCA_902769255.1 Oscillospiraceae bacterium
AAGCCCCTGCCCTACAAGGTATTTATATGTTTATATCAGACTTCGGCGGGTCGTATAGGAATCCGACCCCTACATAGTGATTTTTAGTTTTATCAAACTCACACCCGTGATGCAAAATTCTTTGTGCTTGTAAACGAGTTTAAATAAAAAAGGTCGCTCGAAATTGAGCGACTTTTTTAGTCTAACAATGCTTTTATTTGTGGGAAAACTTCGAGTGAACGGGACAAAATTCCGTTCATATAAGCGATTATTACGCCATAATTTGTAAAAGGAACATCAAGTGTATTTGCATATTTCATTCTTGAACGCATTTCACGCTCATTTAGCATACAGGCACCACAATGCACAACTAATTTATAATCTGATAAATTTTCGCTAAACCCTGTTCCGCTCGAAAAATCAAACTGCAACTCTTTTTTGGTGAACTCTTTAATCCACTTCGGCATTTTAACAGTACCAATATCGTTGCATTGGCGATGATGAGTACACCCCTCCGAAATTAGCACCTTATCGCCGTTTTGCAAGTTTTTAAGAGCCGCCGCACCTGAAACTGCGGTTTTTAAAAAGCCTTTGTAATTTGCAAACAAAATCGAAAATGATGTTAGCATAATATCTTCCGGCACAACCTCTTTAACAAAGGCGAAAGCCTGCGAATCGGTTACAACCAATTTCGGCTTTTTTGAAAGATTTTTCAAAGTCGCCTCTAACTGCATTTCTTTTGTTACAACGCAAATTGCGCTTTCATCTAAAATATCACGAATTGTTTGCACCTGAGGTAAAATCATTCTGCCTTTCGGTGCCGACTCGTCAATCGGACAGCAAAGCACAACAAAATCGTCTTTTTTTACAATTTCGGGACAGATTTTTTTGTTTTGCTCTTGTGTTTTTGCAAGTGAGCCGATTTTTTCTTTTAATTCATCAATATTTTTCTTTTCAAGGGCGCTGACCAAAATCTCATTTTCGGCTATTTTAACATCACACTTTAAATCAGCCTTATTATAAACTACAATATATGGAATTTCTTTTTCTTCAAAAATCGAAATTAACTGCTCGTCAAACTGCGTTTTGCCGACAAGTGCATCAACAACTAAAACGGCAACATCGGTTTTTGCAAGAATTTGTTTTGTTTTTTTAACTCTTAATTCCCCTAAGGCGCCCTCGTCGTCAAAACCCGGCGTGTCGATAATTACAACAGGACCGAGCGGCAAAATCTCCATAGCCTTTAAAACTGGGTCGGTTGTGGTGCCTTTAACATCAGAAACAACCGATAAATCTTGATTTGTAATCGCATTTACAACGCTTGATTTGCCTGCGTTGCGTCTGCCGAAAAAGCCGATATGAACACGATTTGCCGATGGCGTTGAATTTAAGTCAGCCATATTTTACACCTCTTAAAATCTGAAATCTCTGTCGCCTTGTTCGATTTTTTTCAAGCGTTCACGAACAATTTGTTTTACCTTATCTTTGCCGATATTTTCAATCTCTTTTTCGATTAATTTTTCGCCTACTTCTTTTGTTTTAGGCGAAGCGTAATCCTCTAAAAATTCTTTTAAAGTCATAAGCGCATTCGGGTGGCAACAATTTTGAATTTGCTTTGATTTGCAAAGCGCCATAAATCTGTCGCCTGTTCTGCCCTCACGGTAACAAGCGGTACAGAATGACGGAATATAATCCATATCCATAAGCCATTTTACAACCTCGTCAAGAGTTCGCTGGTCGGAAACATCAAACTGTTCGGTGTCGTGCGGTCTTTCTTTTTCGGCATAACCGCCTACCGATGTTCTCGAAGCGCCCGAAATTTGCGAAACACCCAAATGAAGCATTTGTTTTCTGACTTTTTCGTTTTCTCTTGTTGAAATAATCATACCCGTGTAAGGTACGGCTACACGAATACAAGCGGCGATTTTTTCAAAAATTTCATCTGAAATGCCGTTGTCAAAAGTGTCGGGGTCAATGTCATCAGCCTTTTTAACACGGGGAACCGAAATTGTGTGCGGTCCTACGCCGTGAACCGCCTCTAAATGCTCGGCGTGCATTAAAAGGCCGGCAAATTCATATTTATACATTTCAAGTCCGAATAAAACGCCCAAACCTACATCGTCAATTCCGCCTTCCATTGCTCTGTCCATAGCCTCGGTATGATAAGCGTAATTGTGTTTTGGTCCTGTCGGGTGAAGTTGCTCGTAAGATTCTTTGTGATAAGTTTCTTGGAACAAAATATATGTACCAATTCCTGCATCTTTTAATTTTTTGTAATTCTCAACGGTTGTTGCGGCAATGTTTACATTTACACGACGAATTGCACCGTTTTTATGTTGAATAGAATAAATAGTTTTAATGCAATCCAAAATATATTCAATCGGGTTGTTTACAGGGTCTTCCCCTGCCTCAATAGCAAGGCGTTTGTGTCCCATATCTTGCAAAGCAATAACTTCGGCTTTAACTTCTTCTTGAGTTAATTTTTTTCTTACAATATGCGAGTTTTGATGATGATAAGGACAGTAAACGCAACCGTTTACACAGTAATTTGAAAGATAAAGCGGTGCGAAAATTACTATTCTGTTGCCGTAAAAATCTTTTTTAATCTGCTCGGCAAGAGCGTAAACCTCGTTGATTTTTTCGGGAATTTCGCAAGCGAGCAAAACAGAGGCTTCACGGTGCGAAAGTCCTTTTAACTCTTTTGCTTTTTCTAAAATTTTATCAATAAGTTCAACGTTGTTTTTGTTTTTTTCAGCATATTCGAGTGTTTCTAAAATCTCCTCGTGATTAATAAACTCTTCTGCTTTTAAAGATTTTGGATTATACATTTTTATTTATCTCCTTTTACAAATTTTATGTTATCGCCACGAGATGTAACAACCTCGTAGCCTATGCTTTTCATTCTGTTAGAAAGGCAAAATTTACATTGCGCCGACTCTTCGCCTGTGCAAATTTTGTTGTCGTAAAGCGAATATTTTTTTCGCACCGAAACGGGCGATAAATTCGGCATTACAACATTTGCACCTGCTAAAATTCCTTTTTCTCTGCCGTCTGATTTTGCTGTGCCGAGCGCAGTTGTCGCAGGCAGTAAAACTTCGGGCAACATTAACCTTATAATGCTTAAAAGCATTAGCGTCAGCCTTACGCTGCCGTTCTCTTTATCGCAAAAAGGCGTATGCTTATGCGATAAATAAGGCCCTATTCCCACCATTGCAGGTTCAAAATTTTTAATAAACCGCAAATCTTTTACCAAACAATCGGTTGTTTGATAAGGCGAGCCTACCATAAAACCGCAACCTGTTTGATAGCCGATTTTTTTTAGCGTTTCAAGACATTTCATTCGGTTTTCAAAGCTCATATTATCTGGGTGAAGTTTGCTGTAATGCTCTTTATCGGCAGTTTCGTGGCGCAAAAGAAAACGTGCAGCGCCCGCATCAAAAAAGCGTTTATAAGCATTTTCATCACGCTCACCTATTGATAATGTAATAGCGCAATCGGGATATTCTTTATGAATTTTTTTAACAATATCGCAAATCATATCATCGGAATAATACATATCTTCGCCGCCTTGCAAAACGAAAGTGCGAAAGCCGAGTTCATAACCTTGTTTGCAACAATTAAGTATCTCTTCTTCACACAGTCGGTAGCGCTCAGCGTTTTTGTTTTCCGCTCGAATACCGCAATAATAGCAATTGTTTTTGCAATAATTTGTAAACTCAATTAGCCCTCTAACAAACACTTTCTTGCCGTAAATTTCATCGGCTTTTTTGCGTGCGGTTTTGTTCAAATAATCTAAATCTTCATCAGAAATATTTTCAATTAAATATTTCAACTCTTCATCTGAGAGATTATTTTTTTCAGCTAATTTATCAATTAAATTTCTCATTTTTTATCGCTCGCATAAATTGTTTTTGCGGTAATTCCCTGCAAACTGCCAATTTTGCCCGAAAGCGCACTTATAACATTTTGCGGTGCGTCAAGCGTTACCGAAATAATGTTAATTCCCCTCTCGTGATAAGGAATACCCATTCTACCGATAATGTAGTTGGCATATTGCGACAAGATTTTATTAAGTTTTTCAATCGAATCGGTGTTTTCAATTATAATACCGATTAACGCTACTCTTGTGTCCATTTTTACCTCCAATTTTTATAAAACAAAAACCTTTTTCCGCAAGCGAAAAAAGGCATAATAAATCATATTAATTTTAAAGCCTTCTATCGCAAATAAAAATTTTTGATGTCAGATTATTTTTAAAAACGCTTTTATGTCAGGTTTTACCTTTCATATCAGCAAAATAATTATATCACAAACAATAAAAAAAGTCAAATAAAAAACGGCGAGATGTCTCGCCGTTTTTTATTATTTTTTCTTTTTAGCCTTTTTTACAATAATTGTACATTTAGCCTTTTTGCCGTTTTTGGTTTTAACGGTAATAACCGCCTTACCTGCCTTTTTGGCGGTAACAACGCCCTTGCTGTTTACTGTAGCAACTTTTTTGTTTGAAGATTTAAATGTTACCTTTTTAACAGTCGCATTAGTCGGGTTGAATGTAACTTTAATTTTAACCTTTTTCTTAACTTTCAAAGTTTTCTTTTTAAAGTTAAGTTTAATGCTCTTAACCGCAATGTTGCTGAATTTTGCGCTAACGGTAATATTTTTCGAAGTCAAAATAGTTACCGAATTTTTGGTATATTTCACACCGCCTACTGTGAGCGATGCGAATTTATGAGTTTTATCAGCTTTAGCGGTAATTTTTACATTTTGACCCGGTAAATATTCACCTGCGCCTGTAATAGAACCGCCGGAAGTTTTGGCTTTTGTTATTTTTACATTACCCGATTTAATTGAGAAACTGTAAACTGTATTTCCTAATTCGTCTTCTAAAATGTTAGGAGAAATTACCAAGTTACCGTCAAAAGCAAAATCTAAATCATCGTCGTCATCGTCGTCATCATCATTAATAGAATGATTATAAATATAGTATTTACCGCCTACGCTTGTTCCAATCATTTCATAATCTTCGTTGTCCTTTAAATAGTAACTTAAAGGTGAGAATTTATTAGTAGAAAGGTTGTAAGAAGCGAATTGTCCCATTCCGCTAAACTCTTTTCCTGTGTAAATTACAGAGTCAGATGAAATGCCGCCTGAAACTTGGAATACAGGTATCATTTTATAATTAACTTTTTTAATACGGGTTTCAAAGAAGTCGCCGAATTCAACATCATAAACAAAATCGGTTTCTTCATCAGTTGCAATCATTCCAAAGTTATCAATACTATCAAAAGCAGGTGTTTGTGCATTTGAAACAGTCCATTTTGAACCGTCAAAAATCATAGTTTTCGGCGCATAATACAAATCTTGTTTTTTGGTTAATAAACTTCCGTCCCAACCAAATGAAACAACTAATTTATTACCGATTTGACGAACATCTGATAACGCTCTACCCTCCGGCATATCAGCGAGTGAGGACCATTTATCTGTCTTTTCGTTGAATACTCTTACCATTTTAGACATAAAGTTGTCTTCAATGCCGTTTTCAAGGTTAGAAACATTAACACCGCCGAGCAAATAGATTTTACCATTATAAGCTGCTAACATTGAATTTGTGTATTGTTTTGCTGCTTTATCATCAGGCAAATTGCCTTCAACTGTCCATTTGAAAGTTTTAAAACTGAAACTTACAAGTTTATAGTGATTACCTGCAGTATAGAGATTTGTAATAAACCATAATTTGTTGTTTAAATAACAAGCATTGCCTTCGCAATAGAGATAACCTTTCATTAAGTCATCATCTTTAAACTCAGGATACAAACTATCTACATCAGGAGGAGTAGAGATTTTTTCAAAGTATTCATAAGTTTCAGCATCTTTACTATTTGCAAGATATCTTCCTACTGCAACAGGTGAATCATAATCATCATCAAAATCACTCATACTACGAGGTTCGTTTTTCAATGAGATTGTAAGATTTGAAGGGTCAATCAAGAAAAGATTTGTACCATCAGAAACAAGTTGACTGCCGTCACCTGATGTGTAACTTGCTGTTGAGAATTTTGTGATAACGCCTATTACTTTTGTTTTAATAGTTGCAGTACCGTTTACATTTTCAATAGCAACTTTTACATTTTTATAAGCAAATCCCGAAGCGTCAACAACAACTTTTGTATCTGATGAAGAAACTATTGTTGCTTCTTCTCCGTTGATATATGCTTTTGGAGCATCGCCAAAATATACACCCTCAACAGTTACTTTGTTATTCTCGCTTGTTGCGCTTGTAATTACAGGTGCAACACTATCAGTAGTTAATGCTTTTGATAAATCAAGAACACCGCCTGCAACAGTTTTTGTTTTGAGTTCATCAGTTTTTCTAACGCTATTCATAACAAGTGCTTTAAGTTGAATAGGGTTTAAATCTTTATGTAAAGTGTTAAGCAATGCAACCGAACCTGTTACATATGGAGTTGCCATTGAAGTGCCGTTGTAAAAGTCATACTTTCCAAAAACAGAAGTATCTGAAACGGGCTTTGAAATACCTATATCATCAAAATATATTACATAGTCTTCATCGCTGTCTGCATTAATACACAAAGCAAATGTCAGCACACGATTCTGACCGTCTTTTTGAGCAGATTTAGGCTCAATATTTAAATGACTCCAGTAATTCATTTTGCCGTCGATGTATTGACCTTCTTGCAATAAAACATTTAAGTTTTCAGAATCTTTTGCATCAACATCTGCATACACCAAAAATGATGATTCATCAGCAGTTAACTCATTATAATCAGGTGCTAATGCAAGGTAGTTAAAGCAATCTTGAACTGTACCTTCTTTACCTGCATTGCCAGATGCAGTATAAGGAACTTTGATATAAAAAACATCGCCTGTTTTAACATCGGAAACAGTTACCTTTGCACTTGAACCACCGATGCCAAAGAATTTCTCATTTGTTTTTTCAATTTTTATTGTTCCTTGAGTTTCTTTACCTTTTGTTAAAACAATGCCACTTGTATCATCTTCAAAATCCTTAAAGTATTGCGAAACAGCGGCACGTTTTTCACTGTTGTAAATAGTTGGATTATAACAATCATAAGATACAGTTGATAAAATATCAGTACCAGGTGCTGCAACATCTACTGTTTCTGCACCATAGTTTGAAAAAGCAGCAAGTTCATCTTTTTCATTTGTAGCAGCAACAGAAATTACATAAGGACTGTTAGTATTTGCAGGAGCAACATCAAGCGAATCGTTATTCTCACTTTCATTACCTGCTGCACAACAAATCAAGGCACCTTTTTTGCCAATTGCATCAAAAATATCCTTGTAAACGCTGTCGGTATCGCCGTAACCGCCTAATGAGCAGTTAACAGATGCTACATTCACACCCATATTTTGAGCTTCATAAATATAATTAAAAGCTGCAACGATTTCAGAATCGTTTCCGCCGCCCTCTTCATCAAGAACTTTCAAAGCCATAATTTTTGCGCTTTGATTTACACCCGAAATACCTTTTTGGTTGTTTGCGGTTGCAGTAATAATTCCGGCACAATGTGAGCCATGACCGTTATCATCCTGCGGATTTGAATCACCGTTTGCGAAGTCATAACCGTGAAGACCCGGTAAATCTCTGGTGTTTTCATTTGTCCAAACATTGTCTTTTAAATCTTCGTTTTTATAGTCAAAACCGGTGTCAACAATTGCTATTACCTTTTCACTGCTCTTAACGCCTTTATTCCAAACCGCATCAGGATTTAAGTCGTTATCAGCAACGCCGGCGTTTTGACCTTTATTGTCAAGCGCCCATTGATATTTTGAATAAGCGTCATCAGTAATATCAAACGCTTTTTTCTTGTAGTTTGGTTGCGCTTTAACAACTGCGCTTTTTTCTTTCGCAATAGAAATAATTTGCGAAGTAGAATATTTTTTTGAAGTAAGGTAAGCAACGCTTAAATATTTATTGCCCGATTTGCCGAAACTGTAAACTTTTTTAACAGCAATATCGGAGCCAAAATAATCATTGCTTTTTAATAAATTTTGATTTGTTGATTTTAACTCAACAAGTGCGCAATTATCAACATAATTGCCTTGAGATTTGACCTCTTTTTCAAGATTTTTTGACCCTGCCGAAGCGGCAACAGAGCCGGCAAAAACGCTTGAAAAAGCGATTAAAAATGATAAAATAGCCGAAAATATTTTTTTCATAATAAAAAACTCTCCCGTTCTTTGATTTGTTATTTAACATAACAGATTTATTATAATTTAAGAGTAAAAAAATATCAAGCATTATGACATTATTGTAATAAATTATTTTTTTACCTTCGTAAATAAAACGTTTTAAAGGTTTAAAAGGTTTCAATTTTGTTAAAAAATACTTGAAAAAGTTAAAAAACTGTGATATAATTGCCTATAGTTGAATTATTATAAACACATTGACAAAGGAAAGTAGAATTATTTTTTGATTTCAGAGAGAACGGCAATTTTTGCTGAAAGCCGTTTAATTTTAAGAATTTTTTGAAGTTCCCTTTCGAGTGGTGCGGGTGAATTTTTTTAGTAGTTCGCAACGGTTTTGACTGTCGTTATTCAGTCGCAAAAGTGTTTGCTTTTTGCAAAAATTAAGGTGGTACCGCGGAATTTTCGCCCTTGTTGTTACAAGGGCGTTTTATTTTTATCGCCGAAAAAAAGGAGAAAAGTTTTATGAAAGAAAAAATAAACAGCATTTTAGACGGCGCAAAAGAAAAACTTAAAAACGCTGAAGAAATGCAGTCGTTAGAAGAACTCAGAGTAAAATATTTGGGTAAAAAAGGCGAGTTAACAGGGCTTTTAAAACAGTTAGGCTCACTCTCACCTGAAGAGCGCCCAAAGGTAGGTCAACTTGTAAACAAAGCAAAACAAGAATTAGAAGAAAAAATTAAAGAAAAAGTTGCCGAAATTAAAGAGGCGGAACTTTTAAAAAATCTCGAAAAAGAGAAAATTGATGTTACAATGCCGGGCAAAAGAACAAATATCGGCTATAAACACCCTCTTTCAGTCGTTTTAGACGAACTTAAAGAAATATTTATGGGAATGGGTTATTCTATTGCTGACGGTCCTGAAGTTGAACTTGATTATTACAACTTTGAGGCGCTGAATTTGCCAAAAGACCACCCAGCAAGAGATACTCAAGATACTTTTTATATTTCCGAAAATACGCTTCTTCGTACGCAAACTTCGCCGGTTCAGGTTCGTGTAATGGAAAAACAAAAACCGCCGATAAGAATTATCGCACCGGGCAGAGTTTACCGTTCTGATGAAGTTGACGCAAACCACTCACCTCTTTTCCACCAAATTGAAGGACTTGCGGTTGACAAAGGCATTACTATGGGTGACTTGAAAGGCACCCTCAAAACTTTCGCAAAAAGACTTTACGGCGACAATGCGGTTGTTCGTTTTAGACCGCACCACTTCCCGTTTACCGAGCCGAGCGCCGAAATGGATATTCAATGTTTCTCTTGCGGCGGTAAAGGTTGCCGTCTTTGCAAAAACGAGGGCTGGATTGAGATTTTGGGTTGCGGTATGGTACACCCGAAAGTGCTTGAAAACTGCGGAATTGACCCCGAAGAATATCAAGGTTTCGCATTCGGTATCGGTCTTGAAAGAATTGTTATGAGAAAGTTCAAAATTGACGATATGCGACTTTTATATGAAAACGATATGAAATTCTTCGAGAGCATTAAATAAAGGGGGCAAGAAAAATGGATTTATCTTTAAATTGGTTAAAAGAATTTGTTGATACAGGTTGTAGCGACCCGAGAGAGTTTTCTGAAAAAATGACAATGTCAGGCTCGAAAGTTGAGGGTTACACATTAACAGCCGAAGAGATTGAAAATGTAGTTGTAGGTAAAGTTTTATCAATAGAAAAACACCCTGACGCTGACAAGTTGGTTGTTTGCCAAATTGATGTCGGTGAAAAAACAATTCAAATTGTTACAGGCGCTTCTAATTTAACGGTGGGCGATTTAGTTCCTGTTGCGCTTGACGGCTCTTCGCTCCCTGGTGGTATTAAAATTAAAAAAGGTAAACTTCGTGGTATGGCAAGCTTCGGTATGATGTGCTCATTGGGTGAGTTAAATCTTACTCAAAACGATTTTCCTTATGCTATTGAAGACGGAATTTTTGTTTTGCAAGAGGATTGCAAACCAGGCGACAACATTGTTGATGTTTTAAATCTTGACGATACTGTTGTTGAATTTGAAATCACACCAAACCGTCAAGACTGCCTTTCGGTTATCGGCCTTGCAAGAGAAGCTGCGGTTACTTTTGACAAACCGCTTAAACTTCATACCCCGAAAGTAAACGAAAAAGGCGGAGATATTAACGATTATTTAAGCGTTAAAGTTACCGCTCCAGAGCTTTGCACTCGTTATATGGCAAGGGTTGTTAAAAACATTAAAATCGAGCCTTCACCGCTTTGGCTTAGAGAGCGTCTTCGTTCAATGGGTGTTCGCCCGATTAATAATATTGTCGATATCACAAACTATGTTATGCTTGAATACGGCCAGCCAATGCACGCATTCGACTACCGTTTTGTAAAAGGCAAAAACATTATTGTTCGTACCGCCGAAAACGGCGAAAAAATTACAACGCTTGACGATGTTGAAAGAACACTTACCGATAAAATGCTTGTTATCGCAAATGAAGAATCGGCAATGGCAATCGGTGGTGTTATGGGCGGTGAATTTTCAGGAATTGCTGATGACACAACCACAATCGTATTTGAGTCGGCTTGTTTTTACGGTCCATCTATTCGTAACACGTCAAGAGCACTTGCACTTCGTACCGATGCTTCTGCAAAATACGAAAAAGGGCTTGATGCGCAAAATTGCGCATGCGCTTTAGAGCGTGCCGCAGAACTTATCGACATTTTAAATTGCGGTGATGTGGTAAGCGGAGTAATTGATGTTGACAATTCAAATTTCACTCCTGCAACAATAAAATTAGAGCCTGAATGGATTAATTCGTTCATTGGTATGAATGTTTCAAAAGAACAAATGATTAAAACGCTTTTAGACCTTGACTTCAAAGTTGAAAACGATATTATTACCGTTCCGTCATATCGTCAAGATGTTTTGCACAAAGCAGATATTGCCGAAGAAATCGCAAGATTTTACGGTTATGATAAAATTGAAACTACCAGCCTAAAAGGCGCTTCAAATGCAAAATTCACACCCGAACAAAAAGGCGAAATCAAAGTTAGCGATACTTTGCTTGCCTGCGGTTACAGCGAAATCAGCACATTTTCATTTATTAGCCCGAAATTTTACGATAAAATGCTTGTTCCCGAAAACAGCCCAATTCGCAATTCGGTTAAAATTTTAAATCCGCTCGGCGAAGATACCTCGATTATGAGAACATTCTCGCTCCCTTCAATGATGCAGGTTTTGGCTACTAACTATGCAAGCAGAAATATGAGCGCAAAACTTTTTGAAATCGCAACCGAATACATTAAAGTTGAGGGTCAAGAATTACCTAACGAGCCGAAAAAAATTGTTATCGGCGCTTATGGCGATGATTATGATTATTTTGATTTAAAAGGCGCAGTCGAAGAATTGATTTTTGCGCTTAATGTTAAAGATTTTGATATTGAGCCTGTAAGCGATATTCCGTGGTATCACCCCGGCAGATGTGCTAAAATAACGCTCGGTGATGATGAATTAGGCTATTTAGGCGAAATTCACCCGACCGCAGTTAAAAATTATGGTATCGGCAAAAAAGTTTATGCGGCATCGTTTGACTTTGCTACGCTTTTAAAACATTCGGTTGAGGAAAAAGAATATCATCATATGCCACGTTTCCCTGCTTCAACTCGTGATTTAGCACTTATTTGCGATAAAGATTTACCGGTTGTTACAATTGAAAAAGCAATTAAATCAGCCGTTCCGAAGTTGATTGAAAAAGTAAATCTTTTTGATGTTTACACAGGCGACCAAGTTGGAACCGGTAAAAAGAGCGTTGCTTACAGCATTGTGCTTCGAGCTGGCGACAGAACGCTTACCGATGAAGAAACCGAAAATGCAGTTAAGAAGATTTTAAAATCTCTTAAAAACATCGGCGCAGAACTTAGAATGTAAGTTTAACAACAAAAAAACAACGCTATGCTTTGACCTGCCCCAGATTGTGCAGACAGTACAAAAACAACCTAATTGGTAGAAAATTAAATTTTAAGCAATAAACTGATTTCGTTTTTCAAGCGGAGTC
>CACXOM010000024.1 GCA_902769255.1 Oscillospiraceae bacterium
GCAGGTATCACATTTGATGACAATGATATGAGCTTTGTAACTACTGTAGGTACAGCTTGTTCAGCAGAAATCGCTAACGGAGCCTTGAAAGTCGGCATGGATCAGTGGGACAGCAATTTAACTGTTACAAACTATGCAAGAATTGAAATTGATACAACCGGTCTTACAGATTTAAAATTTGATGCTTGGCAGAGTGCTGGCACAGGCTGGGATGGTACAGATAAAGGTAGCCACTATGGTCTTGAAATCGATGGAGTAGTATATTGGGATACACCGTATGATAGCGGTCACATCAATTCTAAATCAGCTAAGACATTCTCGGTTGTAGGTGTAAATTATTATTCGTTAGTAGATAATTCACTTAGTGGAAATGGTACATATAACGTTGCAAAGAGAATGACTGCTGATGACATCCAAAATATTGATGCTATTTGCATTCGTCCTGGTAACCACTATAATGCTCAGTATGCTAATATTGATAACATTACTGCTGCAAAACCTGGTGAAGCACCTGTAGTTGACCCGTATGAAAATATCGCTGGTACAACTTCAGTAGAAGCTCAACTTCGTATCGGTAAAGTAAACGGTATCAGATTTATTACAAATGTTAATGCTGATTTAATCGAAACCGCTGAATCAGAGGGCTATACAGTAACAATGGGTACTTTAATTGCTCCTCTCACATACGGCGAATTAAAACTTGACTCAGGTGCAATAAATGTTGTTACTCCAGGTTATTTCTTTGAAACTCCTGGTGTAATTGCAGGCTCAATT
The DNA here is from genome assembly GCA_902769255.1 of Oscillospiraceae bacterium. Lineage (GTDB taxonomy): Bacteria > Bacillota > Clostridia > Oscillospirales > Acutalibacteraceae > RUG11462. The sequence goes on from CACXOM010000024.1 coordinate 775, forward strand.
GTTAGCATTAAAGATAAGAACATTACAAGAGACTTTATTGCTCGTGGTTATGTAACACTTACAAAAGACAATGATTCGACAACATATTATGCTCAACAGCAAACAGAAGGTCGTTCTTTGAAAACACTTGCAGCGTCAGCAGTTGCTGATGAAACATTCTTTGCAAGATTGAATGATGCTCAAAAAGAACAAGTTACTACCTGGGCTACTTGGGCAAATGCATAAATAATTCGAGAGGAGAAATTTTAAAATGAAATTTGAAGAAATAAAAGTTGAATTTGAAAAATATGCTACTCTTGACATTATAGCAGAGAGCAAAGACCCAACTCAACAAACAACATATACAAACGAGGGTGGTTCAAACGACCCTTATGAATATGACAAATTCTAAATTGATTATCACTATGGAAATAATGGTTTTTTCATAACTCCTTAAAACAGACCGATTTTTTATAAATCGGTCTGTTTTGCTTAAATGGCATATTGACGAGCCGTCAGCGGCAATCGTGCGAAAAAGGGTGTAGCAGGGCTTGTAGCGGACAAGTTAAATGCAAAGGCAGAAACTACTAGCGAACAAACCTTGTCTACAACTGTAGTTTCACAAACTGAAACTACAACACTCGCACCATTAAAAGATACCGATACCGCATATATCACAAAATATGGCAAAAAGTATCATAGAGATAATTGTAGTTATCTATACAAAAGCAAAATAGCAATAATAGTAGGCGACGCAAAGCAAAAAGGCTATACGCCTTGTTCTTTATGCAAACCGTAAATAAAAAAAGACGCTTTTTACAAAGCGTCTTTTAAATTTTGTGTTATTGATTAAACAATACCTTGAGCCATCATAGCGTCAGCAACTTTTAAGAAACCAGCGATGTTAGCACCAGCAACAAAGTTGTCTTTCAAGCCATATTTTTCAGCAGCGTCTGCTGAGTTATGGTAAATGTTAACCATAATGTCTTTAAGTTTAGCGTCAACTTCTTCAAATGTCCAAGAAAGTCTTTGTGAGTTCTGGCTCATTTCGAGAGCAGAAGTAGCAACACCACCAGCGTTTGCTGCTTTAGCAGGTCCAAACAATACGCCGTTTGACTGGAATACTTCAACAGCCTCAGGAGTTGAAGGCATATTAGCGCCCTCAGCAACTGCTACAACACCGTTTGCAACGAGTGCTTTTGCTGAAGCTTCGTCAAGTTCGTTTTGAGTAGCGCAAGGAAGAGCAATGTCGCATTTGATTGTCCAAATACCGCTGCAACCTTCGTGATATTCTGCTTCTGGGTGTTTGTTAAGATATTCTTTAATTCTTTTTCTTTCAACTTCTTTAAGTTGTTTTACATAGTCAAGGTCAATTCCGTTTTTGTCGTAAATGTAACCGTTTGAATCAGAAAGTGCAACAACTTTACCGCCGAGTTGAGTTGCTTTTTCAGTAGCGTAAATAGCAACGTTACCCGAACCCGAAATAACAACAGTTTTGCCGTTGAATGAGTTGCCTTTGTCGTTGAGCATTTCTTCGGTGAAGTAGCAAAGACCGTAACCTGTTGCTTGTGTGCGAGCGAGTGAACCGCCGTAAGTTAAACCTTTACCTGTTAAAACGCCAACAAACTCGTTGCGGATTTTTTTGTATTGACCATATAAGAAACCGATTTCTCTTCCGCCTACGCCGATGTCGCCAGCAGGAACGTCAGTATCAGCACCGATGTGTTTGCAAAGCTCTGTCATAAAGCTTTGGCAAAAACGCATAACTTCTGCATCTGATTTGCCCTTAGGGTCAAAGTCAGAACCGCCTTTACCGCCGCCGATAGGAAGACCGGTAAGTGAATTTTTGAAAATTTGTTCAAAACCGAGGAATTTAATAATACCTTCGTAAACTGACGGGTGGAAACGAAGACCGCCTTTGTAAGGTCCGATTGCGCTGTTAAACTGAATTCTGAAACCTCTGTTTACTTGAACGTTACCGTTGTCATCAACCCAAGGTACTCTGAATTTAATAATTCTTTCAGGCTCAACAATTCTGTCAACAAGACCTTGTGCTTCAAATTCTGGGTGTTTAGCAATAACAGGCTCTAAAGATTCCAAAACTTCTCTTACTGCTTGATGAAATTCAGGTTCGTTTGGATTTCTTTTCTCAACATCTGCCATTACTTTTTTGAGATACTCATTTTTTAAACTCATAGTTTTTTCTCCTCTTCTAAAATTTATATTTGAAAACAACAAATTCTATTTGCCGATTCATTTTTTAACAAAAAAGCGCTGCAAAAGCATTTAGTGCTTTGCAACGCGATAAGGTTTATTTGATTTTGCCGTGAAAAAGCACCTTAATAATAATACCACTTTGAAAAAAAGATGTCAATAATTTTCAACAAAAAAATCGGCTGTTTTTTAGAAAAAAACCAGTATATTTGTGCAAATTTAACAATTTTTACTCAAATTGTTAAAAAACGTGATAAATATTGAAAAAATCATATAAAAATGGTATAATATTTGTAATTATAATGGAGATTTTAGGAGAGAGAAAATATGAAAAAACTTATATCGGTTTTTGTTTCATTTTGCATATTGTTTTCAATGGTGCAAATGACATTAGGTTTGTCGGTATCAGCAGGCGGTAACAGTTTAACCCCTGCGCAAATTGCGGCCAAAAATTATCCTATACCAGAAAATTTTGAGCTTTCGCAAGTTTTTACGCTTGACAGTAGCGGTTGCACCGAGTCGGGCTGTTTTTATGATACAGCTTCAAAGAAAATTACCTCGAACAACAATAATTATACAAACGCTTTGCCGAGCAATGCAAAGTTAGACGGCAACGGCTTTATGTTTTGGTATAAATCTACCGACGGCGCTACAATAAGATTGAGAAACACAACTAACAACTCAATTGTTTTAGAGGCTACTTTGTCTGCAAATTCAGGTTGTTGGGTTAAGTATTATTATCACGGCGTAAACGGCTCTTGGGAAAACATTTCGCCAAAATCTGATGCAACAAAAGATATTCGCTCGTTAGTTAGCGACAATGAAGTTTTTATGTTGACTTTAACAAACAAATCATCGGGAACAACTTATGTTGACGAATTTTTAACTTTTAAATCGATAACAACGGCGGCTGATTCTTATGATAACAACAGTCAGGCTTTTAAATTTGCGGCTTCACGCTATGAAAAAAGCACTAAAACAAATGCTTCTTATATCGCTTCCGAAGGCGCCGTTGAATTAACTTCAGAATATGGTGAAACTACCAGCAATACGCCGATTAGCATTACTTATGGCGCTGATTCGGCGCAGTTTGCAACAGCGGTTGCACTCGCAAAGCAGGGCACGGGTTATTTAAAAATAAATGTAAGCAACATTTCTTGTCAAAACAGTTCGGGAAATGATGCTTATGCAAATATAGTTATCACTTTCGGCGGAATTGATAAATCTATTAACGATTACAGTTACGGTGCTGGCACAAACGATGACTTTTTGTTAAATGTTGCCGACCTTGAAAATCCTGAAAATATTACAACAATAACAGTTGCCGTTAAAGGTAGTAGCATTAAAAATGTTGATTTTAAATTTTCAGAAATAATAGTTTATGAAAGAGACAGTTCTTATACCTATTTAGAGGCGGAAGATTTAAACGGCGTTTTTGCAACCTCGAGAAATGCGACTCCAACCGCCTTGTCAACCGTTCAAGACGGCGGAAAAAACAGAACATATGTTAATGTGGCTTCCAGTACAAATTCTACCGCTTATGTTGAGTTTACTTTGCCACAACTTTCTCCAGGTGTATATCAATTAGGCGCAGCAGTTTATATGACAACTACAAAAGGTACTTTTATAGTATCGGTTAATAATATAAATAATGTTTACGGCGTGGAACTTGGCGATTCTACTTATGCTTCACGCAAACACAATTCTTTTAACGATAATATATGTAGTATTAGAATTACAAAAAAATATTCAGACGGTCCTTCGAAATTAAAATTCACCGTTACACCTAAGAAAAATCAAACAATGTGTGTTGATTACTTTACTTTGGTGAAAACAAGTTCGCTTACAGCAGAGCCGAGCAGTAACTTTACTATTAAAGATTACCCCGAAATGCAGGATTATGAGGTTAAAAAAATTCTCGATAAATTTGATACCTTTATTTGTTCTACTGACGAGCGTTATTATAACCCAAACAATTCCGGCGGAAATTATGTAAAAGGCGGTTATGTCGGTGACGGCAACGCTTTTAACCTTAATTCTCACGGCACAATAAACGGTGGTGGCGGCGACGCTAATACCATTGTTTCGGGTGCTGAGGGCTTTTTAGACGGCGACGGCGTAAGATTTTGGTATAAATCGAGCAACAGTTTCACTTTAAGATTTGCAACAGCAAGTTCGAGAGCAGAAGTAACAGTTCCGGCAAATTCTTCGGGCGGTTGGTACTCTGTTTATTACAAAAATATAAGCGGTGTCAGCATTGACAACGTTAAACAAATCATTTTAAAAGGCGGTACCGTTTATCTCGATGAAATTCATACAATTCAAGAAAAAGAGGGCAATGTTGTCTATTCAATAAGCGGAAATACCGCTTGTGTTTCGGGCTATAATTTGCGACTTGAAGATGTTGAAATTTTATCAACTTATCAAGGGCTACCTGTAACTTCAATTGCGGCAGGTGCGCTTTCAGGCTCTTCGACATTAAAATCGGTTACAATTCCTTCTTCTGTAACTTCAATCGGTGATGAGGCATTTTCGGGTTGTAAAAAGTTGCAAACTGTTAATTTGGGAAGCCAAATTACAAGTATTGGAACGAACGCTTTTAATAACTGCACAAGCCTTTTGGCTGATGTTGCTAATAACTCTGTTGCAAAAACTTATGTTATTAACAACGGTGTTAACTATAAATGCAACAACGGCAGTTTTGAGTATAAAAAAATCGGCGATAATGTGCAAATTATAAGATATGTCGGCGATGCTGTAAATGTAACCGTTCCTTCTACAATTGACGGTGTTGCGGTTAATAGCATTTTAGAAAACGCATTTAAAGATAATACCGAAATTGTCAGCGTTTCAATGTCGTCTGTAACATCAATCGGCGATGGAGCATTTTCGGGTTGTACTTCGCTCGCAAGCGTTAATTTAGGCGAAAGCATTACAACTATTGGCAGTAAAGCGTTTGAAAATGTTACCTCGTTAGACGAAATTACTTTGCCTGAATCGGTAACAAGCATTGCTAATGATACTTTTAAAAATTGCTATGACAGCATTATTGCAAATGTTGTTAAAGATTCTTACGCTTATACTTATGTAAATACAAAAGCGACCGCAATGACTCAAATTCCGACAACCTCATCAACTTTTAAATATTCGCTTTACAGATATGAAGCGACTGTAATAGGTTATACAGGTTCTGCTACAATTATTTCAATTCCTGAAACAATTGACGGCTATAATGTTATTGCAGTAGGCGAGGGCGCATTTAAAAATAACAAGACAATTACCTATGTATCATTTTCCGATAAATGTAAACGCATTTATAAAGAAGCGTTTAGAGGTTGCTCGGCGCTTACAGGATTTAATATTAACAAAATAGTCTATATCGGTCATTTAGGCTTTGCTTATTGTACATCGCTTGGCAATATTACCTTAACTAATATTTCAAAATACGAAAACGACACATTTTTGGGTTGTCATGTTACAATTTCTATAAATACAGTTCAATTTGCCCGTTCTGCAAAAGACCTTACAGACACTTGGAAAGCAGGCATTAACTTAGGTAATATTTTCGACTGGGCTTGGACTTCTTCAAATCCAACTTATCACGGTTGGGACAAAAATATTCCTACAAAAATTACCAAAGCGAGAATTGACTTTATTACAAGTTCGGGATTTGATGTTATCCGTTTCCCGATTACTTGGTTAAACTATGTCGATGATTCGAATAATTATAAAATAGATGATGATTATTTATCGGCAATAAAAGATATTGTTGATTATGCAATTGCTGATGACGCTTATATTATAATAAATGTTCATCACGATACATTGGATTGGCTTAATCTTAACAATTACGGCGATGCGCAAATTGAAAAATTCACAGCAATTTGGGAGCAAATTGCCGATTATTTCAAAGATTACGATGAGCATTTGATTTTTGAATCGTTAAACGAAGAGCGTTACGGCTCTGATTGGGATGGCAACGGCAGTTCCGGTGGCAGCGATTTGTTTAATAAGTTTAATACAATTCAAAAAGCATTTTACGATACAGTTAGAGCAACAGGCGGTTATAACAATACCCGCTATTTGATGTTTGAAACTTACGGCGCACAGGCAAAATCAAATCATTGCCAAAGAGTTTGGGTGCCGAGCGTTAGCGAAGACGACCATGTTATGATGTCGTTGCACTATTATAACGATAATATCGGTGAAAATTATTTTAACGCTAAATTTAATTGCGGTAAAACCTATTTCGTTGACCAAGGTATTCCTTGTGTTATGGGCGAAACCGCAAGACAAAGAGTAAATCTTTACGACAACAACAACCTTGTATATGAAGCGACTTATAACTCTCAAAACCAAAGTCTTTATGAATGGACAAAAGCGGTGTTCACCTCTGCGAAAAACTATGACCAAAAAGTTATTTTGTGGGAAGACGGCGGCTACTTTGGAATGATAAACCATTATGAATTGAGATGGGACTTCCCGTTAGAAATTAAAGGTATGCAAGAAGTTGTTTACCCCGAAGGCGAGGAAGAGGAGCCTATTACCGATTTAAGCGTTCAATTGATAATGAACTCCGGCGCTTCAATTAGATTGGGTACAGTAAACGGCATAAGGTTTACAACCCAAGTTGATGTTGTAAAACTTGAAGAATTAAGAGAAGCGGGTTATACCGTTGAAATAGGCACATTAATAGGCCCTGAAAACTCGGTAGGCGATGAGCTGAATTATGAGGATTACGATAACGGCAAAGCGGTTAAAGTGCCTTATACTTCAAGTGAATATTACAACGGCACCGCCAATGTTATTGCAGGCTCGCTTATTAATATTCTTGAAAAAACCAAGTCTAACCCTGTAAGCGGTAATATTACAAGAGATTTTATAGGCAGAGGCTATGCAAAAGTTACCGACAAAAGCGGAAATACAGTTTATTCTTACGCAAGTTATTATAATGAAGATGTAAGCAGTAACACCCGTTCGGTTGCATATATCTCGAATATGTATAAAAACGATGCTAACAGCAGTTATAATCAATTGCCTGAAAATTATATGGCAACTGTTGACAGATGGGCAGGATTTTACGGTGATGATAATCCGCCTTACTCAAATGAGGAAGTAAACGACCCATCAGTTGACGATGTTTTCTAAATAGCGTTTAACTTTTAACCCCGATTGCATTTTGCAGTCGGGGTTGTTTTTTAATATTTTAACAATGAGTTCACAAAATAAGATTAATTTTGTGCTATTATAGTAATGGTAACATTTAGTATTGCTAACTAAAAAGGAGGGTTATAAATGACAGCGAACGAGTTAGATTTGACCGAAACTATAAAATTACTTCATTCGATAAGCATTAATCCTGTTATTCAAGGGCTTAACTCAAACGAATATTTTTCTTTAAAGATTTTAGATTCGCTGACAGATGGTGAGCAGAGAAAAAGTGCTCATGTTTCCGACATTACCAAAAGAATGAATATTGCCGCTCCTTCGGTAACAAAACTGCTTAATTCGCTTGAAACAAAAGGTTATATTGTTCGCAAAAACGATTGTTCAAATCGCCGTAATATTGATGTGTTTATAACCGAAAAAGGAATAGATGTAAAAAATGAAGCAGACAGCGTTTTAAGCGAGTTTGTTGCAAATGTTTACAATAGGGTAGGAAGAGAAAATATTGAACAGTTTTTGCAGTTGGCAAAACTTATTTCTAAGGCTATTGATGATGAAATAGCCGAAACTCAAAAGTAGGAGATGATTTTTTGAACAGAACAGATAAAGAGAAAAGAGATTTTTCTATAATAACACCGCAAATTGCCGATTTATCGGGAATTTGTTTTGATAACAACCAAATAGAACAGCAATTATATTCAAAATTTGCGGTAAACAGAGGACTTCGTGATTTAAACGGTAACGGCGTTTTAACAGGACTTACCGAAATTTCCGAAATAAAATCAAAAGAAATCATAGGCGGAAAAAGCGTGCCTTGTGACGGCGAATTAATTTACAGAGGTTACGATATTAACGATTTAGTGAAAGATTTTATTTCAGACGACCGTTTTGGCTACGAAGAAGTGGTTTATCTTTTGCTTATGGGCAAATTGCCGAATAAAATGGAGATAAGAGAGTTTAAAGAAATTTTAAACAGTTATACCTCGCTACCTTCAAAATTTGCGCGTGATGTAATTATGAAAGCGCCGAGCGGTAATATGATGAACTCGCTCTCTCGAAGCGTTTTAACGCTTTATTCTTATGATAACAATCCTGATGATATAAGTATTCCTAATGTTTTGCGCCAATGTTTGCAGTTAATTGCAATGTTTCCGCAACTTTCAATTTACAGTTATCAGGCTTATAACTATTATATTAAGGGGAATAAAAGTTTGTTTTTACACGACCCTAACCCCGATTATTCAATTGCGGAAAATATTTTGCATATGCTACGCCAAAACTCAAAATTCTCGCATTTAGAGGCGAAAATTCTCGATATTTCGCTTATTTTACACGCCGAACACGGTGGCGGTAACAACTCAAGTTTTACAACTCATGTTGTAACCTCTTCGGGAACTGATACTTATTCGGCTATTTCGGCGGCGCTCGGCTCGCTTAAAGGTCCAAAACACGGTGGCGCAAATATTAAAGTTTGCGAAATGTTTGATGACATTAAAAAGAATGTTAAAGACTGGGCAGATAAAGAGGAAATCGAAAATTATCTTACAAAAATTTTGAATAAAGAGGTGTTTGACAAAACAGGACTTGTTTACGGAATAGGTCATGCGGTTTATTCAAAATCCGACCCGAGAGCGACAATTTTCAAAGAGTTTGTAAAAAGTCTTTCCGCTGAAAAGGGAAGTCAAGAAGAATTTGAACTTTACAGCAATGTTGAAAAAATTGCGCCTGAACTTATTGCAGGCAGAAAAACAATGTATAAAGGTGTCAGCGCAAATGTCGATTTTTATTCGGGATTTGTTTATGAAATGCTTGGTATTCCTCGTGAACTTTTCACTCCGCTTTTTGCAATTGCGAGAATTGCGGGCTGGTCAGCGCACAGAATGGAAGAAATTATCAACGCCGGCAAAATTATTCGTCCTGCTTATAAAGCGGTCGGCGAGCGCAAAGAATATATTAATTTAAAAGACAGAATTTAAAGGAGATGCTCTTAATGGCAAAAAAACAGTTTAAAGCAGAGTCAAAAAAACTGCTTGATATGATGATAAATTCAATTTACACTCATAAAGAAATTTTTCTTCGTGAGTTAATTTCAAACGCTTCTGATGCGCTTGATAAACTTTATTTCAAAAAAATGACCGACCATACCGATTTTTCAAAAAACGATTTTTATATTGAAATTAAACCCGATAAAGAGAATAAAACAATCGAAATTATCGATAACGGTATCGGAATGAGCAAAGACGACCTTGAAAACAATTTAGGCGTTATTGCAAAATCAGGCTCGCTTGACTTTAAAAAAGAGAATGAAAAGGCTGAAGATATTGATGTTATAGGTCAGTTCGGCGTAGGCTTTTATTCGGCGTTTATGGTTGCCAAAAAAATTACCGTAATTTCAAAGGCTTATGGTTATGAAACCGCTTTTAAATGGGTGTCTTCGGGCGTTGACGGCTACACAATAAGCGAATGTGAAAAAGAAGAGTGTGGCACAAAAATTATTATTGAAATTAAAGATGATACCGAAACCGACAAATATTCCGAATTTTTAGAGGAATACAAAATAAAATCGCTTGTTAAAAAATATAGCGACTATATAAGATACCCCATTAAAATGGAGGTTGAAAAGCAGGTTCAAAAAGAAAATGACGATAAAGATGCCGAGCCTTCATTTGAAACAAAGCGTGAAATTCAAGTGCTTAATTCAATGGTACCTCTTTGGCACAAAAACAAAAACGAGATAACAAAAGAGGAATACGAGCAGTTTTATAAAGATAAATTTCACGATTATGAAGCGCCTATAAAGGTAATTCACTCAAAAACCGAAGGTCAAGTAACTTATGATTCGTTGATGTTTATTCCGTCTCGCCCGCCTTTCGACTTTTATACCAAAGATTATGAAAAAGGGCTTGCGCTTTATACTTCGGGTGTTTTGATAATGGAAAAATGCAAAGACCTTTTGCCCGACCACTACAGTTTTGTTAAAGGACTTGTCGACAGCGCAGATTTGAGCCTTAACATTTCTCGTGAGATTTTGCAACACGACCACCAATTAAAAATTATTGCAAAAGCGATTGAAAAGAAAATTACTTCGGAACTTAAAAAAATGCTCTCAAACGAGCGTGAAAAATATGAAGAATTTTTCAAATCGTTCGGCGTTCAGTTAAAATTCGGCGTTTACAACGAATTTGGCGTTCACAAAGACACTTTGAAAGATTTGTTGATTTACATTTCGAGTAACGATGAAAAATATACAACCCTTTCGGAATATGTTATGCGAATGAAAGATAAGCAAGATACAATTTATTATGCTTGTGGCGAGTCGGTTGATAAAATTAAACTTTTACCGCAAACCGAAGCGGTAAAAGCAAAAGGCTTTGAAATTCTTTATATGACCGATAATGTTGATGAGTTTGCTGTTCAAATGCTTATGGAATTTGAGGGCAAAAAGTTCAAAAACATTTGCGACGGCAGTCTTGACCTTGATACCGACGAGGAAAAAGAGCAAATAAACAAGAAAAACGAGCAGGAAAAAGAAAAGCTCGAATTTATGAAAGAGTCTTTGGGCGACCTTGTAAAAGATGTTAAATATACCGACAAATTAACTTCGAGCGCAGTTTGCCTTTCGAGCGACGGCTATCTTTCAATGGAAATGGAAAAAATCTTAAAGCAAATGCCTAATAACAACGGTATGATGAAAGCGCAGGTTGTTCTCGAAATCAATTCCGACCACTCGGTAAACGAAAAAATTAATAATCTTTATGAAAATGATAAAGATACTTTAAAAGAGTTTGCAAAATTGCTTTATTATCAGGCAAGGCTTATTAGCGGACTTGAAATTGATAATCCACAGGAATTTTCAAATTTAATCTGCAAATTCGCTATTGATTAATAAATTTTAAAAGGGTGCGAAAGCAAAAAACGCTGAAGTAGTCAATACTTAGTAGACACAAAAAAAGAAAAAATTAAGCTGCCAGTTCAATTCTGTATTGGACTGGTGGTTTTTTGTTTAGTTTTCGAATTG
>CACXOM010000025.1 GCA_902769255.1 Oscillospiraceae bacterium
GAGATTATTGCTAAAGTACATAATTGGCGCAGAGAGCAAAGCAATTGATAAATTCAAATTTGTCGATATGTTCCCAAGAACCGCCCATGTGGAGACGGTCGTTCGACTGTCTCGACAATGAATTGCGCCTGACGGTGCGTGAATTGTCCTTCGGACATGAATTGACCTTCGGTCATGAATTGCTCTGCGGGGCATAAAGGCGCAATTCAATTCACGGAGCGCAGCGAGAAATCATGCGCGAAGCGCAAATCATGACGCGAAGCGTCAATTCATTCAAAGGAGAAAAGCTATGTCAGACAACCAACTTGTTATACTGTCAAAAGCATTTTCAGTTGATATCATCAGGCTTTGTGAAAATCTGAGGGAACGCAAAAAGGCAACCGCGATCCTCAATCAACTTCTCCGAAGTGGTACAAGTATCGGCGCTAACATCCACGAAGCAAACTACGCTTCAAGCAAAGCAGATTTTATAAACAAGTTTCAAATCGCATTAAAAGAGTGTTATGAAACCGACTACTGGCTTGATATATTCCATGACGCCGGTATTCTCACGGATGAAGAATTTACGGATATGTATAGAAAATGCAGTAAGATCAGAAAACTGCTCATCGCCTCAACCACGACGGCGAAGAAAAACAGCGAAAGAACTGACTGATCGGTTTTTTCAGTTATAACAGGAGCGTGTTTAATATGGATAATGCCACGTGGGTAATGCCAACTCATATCATAGCGGCGGCAGGTATCGTAATCAATGATAACGATGAGATTCTGATGGTGAAAACCCATCGCGGAGGATGGGTGTTTCCAGGAGGGCAGGTCGAAGTCGGGGAAAACGTGATCGATGCCGTTAAAAGAGAGGTTATGGAAGAGACCGGCATTGATATTGAGGTCGGAGAAGTGTTTTGCATTTCGTCAAACACATGTACATATCCCGGATACAACGGGGTCAAAGAAGTGCCCACCAAGATAATGCTCGATTTTATATGCAGGGCGAAAGGCGGTATCCCTCGTCCTTCAGATGAAAACTCCGAATCTGCTTTCTTTCCGAGAGACAAGGTGCAAGAGTTGATTACTGCGCCTGCTATCGTTGAAAGATTCAAAGCATATTTGGAATATGAAGGCAGACCGATTTATATGGAATACGTTACAAAACCGAACTTTCAACTGAAACTGAAAAGATCAATATAATTCCCGGTTTCTCTATATTTGTTTTACAGCCTCAACCCTAAGCTGTCGGGGAATTGCCCATTCCTTCATTGGGATGAACCAGTGGGTCGAATACAAGTCTTTTTATTTGACCTGCTGCTCCGAGGCATGTAGAGACGGTAGTTTGCCTAAGCAAAAGGTGATTTATTTTTATGAATCAAATGAAAATCTTATCAAAATTTGGACCATTGTTTAAAATGGCAAATGTTATCACGAGTATGCGAATTGTTTGTAGCATTGCTTTGCTGTTTTGTCCGACATTTTCAATAGCGTTTTATGTTTTGTATATTACTGCTGGAATTAGCGATATGATAGACGGAACAGTAGCACGAAAAACAAAAACTGTAAGCGAGTTTGGCTCAAAACTTGATACAGCAGCTGATTTTGTTATGGTCGTTGTTTGTTTGATAAAACTAATTCCAATTATTCGCTTACCACTCTGGCTTATGAGCTGGATTGTTGTGATTGCTTTAATCAAGGCGGTAAACTTAGTTTCAGGATATATAATGCGAAAAGAGTTTGTCGTTTTACATACTGTAATGAACAAAGCAACAGGCATATTGCTGTTTATACTTCCGTTGACACTAATATTTATTGATATAAAATTCAGCGGTGCGTTCGTTAGCGCAGTGGCAACCTTTGCAGCAATTCAAGAAGGGCATTATATAAGAACAAATGCTATCTCAAAACGGTAGTATTAATGATAAATAATATTAATGGAGGATTTATATTATGGAATATATTAATGTTACAAATGATAATTTAGAAAAAGAGCATATTTGTTGTGCTATTTCTAATAACAAAGATGTTCAGGTTTTATCTAAGAAAAAATGGCTTGCTGACCGTTTTGATGATGGACTTGTATTTCTAAAAAGCACAGAACGCGGAAAATGTTTTATTGAATATATACCTGCCGAAAACGCGTGGAACCCTATAGTTGCAGTTGGATATATGTATATTGATTGTTTGTGGGTATCAGGTTCGTTTAAAGGACATGGATATTCAAATGATTTGTTAAATGAATGTATTGAAGATAGCAAAAAGAAAGGAAAGAAAGGACTTTGTATTCTTTCTTCTGCAAAAAAGAAGCCGTTTATTGCTGACCCGAAATACCTAAAATATAAAGGTTTTACAGTTTGTGATGAATCGGATAACGGAATTCAACTCTGGTATTTACCATTTTCACAAGATGCTGTAAAACCTTATTTCAAGGAATGTGCCAAGCATCCGCATATTGATGAAAAGGGATATGTGCTTTATTATACAAGTCAATGTCCTTTTAATGCAAAATATGTTCCAATCGTAGAACAGGCTGCAAAAAGTCAAGGTATTTCGTTTAAGGCAATACATATACAGAGTAAGGCTGATGCTCAAAATGCACCGACTCCGATTACTACATATGCACTGTTTTGTGATGGAGAGTATTTAACAAATGAGCAGATGAATGATAAAAAGTTCTTGAAAATGGCATTAAAATAAACTTTTATTATTAGCACAATTTATCTTAGTATGTCTAAGAGGTAAAGAAAATGAACAAAACTATGTATGATATGATTTTTAAAAGAAAATCTTTTCATCTTTTTCGCAATGTCGGAAATGAGTCGATTGCTGATGGTGAATTAAAGGAAATTAAAAACGCATTTGAAAGTTTTACCCCTTTATTTCCGCAGATAAAAACCGCAATGCGAATTGTAAAAAGCAAAGATGTCGGCTGTAAAAGAGGCGGCGAATACTGCATTTTACTTTACAGCGAAATGAAAGACGGTTATTTGCAAAATATAGGCTATTTAGGCGAGCAATTGGATTTATACCTTGTTTCAAAAAACATAGGTACTTTGTGGTTTGGAATAGGCAAACCCGATGAAAAAGCGTTCGACGGATTAAATTATGTTATTATGATAGTTATTAAAAAAATTGCCGATGAATCAAAATTCAGAAAAGATATGTTTAAAAGTAAAAGAAAGCAAGTGGAAGAAATTTGGTCGGGCGATACTATCGAGGGTGTAACAGATATTGTGCGTTTTGCGCCGAGCGCTTGTAACTCGCAACCCTGGTTTGTAAAAAACGGCGAAAACCTTTCGGTTTTCAGATATAAAAAGGCAGGAAAAAGAGGTATTATGCCCTCAAATATGGTTTCTTTTTATAACAGAATTGATATAGGCATTTTTATGTGCTTTTTAGATATTTGCCTTGAAAACAAAGGCATAGAATTCAAGCGCGAACTTTTTTGTGATAACGGCGCTGATGACGAAATGAATTTAAACGCTGTTTATAAGTTTTAAAGGAATAAAAAATGAAATTTGGGTGGATTAATGTTTTCGGTGCGGTTTTTGTCTTACTTTTGATAATACCGAATATCATTTATGCTTTGAAAAATAAAAATATAAAAAACCTTTGCGAAAATAAGGTTATGAACATATCAGAGCAAATAGGTAGGTATGCTTGCATAATATTTATGTGGTTTCCGTTGTTTGTTTGGAAATTCGGCTTTAAAAGCGTACTTGAATTTGTGCTTTATTTTTTAGTAAATGGGCTAATTCTTATCGCTTATTGGGTAGCGTTTGCATTTTATTTAAGAGCAAAAAATGCACTCCTTGCAATAACTCTTGCAGTTTTACCAACTGTATTGTTTTTGTTTAACGGACTGATTTTGCGACATTGGCTGTTAGTCGCATCTGCAATTCTTTTCGGAATCGCTCATATTTATGTAACGAGTAAGAATAATTAATTCTCACTCCACGAATCGTAGGTTGAAAGATTATTTGTTTTGAATTATCATTGTGGTAAAGGAGGTAAAGATTATGAATCAATACATTACCGGCACAATGATAAAAAGATTGCGTGAAGAAAGAAAATTAACGCAGTTGCAATTAGCCGAAAAACTAAATGTCAGCGACAAGGCAATTTCAAAATGGGAAACAGGGCGAGGTTATCCCGATATTACGCTTATCGAGCCTTTGGCAATCGCATTAGGCGTTTCTGTGATTGAACTCTTTGCAGGTCACGATGTGGTAAATACAAACAAGTCTTTTAATCTTTTAAAAACAAAACTTTATGTTTGCCCGATTTGTCAAAATGTTATTATTAGTACAGGTGAAGCAGTGGTAAGTTGTTGCGGAATTACGCTTCCCGAATTAGTCTCAGAAACCGCCGATATTTCGCATAAATGCGAAATATCTCGTGTTGAAGATGAATATTATGTTTGCATTAATCACGAAATGAGCAAAACGCATTATATTTCATTTATTTTAGCACTTAAAGATGATGGTTGTGAGATTAAAAAACTCTACCCTGAAGGTAATGCCGAAGCGAGATTTAAAATAAACGGAATTAAGCGTTTTTACTACTATTGCAACAAGCACGGATTGTTTGAAATATCTGTGAAATAATAAAAACATTAGGTGTGCTTTATGAATTTTATGATTAGAGAAATTTTACCGCAAGACAACAAGCAAGTTGAAAATATTATCAGAACTTGCCTTATTGAGTTTGGTGCAAACCACGAGGGTACGGCTTGGGCTGATAAAGATTTAGGTCGCTTTTCGGAGATTTATAATACTGTCGGCAATAAATATTTCGTTGCACTAAATGAAAATGACGAAGTAATTGCAGGGGTAGGCATTGGAAAAATTTCTGATTTAGAAGATGTTTGCGAATTGCAAAAAATGTATTGCTTGAAAGCGTATAGAGGCAAGGGCGTTGCAAATGAACTTATGAAAACTGCACTTGAATTTGCCAAAAAACATTATAAGCGTTGCTATTTAGAAACGCTTGAAAATATGAATGCGGCGAGAAAGTTTTATGAAAAATACGGTTTTAAAAGAGTTTTTGAACCCGTTGTAAAAACAGAGCATTTTGCTTGCGATATAAGGTATATTAAAGAGTTGTAAAGGGGAAACGTTATGAATTTTATTCCAAAAACAACCAAAAACACAGGAAATTATTTTTGCACTTGGAAAGCGCAAAGCATTGTAAAAAGTCTGCGATTTGCCGACAAAGAAAATTTTACCACCAGAGACTCTATGAGCGAAGAGTTTTTGTTTGGTGAAAATGGCATTTTAAATGCTTTTGATGGTGTAAGAGAAGATTTAATCGTTGTAATTGATGATGGCTGGGATGTGCCTTATGGTGCAACGCCATCAAGTTTATTTGGCTCGCTTGAATTAGATGAAAAGCGTTTTCCGTCATTTAAAGGCACACCAAAAGAAAAATTAAAAGCGCTTTCAGACCGTGTAAAACAACTCGGCTACAAAGGCTTGGGGCTTTGGGTGCCGGCACAATCGGCAGCACCTGAAAATGTTGAGCGAAACGAAGAAAACGAGCGCTTATTTTGGGAAGAGCGTATGCGTTGGTGTAATTATGCCGATGTTTTGTATTTAAAGGTTGATTGGGGCATTTTTTCGTGTAATATCGAATTTCGCAAAATGATAACCGAATCTGCAAGAAAATTTGCGCCGAAATTAAAGATTGAACACGCTTTATTCCGCCAGCCTTTGTTTGAGTCACATTGTGAAAATACAGAAGAAATTAAAGAGTGGTCAAAGCAGTTTGTAACGGAAGTTTTGCCGTATAGCGATTATCTTAGAACTTACGATGTTGCACCTGAATTTAGATATTCTTCAACGCTCAGTCGTGTTGCTGATTGCTTGCAAACTGCACAAGGAATAAAGGGCAAATGCGGTATTTTAAATATTGAAGATACCGCCGTTATCGGTGCGGCGCTTTGCTGTTCAATCGGTGTTATGCGACACGAATTTGAAACGAAATGCAAAAATTATAAAGAAAGAATTCGTGATATTTCAGAGACCTTTTGCGCTTTGCGTTGGCAACGCATTGCACCGCCTGTCAGCGCAAATATCGGTGAGGTGCACATTGCTGATGAACTCTTAAAAGATGTTTGGCATTATCCAAAAAATATGAATAGGGCTTGGCCAAAAGTCAGCGAGGGCGAATATTGGCATACTGCACCTGCATCAATCTCAAGAAATATGCCGTTGCCGATTGTAGAAAGTGATGGCGAAAAACCTTTTGTTGTTTGTTCTACTCACCCTTATAATAACGCTTTGTGCATAGGCATAATTCCAAGAGTAATTAGCGGTGAATTAAGCTTTGCACCAAAAGCGAAAATAAGCGTGAAAGATAAAGATGCAACTGCGCCGATAGGAGTATTAGGCAAATTTGATACGCTAATTATTGAGTTTGACAAGCCTGTTGAACAAAATAGAATTTTTGCGCAAAATTTGCTTTGCGATAAAGCGGTAGAAATTACCGATAAAGTGAAAACAAATAAAAATCAACTTATTCTATCGGGCGAGTTGGCGTTTGAAATCGGCAAAGCAGAAAATTCACAAAATGAAATGCCTGCAATTTTGTTAAAATTGGTCTGAAAATGCAAAAAACACTTGACAAGTAGACTTGGCAATGATACAATATAGATGTGACAAGAAAACTTGGCAAAAATGCGGAGGTGTTTTTTATGAATAAAGACGAAATTTTGGCAAAAAGCAGAAAAGAAAACGAAAACCAAGACGAAATGGAATTAGAGGTTTTTGCAAAATCAGGGCAAAAAGCCTGCGCTGTCGGCGGAATTGTTTGCGTATTAATAATTATACTTCAATCAATTTTCAAAAACAGCGTTGATTTCAGCGTTTGGGCGGTTTATCTTTCAATGACCGGTACAATGCTTTTGTATAAATACATTAAACTCAAAAAGAAACACGAACTCATCTTCGGACTTATGCAACTTATTTTAGCGGTAGTATTTTTAGTTTTTTACATTTTAAAACTTGTTGGGTGAGACTATGGACGATAAGTTGATTTTAAAAAACAATCTTAAAGAAATAAGAGCCAAAAAAGGTTTGTCGCAATCGCAACTTGCCGAAATGGTCGGCGTATCACGAAATACAATAAGTTCAATTGAAACAGGGCAGTTTAACCCTACCGCAAAATTGGCACTGGTTCTTTGCATTGCGCTTGATAAAAAGTTTGAAGATGTATTTTATTTTTAAAACCTCTTGACAAATTTATTGTGTTGTATTATAATAGTTAGCGGTGGCTAACTAACACCAAATTAAGACCTGAACTGCTGTCAGGTCTTAAACTTAAATATTTAGTTAGCATATGCTAACTAAATTGAAGAAAAGAGGTTGTTTTATGAAGAAAAAAATTCCTGTATTGCGCTTAATTGTTGTTGCAATCATCTATCTTGCGCTGTTTTTACTCGGTGCAACCAGCGGACTTATTCACCCGATTTGTTTTGCTTACATAGGCACTTTTTTGCCGCTTGTTATGAGTTTTGTATATCTTTATACATCGTCAAAAATTCAAACTTTTGGTGCGCCGACTTTGCTCAACGGTTTTGTTTTGGTTTTGGGACTTTTGGCAGGCGAGGGCAATGTGCCTTTGATTGTCGGATTAATAGGTTTAGCGGTAATTGCTGAAATTGTAAGAAAAATTTGCGGTTATAACACTTTAAAAGGTGTTCGTTTGAGTTTTATTCCGTTTGCATTTTCTTTTTATTCTTACACATTCCATTGGTGGACTGATAAGTCGGGTACATTAGCCGCCGCAGTCGAAGAAATGTCGGCAGACTATGCCACAAAAGTTGAGTCGGTTATCGACAACATTCCTTTGTTGATTATTATGCTTGTTTTAACAATTCCTGTTGCTTTGCTCGGCTTCAAACTTGCCGAAAAATCAATGAAAAAACAAGTTTTAGCATTAAAATAAATAGTTGTTATAAAAATCCCCTAATCAAAAGTGATTAGGGGATTTTTTTATAAATCTTTTAGCGTTTCGGTTATGATTTCTTTTAATTGTTCGGGCGTTAAATCATCGCTCAAATAATACATAGGCTTTGCGTTTTCATAAGGAATTTGCATTGAAAGCGCAAATTTTTTATTTGACATAACAGGTTTTATTAGCAGTCTGTTATCATAAATTCCGCCGAATAAAACGCCGTTGTTATAAAGCAAATATTCGCCCATCATCGCTTTATAAGTGATATTTTCAAGCAATTGCAATTTTTCTATTACAAAATCTCTATACCCTTTTGTAGTTGACATAATATTAAACCTTTCATAATGTCTTTATAAGCATATTTTAGCACATTTAAAATAATTATTCAAGTATTGAAAAAGAGACTTGTAATAGCATTGACAACGACGGTGTGATAAAGTATAATGAAAAAGGAATTGAGTTTTATTTTGTGTTGAAAAATAGGATTATTTTTTTTGGGGGGTAAAATTATGAAAAAGAAAATAATTATTATAATACCCATCTTATTAGTAATTATTGCAATAGTAATTTTTGCCTATTTTGTGCTTTTTGGAAGCGGAACATATACAACAAATAATATTGAAAATTATCCTGATTTTACTTCGCATGGAGAAAATGGAATAAAAAGTGATTTGCTTATTTTTCCTAAAAAATTGCAAAAAAACACAAGTAATATAAAGTACTATTATTCGTTTTCTGATACTTTTTTAGATACTACTTATCAAATTTATCTTGATTGTAAATATAACGATGATGAATTTAAATCAGAAATAAAAAGGCTGAAATTAATAAAATATGATGACGGAAATATAGTTTTTGATAAAAAGAATTTTAATTATGATGCTTATGTTGCAAGGTTAGGTTATGACTGTACAAGTGAATATGCTTTGATTGATAAGGCAAATGACAGAATAGTATATATTTATTTGCAATTTGCAAAAAGAATAGATATTCGTTTCGATTCAAAATTTTTACCTAACGGTTATCATCTTTATGGCGATTGCGATAGTAGTTATACTTTGTATTAGTTGCAAGTTAAAAATCATTTGGGGGTAAATTCATTACCAAAAAGAAAAATGAATTTTCCACAGATAATAAAAGTTTTAACAAAACGCAACAAAGTTTGATTTTAATAAAGAAAGAAGCAACGCTGAAACGGCGGGCTTGAATGCAAACGGTTCAAACTTGTCGCCAACAGACATTGCTTCTGAATATATTGTAACAAATGATAACAATATTGTCAAGAATGAAGAGTTTTTTAGTTTTATACTATCTTTTGTACTGTTTTTTGGACACGCTTTATAGTATTATTTATTCAAAGAACAAAGGAGGAAAAGATATGAAACAAATTAAATCTTCAAACGGCTTAAAAATTCAAAATTTTTTCGATGAAGTTTTAAACGAGTTGCAAGGAGTGAAAGTAGAATCTGTTTTTTCGTGTGCCCCTCTTTTTCTCACCGCAACAAAATACGAGAATACAGCATTGATACCGAACTTTATATTTTGTTTGAAAACGGCAAGTGCCTTGTAATTGAATATCCGTTTATTGATGCATTAAGCGTTGAGTTTCGCTCGCTTTCAAGCGAAGAAATGAATTTGATTGAAAATTCAATAGTTGATGATTTTTTTAATGATACTACAGAGATTTATAACAATAATAAAGAATTGAAAAGAGTTATAAATATTTCTCTTGAGTATGATTGTATTAAAAAAATAAAACTTGAATATGTTGCTAAACCATATGAAAAATGGGTAGGTTCTGATATTGAATTGGTAAATCCGAATCCCACTACTTTTGAAAAAATTACATTTGTTATGAAAAACAAAAAAACTTTTGTTGTTTGCCCTGAAAGTGCAGAAACGGACGGCTACACATTAGTTTGTTCAAAAGATGCAATTGAAAATTATGTTTTTGGCAATTTAAAAGAAATTGATTGTAACAACGAAAATGTTCAAAAAAATTCAGGTTTGAAATCTTTGAAGAAAACTTTAATTTATCGCTTGATTATGGCAATACCGAATCGCAGGAAAGCGAAAAAGGCAAAAGAGAAAGAAACAAAAGAACGGGCGGACGCTTCGATAGAGAGTTATCGAAATGCACAAAAAATATCACGGCAAAATCTACTAAATAATAATTTGAGAAAAGCAGGGTTAGATAACTCTGCTTTTTCTATTATAAAAAACAGATTAAAACAAAAAATTGCTAAAAAACACAGTTATTAGCATATAATCTATACACTCTTTCAAGTTCTTTTTTTGCTTTCAAAAAATAAGCATTTTCAGGCTCAACTTGCAAAACAAAATTAGTTTTACCTAAAAGTTGATTAATATAACTTATAGGCGTAACTTCTTTGTTAGTATATTTTATGCAATCTTGAAAGCCAAATTTCAAGCCAAAATATATTTCTTGCCGAAGTTTTCGTTTGTAATCACGAGAAACTTTTGGCGTTTCATTTACTGTAAGCCCAGTAACTGTTTGCCGAGATGCATTTATAATAAAATGCGTCTTTTTTTTATTTAGCGTAAACCCTCTTTTTTCAAGCATAGATTTTGCTTTAACATATGCTTTGTAAAGCGGTTTGTTTGAAGAAAAAGTTATATCATCACAATAGCGAGTATAAGAAATATCGTTTTTTTCGCCCATTCGCCGATAATGTCGTCAAAATTTTTCATAACAATATTTGAAATCGCAGGCGAGGTAGGCGCGCCTTGCGGTAAGACATCGTCTAAACAGCAAAGTTGCGTAAGCATTACGCCGATTTGTTTTGGAAAGTAATTTGAATTAAACGCTGCCGAATAAACCTGCATAAATGTAATACTTCCGAAAAAGTCGCTTAAATCAAGTTTTAAAAGATATTTTTTACCGCAATGCGCAACTGCATTATCAACAAGAGTAGCGCCTTTGTGATAAGCAGTTGCATATTTTGAAATAGGAATATTGTTTAAAATAAAGCGCGCAATATCTGATTGCACCCATTTAAGCATACGATTAGGCGCATTTATAATTCGGTCATGACCGTTTTTCTTTTTTATAGTAATAAGGCGGTAACTGTCGTTGCAATTACGAGTTAATCTGAACAAACTATTTCTTCGCAAATCAAGAAAATGTGATAGTTGATAAGTGTCGTAAATAAAAGGAAGATGGTTTCGACTTCTGTATTCAAACACCATTTTACTCGCAAGTTCAACGCCGAATTTTGAAACAAAATTCATATCGCTTCTTACAAAGTGTATTTCGTTGTCGATTATAAACATACAAAAACCTCCTTTTACTGTAATAAACCAATCGACCTTATTACAGTACAAAATGACAGAAAATGAGTGTAGACTAATACTAAATCACGTAGTGATTCTTGATTAGTTGAAGCGAATTTCTGTTCCCGCCATTTGAAAAATGGCGAAATCCACGTTTTTAATAGCCGAATGGCGACTCGCCACCCGTTCTTTTTAAAAAGTAAAAAGAATGTTCACTACTGAAATAAGGCCGATTTAAGTTTATGTTTGTATTATACAAAAATATATGTCCCAAAAAAAGTACAAACAACAGTTTTTTGTAAAAATTTTTGATAAAATATATAATTTTCTTGTAGGGCGGTGCCTTGATGCCGCCGGTCGAGAGGCTCGACAGTCAAGTGCCTTGACACGCAAGACTTCGGCATAAAGTTTGATTTTACTTAAAGTTTCGTCTCGCCTCAGGGGTGAAGTTTGATAAAACTAAAAATCACTATGTAGGGGTCGGATTCCTATACGACCCGCCGAAGTCTGATATAAACATATAAATACCTTGTAGGGCAGGGGCTTGGGGCTTGCTCCTGCCGTCAAAAACAATAAAATTTTTATTTAAACGCACAAATTAAAAAAGCCTTCTCCTCGAGGAGAAGGTGGGTTGCGAAGCAACTCGGATGAGGTGTCAGGTTTGTGCAATTTTGAAAACAATTTTAAAACCCCGCACACAAAAACCTGCCGTACAAAGTACGACAGGTTTTTGCCTTATTTCCTTTAAATGTCGTTGTGGACTAAAAAATCGTCTACAACATCGTGAATGTGAATTGGTGATAAATCGAGTTCGTTGCAAAGGCTGACAAGTTTTTCAATTTTGCATTTCTCGGTCGAAATGTCCTCAATAACAATGTCACCATATGTAATCCCGTAGGTGTCCCACGCCTTGCCCTCTTCGTCTTTTACAACGGTTTCGTTCAAAACATAGTTCATTTTAAACCACTTCCTAAAATGTATTTTGATATTTGCCATTACCATAATATACCAAAATACGACAAAAAGC
>CACXOM010000026.1 GCA_902769255.1 Oscillospiraceae bacterium
CAATTCGAAAACTAAACAAAAAACCACCAGTCCAATACAGAATTGAACTGGCAGCTTAATTTTTTCTTTTTTTGTGTCTACTAAGTATTGACTACTTCAAATTATCACTCCTTTTTTTGTTATAGCAATATACATAAATAGGAAAAATTTTTATTTATTCTACACAAAAAATATGTTTTTATTGATATTGGGTTGACATAACCGAATTTTTGTTTCATAATTATATAAAATTAAATGAATGAGGATTAAAATGAAAAAATTAACATCTGTTTTACTTGCATTATTATTATTATTATTTATGCAAATAGGATTTTTGACTAACGCTTTTACCGACCCTAACGAAAGCCCTTTTAAAAACAAAAAATATACTCACGACGATAAATTTAAGAATTATGAAATAATAAACGGTCTTGATATTTCGCATTATCAAAACGATGCTAATTTTAAAAAATTAAAAAAAGCTGGTACTGATTTTGTGATTTTGCGCGCAGCTTACAGAGGTTGGGGGTCAAAAGGCTCGTTAAATAAAGATACTAAGTTTGCAAGCTATGCACCTGCTGCCGAAAAAGAGGGTATTGACGTTGGCGCTTATATTTTCTCGCAGGCAATAACCGTTAAAGAGGCTCAAGATGAAGCTGATTATATTATGAGCATTGTTAAAGGCTTTAAAATCACTTTGCCTTTGGTTTTTGACTATGAATATGGCCCTTCAGGAACACGTCTTGCTGCTGCAAAACTTACTAAAAAACAAAAAACTGATATTTGTATCGCCTTTTGCAAAAGAGTTGAAAGCAAAGGTTATACCGCTATGGTATATGCAAATCATTCAATGCTTACAAGCGATTTAGACGATGACACCATTGCAAAAAATTATGATATTTGGTTGGCAAATTATAATTCAAAACCTTCTTATCAAGGCAAGTTTTACGATTGCGACTATCATTATTGGCAGTATTCCAGCACAGGCAAAGCAAACGGCGTTTCGGGCAACATTGATTGTAATTTTAGATATTACAAAAAGCCTGCGAAAGTTAAAAATCTTAAAATAAGCAATGAAGACACTGAAAAAATTACATTAAAATGGGATAAAATTAAAGGTGTTTACGGTTACCAAATTTTCAGACTTAATGATAACTCCGGTAAATATGAAAAAATCGGAACATTAACAGGTGCTGCAAAAACTACATTTTCTGACAAAACAGCATCGGGCGGTTCTTATACATATAAAGTTCGAGCAATTTTAGCTCACAAAGGCAGTTTTGAGGGTGGCAGTTATTCTGACACCGTTACTTCAAAATACGCATTTAAAGTTGAAGTTAAAACTGCGCTTAGTCAAAATGATTTAACTTGGAGTAACGCAATTGCGGCAACCGAATATACTATTTTAAGAGGTACAACGCCTGAAAACTTAAAAGAAATTGCAAAATACGACGGCTCTGCTACCGCTTATAAAGATTTAGAGGCAAACACTTTTAAAACTTATTATTATCAAGTAAAATGTTTTGAAAGCAACGGCAAAGGAAGATATATTAATTCTCCGATTGTATCCGCAATTAAGCCACAGCCTAAGCTTAAAAAGGTTTATTTAAAATCAAATAGCAAAGCTTATTTACAATGGAAAACAGTAAAAGGTGCAAGCGGAACAGAAATTTGGCGTAAAGACGGTAAAAAAGACTATAAACTTATTAAAACTTACAAAAACAATAACAAAACTGATTTTACAAACAAAAACCTTAAAAAAGGCGTTACTTATAAATACAAAATAAGACAGTTTGTAAATGTAAACAATAAGGTTTATTACAGTGCAAAAACCGATTATAAATCAGTAACAACCATGACAAAAGCGCAAATTTCGGCAAAAGCTTATAGAACCAAAATTAAAATTTCGGTAAAACAAGTAAAAGGCGCAAAAGGTTACGAATACTTTATGAAAGTCGGTAAAAAATTTGTTTTAATAAAAAGAACCAAAAGCACAAGTTATACCAAAACCCAATTAAAATCAAATAAAAAATATTCGTTTAAAGTAAGAGCTTATACAAAAGCAAACGGCGAATATGTTTATGCGCCTTACAGCAAAAAACTTACTGTGAAAACTAAAAAATAAATTCCCACTATTTATTTTATCCTTTCACGAAAACAGCCCTGCAGCATTACAACTGCGGGGCTGTTTTTTTGTATTTTTATTGTTTTTGTCTAAACATTTTTATTTCTTCGGCAAGACCGCTTTGCGAAATTATTGTATATTGCGAAAAATCATCTTTATTCTTATGTACCAATGTGTTTGAAACGATTATTTCAATTGTATTTTCGCCGTTTTCGGTTAAACCTGAAATATCAAAAACATAAGGTTTTGCTATTCTAATACCGCACTCACGCCCGTTTATAAACACTTTTGCATCTTCGCCGACTGTGCCTAAATCAATCATAAAATTGCCGTTTTCTTCGACAAAGAAACTGCCTGAATATTTTATTTTTCCGACAAAGGAAGGCTTGTTTTCAGGTGAATTAATATCAATAGGTCGGTCTGTTACCGTAAAATGCTCAAACTCGTCAAAAGGCGCATTTTCGCTTAATGAAACTTCAAAAGGAATGTTTAAAACCCTTTCAAAATCCCATTGTTTTTCGCCCTCAAACTGATTTAAAAACTCATCGTCAAAGTCATCAAAAACATAAATTGCCGATTGGTAAGGCGCAAGCTTTAAATCAAAACTTCCGCTTTTTGCGCAAGAGGCGATTTTGCTGTCGTTTAACAAATCGAGTTTTAAATACTTTTCTCTGCCAACATAAATTCTCGCATTAACCTCATTAGTAACAGATTCGTTGAAAAACATATAAACATCTGCCGAATCTCTTTTAACGTGATAATGGCGTAAAAGTTTTGCTTCGCCACGAATAAGCACATCAAAACCACAGTTTTTCTCAAAATATCTGACACATTCGTTAAGCGGAACGCTTTTAAACTTATAGTTGCAGTTTTTAGGCAAGCCACCGACAAAAACAACATCAAACCCGATATTATCAAGATTTTTAATAACATTTAGATTTTTTGAATAAATATAAGCAGAATAAGGCGCAAAAAGCACATCATATTCGGCATCGTTTATTCTCAATCTGTTATTAGAAGCCTCCGCTTTTTTAAGATAATCAAACGAAATAATATCAAAATCAATATGACTGTCATAAAGCATTCGGCAAATTTTTTGCGAATACATAAAGTCGCCGGAAGAACCCCATTCGCAATCCGCATTATAAAGCACAAGCGCTTTTGCAACATGAGTTCCGCCCGAAAGCAGATGACTTGCTTTGTTGGTGTAATTCATTAAAGCCGAAAAAGCGTCATGTTGCGGGTCTTTTTTATCAAACGAAAATTGAGGTGCAAAATGATTAATTCCCCGAACTAACAAGAAATCAATCAACCATTTTTTAGTGCTGCTGCTTTGTGCGCGGTCATCTTCGTCGAAAACTTCACAAAACGCATTGCCGTTTTTATTGTTATCAAAAAGCGCGTCAGAAGCGCACATTTTCGCAAGCATATAATGGAAAAATTCGTTATCGGCATAAGTTTTTATGTCGTATGAACTGTTTGTAAAATGAGCAAAACCGGGAATTACTTGTTGAAAAGCCAAATCCATTCCGCTCATAGTTTGTCCGTGTTGCGAACGGAAATAATGACCGGCTGATGCGCCCAATTTTGAATGAGAATTATTATCTTCAACAATATGACCTATATATTCAACGCCGTGCGAAGCACACCAACGACCGAGTTTTTGAGTAAAATATCGGCTGAAAAGTTTTGAAACGGTGTTCATATAGCAATGGCGAAGTTCAGCCGATTTTGCACCCATTTCAAACCACAAAGCCACAAGATAAGGTTTAACATCATAACCCGATTTTTTGCTCATAATCCTTATTAAATCATCACTATAAGGCAAATAAATTCCTTGTTTTCCGACAGTTTGCGAATAATTTTCATCAGCAAAAAGCCCTGATGAATAAAAGCCCGCTTCATTTGAAACAAAGCCTGCCAAAGTGTTGCCGAAATATTCGCCCAAATTATCATAATGAGGCTGGTAACAGTTTTTTATCATCATTTCGGTGGCTTTCGGGTTAAGCATATCGATATAATCGTCTGCCGTATGGTGCGATTTAAAATAAATAAACAGCCTGAAAACACCTTGCGGTACATCAAAATAAACCATATCGCCGTTTACTTTATCGCTAAGGTCGATATATTCTTCACTTAAAGATTCGTCGCCATTTTCTCTTTTAAAAAGGTAAACGCCTAAAATTTCATCGTCATCTTCAAACTTTATAATAATCGCTTTTGCGCTTGTTTTTGGGCCGATAACATCAAAATGACGCTCAATTAAAAAAGTCTTTTTTAAAGACCTTTCATCTTTTGCAGCGCCGTTTGCATGGCCTGAAGGGGATTTATCATCATCTAAAACCCAAACTTTCATATCACGCTTTTTACACTCTTCAAGAATAATTTTCATATTAGAAAACCACTCATACTTTGCAAAATTCGGGTGATTTTTTGATTCAACGCAAAGCGCCTTGCAACCCGAGCGATAAATTTCTTCAACCATATACGGTATTTTATCTTTATTGTTGCCACTTTGCCAATAAAACGGCAACAAATAATTATCTTCTTTATTATTTAAAACATCAATAATTCTGTTATCCATTCCAAATTTCTTCCTTAAATTACTTTAATTTCATTTTAATACAAATTAAGCAAAAAATCAATACATAAAACAAAAAAGCCGTAACAGATAAAACCCTGCTACGACTTATATTTGTTAGAATTATTCAGCAAATCCTGATAAAACAAGATTTACAAGTGCGTCAACTGCGTCTTGTTCGTCAGAACCATCAGCAATAACACGAATTGAAGTACCGCCTAAAATTCCTAAAGACAATACACCGAGTAAACTTTTTGCATTAACTCTTCTTTCTTCTTTTTCTACCCAAATTGATGATTTAAATTCGTTTGCTTTTTGAATGAAGAAAGTTGCAGGACGAGCGTGAAGTCCGACTTGATTTTGAACTACTACATCTTTAACATACATATTGAAAACACAATCCTTTCACAAAAACAAGAAAATTTGTTTTAGTATTTGTATTAATATTTTATCTATTATTGACATTATACCACATTTTTTATAAAGTACAAAATAAAATTTGTGCTTTTGATAAAAAATCTATTATATTCATAAACTTGTCAAAATTTTATCGAATCGATTTGTGCAAAAACACTAAAAATTTTCAATAAATTTGTTACTATCATTTAATAACCTTGTCATTTTTCATCAAAATTACGGTTTTTTTCGATAAATTCCCTATCAAATTCCGTTAATTTGGCATTTTTCAACAACTCGGGTCGTTTTTTTATAGTATTAAGCAAACTTTGCTCTCTTTTAAACTTTTCAATGTTTTTGTGGTGTCCCGAAATTAACACTTGGGGAACTTCTCTTTCCTGCCAAACGGCAGGGCGGGTATATTGAGGATACTCCAACAATCCGCTAAAATGGCTTTCTTCGGTAAAGCATTCTTCGTTTGACAAAACGCCGTCGAGCATTCTTGCAACGGCATCGGTAATCACCAACGCCGGCAATTCGCCACCGGTTAAAACATAGTCGCCGATTGAAATTTCCTCATCGCAAAGTTTATCAAGCACACGCTGGTCAACGCCCTCGTAGTGTCCGCACAAAAGAACAATATTGTCCATTTTTGAAAGCTCTATCGCCTTTTTTTGTGTGAGTGTCTTGCCTTGAGGCGACATATATATAAAATATGGTTTTTTACCCGTTTTTGTTACAATTGCATTAAAACAATCGTCAATCGGCTGGGCAGTCATTACCATTCCATTGCCGCCGCCATATGGCATATCATCGGTACGATTGTGTTTATCGGTAGTATAATCTCTAATGTTATGACAATAAACTTCTAACTTTTTCGCTTTTATTGCCCTGCCTATAATGCTTTCCGAAAGATAAGCGTTCATCATATCAGGGAAAATAGTCATAATGTCAATTCTCATCGTCAAAAATTCCTTTCAAAGGGCGAATTACAACTTTTTCGTTATCAATATCAACACTTATAACAACATCAGGAATTGAGGGAATAAGGTACTCTTTATTATCTTTTTTAATGTGCCAAACATCGTTTGCGCCTGTTTGCGAAACATCTGATATTTCGCCTAAAAGCTCGTCGGTATCGGCATCATAAACCTTGCAACCGAATAAATCACATTGAAAATAAGCGCCTTTTTCAAGAGTAATGTCTTCCCTATTTAAATAAAGCGTTTTTCCTCGTAAAGTTTCAGCAGACTCAATTGTGTCAACATTTTTAATTTTCATCAAAACAATGTTTTTATGCGCTCTTGAAGAGATTATTTCAAGCAAATTTTCGCCGTTTTCATCGGTATAAAGAGTTTTAAACTGCGTTAAAAATTCGGGCGTGTCAGCCCAAGGCTGAACACGCACCTCTCCTCTTATTCCGTGAGTGCCGACAATTTTTCCTGTTTCAATATATCTTTTTTTCATAAATAATATTCCTTATCAAGCGGATTTTTTCCTTAAATCTTTTTGCTTGTATTCCGACTTAAATTTTTCAACGCCTTTGTCTAAAAGTCCTTTGGTACGCTTTAGGGAATTGCTCATTTCCTGTGTTCTGCCAAGCGATGAATAATCGTTTTTGTAATTCCCTTTTTCATCAAGCGGAATTATTCTGTAAACCGAGCCGAACAAATTACACCAAGTAGCTGTATAAGAAACATTCGACAAAACTACGCTACCATTTGATTTTCTTGAAAATGAAAGTTCATAAATTACACCGTCTTCAAAATAAGGCGTGTCGTAAGAAAACTTATCAAGCGTTTCTTTTCGTTGATTTGAAAGTTGATTGCCTGTTGAATAGATAATCGGCGTTTGTTTGCCCGAAATTTCAGAAGAAATTAAATCGGTAGGCTCAATACAATGCGTATGACCGCCTACAATTGCGTCAACGCCCATATCGCAAAGTTTTTGTGCGATTTTTTGCTGGTAATCGGTATGACCTAAATTATATTCCTCGCCCCAATGCATATAAGCGATAATTACATCGGCGCCGTCTTTATACATATTGTCCATATTTGTTTGAAAGTCGCTGTAAAACACATCTAACTTATTGTAATCAAAAGAATTAAGCAAATGCGCTACCGACTTGTCCATAGGAATACCGTTTATATATTTTGTGTCAGAAAGAGGCTGTGTTTCATAAGTATAATTAATCATACCTACTTTAATGCCGTCTAAATTCTTAATAATATAAGGTTTGGCGGTTTCTTCTCGATAGCCTATAAAATCAATACCTTTTTCTTTTAAAGTATTCATTGAATTTTCAAGGCCTTTTGTGCCTTGGTCGTAACAATGGTTGTTTGCGGTAAGCAACAAGTCAACGCCGTTTTCTTTAAGCGCATCAACAATTTGCTCAGGCGCATTAAACAGCGGAAAGCCCGAATAACCAAATTTTTTACCGGCAACAGGCTGTTCAAGGTCGGCTACCATACAGTTGTATTTTGTATAATATTTATTTACATATTTGAAAATATCGTTATAATCGTAAGTTTTTGTCTGCTCGTTGTAGCAAGAACGGTTTATTGGCATATGCAAAAGAATATCGCCAACATTGCCGATAGTTACAGTTGTTTCCTTTTGCTTTTCGGTAGTTTTAACAGTCTCGTTAACATTGCCCCCTACTGTGTTTACAGTATTATCAGCCTTTTTATTTATTGCGGCAACAATTACAACCGCAATAATAATTACCGAAAATACAACAACAAAAATTCTTGATTTATTTTTCATTTTTTACTTCCCCGATTTATTTTTTATAAAGCTTTAAGTCGCCTTCGGTGTTAAGCGAAGAACGATTAAATTCAGATGTTTTTGTTTCTTTCATATTTATTGTGACAACTGATTTTGAAATTTTTAATTTGCCTTTTCCTTTGTTGCCCCAACTGTCTTCCCAAGTAAAAGAGGCTTTATCATTTTTCAGTCTTGCGCTAATTTCGCCTGTATAATAACCCGGCGAACCGTTGTAACCTAATTTATAAATTGTGAATGTAATATAACCGCTTTCAACCGATTCAATATTCACCCCGTAACAAGGTGCAGAATCGCTTGCTTTTTTACCGTAATATGTTATGTATTCACCTGTATATTCAACCGCTCCCCTTGTGTCTTCAGTAGTTTTAGTGGTTGAAACTGTTGTAGTGGTTGATGTGGTTGTCGGCTCGGTTGTGGTAGTTGTAGTTTCTGTTGAAGGCTCTGTTGCGTTGTTAAAAGAAACTTGTGATAAAGAAAGCCCGAGCGCTGACAAAGTTTTGTTAGTTACATCAATAGTAGTTTGTATTTTGCCATAGCCGTTTGAATCTTCAAATTTAATAGGTGATAATGGGTATTCTTCGATATTGCCTAAATCAGAATCAAACGCTTTCCACTCTTTAATTAATGAATCATATTTTTCAACCTTTACTTGCTCATCATCAACATAAAATGCATTTTCCACCTGTAAAAATGAAATAGCTTTTTTAGATTTGCCGTTTTCAAACCCAAAAAACTCAAAAGCATGGTCAACAGAATCGCCTGTTTGAATATATTTTTTACCGTTTAAATCTAATATTTTCACCGCCGAATAAGGCTTGTTTTTAAACAAATCAAACGACAACCTGCTTTGATAAACATATTCGTTTTCAAAAATTGTTTCGGCTTTTTTGGCTTTTTTATTAAAAGAGTAAACCTCAATGTTATAACTTGCGAAACTGTTTGAGTCAAAGCCGTCAAACCAAGCTATAATAAGTTCGTCAAGCCCGTTTTTATCAAGGTCTAAAAGGTCTAAAAAGCAAACTCCGCCTAAAGCTTTGTTTTGAACCGCTTTATATTCGAGCAACGACATTTCGCCGTAATTATTTTGATAACTCTTTACAATTTTTGCATATTTTTTTATCATATCAGCTTTAGCGTCATATTTTTTAACGGTTTTCTCATTACTGCCGAAACAAGAACAAACCGATAAACACATTAAAACGCTAAAAAATAAACATAACAATTTTTTCATTTTGAACTCTCCTTTTTTACTTTTTCTTTATTTTATCACAAATCAAAGTGAAATTCAACTGCATAAAAAATATCGCAAATAAAAACAAGGCTGATTTTTAAAACCAGCCTTGTTTGTTTTAAGTTTTATTTTACAGTTACTTTAATTTTTTGGCAGTTACCGCTTTGGTCATATACATATACGAAACATGTACCTTTCTTCTTGGCGGTGATTTTGCCTTTTTGATTTACTTTTGCAACTTTAGAATTTGTGCTTTCATATCTAAATGTTCTGTGCTTTTTAACTTTTAGTTTTTTGCTTTGAACAATAGATTTAGCTTTTATCTTAAAGGTTTTGCCTTTTTTGATTGAAACTTTATTCTTTTTAACATTTTTAAGTTTAACAGATTTGTAGTTGCCTACTTTTCCGCCTTTAGTTGCAATATGAACTGTTTTTGAAGAAGCAATAACTTTTGTTGTGCCTTTATATTTTGCAATTGCAACAACGAAATACTTATAGTATTTACCTTTTTTAAGTTTCTTCAAATTAAGAGTAACTTTTGAGCCACCTTTTAAGGTTTTAACCTTTTTATAGTTGCTGCCGCAACGGCTACCGTAAACAATATAACCTGTTGCGCCTTTAACTTTTGACCATTTAAGTTTAATGCTGTTTTTGGTAACTTTTCCGGCTTTAAGTTTTAAGAGATTGAAAAGTGAACCTGCAGGTGCTTCATCAGTTTTTGAACTGAAAATTCCTTTTTCTGCTTGTGCAACAGAAGGTGCTGATGCAGGTGATAAAGGTTTACCCTCATCAAGTTTTGCAAGAACAGTTGTCTTTTTAGCACCACAATTCTTACAAGTATAAGTAATTAAACCAGTTTTTTCGGTAGTTGCAGCTTTATAATCAGTTTGTACAAAATTATGACCTAAAGCTTTAATTACCCAAGAATCTTTTGCAATTTCGGTTTTACCCTCAGCATCAGAGAAATACTTGTTGCAAGTTTCACAATACCAATATGCTTTATTGCCGGCTTCGGTGCAAGTTGCAGCTTTAGCTTTAAACTCTGTTAATTTATGGCCTAAAGCTTTAATTACCCAAGAATTTTCAGCGATTTCAGTTTTGCCTTCTGAATCAGAGAAGAATTTGCAGTATTTCCTGCTTCGGTACAAGTTGCATCTATAGCAGCTGTTGCAGTCATATTATGACCCGGTGCCAAAACAACAACATGATTTGAGCTTATAACTTCATTGCAAACCGAGCAATAAACAACTTCGTCATATCCACCGTTTTCGGTGCAAGTTTCAGAAACTTTATTTTCAACTACCATAGGTAAAGCAGTATGTTCAGCCAATGGCAATACCCAAGAATTTGCTTCTACTTCGTTTGCGCCGTTTGCATCTGTAAAGTATTTGTGGCAAACTGTACATTCATAATAAGCGTTGTTTCCGTGAGTTTTGCAATCGGATTGAGCTGCTTGATGATAAACCATAGTATGAGAAGCAGGAATTACCCAAGAGTTTTCTTGAATTTCAGTTGTACATTCAGCATCAGAGAAATATTTATTGCAGTCTTCGCAATACCAATAAGCCGAATTACCGGCTGTGGTGCAAGTAGCAGCTACTGCCGGATAAGCTGTAACATTGTGAGTGTCAGGGTGATCTTCACCGAAAACATCATCGCCAGAAGGGTCGTTTTCGTGCTCATTTGAATAAGCAGTAGTGCTTGAAGGTTGAGTTATTTTAGGAATTACCCAAGAATTCTCTGCAATTTCAGTTGTGCCGTTAGCGTCTGAAAAATATTTTCCGCAAACACTACAAGACCAATATTCTGAATTACCGTCTGCCTCTTCAGTTGGTGCAACAGCAGGGTGATTAGTTAAAGTATGACTTGTTTTATTAATAACCGAACCTGTTGTTATTGTTTTACCGCAAACGGTACAAACTTCATCACCTGTGTAACCTGCTTCAGTACAAGAAGCCGATTTAGCGTTTTGAAGTGTAGTTTGGTGAGTGGTTGATAAAGGAAGTAAAATACTGCTTTCATTAATTTCTGTGGTGCAAGCTGCATCAGAGAAATATGCTACGCAATCTTCGCAATACCAATATTCAATATTTCCTTGATCTTTACAAGTTGAAGCTACGGCAACATGATGAACAACGCTGTGTTGCGCAGTATGCTCAACAGGGTCGCCGAAGGGGTCTTCAACATAAGGGTCGGTGTCGTCATTTGCAAAAGCAATTGCCGGAACAAGCGACAAAACCATAACAAGTGACAACAAAA
Source organism: Oscillospiraceae bacterium (assembly GCA_902769255.1). Classification (GTDB taxonomy): domain Bacteria; phylum Bacillota; class Clostridia; order Oscillospirales; family Acutalibacteraceae; genus RUG11462. Next base: position 11,359 of record CACXOM010000026.1, read on the forward strand.
TTGCCATTAATCTTTTTTTCATAAAACTATTCCTCCGTTTAATCAATATATATTATTCCTTTGATTTGCTCTCAAGCAATTTCCAAACAAGAGCTGCTATAATACCGCCTGCCAAAGGTGCAACAATAAACACCCAAACATTAGCGAGCGCATCGCCACCTGCAAAAATTGCCGGTCCTAATGAACGAGCAGGATTTACCGAAGTTCCGGTAAAATGAATACCGAAAATGTGTACCAAAGTAAGCGTAAATCCTATTACAAGACCTGCTACTTTGTCGTTATTAATTTTTGAAGTTACGCCCAAAATAGCAAGAACAAATACAAAAGTAAGAATACATTCAATAATCAGCGATTTTAAAACATCGCCCTCAAAAAGCCCGTTTGTGCCGAAACTGCAATCAAAGCCGAATAAATAGCCTAAAACAGCTGCACCACCGAGCGCTCCCAAACATTGAGAGATAATATAGCCGAAAAATTCGCCAACGCTCATTTTTTTGCTAACAAGCATTGCAATCGAAACAGCCGGATTAATATGGCAACCCGAAACATTACCGATTGAATAAGCCATAGCCACAATCACAAGTCCGAATGCCAAAGCGGTCAGCAAATAAGCTGAATCAACTTTTGCGGTGTCGCAACCTAAAGCTACAGCAGTACCGCAACCAAACAAAACAAGTGTGAATGTGCCAATAAATTCGGCTAATAATTTTTTAAACATAGCCATAATCTTCACTCTCCTAACTTAATCATTATACTACTCATTATAGTTATATATATAATAACATAAAAAATATTAAAAAGCAATGTAACTTTTGCACAAAATTAACACTATTTTATTATGGAAATTGCCCCAAGAGAAATCAATTCTTTAACTGCAGGTTCGTTGTTGTCAAACACAAAAAGTTGCGATAAATCATTTTCAAGGCAAAATTTTGCGCCCGAAAAAGTGCCCGAAATTTTAGAATTGCACTCGCAAACAAAAGAAAACTCGCTGTTTGCGTAAATAAAACGGTTTCTAAAAAGTGCCTGTTTTCTGTCGAATTTGCCGAAAGGGTTAAAGTCGGAAAGCAAACACAATTTGCCCGAATCAACCCAACTTTTCACCGTTTTATTTTTCAAAGTATTTTCAATTGAATTTGCTAAAAACCAAACCGCTTTTGCGCCTGATTTTATCGCTTCGGCAGTCGCCTCAAAATCACAACCAGATGCTCCCCCGCTGACAATCACTTTTTTCTCGCTTGCAATTGTCTGCCCTATATCACGAGCGAATTTCAGCCCTGTTTCATTTGCGTTTCTCGAGCCTGTTACCGCGCTTGAAGGCATATTTATCAAGCTATCATCGCCGACAAAATAAAAAAAACGCGGAAAAAAGCTTAATTTTTCTTTAAGCCTTTTAGGGTAACGCTCGTCATTTGGCGAGAGAAGCCCTATTTTATTCGCTTTTAACAACTCTAAATCTCTTACTTCTTTTAAAGCGGTGTAAACTTTTTCGGCAGTCGATTTTTTATCGGTTTTTTCGACAATTTCCCAAAGTTTCGCATTTTCTAAAAGCGAAAAATCTTTATTGTAAAGGTGGTTTTCTAAAAATGAAAACTCGTTTGAATTTAGCGCCGGCGCAGAGGAAATATCGTTAAGCAGTAAAAAGCGGTTTTTAGCGTCATAAGACCACATCATAATAACTCCTTATAGCTCTTTTCAAGGTCGAATTTTACAATGTCGTGTTTTGGTATTCTCTTATCTTCTGGCGGTAATTTCATATAGTCGCCGAAAGCCATTTTCAAATAGGTGTCATAACCGCAAGGCAACGGTATTTTGGTGTCTTCAAAAGGCATAAAAACCTGCTTTTCAAAGGCTTCTTTGGGATACTCATTTACCATATACTGATACCAAGCGCAAAGTTCAGTTATTTTTTCGCAATCAGAAATTTTAAAACGGCTCATTCGCTTTTCGGCAAAACGCCAAATTTTGTAGCGTGATTTCGGCGTTTTAAAGCAAAAAAGCATTATTTTGCTGATAATTTCAAGCGCTTTTCCTTTGCTTGTGTGTGGCTCGCCTACAATAAACATTGAAAAAATCAACGCCCATAAAATCTGACATTTTCTTTTAAAACGAGAAGAGGGACAACCGTCAAGCGGAACTAAATCAATTCGCACCCCGTGGTGAACCTCTTTTAAATCTTCCTGTCTTTGTTTAACAAAAGTAGTGTTTTCATCTACAATTGCGCCAAGTTGAACCCTTGTGTAATGCTCTTTTGTTGTTTTTTCAAAATAAAGGTCGTCATTTTCATAAAGACGGTTGAAATTTTCAAAGAGCCATTCATAATCTTCTCTAAAAACAAAAAGGTCAATATCATCGTCCCAAGGAATAAATCCTTTGTGGCGAACAGCGCCTATGCAACCGCCTCCGCAGGCGAAAACTTTAATTGAATGTTCATCACAAAACTTTAAAAACTTTTCTAAAATTTCTAAATTTTTGTTTTGCAAATTTTTAAGTTGCTCGCCTGATAAATTTACAATTTCCATTAATTACTCCTTAAAAAATCATTTGATTCTTCTGCCCTCAACATAATATCTTTTATCTACCGCATGTCCCATTGAAAAGGTTTTTCTCGGCAACGAGCCGTCTTGCTTTATTGCTTCAAACAACTCGTCTTTTTTCATTCCATCAAACAAAAATCCGAGTGTATTTTTCTCTTTGCAAAGTTTTTTCAAATCGTCTTCGCCGTGAATATAGTCTATTTTAATTTGCTTGTTTTTTTGCAAATATTCATCTAAAAACTTTTGCAACGTGCCGACAGGCAGTTTTGCGGTCGGTTTTAACCCGATTTTTTTTGTGTTTTCGCCAAAACAAACGGTAAAATATTGTGCATCGCCGCCGTTACATTCACCGCCGTTTTCATTTACAAAATCATCTAAAACTTGTTCTACATCACAGTTGAAAAGCACTCTGTAAATCGGCTCAAAATTAATCGCTTTTGAATGAATATTAACTATTTCAACAAGCGCCTGCTTGCTTTGCGGACTGCTTGAAATTTCAGCGCATTTTTTAGCGGTTGCGAGCGAGTGGTTGCCGTCACCTACTGCAAAAACGAGTTTATCATCACCTTCGCCCAATTTTTCAATTGCCGACTGAACAGCTTTTATTTGCTCATCGTTTAGCAAATAGCCTTTAACATTTCCGCCGCCGAGCATTAAGTCAAGGTCATAAAGTTTTTGATTTTCATTAATTTTTTCAGCCGCTTTTTCAACAACCGAAAATTCGGGGTCGTCAATTAAAAGCAAAATGTGCGGAAATTCGAGAAGCGCATTTTTGCGAATTTCAACTCTCGGCGGAATACGCTCCTCAACTGTTTTTTCGCTCGCGCGAATAGGTTTTTTAGCGGTGCTTTTATAGTCGTAATCATCTAAATTAACACACCCTACAATTCCGTCCATAACAAGACCGTCACTTTGTTTTCTTGAAACGAAAATCATACTGTTTTTATATTCCTCAAAAACGCCGTTTTCAAGGTATTCTTTCATATTATTATTAATTTTTTCAATAGTTTTTTGGGGTTCTTTTTCAAGAAAAATTTCAGGGAAAATTAAGTTTAAAGTCGAAATATCATCACCGACTTCGCTTGTAACTTTTTGCCAATATTTTTCATCAGATGTGAACTGGTCGCAAGCGATTACCGCCCAATTATTTTTAATTTTTTTCGGCAAAAGAATATCAGCCGTTTCAAAATAAGACATAGAAAATTCTCCTAAACTTTAGTTTTATTCATTATAACAAATTTTGTTTTATTTTACAATGTTTTTAGAATAGTTTATTGTTTTGGCGGCAAAATATTTTCATAAAGAGGTGTTAAATTAAATGAAAAAAAGAAACTTTGTAAGAATAATCAGTTTTTTGCTTACGGCAGTTTTAGTAAGTTTTGGGTTTGTTTTAGTTTTATTTAGGCAAAACACTGTTTTGCAAAGCAGAATTGAAGATGAATATTTTAACTCGTTAAACGAAACGGCGGCGAAAATTTCTGAAATTAACTACGATTTAAAAAAGCAGTTATATTGCAATTCAAATAGTGCAAAAACTGCTTATTTTGCTCGAATTTGCGAGCGTGCGAGCGGTGCAAAAGAGTGTTTGGCAAGACTGCCGATAAAGGCGCAAAACGCCGAAAATATCTACAAATATTTAGCGAGCGTTGCGGATTATTCAAAGTCAATGTTATCATCAAAAAACAGCGAAAAAAGCAAAGCAGGACTTAAAAAACTTGTTGATTTCAGCGAGAATTTAAACGCTGATTTTAACATTCTTCAAAGCAAAATAAAAAACCGTGATGATTTTGAGGGCGATATGAAAAACCTAATTAACAATACCCTTTCAAAAACTTCTTTTTCTTCGGATTTTGAAAATATTTCGCAAACTTCAAAAACTTTTCCGGTTTTAATTTATGACGGACCTTTTTCAAAGCATATTGAAAATAAAAAGCCAAAACTGTTAAAACTCAAGCAAAAGATTTCAAAAAACCAAGCAAAACAAACGGCGAAATTCATTCTCAGCACGCGTGAGGTTGAATATACGGGAAAGGAAAATTCCAACATTGAAAGCTACACTTTCAAAGATAAAAACGGTGGCGTTTGCGCTATAACAAAACTTGGCGGTTATTGTCTTTATTTAAACAAACAATCGGGAAAAACGGGTGAAAATATAAGCGAAAAAACTGCAATTAAAAACGCAAAAAACTATTTAAAAACGGTTTACAACGCCGATTTTAAAGAAAGCTATTTTGAAAAAAGCGATAATGTTATTACAATTAATTTTGCGAGCGTTGAAAAAGGCGTTGTTTGCTATTCCGATTTAATTAAAGTGGGCGTATCTCTTGAAAACGGCAAAATTTTAAGCGTTGAAGCGAGAGGCTTTATTATGAATAATCACAAAAGAAATATACCGAAATTTAGTCATCCGACAGACAAAATTAAAAAAGCCGTAAGCGATGAATTAAAAGTAAAAAGCATAAATAAATCGCTTATTTTAAGCGACTCGCAAAAAGAAAAATATTGCTATGAAGTAAAATGCAAAACAGCAGAAAAAAGCGATGTTATAGTTTATTTAAACAAAGATAGTTTAGAAGAAGAAAACATTTTATTTTTAATTCATTCTGATAACGGAACGCTTACAAAATGAATAAAAATCCACCCGCTTAGCGGGTGGTATTTCATTTTCGGGCAAAGCCCTAATACTATTGGCGGCGCACAAGTGCGCTTTTTTATTGGCCTGCCAGC
>CACXOM010000027.1 GCA_902769255.1 Oscillospiraceae bacterium
AGGTCTTTTTAATTATATCACAATCGGAGGATTTTCCTCATCGGTTAACCTCTTTCCAACCACGCGACTATCGCGTGGTTTTCGTTTTACAACAAAAAACCGCTTACAAAATGTAAGCGGTTTTAATTTGCATAAATTTGCAATTGCTATTACATAAGTTTTGCCGGATTAACTTTAACACCAGGACCCATTGTAGTAGCAACAACGCAAGATTTGATGTATTGACCTTTAGCGCTTTCAGGTTTAGCTTTAACAATAGCCTCTAAAAGTGCTTTGAAGTTTTCACCGACTTTTTCTGCGCCGAATGAAACCTTGCCGATAGGACAATGAATAATATTGGTTTTATCAAGACGATACTCGATTTTACCAGCCTTAGCCTCTTCAACAGCTTTAGCAACATCTTGTGTTACTGTGCCTGCTTTTGGTGAAGGCATAAGACCACGAGGTCCGAGAACTTTACCTAAACGACCGATAGTACCCATCATATCAGGTGTAGCAACAACTACATCAAAGTCCATCCAACCTTCGTTCATAATTTTAGCAACTGTATCAGCATCGCCGATATAATCAGCGCCTGCATCTTTAGCAGCGTCAGCTTTATCGCCTTTAGCGAATACCAAAACGCGAACTGTTTTACCAGTACCGTTAGGTAAAATAACTGCGCCTCTTACTTGCTGGTCTGCATGTCTTGAGTCAACGCCCAAACGAACGTGAACCTCAACTGTTTCATCAAATTTTGCAGTTTTTGTTTCAACTGCGAGCGCAACAGCCTCATCTACATCATATAATTTTGCAGAATCAACTTTTTTTGCGCTGTCTACATATTTTTTGCCGTGTTTCATTAATTTTTCCTCCCATTAAGTGGTTATGCGGATTTTTCCTCCCACGCGGGAGCATTAATCGACAACTTCAATGCCCATACTTCTTGCTGTACCTGCAATCATTGACATAGCTGATTCAACGTTTGCAGCGTTCAAGTCTGGCATTTTCTGCTCTGCGATTTTTCTGACCTGCTCTCCGGTAATTTTTGCAACTTTTTCCTTATTAGGCACTCCTGATGCCTTTTCGATGCCGCAAGCTTTTTTAATAAGTACAGCGGCAGGAGGAGTTTTAGTTACAAATGTGAACGAACGATCTTCAAAAACTGTGATAACAACAGGAATAATCAAACCTGCATCGTTTTTAGTACGTTCGTTGAATTCCTTTGTAAAAGCCATAATGTTTACACCGTGCTGACCGAGTGCCGGACCAACCGGTGGTGCAGGAGTGGCTTTTCCAGCCGGAATTTGAAGCTTAATTAAGCCGGTAATTTTTTGAGCCATTATTTAGCACCTCCAAAATACGTGGTTACGGCGGAAAGAGTAAATTTTTATCTTTCCTCCCACAGAGGAGAGTTCTCTCCTCCAGGACATTTCGTCCATATAATATGCGGCATTTTCCGCAGATTATTTAAACAAGTTCAATCTGTGAAAGTTCTAACTCTACAGGAGTTTCACGACCGAACATAGACAGAATTACCTTAACATAATTCTTATCAGTATCAAGTTCTTCAACTACGCCACCGAAGCCCGCAAGCGGTCCGTCAATAATATTAACATTATCGCCGACTTTGTAGGAAACAACTACTGAAGATGTTTCTACGCCTAATTTTGCCACTTCTTCATCTGAAAGCGGCACGGGGTCGGTTGAATTTGCACTGACAAATCCGGTTACGCCTCGAATGTTACGAACAACAAACCACGAATCGTCCGTTACAATCATTTTGACAAGAACATATCCGGGAAAAATTTTCCTTTCAATTTGACGTTCTTTGCCGTCTTTAACCTCTGTTATGGTTTCTGTTGGGATTTTTACTTCATAGATAAAATCTTGAAGTCCGCGGTTTTCAACGATTTTTTCGATTGAGTCCGCTACCTTATTTTCATAACCCGAATAGGTGTGAATAACATACCATTTTGGTTCTGACATATAGGATTCATCCCTTCTTTTTAGAATTTTCTTTAAAAATTAGCCTTTAAGACCTACAAGATATTTCAAAAGACTTCCAAGACCCCAGTCAAGCAACCAAATATATGCGCCTACGATAACGCACATAACAATAACTACAATAAAGTTTCTAACAACTGTAGTTCTTGTTGGCCAAGAAATGTTTTTGATTTCTCTTTTATAATCTTTAAAGAATCTTTTGATTCGTCTCGGTATTGTGACCTTTGCGCCGTTAGATGCTTTAACCTCGACATAATCGGATACTAACATTGATACTGTTGCTAATACCAACAAAGCAGCTGTAACAATTAATGCAACTAAAAACATTGTTTCAGTTGAAATTTTATCAACTGCGATTTTTGCAACATCTTTTTTAATTACATATCTGTTATCAAAATACTCTGATACAGGATTAGCGAAATACAACACACACATATTAATGAATGTTGCAATTGAAAAACCGAATGAAGCATATTTAGCACCCGGTTTTTTGAAGTTTACAAGCGAGAACACCAAAGTCAACGCAGTTAAAAGGAATGCGAAGAAATACCAAGCACTCTTATAAAGAGTAGCGTCTCCTGCTTTCATTTTAAGCGTTGTACCGAAAGCTGCTTGAAAACCTGAAATGCTGAAACCGTCCGCTTTAATAAAAGTAAAGAAGAATAAAGCGATTACAGCTGCAGCACAAACGCTGACTAACGCCTTAAAAAATGTTGATAAAGTTTTTGAAGCTTTCATAAGATACACCCCTTACTTTGTTTCCTTGTGAAGGGTATGTTTCTTGCAAAATCTGCAATACTTGTTCATTTCAAGTCTGTCAGGGTCGTTCTTTTTGTTTTTGACCGTATCATAATTGCGTTGTTTACATTCTGTACAAGCCAAAGTAATTTTTACTCTCATGACGGCACCTCCAGTTTATTTTTGGAAAAATTTTGCCTCCCTCAACCAAGGCATTTTTTGGCGCATAAAAAAAGCCCTATGTTCAGAGGTAAAATAATAATACCACACTTTTACCCCAAAGGTCAAGCATTTTTTGCATTTTTTTGAAAAAAACTCAAAAAAATTAAAAGAAAATCGGTAAAATTTAAAAATATTATGTATATAACACCTTAATATACGTTTTTTCGTTCATATATACATTATAAATATATAAAAAAAGACAGTTTACCAATGTCAGAAACAAAAAAATTTCCGTTGTGGGCCAAAAGACCCCTTGGCAAACTGTCTTCTACACTAATCCGCTAACCCGAACGGGTTTCACAATGCCCGCCGACTTGTTTCATAGTGATTGTATAGACAGTATAACATATGAAAATAAAAAATCAAGATAAAAAAGTGCAAGGCTACAAGTAAACATCTGAGGACGAAAATTCGCCAGCCCGAGTTTGATACAAATAGCCTTGCTACAGACAGCATAACACAACAAAATGTGAATGTCAATTAAACAAAAATATAACCACTATTCCGGTCAGTCGAGTAGGCTTCACAATGCCTACCGAGTGCCTTCATGGCGGTTATATAGTTTGGAGGTGCCACCCAGATTTGAACTGGGGATAGAGGTGTTGCAGACCTTTGCCTTACCACTTGGCTATGGCACCAAATATTAAGATTTTTTTGTAAAAAGGACGCAAATGAAATTACTTTTGCGTCCTTTTTTAGTGGAGCGGATTACGAGGCTCGAACTCGCTACCTCAACCTTGGCAAGGTTGCGCTCTACCAGATGAGCTAAATCCGCATATTTAAAGAATATGTAGCAAGATAACAAACTATCGAGGCACAACATATTCTTTGGTGCCTCCGGTCGGAATCGAACCAACGACACGAGGATTTTCAGTCCTCTGCTCTACCAACTGAGCTACAGAGGCAAATGTTGGCGACCCGAACGAGACTCGAACTCGTGACCTCTAGCGTGACAGGCTAGCGTTCTAACCAACTGAACTACCGGGCCAAAATGGTGGGAACAACAGGGCTCGAACCTGTGACCCTCTGCTTGTAAGGCAGATGCTCTCCCAGCTGAGCTATGCTCCCATCTTATGCCTGCCGCTTATTTGTTTCTCGTCAAGCGACTTTGATATATTACCATAATCTTATTGATTTGTCAAGAGTTTTTTTGAAATTTTTTCAAAAATTTTTAAGTCGCTTGACTTTGCCATAAATATTAATACATAGGCGACCAAATATCGCCGTTTTCATCGGTTTCAAAAGTATATTCAGCTGTTGTTTTTTCTTTATTTTTTTTGGTTTTGTCTTCTGTTACTTTCTTTTTAGTTTTTTTCGCCTTTTCAGCTTTTTTGGTTTTTTTAGCAGAAACTTTCTTTTCTGTTTTTTTAGCAAAAGTTTTTGAATTTTGTTTTACAGTTGTTTTATCGGTTGAAACTTTCTCTTTTCCATTTTTTGCTTTCACAGTATTGCCGTTTTTGTCAGTTACCGGAACACCGTTTTTATCTGTTACTGTATCAGGGTCAATTGTAACATATTTAATTACTGTTTTTTTAGTTTTTGAAACAGTTGTTGTTTTTGCATTGTCAACAGTAGCAAGAGTTGTTTTTGGGCCTTCGGTTTGCGCCTTTTCGCTGTCAGAAAACAATTCACAAGCCGAAAACATTGTTAAACACAAAATAGAAATAACTATAATCGCTAAAATATTTTTTTTCATTTTAATCACCTTTTTTAACAATATAAATAATTTTTTCCGAAAACTCGTTCGGCTCAGCCTCTTCAAAAAAATCTTTTATTTCGAGAATTTCAAGCCCGAACTCGTCTAAAACCTGCTTAATTTCTTCAGCGGTATAAGCCCGCTCATCAAAATTTTCGCAAAGCCTTAAATAATTTTCTTCTCCTTTATTTACAAAAAAGTCAATATTTATATTGACAGTATTATCTTCCAACGAATTTTGCCATACCATATAAATATTATCTTTTTCTTCAACAAATGTGTTGTTGCCTAAAATTTCTTTATGTTTATAAACGGTGTTTACATCAAAAATCATTAATCCGCCCGGCTCCAAAAACAAAGCCATTTTGCCGACCGCTTTTTTAAAATTTTCAAAATCGGTTATGTGATTGAGCGAATCAAGCGTGCAAAAAACCGTATCAATTGTGCCGTAAAGGTCAAGTTCTTCCAACGGCTGACAAATAAGCGTGCAGTTGTTTTGCAATTTTTCTTTTGCAATCGAAAGCATTTCTTCGGAAGCGTCAACCCCAATAACATCAAAACCCTTGTTTACAAGTTCTTTTGTGAAATTGCCTGTTCCGCAAGCCGCATCTAAAACCAATTTCGGCCGGTGCGAATATTTTTCGCAAAATGCTAAAAGTCTGTCGCACAACGCTTTATAATCAACATCTATTAAACTGTCATAAACATAAGAAAAATCGTTATAACTGTCACTCATCTGCATTTTCCTTTTCATTCATTATATATATAATAACATAATCGCTTGAAAAAGTCCAGCAAATTTATGATTTTTAATTGTGCAAAATATACTAATATAAAAATTATTTGTTATTTTTTTGTCAATTACTATGAATTTTCAAAAATCAACAAAAAAACAGTTGATTTTTTTGCAAAAAGAGTTGTATAATTAGTACAAATATTGTATAAGGGGAAATTTGGAGTTTTTGTAAAATTTCCTTATTTTCTTAGGCATATTTATCAAATTAAGGAGGTAAATAAAAATGCTTAATTTAGCGAGTATTCAAGGGTTTGACCCTGCCGCTGTGCAAAACGGTTCAAACACATTATATGTTACTCTTATGGGTATCGGCATTGTGTTTTTCGGGCTCGTTTGCATAGTTTTGCTTTGCACAATTATGTCGGCAATTTTCAAAGCGTTTTCAAAATGCCAAAAAGCAAATGTTAAAACAGTTGAAAATAATGTTGTTGCAAAACAAACTGTTATTGAAAACAAGCAGGAATTTGTTGCGGCTGTTTCTGCGGCAATCGCCGAAGAAATGGGAACCGATGTTTCTGCAATAAGAATAAAATCAATTAAGAAAATATAAGAATAGAGGTAAATTTTTTATGAAAAACTATAAAGTTGTTGTAAACGGAACCGCTTATCAAATTTCAGTTGAAGAAATTGACGCTTCCGAAGTTAAATCTGCTCCTGTTGCTACACAAGCAACACCTGCTGACGCTCCTGCCGTTGCAGGCGGTGAAAAGGTTGAGGCTCCTATGCCGGGTACCATTCTTGATGTAAAAGTTAAAGAGGGTCAGCAAGTTAAAGCAGGCGAAGTTTTGGTTATTTTAGAAGCGATGAAAATGGAAAACGAAATTCTCGCACCGGCTGACGGCACAGTTGCAGGCCTTGCAGTATCAAACGGCGCTTCGGTTGAATCAGGCGCAGTTATTTGCTCGATTCAATAAGATAATCTTATTTTAAAAAAGTTAAGGAGATTATTTTATTATGGACGCTATTAAAGAATTCTTTTTAAATACAGGCTTTGTTTATTTGGCAAACCATTGGCAAACACTTGTAATGCTTTTAATCGCATTTGTTCTTTTGTTTTTGGCAATTGTTAAAAAATTCGAGCCGTTGCTTTTATTACCGATTGCTTTCGGTATGTTGCTTACAAATTTACCCGGTGCTGAAATGTTCCACGCTGAACTTTTCGCAGGCGGTCATGTTCATTGGGACTTGTTTGGCGGAGCAAACGCTAACCTTACAGCAGGTCTTTTAGACTATTTGTATTTAGGCGTTAAACTCGGCATTTACCCTTGCCTTATTTTCTTTGGCGTAGGTGCAATGACCGACTTTGAACCGCTTATCGCTAACCCGAAATCTTTGCTTTTGGGCGCAGCCGCTCAAATCGGTATTTTCGTAACCTTTATCGGTTGTACTTTAATGGGCTTTACAGGTGCGCAAGCAGGCTCAACCGGCATTATCGGCGGTGCAGACGGCCCTACCGCAATTTTTGTAACATCAAAATTAGCACCTGAATTGTTAGGACCTATCGCCGTTGCGGCTTATTCATATATGGCGCTCGTTCCGGTAATTCAACCGCCTATTATGAAGTTGCTTACAACCAAAAAAGAACGCCAAATCGTTATGAAACCGCTTCGTTCAGTTTCAAAAACCGAAAAAATCATATTCCCGATTGTAATTACTGTTTTCGTTGCGCTCTTAGTTCCGTCAGCTGCTCCGTTGGTAGGCTCGCTTATGCTTGGTAACCTCTTTAAAGAGTCGGGCGTTACAGAACGTCTTTCAAAAACAGTTCAAAACGAACTTATGAATATTGTTACAATTTTCTTAGGCGTTACAGTCGGTGCAACCGCAACCGCTAAAGCATTTTTAAATGTTCAAACACTCGAAATTCTCGCAATGGGCGTTGTTGCTTTCGGTCTTGGTACCGCAGGCGGTGTATTGCTCGCTAAGTTTATGAACTTGTTCCTTAAAAATAAAATCAATCCGCTTATCGGTTCGGCAGGCGTTTCAGCTGTTCCAATGGCGGCTCGTGTTTCACAAACCGTAGGTCAAAAAGAAAATCCGAAAAACTTCCTTTTAATGCATGCTATGGGACCTAATGTTGCAGGCGTAATCGGTTCTGCAATTGCGGCAGGCGTGTTAATTTCAATTTTCGGTTAAGGAGAAATTTTAATTATGGCTAAAAATCCGCTTAAAATTACAGATACAATTCTTCGTGATGCTCACCAGTCGCAAGCGGCTACAAGAATGAGAATTGAAGATATGATACCTGCCCTCGAACAGTTAGACAATATCGGATACTGGTCGCTCGAATGCTGGGGAGGTGCGACATTCGATTCTTGTATGAGATTTTTAAACGAAGACCCGTGGGAGAGACTTCGTATTCTCAAAAAGCATATGCCTAACACAAAACTTCAAATGCTTTTCAGAGGTCAGAACATTCTCGGTTACAAGCATTATGCAGATGATGTTGTTGATGAATTTTGCCGTTTATCAATCAAAAACGGTATTAATGTTATAAGAATTTTCGATGCGCTTAACGACCCGAGAAACTTGCGTCAGGCAATTGAAAGCACCAAAAAATACGGTGGTATTGCCGAATGTGCATTGAGTTACACAACAAGTCCTATTCATGATGAAGATTATTTTGTAAAAGTTGCAACAACTCTTGCACAAATGGGCGCTGATATTATTTGTATTAAAGATATGGCAAACCTTTTGTTGCCTTACAATGCTTATTCGCTTGTTAAAAAACTTAAAAGCGAAGTTGGTCTTCCTGTTCATCTTCACACTCACAACACAACAGGTACAGGCGATATGACCCTTTTAAAAGCGGCTGAAGCAGGCGTTGACATTGTTGATACTGCGCTTTCGCCTTTGGCAAACGGTACTTCAAACCCTTCAACCGAAAGTTTGGTTGCCGCTTTGCAAGGTAGCGACCGTGATACAGGTCTTGACCTCTCAAAATTCACCGAGCCTGCGGCTCATTTTAGAAAAGTTGCCGAAAAATTAAAGGCAGAGGGAATTCTCGACCCGAAAGTTTTAAATGTTGATACAAACACACTTTTGTATCAGGTTCCGGGCGGTATGCTTTCAAACCTTTTATCGCAATTAAAACAAGCCAATGCTGAAGATAAATTTTATGATGTTTTGGCTGAAATTCCGAGAGTTAGAAAAGATTTCGGCTACTTGCCACTTGTTACGCCTACCAGCCAAATTGTCGGCACACAAGCTGTTATGAATGTGCTTTCGGGCGAAAGATATAAAATGATTCCGAAAGAATCAAAAGGCGTTTTGCACGGCGACTACGGTCAAGTGCCGGGCGAAATTAACGAAGAAGTTCGCAAAAAAGCAATCGGCGATGAACAACCTATCACCTGCCGTCCTGCCGATTTGATTGAGCCGGAACTTGAAAAATATAAAAAAGAAGCAGGCGACCTTGTAAAATCGGAAGAAGATGTTTTGTCTTATGCCCTCTTCCCACAAGTTGCAGGCAATTTCTTAAAAGAAAGAAACAACCCTACAAAAAAAGAACAACCTACAACCGATGACAACGGCGTAAGAGTTCTTTATGTAGACGACGCAACATCTTTATAAGATAAAAAATGAATTAACAATAAAAATCCACCCGCTTAGCGGGTGGTATTTCATTTTCGGGCAAAGCCCTAATACTATTGGCGGCGCACAAGTGCGCTTTTTTATTGGCCTGCCAGC
>CACXOM010000028.1 GCA_902769255.1 Oscillospiraceae bacterium
CTATGACGATAACGGTAATATGACTGCAAAAGCAAGAGTTGTAGACCAAAATACAACTACTACCGCTTTTTCGTATGATGCGCTTGACAGAACCGAAAGCATAGGTAACACAGCATTTGCTTACGATTGTGATGGAAACAGAATCGCAAAAAATACAACCGAGACTGTTTGGAATAACGGTGAAGTTTCTGCTGATTTAATCGGTGATACCGTGAAAGTATTTACGGAAGACAATTCTGTGTACTGTGAGAATGGTGAGTTTACCTTTAATGCAATCGACAGCAAAGGTGATGTTGTTGCAACCACAAGCAGTTACTTTGGCGATTACACCTATGACGCTTATGGTAATGACCTTTACAACACCAATACGACTAACCCAATCGGTTATAGAGGTTACTATTTTGATAGCGAAACAGGCTTGTATTATCTCAAAGCCCGTTACTATGACTCCACCACAGGTCAGTTCACCCAAGAAGACACCGTTCAAGACGACAACCTGCAGTATAACCTCTACGGCTATTGTTCAGGCAATCCAGTTTTGTATGTGGACCCGAGTGGAAATAAGAAGTGGTATAAAACATTTAAAGCGTATAAAAAAGGTTTAAGTAGAGGAGATAGTGGTTTATCGTTATCTCATTATCTAGATGTTTATAAAGAATATAAATATAATGTAGAATACATTAAAACACATAAACCAAAAGCAAATAAAAAATATATATATGACCAATATAGTGATAATGTATGTGGTTTACATTACGGAAATCAGAATTTTTCTTATAATGGATGTGAAATTGCTGCTGTTTATAATTTTTTGAGATATAGTAAGAAAAAACCAAAAATTCAACATATAATAAAACAGTTTTCTTTAAATGGGTTGAGATGGTTTGACGGTGATTGGGGAACCGACCCAAATGATATTAAAAAATATTTTGATGGTAATGGTATTAAATACACATACATTAAAGATTCAGGGCAAGCTTCAAGGTATGTATTTGACAAAGGTATTAAAGATAATAAGATTTGTATAGTTTCTTGTTGGGATATGTTTGATTCTTGGAAGATACACACTTTTGCATTTTATAAAAAGAATAAAAAATATTATGCATATAATGGGTATGGTTCAGAGTTAATGACAGGAATTAAAAAGTATAATTCTTTTGTAGAAATGACTAAGAATAATATATTTATATGTGGTTATTATTCGTGGTAGTGAAATAAATAAAATTCGTTTAGGTGGTATTTTTTGAAAAAGAAAAAAGTATTTACAAGTATATTAATTTCTTTGGTTATATTATGTATTATTTTTGGATTGTTAGTTTTTGGTTATTCGGTTTATAGAGGGCTTTCTCACAATCATGATGTATACGAAAGAATATGTAATTCGAGCAACATTTGGCAATGCGACCAAGTTGATATGGTTTTTTATCCAAAAAGTTCAAATGAATATAATAATTTGAAAACCCAATACGATTTAAGTGATGCTCGTTTTGAAATGATAGGCGTTTTGAATTTTAAAAATAAAAAGACTGTTGTTTGTTTTACATTCGGCAATGCAGGTACATTTTCTATAGGCCGCGCAGATAATAAAAGCAGTATTATTACAGGCTATTGTGATTTAGCATTTTTAGGTTTCGGCAATGATATTGTTTTGAAAGGATTAGAATATAATAAAGATTTTGATTTAAAACAATCAAAATTAACATTAGTAGAAAAAGATATTGATAGTTCAACCGCAAAACAAAATACAAGCAGTTATCAAGTAATGAAAAATGGTAGATTTTTAGGTTTGCCCGATGAATCAATAGGAAAAGTGTGCGAATATACAGTTGATTCTGATAAAAAAATAACAGTGAGTATTGATAAAAAAATCGAAAACAGAATTAACCTCGGCAATTTGATGCTATGTTTTTCTGGATTATCGGTTACTAAAAATATTAATACTGAAAATCGTATTGTTAACAATAAACAAGCAGTGGATAATATAATTTATTATTATAAAGATTACGTTTTTTGTTATAATCATTATGCTGAAAATTTTGGAATGAGTAGCGTTTACGGATTTGATTTAAAAATATACAGTTTTGAAAAAGCAACGCTTGTAAATGAAATTGTTTATAATCATCATTCAAATTTTAGTAGTTTAGAAGATAAAGTCAGTGGTAAAAACTATTATTCTACCGATAAAAATTCGGGTGATATAACACTTTCGGTTGAAGAATTGAAAAAAGATTTAGATGAAGAAATTAGTAGTCTTTTTGATTTTGAAGAAGGAGATATATCTTTGAATGGTTTTAATAAAAAAGCAGTTAATATTTGCAAAATATCAATGGGCAAAACTGATTATAAAACTTATTATTATCAAATGATAAAGACATTATAAAAATACAACAAAAAATCAATAGGGCAATTTAATTGCCCTATTGATAGTGTTCTCAAACCGAAACTGATAGTGATAATATAAAAGACCATTCGTAATGAATGGTCTTTTATATTGATAAATAAGTAAAAATATATTGCTTTTTATCTAAAATTATGGTAAAATCTGATTAGACATTAAGAGGCGAATTTATTTTATATGAATTCGATGAAGAGTTTTTTGACCATTTCTTCTCTTTAAGTAAACTAAGCGGTGTTCCTTAATTGTAAAAACAATTTACAAGGAGGAACTGTTTTAAACTTTTTTGTTCTCCTTTTTATTATAGAAATGCGAATTATTCGCAAATTTTTTAAGAAGGAGGTGGTGCTATATGTTATTTGAATATATAGTACCTGAATTTTCTGATTATGCCTTTAGATACCATTCTAAAGATAATTAGTATTTTTATCTCTGTGACAAAACTTTTTAAAGATTTTTATCACAGTTTTAAAAAACACAAAAAAGAGAAAAACAACCGCTCACGTTCAAATTAACGGTTGTTTTTCTTTAATAATCGTTGATTAAGGAGCATTGCTTAATGCCTCTTAATGTTTATTTATTTTTTCTATGCCTATTATAGCACAAACGGATTGTAAAAGTCAACCCCTATATTTATATTATGATAAAAATAATTAAAATATTCAAAAAATATAAAAGTCATCAATTAATTATTGATGACTTTTTTGTTTTTGTCAATAAAAAACTTTAATTACAATATCTAAAAATAAAAACCTTTACAAACCCTTTTGTTTTAAGGGTTTACGGGGCATTGCGGTGCAATAGGCCCCGATTCTCTAAGTAGAGCCTTTAAAACGGTTGCTTTTTTTAATTCATATTTAATTTCTTTTAAGCATAACATTTACAAAGTGTAAGTGTTATGCTTTTTATTTTTCAAAAGGCGGTAGTTTTATGCAGTATTCAGGAGATTTTCAAAAAATGATAAACGATTATAACAAAGAACTTAAAAAGATAAGTAGCAAAGCAAAACAAAAACCTTTGCAAGAAAAATCAAAAAACTATGTCCTGCCTAACATTGAGGAAAAACAGATGATTTTTGGGCAAAAAAACAATTTAAAAGGAAGCGGAAGTCTTTTGGTAAGAGTTTTCAGTGCTAAACAGGCAACCCCTGTTATTGACGCTTTAGTTGCTGTTTCTTTTTTAAATGGTGATGGTGAAGAACTGCTAAAAAGCGCTTTTACCAATAAAGACGGCGAAGCACCGACCTATGCTTTACCTACTGTAAATAAGCAAGAATCGCTAACTCCCGGTGTAAGTAATCCTTACGCATCATACAGGGTTGTGGTTTCGGCAGACGGCTATTTTACAATGGATTCAGTTAATGTTCCGATTTTTGACGGCGAAACCGCAGTTTTACCTGTTGAAATGTTACCTATTCCCGAATTTTACAGCGGTAGCACCATTTTAAAAGCATATGACACAGGCGCAATCGACTTAAACTAGGAGGAAAATATGCCCGAATCAATTGTAACTATACCCGAATTTATTACGGTGCATTTAGGCGCTCCTTCTTCTTCGGCGCAAAATGTTACCATAAATTTTGCCGATTATATTAAAAATGTTGCATCTTCGGAAATTTACCCGACTTGGCCTGAAAATGCGATTAGAGCAAATGTTTATGCGCAAATTACTTTTGCTTTAAATCGTGTTTTTACTGAATTTTACCGAAGTAAAGGCTATGATTTTGATATAACTAATTCGACCGCTTTCGACCAATTTTTTGTACCAAACCGAAATATTTTTGACAGCGTTTCAGAGATAGTTAATGAAATTTTTAATACCTACATTCAACGACAAGGCAAAATCGGTCCGATTTTTGCCACCTACTGCAACGGTACAACTGTAACTTGTCAAGGTCTTTCGCAATGGGGTAGCGTTACACTTGCAAACCAAGGTTTTTACCCTTATCGAATACTAACAAATTACTACGGCAACGATATTGATTTAGTCAGAAATGTTAAGGTGCGTCCTAATGTGCCGTCTTATGACGGAACCCCATCAAAACTCGGCGATAATTCGCCGGAAATAACCGCAATACAATCGCGTCTAAATACAGTTGCAAACAACTACCCCTCAATACCAATGTTGGTTGCAGACGGCATTTTTGGTCCGCGCACCGAAAATGCAGTAAAAGAATTTCAGCGGATTTTTGGGTTAGATGTTGACGGAATTGTCGGCAAAGAAACCTGGTACAAACTGATTAATATAACCAACGCGGTTAAAAGGTTAAACGAGCTCGACAGCGAAGGACTTACGATTGAGGAATATTCGCAACAGTTTTTCTTTTCGCTTGTACCGGGTGATACAGGCGAATCGGTGGAAGTTTTGCAGTATTATCTTTCGATAATCGGCTCATATTACGATGAAATTCCGCAAACGCAAATTACAGGTGTTTATGATAAGCAAACTTCAAATGCAGTTTATGCTTTTCAACTCGCATTTTCGCTTGACCCCGATAGAATTGTTGATGAGAGAGATTGGAACGAAATTCAAAATGTTTATCTCGGGATTTTGCCGTATTTTAAAGATGCAACCGCGCCAAATAAGGTTTATGACGGCAGATTTCCCGGTTTTACTTTAAAAATGAACAGCGAGGGTTAATTTTGAACGAAATTTATACAAAAAGAAAAATTGAGCAGTTGCAAAAATATTTGCGTGTGATTGCAAATGAGGATGAACGAATACCAAAGGTTATGCCGGATGGTGTTTTTAATCAGCAAACACACGATGCGGTTAAGGCTTTTCAGCAAATTTACGGTTTGCCCCAAACCGGCGAAGTTGACGAACAAACATGGGACGAAATTTACAATAAATATCAAGAAATTCACAACAGAATACGCCCTGTAAACAAGGTGGATTTATTTACAGATTCCAAGCCGAAATTAAAGCAAGAAGAAGAAAATATTGCGATTTATTTTATTCAAACGATGATAAAATATTTATCAAATATTTTTTCAAATATTGATGAGCCTGAAATCAATGGAAAAATGGACGAAAAAACAGAAAAAGAAATTGAAAAGTTAAAAGAAATTTGCGGTTGCGAAAAAGATGATGATAATAAAACATTTTTAGAATTGCTTTCAAAACTTTTTGAAACCGCTGTTTGTTTTAATCAAGAGAATAAATGAAAAAGAAGAAAACTTTTTTAATTAACACGGTAATTCTAACTGTTACTGCACTGATTTTGCGTGCAATTGGGCTGTTTTTTCGTGTTTACCTTTCAAATGTTATCGGTGCCGAGGGTATGGGGCTTTATCAACTGATTTTTTCGGTTTATATGCTTTTTTCTACCTTCGCAACAAGCGGAATTTCAACCGCTATTACCCGTCTTTGCGCTGATGAAATGGCAATGGGCAGTAAACAAAGCGTTTTTGCGGTTTTAAAAAAATCGATAAAACTTTCTGCGGTTTTGGGTTGTTTGATTAACATTTTGGTTTTCGCTTTTTCTTCGCCTATTGCGACTATTTTTATCGGTGATGAAAGAGCAATTCCCGCTTTAAAAATTCTCTCTTTTTCGCTTGTGCCAATGGGCGTTTGCGCTTGTTTTAAAGGCTATTTTACCGCGCGAAGAAAAGCGTTGCAACCCTCTGTTTCATCAATTTTTGAGCAAATTGTACGAATGGTTGCGGTCTTTTTTCTGCTTGCACACTTTGCGCAAAAAGGGCTTGAAACCGCCTGTTTTGCGGTGCTTGCCGCCGACACAATTGCCGAGACGGCAAGTTGCGTTTTCATTGCAATTTGTTATAAATTAGACCAAAAAAATGTTGTTTCAAGCGAAAAATCGCCAAGATTTTGCAAGCACATTTTAAAAGAAATAATAAGAATTTCAATGCCTATTACCGCCGGAAAATACCTAACTTCGCTTTTGCTCACCGTTGAAAATTTAACCGTGCCGAAATCGCTTTCAAGGTTTTCGGGCGACAAGTCGAGCGGATTAGAAGTTTTCGGGCTTATAAAAGGAATGGCGTTGCCGATAATATTTTTCCCCGCTTCGCTTTTAATTTCGGTTTCAGCGCTTTTAATTCCCGAACTTTCCTCGCTTGTAGCGCAAAACGATTTTTTTACAATTCGCAAAGATGTAAACCGAGTGCTAAACATAACCATTTTAGGCTCGGTTCTTGCGGCAGGGTGCTTTTTTCTTTGCGCCGATAAAATCGGCAGGGTGCTTTATAACAGCGAACAATGCGGAGTGTTAATTTCCACGCTCTCGCCCCTAATTCCGCTAATGTATACCGAGTCGGTCGTAACAGGCATTTTAAAGGGGCTTGACAAGCAAAAATCAATTTTTATTTACGGCGTATTCGACTCGTTAATAAGAATTATTGCGGTAATTTTTGTAGTGCCTTTTTTCGGGTTAGACGGATTTTTAGCCGTTATGTATTTTTCAAATATATTCACCTGTTCGCTTAATTTTATAAAACTGCTTCGTGTTACAAATTTAAGTTTTCAAACGCTAAATTGGTTTTTAAAACCGCTTTTGGCAATTTGTTGTGGGGTTATTTTTGCAAAAAGAATTTGCGAAGTCGTTACAAACGATTTAGCCTATATTATTATAAGTTGTGCAATAATAACACTAATTTATTTAGTTTTTCTTATTATCACCAAAGCAATTAATTTCAAAAACGTTGAACAAATAATTCCAAGCAAAAATTAAAAAAACCTCTCAAAAGAGAGGTTTTTTTTGCATTAAATAGCAAAATAAAAAGTTTTTTATAAAATAATCCTTGACTTTTAAAGGAATATATATTATAATATTCAAGCGTGTTAAAAAAGAATATTTCGAGGCGTAGCTCAGTTTGGTAGAGTGCTTGGTTTGGGACCAAGATGCCGCAGGTTCAAGTCCTGTCGCCTCGACCATTTAAACAAAAATCCTCTAATCGCTTTTGATTAGGGGATTTTGCTTTGAAAGCCTTTGCTTATGCGGTTTTTCAAAGCCTAAAAATATATAATCAATATATACTTTATATATTTACAACTTAAAAAAATCAACCACAAATATAAAAAAACAACCACGAAAACAACCACGAATTTTATACAAAACAAAAAACCGCCCACCTCATAAGAGATGAGCGGTGATTTTTATATTTTAAGTTTTTTAGTTGCTGCTAATGATTTCGGACCAAATTTGCCATCTTCAACAAGACCGAGCTTTTTCTGTAAAGCCTTAACGGCGG
>CACXOM010000029.1 GCA_902769255.1 Oscillospiraceae bacterium
TGTATTTTCGTGGCATAACAAAACCTCCCATGGTAGTTATTTTAATTCTACCATAGGAGGCTGTTTTTTTCTATTGTCCATTTTTTACGGACTTGTTCAAATTGCGAGTGCGGTTTCGGGTAACTTAACAAGAAAATTTGTCGGCAGAGGTTATATTTGCGTTGACGGCGTTTATTATTACGCAAGGCAAAATGACAACAGCCGTTCTATTCAAACTATAGCAAAAGACTTCAAAGCCTCTTTAAGTGATAGCGCTTATGCTTCTTTAAGCGAAAGCATTAAAACTACGCTCGAAAATATATAACCGCCAAAAAATCGGCTAATTTGCTTGAAAAGGTAAACGGCGCACAAGTAAGTGCCGAAAATCTCGGAATACCTGCAAGCGAGTTTATAAATGACAGCTCAAATTATTACGCTCGTAATATTTGGGATTTGTCGGCAGTTGACGGCAAAGTGCTTGTAGGTTTCGGCGACTATGGCGACAACACAGGTTCAGCCTACGGCGGAACGCCTGTTCCTTATTATACTAACAATTCAACGCAAAAACAAACCTCTTCTTACACAGGCGACAAGGCTTCGACTAAAGGCTTAAATACCGAGGCGGTTCAAAGATTTGTTGAATTAGACGGCACAATTTACGCTTTGTCAACCGATGCTTTGAATATGGAAAACTGTTCTTATTATAAATATGATAGCGAGGGCAACCGCTGGGTTACTTATTACAAACTTCCTTCGGGTATTCATTGCTACGATATGGTAGAGTTTGATAACAAAATATTCTTCGGCGTTATGGTAGGCACCCCTGAATATATGGACTGCATTGCCGCTTGTGTTCAGTATCTTGACAAAAACAATTTTGAAACAAGTTCAAATGCTACAAATGTTTATTTCTACAATTCAAGTGGTGTGCAACTAAAAGGCGGAAAATATAATGACCAATGGACAAGTTTTTATTGGCGTGTTTATGATATGTTCGTTTACAACAACAATTTGTATGCTATTCATCACAGGTCAAGCAGTAACGGTTATGAGGGCTTGTATAAATATGATAAAGAGAATTGCCGTTTTGTTCAAGTTCAAAGCGGTGTCAGCGGAAGCCTTTTAAGTGTTGTCAAGACAAGAGATACTTACGGACTTGAAAAGATTGCCTGCGAGCCTATTCTTCAAAACAAATTTGAGGCAGACGGTAAATTAATTGCAATATTCAACGGCATTTACCGCTCTACAAATACCAATTTAACTAATTTTGAAAAACTCTCGCTTGGTTCAGAATATACTAACTATTGCGTTCGTGATGCGTTTGAGTTAGACGGTAAATATTATCTTTTGGCTTCGCTTATGAACTCCTCTTCAAGTTTTACAACAGTTGTTTTAGAAACCGATGAAAAGTTTAACTCATTTAGAAAAGTACTTTCACTTAATACCGAAGCGTTTGCAAGAAGTTTCGTTTATAATGACGGTTATTTGTATATCGGTCTTGGCGGTTACCCTTCTTCATCAACAGTCGGTGCAAACACAAAAACCGGTACTTTGTTAAGAGTTAATATTAACAATTATGTTCAATAAAAACAGCAAAATAAAAAATCCCATCGAAAGATGGGATTTTGTTTTTGAAATAAAATATTATCTCTTTGAGAACTGAGGTGCACGACGAGCGCCTTTGAGACCGTATTTCTTTCTCTCTTTCATTCTCGGGTCACGAGTAAGTAAACCTGCTTTTTTGAGAGAAGGTCTTAACTCTTCATTAAATTGAAGTAATGCTCTTGCAAGACCGTGACGAATTGCGCCAGCCTGACCTGTTACACCGCCGCCTGTTACATTAACAACAATGTCGAATTTACCTGTTGTTTCAGTAACCTCTAACGGTTGATTTACGATAAGTTTTAAAGTTTCAAGGCCGAAATACTCATCAATATCTCTGCCGTTGATTGTAATTTTGCCTGTACCGTTGTAAACTCTAACACGGGCTACAGAACTTTTTCTTCTACCTGTTCCATAAAAAAACGGTTTAGTTTCGTACATAATAATTCTGCTCCCTTCAATTAAAATTCATAAACTTGAGGTTTTTGAGCCTCGTGTTTATGCTCGGCACCTTTGTAAACTCTTAAACGAGTAAGTGCTTTTCTGCCGATTGTGTTGTCAGGAACCATACCTTTAACAGCAAGTTCCATTGCCTGTTCGGGTCTGTTAGCCATCAAAGTTTTATATTGAACTTCTTTAAGACCGCCAATATAACCTGTGTGATGACGATAATATTTTTGCTCTAATTTTTTACCTGTTAAAACAACGTTTTCAGCGTTAATAACAATAACATGGTTTCCGCAATCAACATGCGGTGTGAAAATAGGCTCATTTTTGCCTCTTAAAAGATCAGCAACAACAGTAGCAACTCTGCCAAGCGGTTTGCCAGCAGCGTCAACAATGTACCATTTACGCTCAATCTCTTGTGGTTTTGCCATAAATGTTGACATTTCGTTTTCCTCCGTAATTTTTTATTTTGCTTTAGTATATTACCACACATTAGCCTTTAAGTCAACAACAAATTTAAAATAATTTTATTTTTCTCTTGTTTTCTCTTATTTTCTCGCTTATTTATTCTATTTTCTCGCTTTTTATTTTAAAAAATAAAGCCTTCTTTATTTAGAAGGCTCTTTTTTAGGAGTCGGTTTTACCATATCCATATCGGGCGAAACAAACCGCACTTTTTCTTTTTTCAAGGTTTGAGAAGGCGAATATCCGTATTTTTTCAAATATAATTGATAAAACGCCGAATAATTTCTAAATCCCGAAAGTTTTGCAATGCTTTTATAATCAGTACGCTTGTCCAAAATCAAATTTCTGGCGTTTTCAAGGCGCAAATCGCTCAAAAACTCTTTAAAAGGCTTGCCGTAATGCTTTTTCAAAAAAGAATTTACAACAGGCGGCGAAATAAAGAATTTATCATACAAAACATTCATAGTAATTTTATCGGTAAAATTATTCTCAATAAAATCAATAAGTTGCATTTCAACGCTCTCTTTTGAAGCGACATAATCTGCCGTTTTTTGCTTATGAAGAAAAGAAAGTTCAGAAAACAACGAAAGCGTTCTTGTAAGCATATGAGCGTTGCCCAAACGAGAAAAAATACCGCTTTTAATAAAAAGAACAAGTTGTGTTAAAAACAGGTTTTCGGGTTGTTTTAACCTAAAAATTCTGTTTTCGGTTTTTTCATCGTTTAAAAACGCCAAAAAGTCGTCAACATCTTTCATTTTAGAAAAAACATTGCGATGGATTCTGATTTCAAGCAACTCAACATCTTTTGAAGTTTCTACCCTATAGTTAAAATTCTCGCCTTTTTTGGCAATAAAAATTATAGGCTCTTTAAAAACAAAAGATTTATTGTTTTCAAAAATTCTGCAAACGCCGTTGCAATATAAAAGTTTATAATGCGAAAAATAATTATTATTTTCGTTTTTATAATTAAAGCCCGGCTTTTTCTCATTTATATTGAAATAGTCAATATAAATATATTCGTCATAATATCTGTCAGTATAATTCAAAATTATTCCTCATTTTTTGTTTTTTCTTTAATAAAATGGTAAACTATTTTTATTTATTTGTCAATATAAATTCTGCAAAAAACAAAACCTCTCTTAAAAAAGAGAGGTTTTTCAAACAAATTTAATTAACTTACGCTTTGTTTAATTTTGTAGCAAGAGCCGATTTCTTTCTTGCCGCATTGTTTTTATGCAATAAACCTTTGCTTGCCGCTTTATCAATTGCGGTGATAGCAACTTTAACCTGTTCTTGCTTATTATCAGCGTTAGAAGCGATTGCTGCATTTGCTTTTTTGATTTCAGTTTTAAGCGCAGAATTCAACGCTTTGTTACGCTCTGCTTTAGTATTATTTACTTTAACTCTTTTTTTAGCGGATTTAATGTTAGGCATTAAAGCACCTCCTTAAAATATTTACCATTTAGGTATTTTGATAATCTACTCGAGATATTTTACCACTTTTCAAAGAAAAATGCAAGAGTTTTTTTGATATTTTTTTGTTTTTCCCGATTATTTTCGGGTAAATTAATAAAAATAAAGCGAAAGAAAGTGATTTTTATTAATTTTCGTACCGACCTTGCAATTGAACGGCGTGAGATTTCTCCGCACACCGATGACGGTCTTATTATAAACGAATATAAACGCAACAACGCAAAAATAACCGCAATTGAGGTTATAAACGAGCGCGGCGAGCGGGCTATTCGCCGCCCGAAAGGCAAATATATCACAATTGAGGCGGACAGTTTTAACTGCGGTGCGGTTGTTGATAACGATTTAGCGAGCGTTATTTGCGATGAACTGAAAAGGCTTATACCAAACGGCAATGCGCTGGTTTGCGGAATTGGCAACGAAAAAATAACGCCCGATGCGTTGGGTCCCGATTGTATTTCGCACATTCTCGCAACACGCCACATTGGCGAAGAACTCGCAAAGTCGATAGGATTTGACAACCTTAGAAGCGTTACGGCAATTTCGCCGGGCGTGCTTGGACAAACAGGCATTGAAACGGGCGAAGTTATAAAAGCGGTTATTGACAAAACCAAACCCGATTTTGTAATTGCGGTAGATGCGCTCGCCTCACGCACGATAAAAAGGTTAGGCAAAACGGTGCAAATTTCCAACACAGGCATTGCGCCGGGTGGCGGTGTCGGCAACACCAGAAACGAATTAAGCGAAAAAACGCTCGGCGTTCCGGTAATTTCATTAGGCGTGCCGACCGTTGTTGACGCAAACACGCTGATTAACGACATTGCCGAAAACGACATTGTTTACAACGGTGCAAAACAGATGATTGTAACGCCGAAAGAGATTGATTTGCTGATTTCGCGTTCCTCTCGCCTTATCGCCCACGCAATTAACATTGCGCTCCAACCCGATATCGACCCCGACACCCTATTAATGCTAACAGATTGAATTTTTAAATGTCTTGTAGGGGTCGAGTTCTTATTCCGACCCGAATGGCCGTCACTGTTAAGGGAAGGGGGACCACTCCCAGAGTGGTGGAAGGGTTGCGATTTGGTGAAAATTTTAATCTTATCAAATATTCACCCTTTAGTCGCCGTTCGGCGACAGTTCCCCTTAAAGGTGCACCTTTTTTAAGCGGAACATTTGAGCCGCCCCTTTTAGGAGAGGTGGCACACGGAGTGTGACGGAAGGGTTGAATATGAGGTGAAAAGTAAAATGTAATAGGTGCGTTGTGCTTACACATTATGTTTTGTAACACCTCATCCGTCAAGCGAACGCTTGACACCTTCTCCTCAAGGAGAAGGCTTGCGAGATGCACCGCACGCCATCTCCTACATCGTTATTATTAATTTTTATCAAACTATGTAGGGGTCGGATTCCTATACGACCCGATGTGTAAAACTAAAAATTTTATCAGATATTCAATTTAAAGCACGAATTAAAAAAGCCTTCCCCTCGAGGGGAAGGTGGGTTGCGTAGCAACTCGGATGAGGTGTAGGGTTTGTGCAAAATTAAATAAACCTTGTAGGGCGGGGGCGTGGCTCCCGCCGTCAAAAATTATATGTTTTTATCAGACTTCGGCGGGTCGTCTGGGAAGCCGACCCCTACATAGTTGTTTTTTAGTCTTATCAAACTTCCACCCCTGAGGCGAGACGGAGCTTTAAGTTAAATCAAACTTTAATGCCGAAGTCTTGCGTGTCGAGGCACTCGACTCGGATGAGGTGTAGGGTTTGTGCAAAATTAAATAAACCTTGTAGGGCGGGAGCCACGCTCCCGCCCTACGAATATTTTTGTGTTTTTAGCAAAAATTCACCTTTTAAGTGGCATCTTTTTTAATGAGAAACCCAGTCGCTCTTTTTTATTAATTTACCGTAGCGGTTTTGGTTTTTGACCATTTAGAATAAGCGGTTTTTTTGCCTTTTTTCACAAATGCACGAATTTTTACCTTGTATTTTCCGGCTTTTAGTTTCTTAATGGTTTTTGTAACAGTCTTTTTGGTTTTAAAGTTTTTGGTTTTCCATTTTCCTTTAATTCTGTACTTAACCTGAAAACCTGTCGCACCTTTAACTTTGTTATATTTAATTTTAAAGGTATTTGCATCAACATCGCCAACCCATATTTCAATTTTTTCACCCTTGTAAATGGCACTAACTTTTTTATTGGTAATAAGTGAAAATTTTGGTGTCTTTAATTTCTTTTTAGCTGTTTTTTTACCTTTTTTCAAAAGTTTTCCGCAAACTTTGCAAACGCTGTCGCCTGAATAACCTCTCTTAAAGTAAGTAGCAGATTTTTTGTTTTTAATCACTTTTTTATGAGTCAATGCTGGGATTTTTTCTATATAAGTATTTTTACAATATTCGCAAATGTACTCTTTTTTTCCAGCTTTTTCACAAGCCGGTTTAATAGTCTTTATTAGAGTATATTTATGAGAACATTCGCTCTTTTTAACAGTATAAACAGGTGAGAAAAATGCCTCAACTTTGTTCATTTTTCTGTCTTTTAAACCGTCTTTAATTGAAGTAATATCAACAAC
>CACXOM010000030.1 GCA_902769255.1 Oscillospiraceae bacterium
GCAAAGCCCCCGCCCTACAAAGTATTTATATATTTTTATCAAATTTACACCCCTGAGGCGACACAAAACGTTTATAAAAACCAGACTTTAATGCCGAAGTCTTGCGTGTCAAGGCACTTGACCGGCGATTGCTACACCCCCGCCCTACAAAGCATTTATATATTTTCAGCAAACTTTCAACCCTGAGACGACACGAAACTTTAAGTAAAATCGGACTTTAATGCCGAAGAGAAGGGTGCGCAAGCATTGCGTTTAGCCTTTTGATACTTCGAAAATTGTTTTAAAAATAATTTTTAAATCGTAAATTACCGAAAGGTTTTTCAAATAATCTAAATTCATACTCATTTTTTTCGGCAAAATGTGGTTAATATAGCAAAGTTCGGGGTCTGGCTCAATTTCAAGCATAGCCGCTTCATCTTTAAAATAAATCGAAGCCGTTCCCGTAATACCCGGCTCTAAAAGCAAAGTAGCCATCATTTCATCGGTATATTTTTCGACATAATGCGGTACTTCGGGGCGTGCGCCAACAAAACTCATTTCGCCTTTTAATACATTTATAAGTTGCGGAAACTCATCTAAACGGAATTTGCGCAAAAAATGACCAATGCTTGTAATTCGAGGGTCTTTTTCGCCAACGGTTATTTGCCTGCCTAATTTTTCAGCGTTTGTAACCATTGTTCTGAATTTTAAAACATTAAACGGCTTGCCGTATTTGCCGACACGCTGTTGTTTAAAAATTATTTCGCCTTTTGAGGTGCATTTTACCGCAAGTGCAATAATAACAAATACCCAACAAAAAAGCACAAGCAAAATAAATGATACCAAAAAATCAAGCAGCCTTTTGAAAAAAAGGCTGACTTTTTTATGTGATAAAATATCATAATATTCTTTAACCGCTTTAGTTTGAAAACTTTGCGGTAAATTTTCAAAATTTCTCATATTTTTTCACTCTCAACAAAAAAGTTTATTTGTGCTTAAATGTTGGTACAAGAATTTTAACAAGTTTAAACATTTCTTCTGGCGAATCGTTTGCAGCGGACCTTTCAAGTTCCTTAATTTTAGCCGACAATTCTGACTCGTCATATTCTTTCGGTTTCATAATAAAGATTTTTTCGTTAGGGGTTTTTGTAACATCTTCATCACGCATGCTGATTTCTTCAAAAAGTTTTTCGCCCGGTCGAAGTCCTGTAAACACAATTTTAATATCAACCTCCGGCTCCAAACCCGAAAGTCTAATTAAATCGCAAGCGAGGTCATAAATCTTAACAGGGTTACCCATATTAAGCACAAAAATCTCGCCGCCTTTTGCCATTGCGCCCGCCTCTAAAACCAACTGCACCGCTTCAGGAATAGTCATAAAATAACGGCGCATATCAGGGTGAGTTACGGTAACGGGACCGCCTTGCTCAATCTGCTTTTTGAAAACAGGAACAACCGAGCCGTTTGAGCCCAAAACATTACCAAACCTAACCGCCGATAAATCGGTGTCAGACATAGTGTCAAGCAATTGAATAGCCTGCTCGGCAATTCTTTTTGAAGCGCCCATAATATTGGTAGGGTTAACCGCTTTATCGGTAGAAATCAAAATAAATTTCTCACATTTGTGAATAATCGCCTGCATTGCAACATTTATTGTGCCACGAACATTGTTTTTTATAGCCTCTTTCGGCGAATATTCCATCATAGGCACGTGTTTGTGTGCTGCGGCGTGGAAAACAAGTTTAATATCAAACTCTTTAAAAACTTCGGTAAGACGTGTTTCATCACGAATTGAGCCTAAACGCAGGCTGAATTTGCCGTTATAATCCTTTTTAAGCTCGTTTTCAATTTCAAACAAACCGTTTTCGTGAATATCAAAAATAACCAAGTGTTCGCAGCCAAAGCCCAAAACCTGACGGCAAATTTCAGAGCCGATTGAGCCTGCACCGCCTGTTACCAAAACGGTTTTGCCTTTAACAAACTGCTGAACGGCTTTCATATTAAGGTTAACCTTATCTCTTCTAAGAAGTTCAACAAGGTTAATGTTTGTGATTTTTACATTTGACAAATCAACATCGTCAACATTACCGAAACGGCGTATTTTGCACTTTTGGTTTTTACAAGCGTCAACCGCCGATTGCAAAACCTGTTTTGAAGCGGTAGGAATAGCTACAATAACTTCGTCAATATTGTATTTTTTAATCGCTTCTTCTAACTTGTCTGAACCGCCGTAAACATAAACGCCGTGAACTTTGGTGTGAATAAGCGAAATATCATCATCAATAAAAACAACCGGTTTTACATTGGTATATAAATCTCTTTTATGCTTAGCGCAAAAATATGCGCCGGCTTCGCCTGCACCGAAAATAAGCGTTCTGACTTGTTCGCCTGATTTTTTGGCAGAAACCGAATTAATTCTTGCGTGAATTTCGCTGAAAATTCTAACGCTACTTCTGCCGGCAAGCGAAAATACCAGCAAAATAACGGTCATTAGCAAGGTAAATTGCAACTCGTTGCTTTCATAAACCCTAATAAAGAAAATGTCAAGCAAGAAAAACGCAACGCCAAAAGTCAGCACCGAGACAATGGTTTTAATAACTTCACCGAAGCCAAAATGTTTAAGCGAGCTTGTGTAGTTGCCGTAAATAGCATTTAAAAATACAAAAAGCACCGCCGAAAAAACAATAAACATTACAAGGTGACTGTAATTTTGAAAAATGAAATCGTTAGGGTCGGTAAATCCCAAAGGAGAAATCCAAGTTAAAGGATTCCACCAAACCGCCGTTTCTCTGCCGTAATCGTCATAATAAAACAAAAGATTGCTTAAAAATACAGCAGCTGTTATTGAAACAATATCCCAAAAAACGAGACTAATAATCTCTGAATATTTTTTAATTCTGCGAAGCAAATATTTTCACTCCCATTTATAAAATTTGCTCTAATTTCAATATATACAAATTTATTTTATCACAAAAAGACTATAAAGTAAACATTTTTTGTTATTTTTATTGAGAATTGGCGATTTGCATAATTCGACATAATTATTTTTGCAAAAATATTTCTACAAATAGTATTAACATTTTCAACATAGTTTTCAACATTTTTGAGCCGATTTTAAAGGTTTTTGAGCTAAAAATTAAAATAATCGTATTTTTATGTAAACCAAAATGTTAGGGTGTTAAAATTACATAAATGGTATTTTTTTAAAAAATGTGATAAATTATACAAATAGTATAACAGATTTTTATTGTTGAATTTTTTAAAAAAATAGGGTAAAATGTAATAAAAAAGCGGAAAAGAGGCGAATTTTATGACCAAAAAAGAAAAAGCGCTAATAGTGGTTGAAAGACTCGAAAAAAGGTACCCGAAAGCCTTTTGCTCGCTCGTTGCCGAAAAGCCACACGAGTTACTTATTGCAACACGTCTTTCAGCGCAATGCACCGATGCGAGAGTAAACATTGTAACAAAACCGCTTTTTGAAAAATATAAAAGCGTTGACGATTTTGCAAAGGCAGATGTTGCCGATATTGAAAATATAATTCGCTCTTGCGGGCTTTTTAAAACAAAAGCGAGAGATATTGTTAAAATGTGTCAGCAAATTCGTGATGATTTTGACGGAAAAGTACCGAATTCAATCGAAAAACTTACAACACTTTCGGGTGTCGGCAGAAAAACCGCCAATCTTATTATGGGCGACATTTTCGGGCAACCGGCGGTTGTTACCGACACGCATTTGATTAGAATTTCAAACAGAATAGGGCTGGCTGATACAAAAGACCCTTACAAAGTTGAAATGGCTTTAAAAAAGATTTTGCCACCCGAAAAATCTTCTGATTTTTGCCATAGAATTGTGCATTTCGGCAGAGATGTTTGCAAAGCGCCGACCGCTAAATGTGAAAACTGCGAAATGCAGGATATTTGCAAAGAATTTAAGCATAGCAATTAAACAAGTTGAATATAAAAGGGCAAAAAGACAAACTTTTTCTTGACAAATTGCATATAGTGGATTATTATAAAAAAGTAAAATTTAATATGATAGAGGCGCGGTGAATATAAGTAACTTTGATGTTGGGCTTTTTATTCAAAATGAAAGGATTTACCGCCGAAATCAAAGGTTTTTAGCCGAAAATCTTTGGTTGGGGCATTATATAATATGTAATGCACTGTCACATTAATTAATGTGGGGCGCTATCATTTTTTCACTTTTTCTCGAAAATCTGTTAAAAGCGCCACCGCTTTTACGGATTTTTTTATTTTTACAAAGGAGAAAGAAAAATGGCAAAATTTAAAAAATTCTTTGCCGCCGGCATTATTGCGTTGCTCGTTTTATCGGTTTGCGCAGTTTTCGCAGGGGCAGAGGGCGAAAAACAAGTCGTATCACAAGGCAACAGCACTTCTTTCAGCGTTGGGGAAGAAAATTATGACCTTACAGACGGCGAGTCGGCAAGTGCTTATGTTGATTCTTATGCCGACAACTTAACAAACGACAAAAGTTTTGAGGACCACATTCAAACAGCAATTACAAAAGTGCGTGAGTCAATTAGCAATTATGCGACATTTTGGGCATTAGTTCCGCCGCTTCTTGCAATTGTTTTGGCACTTATAACAAAAGAGGTTTACTCTTCGCTGTTCATCGGTATTTTGTCGGGTGGTTTGATTTATTCAAACTTCAACCTTGAAACTACAATGAACCATGTGTTTAAAGACGGCTTTATTGACACCGTAGCAGACCCTTATAACATAGGTATTTTGGTTTTCTTGGTTTTGCTCGGCGCATTAGTTGCAATGATGAACAAAACAGGCGCATCTGCCGCATTCGGCCGTTGGGCTGCAGCTCATATTAAATCGAGAGTAGGCGCTCAACTCGCTACTATTGCACTCGGTATACTTATTTTTGTTGATGACTATTTCAACTGCTTAACAGTAGGCTCGGTTATGCGCCCTGTTGCAGATAAAAAGAAAATTTCAAGAGCGAAACTTTCTTATCTTATTGACGCTACCGCCGCTCCTGTTTGCATTATTGCTCCTATTTCATCTTGGGCAGCCGCAGTTGCCGGCTTTGCAAAAGGTGCAGGTCAATCAAGCGGTATGTCGCTTTTTGTAAACGCAATTCCTTACAACTTCTACGCAATTTTAACAATTGTTATGATGATTGTTTTGGCGGTTACAAAATTTGACTTCGGTCCTATGAAAAAACACGAATACAACGCTGAATTTAAAGGCGATATTTTCACAACAAAAAGCGTTGTTAATAAAGATGAAAACGAAGTGGTAAACGAAAAAGGCAGAGTTTGCGACCTTGTTATTCCTGTTATTTTCCTTATTATCGCTTGCGTTTTAGGTATGATTTATTCGGGCGGATTTTTTGAAGTTGGCGGTAAGTACCAATATGACTTTATCGGCGCTTTTTCAAACTCTGACGCTTCAGTCGGTTTGGTTTACGGCTCGTTTGTTACAATTATTTTTGCGGTAATTTATTTCTTGTGTCGCAGAGTAATTTCCTTTAAAGATTGTATGGACTCTATTCCTGAAGGCTTTAAAGCAATGGTGCCTGCAATTTTGATTTTGGTTTGCGCTTGGACTTTGAAAACTATGACCGACAGCATCGGCGCAAAAGTTTACATTTCACAACTTATTGA
This sequence comes from Oscillospiraceae bacterium, assembly GCA_902769255.1. Classification (GTDB taxonomy): domain Bacteria; phylum Bacillota; class Clostridia; order Oscillospirales; family Acutalibacteraceae; genus RUG11462. The sequence continues at coordinate 5,619 of CACXOM010000030.1, forward strand.
AGGTTCAGCAGCCGGATTTATGAATTTCTTGCCTGCAATTATCTTCCTTATCGCAGTAGGACTTTCGTTCTCAACAGGTACATCTTGGGGAACATTCGGCATTTTAATTCCGATAGTTTTAAGCGTTTTCTCGGGTGCAGACGGTGCAATTACAATTATTGCAGTTTCTGCTTGTATGGCAGGCGCAGTTTGCGGAGACCATTGCTCGCCAATTTCCGATACAACAATTATGGCGTCAGCTGGTGCGCAATGCGACCATATCAGCCATGTTTCAACACAGTTGCCTTACGCTTTAAGCGTTGCGGGAATTTCGTTTATAGGTTATGTTTTCGCAGGCTTTGTTCAAAATGCGTGGATTGTGTTGCCTGTAATGATTGTTTTAACAGTTGCTATTTTGCTTTTGGTAAAAGCATTAACTTCAAAAAACAAAAAAGCAGAATAAGTTTATAATAAATACAAAAAGGAACGCCAAATGTGAAGTAGTCAATACTTAGTAGACACAAAAAAAGAAAAAATTAAGCTGCCAGTTCAATTCTGTATTGGACTGGTGGTTTTT
>CACXOM010000031.1 GCA_902769255.1 Oscillospiraceae bacterium
AGATATGTGTCAGAATTGGAGCGATATACACGGGTGCCTTAAAAACTGTACTGATTGTGACAGTTGTACCGAATTTTTAAAAATATCACCGCAAGGTTGCGTTCGGTGCGGTTGTACTTTTTACGAGAAAAAACAAAATAAATATTGTTATAATTGCAGAGTAGCCAGACTTAAACAAGCAAGAAAGAAGTATGTAGTTCTTAACAGGAGGCAAAAAATATGAAAGAAAAAATTTTTCCGTTAATTTTAATTATAATAGATTTTCTGTCAGCGGTTCCTTATGCTGTCAGCGGTGATTATAAGAAATCAATATATTGGGTTGCAGCTGCAGTCCTAAATATATGTGTGACTTTTTAATGAGGTGAAAAAATGCTTGAAATAATATATAGAATTTACGAAGTTGCAGATTTAGAAAAGCAATTGGAAAATATGCACAATTTTGCAGGCATATCATACAACACGGAATTAACTATGGATTGCAAAATATGCGATAGCAGAGAACATTTCAAAGAACTCATTAAAAATGAATATGGGGAAAATATTGCTTTTCGTAACTCAAAAAAACTAAACATTGGCGATTTGTATTGTATTATCATTGCCGAGCATTGTTTTAACACGGAAAGATACTTCAATAGAATTGAATATAAATGCTCTTGTTGCGGTTGTAAAGTTGTTGGCTATGTTGATAAATCTGTACGATTAGAAAATTGGGAAATAAAGAATTATTTATGTGCTCAGTTTGATAAATATGGTGATTTACATTTTTGTTCTCGCAAATGCAAAGAACATTTTATAGAAAAAGAACGCAAAAAATGTCTTGATAGTGGATTAGTTGATGAAAGTTATATTTCAAGAGAAGATTTCAAGCGTAAAAATATTGCGGGCTATATTTATAAAATATCAAAAAAATCCACAGAGGAATTTTATATAGGAAAAACAATTTATTTGCCTGTTTTTCGTTGGGGACAACACCTAAAAACAGAACGATTCCCAATCAAAAACATTACAGATTATCAATTTGAAGTGATTGAGATTGTTCCGACCGGTGAAAACATTTTAGAAAGGGAAAAATTTTATATTCAAAAGTATTATAAAGAAAATCCCGAAAAATCTTTGAATATATTATGCACGGCACATTTAGAAGAGGAACAAAATGGGTAGAATTGTAAATGAGATATTTATTCCGCAATGGAAAATTGACGGAAAGCGACGACCGTTACCTCCTTTATATGAAGCAGTAAAAAACTATGGAGAGAAAAATGTTTATTTTGATAAACCTCAATATGTTGATAAAGGATTTTGCTTGTATTGCGGTAAAAAGATAACAAATAAACGAAGAAAATCTTATTGTAGTGATAAATGCAGTATTGTTTTTCAAAATACTACTGTGTGGCATAGAGGCCGCGGAGCGTATGGTACTAACATTTTATACCGCGACAATTTTACTTGCCAAGATTGTGATGAATTTCACGCTCTTCAAAATGAATATGGCGTATATTTACCAGTAAGTGACGGACAATTAGACATACATCATATAATACCTGTTAGTGAAGGTGGCGGTGACGAGCCGAAAAACCTTATAACATTATGTAGAGAATGTCACAAGAAAAGACACAAAAAATAATCAGTTTACCGATTTAGAAAAAAAGGAGTGGTTTGAGTGGAAAAAATGGTAAATTTAGCATACGCAGAAAGCAAAAACGGTTGTGAAATTTTTGTTATGTCAGCGGAAACACCAATTAATACAAGTGACATTATTAAATATGACAATGATTTGTATGAAGTTATTAATTTTTGCCGAAATGTTTATGCTGAATCAAAAGAATTTAAGTTTTTTAATAAATATTTAAAACTTTGTTCAGTAGACCCTAAAAAAATATATTATAACGATGAAAATTTTAAAAAGACTTTCTTATATAGTATTGGAAATAAGGAGCGGTTTGAGTGATACTTAATTTAAAATGTAAAAACTGTGGTTTTGAATTTATGGTTGCTGTACCTAATAACGAAACTGAAGAAAAATTGAAAGATATTAAAACTTGCCCTTGCGGCTGCTTGATGATTGACAGAAATTCAGGTGATAAAAAATGATTACTGTTATAAAGCCTGAGAGGGCGAGTGAAATTTTAAAAGAAGCCGGGTACACTTCGGCTTCGCCGGTGAAAATTCGGCAGGGGCTTATTCAAGGGATTTTTCCTTTTGGGCAAGCGGATTTACATCGGGTGAAATTAGAATATATACAGATTTTAATGACACTGAATTTTTGTTTAGAGAAACTGAACAATGGATAAATGAATTTAGAAAAATTCTTTGCGAAATTGTTTCTTAAACCCACAAACCGTTGGTTAAAACGGTAGAAACACAAAACGAAATGTCGTTAGCAAGCGGTTTTATGGGTTAAATAAGTTAAAGAAACAAAAAGGAAGATAAAAAATGAAACAGTATTGTAGATATTGCAGTAACGCTTTTGATTATAACGGCGAAGCAACAGACTTTATTTGTACCGCTAATGCACCGTGCGGAAATAACGGTGCAGGGCGAATGTATGACGCAAAAAAGGCTAAACGCCCTAATAAATGCAAATATTTTAATTTTAACCCGCTTGATGTGTTTTATACAACTTACGGCGACAAGGAATACAAGCCAAGTGATAAATACAAAAAGAGAGAACAAGCACAAGGCGAGCAATTAAATTTATTTTAAGGTAGTGATATTAAGTGAACAAAGATTTTATTAAGGCATTAATACAGAAATACGGTGTTGAAACACAAGTTTTAGTTGCTGTTGAAGAAATGTCGGAACTACAAAAAGCATTGTTAAAAAACATAAATCGCAACTCAAAAAACTTAACCGAAGTTAAAGAAGAAATGGTTGATGTTTCAATAATGCTTGAACAACTACGATATATTTATAAAATTTCAAATAGAGAATTTTCAACAATAAAAAAGAATAAAATCGAACGAACGAAAAAGAGGTTAAACGATTAATGAGCATATGGTTAGCAATAGGAATTACAATAGTAGTCGGTGTAGTTTCTTTCTTTATAGGTTTAGCGGTAGGCTCGTCAGGAAAAGCAAGCGAAAGAGAAAGAGCAGATTATGCTGTTGCAAAGGCTGACGATTATAGAAAAAGAGTAGAGGAACTCGAAAAAATTGATTTATTGAGGTGATTGAGAAATGAAAGAATACATACCAAAAAAGGCAAAGGAATATAGACTTGATAAATCGTTATACTTGCGGGTTCTTCATACTGTTAGAGACTATCCGAGAATGCTTGAAAAGGTTAATGACATTATTCATGGTAACGCTGCTGATGACGGAATGCCTAAGTCGAAAAATGTTGGTAAACCAACCGAGAAAAAAGCAATTGCAATTGTTGAAACAATGAATACGATAAATGCAATTGAAGATGCACTAAAGCAAATCCCTATGGAATATCGCCAATACATATTTGACAATGTTGTTCATAAAATAAAATATCCGGACTTCGCCGATAAAATGACTTGGTCACGCTGGCGAATGAGATTTTTATATTGGGTTGCTGATAATTTGGGGTTGCTGTAAAAAAAGAAAAAGGCTGAAACTAATCAGCCTTTGATTGTAGATAGTTATTTATTGCCTCTTTAATAAAACCCGATTTTGTTTTGCCGTCAGCGGTTAAAGCTTTTTCCCATTTTTCTGCTTGCGACTTCGGCAAATCAACAACTACGCGGCGAATCGCTTTATCACGATAACGCTTCTGAACTTCATAAGAAACTTTTGCCATAGTTTATTACTCCTTTTTTTGTTTGATTGCAAAAATAAGTGCAATGGTTGCAAATATTAATGCTGAAATAAGTGTAAAGTATCTATACGGAAAAGGGATTAAAAAACTGGTAGTTGAAAACATACACGCTAAAATAATAAAAATAATACTTGATTTTTTCATAGTTTTGTTTTAGAATAAAGATAGATAGTTTAGGGGTTGTTTCCAACCCCTTGACTATTACCGCTTTCGTTTTACTTTGATGGGTTTGACTTTAGCGGTTTTCTTTTTGCTATTTTTTATGGTTATTATCATAGCGATTGTTGCTACTGTGTTTGACCATAATGTCATAGCAAAAGTTATCCAATCTTTTATTCCAATGTACTCACCTCTCTTTCACTGTATTAATTATAACATATATGTAGGTATATGTCAAGCCTTTTTTTAAAAAACTTTTAATTTTTTTCAAAAAAAACAATATTTTAAAAAAACGCATACACAGGGGAAAAAATAAGTGTTATAATAATAACATGAAAAATTATATTTAAGCACTCGAAAGGTTATCGGGTGCTTTTAATTTTACCAAAAAAAATGAGAGGTGGGATGAGTGGCAAAATACGAATATTGGTTAGAAGACGAAAATTTAACTTTGCTTGAAGGTTGGGCAAGAGACGGTCTGACTGATGA
>CACXOM010000032.1 GCA_902769255.1 Oscillospiraceae bacterium
GACTGGCAGGTCTTTTTAATTATATCACAATCGGAGGATTTTCCTCATCGGTTAACCTCTTTCCAACCACGCGACTATCGCGTGGTTTTCGTTTTACAATAAAAACTCTGCATATTACATGCAGAGTTTTTTGCTAAAATTTTTATTCTGTTATGTCAAAATCAAGTGTTGGTTCAACTTTATATTCGGGATATTGACTTTGCACTAAAGATTTAATTTTTTCAAATTTTTCATAAATATTTTTGATATCAAAATCAATTATTACATCAAATCGAATTGTTTTTTTCTGTTCATCAATATAAAACCCGTGAATTTGGAGGACTTCTTCAAAATCTAAAACGGTTTTATAAATATTTTCCATTATTTTTTTAGCGGAATTATTTTTTGTGTTAAGAGCATAAACCGAAATTCCCGTCATATAAACGCTGTGTTCTGAATAAACTTTTTCGGTAATACGGCGTTCGAGAAAATCGAGTTGTTCGGCGTTCATTGTATCAGCGACTTCAATATGTACCGAGGCAATTTGCTTTTGCGGACCATAGTTATGAATAATTAAATCATATGCACCGTTCACTTCGCTAAAAGAGCAAATAGTTTGTTTAACGGCTTTTGCAAATTCTGCCTCTATTCGCTCGCCTAAAACTAAACTAACCGTATCTTTAAGCATTTCAAAGCCTGATTTTATTATTACTACCGAAATAATTGCGCCGAGCCATGCTTCAAGCGAAACATTAAACAGCAAATAAACAAAAGCGGCAACAAGCGTTGAAAAAGATATTACCGAATCAAACAGCGCATCTGTTCCTGATGCAATTAAAGATTCAGAGCTAACTCTTTTTCCTTTGCTTTTCACAAAAAGTCCAAGTGCTATTTTAACAACTACCGCAACCGCAATAATAATAAGAGAAACGCTTGAATAATCAGGCTTTTCAGGGGTTATTATCTTTTTAACCGATTCAATAAAAGAAGTAACACCGGCATAAAGAATAATAACCGAAATTATCATTGTGCTCAAATACTCTACCCTGCCGTAACCCAAAGGGTGCTTTTTATCAGGAGCTTTACCGGCAAGTTTTGTTCCGATTATTGTTATAATTGAAGAAAGTGCATCACTTAAATTGTTTACAGCATCAAGAATAACTGCAACAGAATTTGAAATAAAGCCTATAAACGCTTTAAATCCTGCTAAAAATACATTTGCAATTATTCCGATAATGCTTGTTTTTATAATGACTTTTTCTCTGTTCATAAAATTTAATTCTCCATTAATTTATAAAGAATACTATAAAGCATTTTTGCTTCATCTTCAGAAAGATTTATACAACTTCCTATTTTAAGCGGTATATCTTTTACTTGTTCTTTTAATTTTTTGCCTTTTTCGCTTAAATTTACTACAACGCTTCGCTCGTCCTGTTTGCTGCGAACACGCTCAATATAACCGCTTTTTTCCAACTTTTTCAAAAGCGGAGTAATTGTTCCGCTGTCAAGCATAAGCCTTTCGCAAATCTCATTAACTGAAATGCCGTCTTTCTCCCACAAAACCAAAAAAACAATATATTGAGTGTAGGTTAAACCAAGGGGTTTTAAATAAGGTGTATAAAGACCAACCGTTTTTCTTGCTGACGCATAAAGCGGAAAACACAATTGATTTTGAAGTTTTAACGCTTCATCATTCATAAACACACCTCATTATATAAGTTTTGCTACTTCTTCTTCAACTTTTTTCATATCGACAGTAGGCTCAAAACGAGCGATAACATTGCCCTTTCTATCTACCAAAAACTTTGTGAAATTCCATTTAATTTCAGCGTTATTTTTGTAATCTTTATCGATTTTTTTAAGCATTGCGCTCATAGCGAGCGCTTTTACACCTTTACCGAACCCCTCAAAACCTTTTTTACTTTTAAGATATTCAAAAAGCGGTAAAGCGTTTTCGCCGTTTACATCTGATTTTTTCATCTGCTCAAATTTTGTGTTGTATTTTAATGTGCAAAACTCGTGAATTTCCTCATCTGTGCCCGGTGTTTGCCCTGCAAACTGATTACAAGGAATGTCAAGAATTTCAAAGCCTTTTTGATTAAACTTTTCGTAAATTCTTTCCAAATCTTTATATTGCGGAGTAAAACCGCAACCGGTTGCAGTATTTACCACTAACAAAACCTTGCCTTCAAAGGTTTTGAGCGAAATATCTTCGTTTTTAGCGTTTTTTACAGAATAATCATAAATACTCATAATTTTACCTCCGTAATTATATTTTGTACAATTTAATTGTATCAAATATATTTTGAAAAGTCAAGTGTTTTTTTAAAAGTCAAAAATATGATGATTTTTTCAAAAAAATGCAAAAAAACACTTGACTTTTTGGTGTTGGTATGGTATATTATTTAGGCGTTCAAATTTACACGCTGGTGTAGCTCAGTTGGTAGAGCAGCTGATTTGTAATCAGCAGGTCGGGGGTTCAAGTCCGTCCACCAGCTCCAAAGCCTCGTTCAAGTCGTGTGCGGACTTGAACCCTAAGAGGGTTTTTGCGTTAAGAAAAGTTGCCGGTGGCAAGTTTTTAGCAAAAAGCGGTGA
>CACXOM010000033.1 GCA_902769255.1 Oscillospiraceae bacterium
ACCAAAATCATCATTAATCTTTTGTAATGCGTCATAGAATTTTAAATCAAATAACTTCATCACAAAATCAATAACAGAGCCTTGCTCACCGCAACCGAAACATTTAAAACGCTTATCATCGGCAAAAACGGTAAAAGACGGTGTTTTTTCATTATGAAAAGGACATAACATCTCTTTGTGCCGATTTAACGAATAACCGTATTTTTCGAGTATGTCAAGCATTGTTACATTGTTTGTAATTGTTTCTATGTAACTATTTAACATTACTTTCAAGCCTTTCTTTGACTTCCCTGTATATTATTTCTTTGATGATATTTCCGCTTAATTTTGCCGAACAAAAAAGCAGTTGACAATTATATCTTGCAAGCCAAGCAATAATTGAGGCAATAAGTGCCTGCGGTTGCATAAGTGAACGATATTCGCCATTAAAAACCTTGTCAAAATCCGCATTTTCAATCAGCAAATATAATTTAGCATTCTTTTCTTTTGCCCTCAAAAATTCACGCTCAAACCGCTTTCTGCCATTACAGTAACAGTTACAGAGTTCGTCAAGTGACATTTTGCGTTCAATAGCAAAATCATCCGAAAAATCAATAGTTTCGCTTTCGGCGACTACCTTTGCAGAATAATCGCCGAAATCCAACTTTTGCCTTTTATAAGGGAATCCGATATTTTTAACTCGTTCTCTAAAAGCCATAGTGTCTTGCTCTCTCGTATCTACTAATACACAGATTTTTTCAAGAGCATTTTTAACTTCAAAAATGTCCATCAGAACGGCAAGTCCTGAATTTGCCGTTTTTAACTCTTTCGGCTTCAATAAACTTAAACGGTCTTACAGTCCAACCGTTTCTGCCGTCAAACTCCCATTCTTCATTGCGGAATAAACAGCCGACTTTCAGTCCTTTTAACTTGCTTTCGTCCCAATCCCAATGGAATCCCTCATTGCTTTCTTCAATAGCAATAATCAAGGCTTTAAACGCAGATTTAGCCCATTCGTCTTTTTCGCTTCCATCATCTTTAGGAAGATATTGGCGAAGAACTCCTCGCCATTTCTTATCTTCACTTTGTTGCATTCTGTAATCGTTAGCATAAAAGTCTTTGTATTCGCCCTCTGCAATATCAATCGCAACTTCAAATTTCTCAAAATCACCGTTCTGACCTTTATACTCTTTAACTTCTGCATTTTTAATAATGCAAATATATGCTCCTTTCGGTAACTGTTCTCTTTCAATAGTTGCTTGAACCTTGTCATAACCTTTAAATTGTTTCATAATTATTTAGTCTCCTTTTTATTTAATTCATAATAATCTCTGATGGTATCATCAACCATCTTTAAGTCGTTATCAATAATTTGTTCCTCAACGTCTTTAACATAAGTTTTTAAAACGATAGTAAACAAGCCCTCAATTGTGATTTTCTCATCAAGCATTTTTCCTACTGTTTTAAATTTTTCGTTACCGTTACCATCTCTTTCAATATGACCGAGAAAATAAACAATTTTATCTTCAGGCAATTCATCAACTACAATCTGCACCAAAGTCCAGAAATTAAGTGCAATATCTGTAAATTTTTGAAATCCTGTTGTTTTTGCTTGCCTCATAAACTCGTTAGCCATTAGATATTGAGCGTCATCTATTACGACCGATTTTGTTTTGAAAGGTTTTAGTTTTGTTTTAAAAGGAAGTGGTTTTTTACCTACATTGATTATTCCAACTTCCGATTCTTTAAAGTTTCTCAGCGAAGCAGATTTACCACTGCCAGATTCACCTAATATAAGTACAGGAATACCCATTTTATTAAATCCTTTCTATTTAATTTGTAAATTTTGAACCTCTAATAAATTTGCTCCCTCAATTGTTAATCCATCTTTAATTAACTTCTTGATAAGAATTTTGTTAGGTTCTTTTTTCTCAATGATTTGAATTTTCATAAACTCTTCAGGTATTTTTGTTTTATCAACAATTTGTACCTGCTTAGAGCGTCTAAAACTCAAAGCAATTTTTTCGGTTTCAAACGGCTTTCCGTCAAGAGCCAACGCTAAATACTTGCTCAATCTTTCGATTGTCTTTTTTTTAGACTTTTTGCGGTTTTCAATCGCCTCTTTTTCCGCTTTAAGCCCCTCAATATCGGCACGCAGATTTTTAATAACTAAACCGTAATTCTCAATTTTTACAGTTCTGTCAATTTCGAGTTGTTCAAGAGCGTTTTGAAAACCTTGCTCATCAAACTCGCCTGTTTCTTCATCAATAAACTGTTGATAACCTTGTGTCAACAACTCTTCAATAGACTTTTCAATTGTATATAAACTCATTTTTTAACCTCCTTATTCTTGCTCTGTAATATCTTTATTATCAGTTGTTTCTATTTCATCTTGTTTGCACATCAAACTTTCAAAATATTCAACTTGTTCTTGAAGTTTGTCGATTTGTCTTTTTAACTTCCATTTCTCATTGTCGAGTTTTTCAATTTTATCTTTTGAAACTGCATTTTCTTTTAGCAATTCTCGATATTCTGAAAGTGTAATTGTTACAGTTAATTCTTGCGGTGCAACATAATCGTGTAAATCCGATTTATAGCTTTCAAGTTTTTTATTTAATACAATATTTTCTGTTAATTTTTCGTTTTCCATAATTTTTTCACCTTTCTGTCATTTTATTTTCTACATACTCACGATACCTAAAATCGTCAATTTCCGCCTGTTCTTCGTCTTCAATATTGACTTCACGAAGATTGCACATTTCGTCTAAAATCTCTTGTGCTGTTATATCAAACTCCTCGCAAACATCAGCGATGGTCATATCTTCTAAACAACTTATGCAATAGTATTTACCTAATGGTGAAACTTTAACATTACCTGTTAATTCTTCGTTACAGTATTCACATTTAGCCATTATTCTTCCCCCAATACTTCATAACATTCTTCGGCGCTCTCGCCGATTTCGTTCATTTCCGATTTAAAATTAACATTAATTTTTATTCGCTTGTTTTTCTTGTTCTGATGACGAAAATACTTCCGAAGTATCAGAAACGCTATCGCTCCGACTCCGACAATCACCGAGATTATAACGGCTAACGCACAAATCTCAATTACAAACAATACTATCAATTCAATCATTTCAATCGCCCTCAATTCTGATTTCGTAATTGTTATAGGCGTATTCGATACATCGTTCTAAAACATCTCGTGTTGCCAGCCCCGTTTTTTCAATCATTTCATTTAACATTGAAATGTGGTCTGTATCAGTTCTGAAATTTACGTGCGTACAAGTGAGCAATGCTCGCTTTTGTGGTATTTCAAAAATTAATTTTTCCATTGACTTTCTCTCTTTCCTGTGTTACAATTAACACATAGTATTTGTACTTTATATGCGTAAGAGTTCTCGCCGTTGGGGGCTTTTTCTTTTGGTGTCAGCAAATCAATAACGCTGACATTCAACGCTTTTGCGAACAATACAATATCATAAAGACTATAGTGTAAATCCTTATTAAATCTTTTTGATATATTTCCCTGCCTAATGCCTGTTAGACTTTCAAGCGTTTTTTGGTTATAACCTCTATCAATCATAGAGTGTTTGATATTTTTGGTTATAACATCTTGCAATTCGCTTTCAAGCATTGCTGGTGTTTTTATTCGCTCGGCAATTCTGCTTTTACTCATAATCTCACCTCGCTTGTAAAATTTTTCCTTTCATGCTATAATGCACTTGAAAGGGGGTGTAAAACTTTGGAAAACATAAATAATATTTCTTCAATTCCGTGGACTGCTATCATTTCTGGTGTAACCTTGATTGCGGCAATTCTCTCACCGATTTTAACAACAATAATAAGCAATCGTTATCAACTCAAATTAAGAAAATCAGAGTTTTTAGAAAAACACAAAGCCGAAGTTATTGAAAACTATTTAAAAAACGTTGGTGCTGTGATTAA
>CACXOM010000034.1 GCA_902769255.1 Oscillospiraceae bacterium
AGGGGTGTAAATTTGATAAAAATATATAAATACTTTGTAGGGCGGGGGCTTTGCTCCCGCCGTTTTTTATTGTATTGCACAAACTTTACACCTCATCCGAGTTTTGTTTCACAAAACCCACCTTCTCCTCGAGGAGAAGGCTTTTTAATTTGTACTTTTATTGAATTTTTGATAAAAATTTTAGTTTTTCTTATCGGGATGCACCGTAAGCCATCCCCTACAACGAACCTAAAATTTTCATCAAACTATGTAGGGGTCGGATTCTTGAACCGTCCCGCCAAAGTTTGCTAAAAAAATATAAATCTGCAAAACGGCGGCACCAAGGCACCGCCCTACAAGGTTAATTTTAAATTGCACAAACAAAAAAGCCTTCCCCTCGAGGGGAAGGTGGCAATCGCTTGACGGATGAGGTGTTTTTTATAAAAACCACAAAATGGCATTACAACATATACATTATGTATTTTAAACAAAAAAATATACAAACTTGTAAACTTTTGAAAAATAAATCAAAAATATTCGGTTTTTGTATTGACAAAAGGTTTTGGGGTTGCTATAAAGAGTGTGTGTTATATTAGTTTATGATTAGCACGCAAAATACTTAAAAGGAGAAAGATAATAATGAAAAAAATTATATCGATTACATTATCAATAGCAATTTTATTAATGATGGTAACAGCTTTAGTTGCTGTGAACTCATCGGCTGATGAAGAACTGACTTACACAACAATTTGGTCGGCAGCAGACCAAACAGTACCTGCTCATACTTCGGTAATGGGTAGTCCTACATTCACCAAAATTGATGTCGGTGGTGTAGATACTGATGTAATGAGAGTTCAAAGGACTGAATATGACCCCGGTGCAATTGTTTTTTCGATTCCTGATGGAATTGATTTTTCAAAAGTTGTCGGTATTAGAGCGTGGATAGCAGGAAACTGGAAACCGTCTGATAATTCTGAAGTTACAGGCTCAAAGTTTGCATTTGGTTTAGGTACTACTTCTACTTTGCAATCGGGCACGGGCAGTGTTACTTATGATGGAAGTTACTCTGTATTTGCCAATTGGGACAATTTCAGATTTGCCCCATCAACAAGCGGCGGTTATTTAACTGACAGTTGGACAGCAAGATGGAACGGAACCGATAACGGTTTTTCTAATTACAGCAGTGCTTATAAAGATGATGATAAATGGCCGTTGCACACCGCTGGAATTAATCAATACAGATCCAATATAGGCGGTTCAACCGCAGTTACTTCCGATGCATTTAACAATGATACTGTTAAATCAGTCGTTTTATATGTAAACAATCCTGCATTTTATTTTTACATTAAAGATGTTCAGTTGATTTCTTGCGGCGAAATTTCAGGCAGTGCTGAACCCGAATCTCCTGTAGCAACTGCTGATGGCGCATCAATTAGATTAGGTCAAAAGAACGGTATTCGTTTTAGCACAACTGTTGATATGAGTGCTGTAAACGCACTTAATACCGAAAGCGAAACAGTTAGCTTCGGTACTCTTATCGGACCTGCAAATTTAGTAGGCGATGAACTTGATATTGAAGATTATAACGACGGAAACGCTATTGATGTTGCATATAGTGTAATGGAATTCTGGGCAAACAACCAATTTGTAGGCTCAATTGTAAATATTAAAGAAGCTAACTTAACAAGAGATTTTGTTGCTCGCGGTTATGTTAAAATCGGTGATACTTACTATTATTCAGGCACAACAGCAACTCGTAATGTTGTAGCAGTTGCAGATGCTTTTATTGCTGACGAAGGTAGCGATTATGCGATTTTAGACCCGACTACAAAAGCATTGGTTGACCATTGGGCAGCCGCAAACGATTAATTGAGAGGAGATATTTTACAATGAAATTTGAAGAAATTAAAATGGAATTTGAAAAATATTTGTCTCTTGATGTTATCGCAGAGAGCAAAGACCCTGAAGTTCCTACGCAAACAACTTATTCAAACGAGGGCGCAAACGACCCTTACGAAGACGACAAATTCTAAATAAAACACAAAAAAGGAACGCCAAATGTGAAGTAGTCAATACTTAGTAGACACAAAAAAAGAAAAAATTAAGCTGCCAGTTCAATTCTGTATTGGACTGGTGGTTTTT
>CACXOM010000035.1 GCA_902769255.1 Oscillospiraceae bacterium
TTAATCACAGCACCAACGTTTTTTAAATAGTTTTCAATAACTTCGGCTTTGTGTTTTTCTAAAAACTCTGATTTTCTTAATTTGAGTTGATAACGATTGTTTATTATTGTTGTTAAAATCGGTGAGAGAATTGCCGCAATCAAGGTTACACCAGAAATGATAGCAGTCCAAGGAATTGAAGAAATATTATTTATGTTTTCCAAAGTTTTACACCCCCTTTCAAGTGCATTATAGCATGAAAGGAAAAATTTTACAAGAAAGTAGGTGAGCGTTTTGAGTAAAAGCAGAATTGCCGAGCGAATAAAAACACCAGCAATGCTTGAAAGCGAATTGCAAGATGTTATAACCAAAAATATCAAGCATTTAATGATTGATAGAGGGATTACGCAAAAAGACCTTGAAATCAAAACGGACTTGTGGCAAAGCAATATCTCAAAGAGGTTTAGAGGCAAGTTGCATTATAGCCTTTATGATATTGTATTGTTCGCAAAAGCGTTGAATGTCAGCGTTATTGATTTGCTGACACCGAAAGAAAAAGCCCCCAACGGCAAAGAAAGCCGATGAGGACTCTTACGCATATAAAGTACAAATACTATGTGTTAATTGTAACACAGGAAAGAGAGAAAGTCAATGGAAAAATTAATTTTTGAAATACCCATGTCAATTTTAGAACAGATACTACACATATATCAATGTTAAATGAAATGATTATAAATACAGGCTTATCGCCTCGTACTATTTTAGAAAAGAGCATTGAATATGCGTATAACAATTATGAAGTAAAGCAGAAAGGAAAATAATTATGGCTCAAATTCTTGGTGATTTAGTTATTATCGATTTAGTTTTCACGGGTGCGTGTATCTTATTTACAATTGCAGGAATAATTGAAAAAACGCTCGAAATTAAAGAGCGTAAAGAATTGAAGAGGGCATATCGGCAGAAGCTCAATCAAGAGTTTAAACAAGTAATGAATGAGATAGGCGAGAGTGCCGATGAGTGTATAGAGGTGATTGATGATGAAAATTAACGCAAATAAACTCGATGAATTTTATTTAAAAAACGATGAATTTAACGAGAAAAAAGCACAAATGCAAAATATTTTTGATAAACTTGTAAGAAATTACAATGTATCAAAATGCGATAAATACGACAAGTTTATCTGTAAATGCAGGCGAACAAGAAAAAAACCGCCATATATCGAAATCGGTATTGAGCGAGTTTACTATACGCCGATATGTCCGCATTGTAAGACAGCAATGTTTAAGCCTGAAAAACTATTAAGTCGGTTGACGGAAAAAGGACGAAATGAATTTTTAACAATTCTTTGCGAGAAATGCACGGACATTCAAGATTTAAAATCAATGGCTTATGGTTTAATTTATGGCGATGATGAGCCGATAAAAGCGTATCTTAACGGCAACCCTAAAAAAGCAATTGAAATAAATGAAATCTATGAATTAAGAAGAAGTAACATGTTTTATGATTGGAGATAAAATAAAGAACCTAACAAAATTTACAAATTAAATAGAAAGGATTTAACAAAATGGGTATTCCTGTACTTATATTAGGTGAATCAGGCAGCGGTAAATCCGCTTCATTGAGAAACTTCAAAGAGTCGGAAGTCGGCATAATTAATGTTGGTAAAAAGCCACTTCCTTTTAAATCAAAATTAAAACCTTTTAATTCGGATAACTATATTCAGATTGAAGAAGTTTTAAAAAGGTCTAAAACAAAATCGGTCGTAATAGATGACGCTCAATATCTAATGGCTAACGAGTTTATGAGGCAAGCAAAAACAACAGGATTTCAAGTCGTAATAGATGACGCTCAATATCTAATGGCTAACGAGTTTATGAGGCAAGCAAAAACAACAGGATTTCAAAAATTTACAGATATTGCGCTCAATTTCTGGACTTTGGTGCAAATTGTGATTGATGAATTGCCGGAAGATAAAATCGTCTACTTTCTCGGTCACATTGAGCGAGATAGCAACAACAACGAAAAATTTAAAACAGTAGGAAAAATGCTTGATGAGAAAATCACGATTGAGGGATTGTTTACTATCGTTTTAAAAACTTATGTTAAAGACGGAGCATACTTTTTCACCACTCAAACTAACGGGCAAGATACAGTTAAAAGTCCTATCGGAATGTTTGAGGAACAAATTATTGATAACGACTTAAAGATGGTTGATGATACCATCAGAGATTATTATGAATTA